>JADJQA010000003.1 GCA_016712985.1 Sulfuritalea sp. | reverse complement strand
GGTAGCCCGAGGCTTGATCGGTCTGCGCGCGGAACTGGGTGACACCTGGCTGAAAGTGGCCGGGGATGCCAGCCCCGAACAACTCGGCCAGATCCATCGCAGCAGAACACAGGTTTGCCTGCGGGAATCCTGAACCTGTCGCGGCAATTCATCGTCACATCACTCACTGCGATTCCGACGCCAAACAACTTTTGGCGCAACGCCCAGGCGCTTTACCACCTGCCCCACGAGTCAGTCGACCCGACGGCGACGCTGCCGGTGGAAATGAGCGCGATTGATGCACGTTTCAAAGCCATGCTGGCCCTCGGTGCAGCTCAACCCGAGGGCCTGGCGCCGCGCGAAATCGCCTTTCTTGCGGAGTACATCGAGGCTCACGCTGCGGTCACCCAGATCGATGCGATCCGTCCCGACCAAGCCGGAGACTGGTTCTGGCTCGACGCCAGTCTGGACCAACCGCCAGTTGCGCTCGCACGACTCGGACCGGATGGCGGACCCTCTCTCTACTTCCGGTTTGGCGAGCTTGCCAAGCTGGCCGCGCAACATCTTGACCAGCTCAACGACGGAGTGCAACCATTGTCCATTGGGCTGCCGCTTCAGGCGGCAGGCGCCGACTATCGCAACGCGCTGGAACGGGCGCGCCAATGTTGGGCTGAACTGCGGCAGCGCCGTTTTCATCGCCGTCCGCAGGCACTGCGCGTGGAAGTCTGCACTCAGTTGAGCACCTTGTGGACCGCACTTGAAACCGAGTTCCGGCAAGAACCAGGTTCCGCAGAATGCAAATTGACTCACAGCGATTGGATGCTGTTGAACGAAGGGCCTTCAGGGTATGCGATCGTCCATGTCGCCGGCGAGTTCGCCGGTATCGTGCCGGGTTGCGCCCTCGGTTTGCGCACCGGTACCGGGGCTGCCTGGCAGATCTGCCTGGTGCGCTGGGCTCGCGCCAACAGTAGCAGCCATGTAGAAATGGGGCTGGAAGTCCTGGCACCATCTGTCAAGCCAGTACGCATACAAGCCCTGGCCAGTCGCCATCGGGAGCCACCTATCCCCGCGTTGCTGCTACCGGCCCTGCCAGGACTCAACCGCGGCGAGGCGATTCTGGCTGCAAGGGGAGACTTCAACGCCCGTCCGTTCACCTTGCTGGAAGAAGACGAGGCCCACTTGCACATTACTGAATGCGTGCCGCAACGGAGTCTGATCGAAACCTCCAGCGTCGAAGTCTTCGAGTTCGTGCGAAACGCAAAGGCAGATTAGGCACGAGTCGATTGCGGCAACTCGGCAACCAGCAAGGCGCCGATCAGTATCACGCTCCATGATGCGTAGAGCCAGACCAGAAAGACCGGGAACACGGAGAAGGCGCCATAAACCACCGCGTTCAAGGTGAAACCAGCGGCGATATAGAGCGTGAATAGCTTCTGCAATCCGGCAAAGCCCAGCGCCGCCATCGCGCCGCCAAAAGCTGCATGCCAGGGTTTCACCAGCCTGTTGGGCACGCCCCAGTAGAGCAGGGCAAACAGGACGCTCATGAAGGCGAAAGGCAACAGGCCGCGAACCACAATACTGTTCACCCAATGGGGTTCATCGACGAAGCCTAGCGAGACGCTGGCGACCAACGAGATGGCGGTAAGGCTGGCGCCAAAAACCAGAGGCCCGAGCAACAGCGCAAGGCCGTGCATGGCCAGACGTCGCAGGAACGGCCGCCCGGATTTGACCCGCCAGATCCGGTTGAAAGCGCGTTCAATGGTCAGCATCTGCATCAAGGCAGTCGCACCCAGCACCGCGATTCCCAGAACAGTCACCCGGCCGGTACGAGTCGCAAACTGACCGATATATTTCGCGATGATGACGCCAGCCTTTTCAGGCAGCAGGTTGGCCAGCAGGAACTTCTCCAGCGCCGAACCAAGACCGACGCTGGCAGGCAGCAACGAGATCAACGCAAACGCCGCGGCGATCATTGGCACCAACCCAATCAAGGTGGCGAAGGAAAGCGCGGCAGCAGCGTGTGCGCAATGCTCGCCATGAAAACGCTGCGCGGTGCGGACGATAAGCCGAAAGGGAGCCAGGAGCCGCATATAATTGAATTCTACCGGAGGCCGCAAGATGCAGAAGGCAAGCGAGGTTCGTGAAATCCTTGTTCTCTACTACAGCCATCACGGCTCGGTGCGTGAACTGGCGCGCCACATCGCCCGCGGCATAGAACAGACGCCCGGCATCGCCGCGCGCCTGCGCACCGTGCCGAGGGTATCTGCAGTCTGTGAAGCAACCGAAGCGCCCATCCCGGATGAGGGTGCGCCCTATGTCGAAACCCGCGATCTCGAAGAATGCATCGGCCTCGCACTGGGCAGCCCAACGCGTTTCGGCAACATGGCAGCGCCATTGAAGTACTTCCTCGACTCGACCGGCGGCCTGTGGCTTAAAGGCGCACTGGCGGGAAAACCGGCGGCGGTGTTTACCTCCACAACAAGCATGCATGGCGGCCAGGAATCCACCTTGCTGTCGATGATGCTGCCTCTCCTCCATCACGGCATGATGATCCTCGGCATTCCCTACACCGAGGCCGCGCTGTCGACGACGCGCGAGGGCGGCACGCCTTACGGCGCGAGCCATGTCAGCGGCGGCGACGGCAATACGGCCGCCAGCGAACACGAAAGGCAGCTCGCTGTCGCTCTCGGACGCCGGCTGGCCGAGACCGCGAAAAAACTCGCGGGATGACTTCCTGGTTCAACCGCCTGGCATCGACCAGCCTGGTCGCCTTGCTGTTTCTCTGCCTTGCCTGGGAACTCTGGCTGGCGCCGCTGCGTGCCGGCGGTTCGATGCTAGCCCTGAAGGCCCTGCCGCTACTGCTGCCGCTGTTCGGCATCCTGCGCGGGAAACGCTACACGCACCAATGGACGGCCATGCTGGCATTGGCCTACGTCACCGAAGGGCTGGTACGCGCAGCCTCCGACCAGGGCGCAAGCCAGTTGCTGGCGATGGTCGAGACCGTCGTGGCGATGCTACTGTTCGCCGGCTGTCTCGGCCATGCGCGCGCAACCGCCCCCTCCAAAGCCGTCAAATCTGCGGATTGAGCTTTTCCTGTCCGGAACATAGCTTGTTGAGCGCGTGGATATAGGCCTTGGCCGAAGCAACCACGATATCCGTATCCGCGCCCTGACCATTCACGATCCGGCCGTCCTTCGCCAGGCGGACCGTCACCTCGCCCTGCGCATCAGTGCCGGTGGTGATGGCGTTAACCGAATAGAGCAGCAGCTCGGAACCGCTCGCGGCAACACTTTCGATCGCCTTGAAGGTCGCGTCGACCGGGCCGCTGCCGCTCGATTCCGCGTGCTTTTCAGCACCCCCCGCGGAAAGAGTCAGCCGCGCCTGCGGCGCCTCCCCGGTTTCGCAGTGGAACATCGAGGACACGAGCTTGTAGTGCTCGTCATCCGGCAGGACCATTTCGTCGCTCATCAACGCGTGCAGGTCTTCGTCAAATATCTCGTGCTTCTTGTCGGCGAGTTCCTTGAAGTGAGTGAAGGCGACATTCAGTATCTGCTCGCTATCGACCTCGATGCCGAGGTCCTTCAAGCGGGCCTTGAATGCGGTGCGCCCGGAATGCTTGCCCAGCACCAGTTTGTTGGCGTTCCAGCCAACGTCTTCGGCACGCATGATCTCGTAGGTCTCGCGATGTTTCAGCACACCATCCTGATGGATGCCCGACTCATGAGCAAAAGCGTTGGCTCCGACAATCGCCTTGTTGGGCTGAACCGGGAATCCGGTGATGCTGGACACCATCTTTGATGCCGCGACGATTTGCGTCGTGTCGATCCGCGTGGCGCAGGGAAACACATCCTGCCGCGTGTGCACCGCCATGACGATTTCCTCCAGCGCGGCATTGCCGGCACGCTCGCCAAGGCCATTGATGGTGCATTCGACCTGGCGCGCCCCAGCCATCACGGCGGCAAGGCTGTTGGCCACCGCCAAGCCCAAGTCATTATGGCAGTGCACCGACCAGATCACCTTGTCGGAATTCGGAATCCGTTCGCGCAATTGACGGATACGCTGCGCGTACTGCTCCGGCACATTGTAGCCGACTGTGTCCGGAATATTAATGGTGGAAGCGCCTTCCTTGATCACCGCTTCAATGATGCGACAGAGGAACTCAAGCTCGGAGCGGCCTGCATCTTCACAGGAGAACTCGACGTCGTCGATCCCGTTGCGCGCAAAGCGCACGGCATGCCGTGCCGCGACCAGCACGTCATCCGGCGACATACGCAGTTTCTTTTCCATGTGTATCGGACTGGTCGCGATGAAGGTGTGCACCCGGCCCGACCTCGCCGGCTTGACCGCCTCAAGCGCCCGTGCGATGTCCTTGTCGAATGCCCGACACAGCCCGGCCACCGTCGAATCCTTGATGGCTTCGGCGACCGCCCTGACCGCCTCGAAATCGCCGTTCGACGCCGCCGGGAAGCCCGCTTCAATGACATCCACCCTCATGCGTTCCAGTTGGCGGGCAATCCGCAGCTTTTCCTCGCGGGTCATCGAAGCGCCAGGGCTCTGTTCGCCGTCGCGCAAGGTCGTATCAAAAATAATCAAATGTTCCTTGGACATGTTTGTCTCCTGGGAAAACGAAATTTCGGTGAAGACTGGCAGCGGCTCTATCGGTATTGAGAGCCGCAGCCGAAACCAAAAAAATGGCAAATATCGCGCCTCGCGTGGCAGGCGCTATGAGCAACCGGATTGTGGGGGGGTGTATTTAGCGCGCGCGGCGCAGCAGCGGAAGCAGCTTCGCACGCAGCGGCAGACGCACGATCAGCGCGCCTGAAACGGCAAGAAACAGTGCGGAAAAGACAAGTGTCGCAACCATGGCTGTGACTATAAAGAGTTTAATTTAGACGTGCAACAGATTTTGTTGCGCTGGTTTCCCCTGTCGCCCCTGAAACCGAAGTTAGCCTCCGCTGACGCCTTGCCTTCGCCTGCTACGCCAGTTCCATGCCGCCATCACATATCCCGACAGGGCATAGGCGAGAAACAACGCGAACAGAACACCCGGTGGATAAGAGGACACCAGCACATAGCCAAGGACGACGACGGGAAGCACCATGAAGGGTACGCTACGTCGCAGGTTGATGTTTTTGCCGCTCCAGTAGGGCAGGGTACTGACCATGGTGATTCCCGCAATCAGCGTCAGGGTGAAGGCATACCAGCGCACCACTTCTCCCTGAATGTTGAGGTCGTTTATGATCCAGACGAAACCCGCCACCAGCGCTGCCGCAGCCGGGCTTGGCAGCCCTTGGAAATAGCGCTTGTCCACCACATCGATGTTTGTATTGAAGCGCGCCAGGCGCAGTGCCGCTCCGGCGCAATAGACAAATGCCGCGATCCAGCCCCACTTGCCCATGCCTTTCATCGCCCACTCGAAAACGATCAATGCCGGAGCGGCTCCAAAGGACACCATGTCGGACAGCGAATCGTATTCGGCGCCGAAAGCGCTCTGGGTTCGGGTCATGCGCGCCACACGGCCATCAAGGCCATCAAACACCATGGCGATGAAAATCGCCACCGCCGCATGCTCGAAGCGTCCAGTCATGGCCTGGACAATGGCGTAAAACCCGGCGAACAAGGCTGCCGTCGTCAAGAGATTGGGCAGCAAGTAGATTCCCCGCCGCCGCAGCTCGGGATTCATCAGCGCCTTGCGAGGTGGCATTAGCGGCATGGTCCGGGAAAAATGGAAGGCGATTCCTATTATTCTAACGGCTCACGAATGACCGCCGACGAAGGTAATAACGACCGTGAGTGTCGACGCATTCACGGCAGTCTCGCGTAAGGGCGAAAGCGGATACCGGGGAGGATACGGGGCGGTGCAAGACCCTCCCAGCAATTCACGCAAAATCAGTTCTTGGTCTGATCGACCAGCTTGTTCTTCTTGATCCACGGCATCATCGCCCGCAACTGTTCGCCGACCTGTTCGATCGGGTGCTCGGCAGTCAAACGACGACGTGCGGTCATTTCAGGATAATTGGTACGACCCTCAAGGATGAACTTCTTGGCATACTCGCCTTCCTGAATCGCCTTCAGAGCGTCCTTCATGGCGGCCCGAGCTTCGGCTCCGATGATCTTGGGGCCGGTTACGTATTCGCCATACTCCGCATTGTTGGAGATCGAGTAGTTCATGTTGCCGATGCCGCCTTCGAAAATCAGGTCAACGATCAGCTTCACCTCGTGCAGACACTCGAAATACGCCATCTCCGGCGCATAACCCGCATCGGTCAGCGTCTCGTAGCCGGCCTTGATCAGTTCAACCAGGCCGCCGCAAAGCACTGCCTGCTCACCGAACAAGTCGGTCTCGGTTTCTTCGCGGAAGTTGGTCTCGATCACGCCGCCCTTGGTGCCGCCGATGGCGGCCGCGTACGACAAAGCAATATCCTTGGCTTTGCCGGATTTGTCCCGGTGAATAGCGATCAGCGAAGGTACGCCGCCGCCGCGAAGGTACTCGGACCGAACGGTATGACCCGGCCCTTTCGGCGCGATCATGATCACGTCCATGTCGGCGCGGGCAATTACTTGATTATAATGGATATTGAACCCATGGGCGAAGGCCAGCACAGCATCCTTCTTCATGCTGGCCTCGACCTCGCTGTAATAAACCGCGGGAATGGTCTCGTCAGGCAACAGCATCATCACGACATCAGCGTCCTTGACCGCCTTGGCGACTTCCTCGACCTTTAGACCAACCTTCTTGGCTTTGCTCCAGGAGGCCCCTCCCTTGCGTAAGCCGACCGTCACCTTGACGCCGGAGTCATTGAGGTGCTGTGCATGTGCATGGCCCTGTGACCCGTAACCCACGATGGTGACCTTCTTGCCTTTGATGAGGGACAGGTCGGCGTCCTTGTCGTAATAGACTTTCATTCGTTTTCCTTGGTTTCGGATTTCACACTTTGAGGATTCGATCGCCGCGTCCGATACCGGAGATGCCGGTGCGAACTGTTTCGAGGATCAACGAGCCGTCAATGGCTCCAAGACAGGCATCGAGCTTGGAACCGCTGCCGGTCAATTCGATGATGTAGGTCGAGTCCGTGACATCAATAATGCGACCTCGAAAAATATCGGCAATGCGCTTCATTTCCTCGCGATCCTTGCCAGTAGCGCGCACCTTGACCAGCATCAACTCGCGCTCGATATGCGCGGCTTCCGACAGATCCACAACCTTGACGACGTCGATCAGCTTGTTGAGCTGTTTGCTGATCTGCTCTATGACGGCGTCCGACCCGCTGCTGACGATGGTCATGCGGGAAAGAGACGCATCTTCGGTCGGCGCGACAGTGAGTGATTCAATGTTGAAGGCGCGGGCGGAGAACAGGCCCGAAACACGCGAAAGCGCACCCGCCTCGTTCTCGATAAGTATGGAAATGATGTGTCGCATGCTTACAGCTCCTCGGCCAGAATCATTTCCGAAAGCCCCTTGCCTGCGGCCACCATCGGGTACACGTTGGCCGTCTGATCAGTGATGAAATCCATGAAAACGAGGTCGCTCTTGTGCTTTGCACTGAAGGCCTCGCGCAACGCCGGCTCGACATCGGCGGGATGCTCGATCTTCATGCCGACATGGCCGTAGGCCTGCGCCAGCTTGACGAAGTCGGGCAGCGCATCGACATAGGATTCCGAGTAGCGGTTGCCATGAAACACCTGCTGCCACTGGCGCACCATGCCTAGATAGCGATTGTTGAGATTGATGATCTTGATCGGCAGGCGGAACTGCTTAGCCGTCGACAGCTCCTGAATGTTCATCTGGATCGATCCTTCGCCGGTCACACAGGCCACCGTGGCTTTCGGATTGGCAAAGCGTACGCCCATTGCATAAGGCAAACCGACACCCATGGTGCCCAAACCGCCGGAATTGATCCAGCGCCGCGGTTTGTCGAACTTGTAGTATTGCGCCGCCCACATCTGATGCTGGCCAACGTCGGACGTGATGAAGGCATCTCCGCCCGTTATCTCGTAGAGTTTCTCGACCACGTACTGGGGCATGATGATTTCCTTGCCCTGCTTGTACTTGAGGGATTTCTTGCCACGCCAGTCGTCGATCTGCTTCCACCAGACGGCCAAGGCTTTCGGATCCGGTACGCCAGCCGAGGCTTCGAGAAGCTTCAGCAGGTCGTCAAGGACGTCCGGCAGATTGCCAACGATGGGCACATCGACCTTGACACGCTTTGAAATCGAGGACGGGTCTATGTCGATATGTATAATCCGGCGCGAAATCTCGGCAAAATTGGCCGGATTCCCAATCACGCGATCGTCGAACCGCGCGCCGACGGCAATCAGGACATCGCAATGCTGCATGGCCATGTTGGCCTCAAAGGTGCCATGCATCCCCAGCATCCCCAGAAACTGCTTGTCGGTGGCCGGATAGCCACCCAGCCCCATCAAAGTGTTGGTTACTGGAAAACCCAGACGGCGGGCGAGTTTAATCAGGTGTTCGGCGGCATCAGAGAGAATTACCCCTCCCCCGGTGTAAATCATCGGGCGCTTGGCCTCCAGCAGCATCTGCACCGCCTTCTTGATCTGCCCGCCGTGCCCCTTGACCACCGGGTTATAGGAACGCATGGTGATCGTCTTGGGATACTCGAATTCGCACTTCTGGTTCGTGATGTCCTTCGGGATATCTACCAGCACCGGCCCCGGGCGACCCGTCTTGGCGATGTAGAAGGCCTTCTTCAGGGTTATCGCCAGGTCCTTGACATCCTTGACAAGGAAATTGTGCTTGACGCAGGGCCGGGTAATGCCCACGGTGTCGCATTCTTGAAACGCGTCCTGCCCGATGTAGGCCGTGGGTACCTGCCCGCTGAGGATCACCAGCGGAACGGAGTCCATGTGTGCCGTGGCGATGCCCGTGACCGCATTGGTCACGCCAGGTCCCGAGGTCACCAAGCAGACGCCGATCTTGTTGGAAGAGCGGGAATAGGCATCCGCAGCATGGACAGCAGCCTGCTCATGGCGAACCATGACATGCTTGAACTTGTCCTGCTTGAACATTTCGTCGTAAATATAGAGAACCGAGCCGCCGGGGTAGCCGAATACGTATTCGACCTTTTCCTCCTGCAAGCACCTGATTACAATTTCTGCGCCAGTTAGCTGCATTGGTTGCACCTGTTACACTTTTCGAGTTAAACGTATAACCTTACTGTCTCGTGCGCGAATGGTCAAGATTTATGTCTCCGTTGCTCGCACAGGAGACGGTATCCCTTGCGGATATAGTCTGCCATTCGCAATGAACAACTGCTGAAAGCTGGCAGGAGCGACCCCTGAGTTCCCGAACCGAATTGTCTGATTTCCTTGCCAGCATTGAGCGACGAGCCTTCAAGCAGGCCATGTTCGCCATTCGCAACGAGGAAACCGCGCTGGACATAGTCCAGGATGCGATGATGCGAATTGCGGAGAAATACGGTGATCGCCCGGTCGCCGAATGGCCCATGCTGTTTCAGAGAATCCTGCAAAACGCCATCCGCGACAGCTACCGACGATCCAAGGTTCGCTCCTTGTGGACAACCCTGCTGTCGTCCTTTTCTTCCAATGACGATGAAGATACCGATCCGCTTGAAACTATTGCGGCAGAAAGCGAGTCAGACGGGTTGTCGACGCCGCATCGGCAATTGGAGCGCGCTCAACTCCTTGCTGCCATTGAAAAAGAGATCGAGAAGCTGCCGCCACGTCAACGCGAAGCCTTCCTGATGCGTTATTGGGAAGAGATGGATATTGCCGAGACCGCAGCGGCGATGGGTTGTTCGGCGGGAAGTGTGAAGACGCACTGCTCGCGGGCCACGCAGACTCTAGCCGCGGCGCTCAGGGCGAAGGGCATAGAGCTATGAACGAAGATATGGAGTTCGGTTACAAGGCAAGGCAGCTTCTCAATCAGGGCTTGGATGCCCTTGACAGGGAAGTCGCTGGCCGCCTCCATCAAGCCCGTCAGGCCGCAGTGAATAGCCAACGCGTGCCAGTCCGGGGTTTCCGTCTGACGGGAATCGGGCATACCGTGGAACATGCGCTTTTTGCCAAAGCGCGCATGCTGCTTGCCGTAGCGGCTCTGAGCATCGGTGCGGCGGGCACTTATTACTGGGACGCCTTTGAACAGGCTCGGGAGTACGAGGAAATTGACAGCGCCCTCCTTGCCGACGAACTGCCCCCTTCCGCATATCTTGATCGAGGCTTCCACGCATGGCTCGACCGCGCTTCGGATTCATCCTCGCAGTAGCGCTTTCGCTGGTCTCTCCACTCGGACATGCAGTCGTCCCCCCGCTGTCGCAGCCGTCCTGGGCCGAATTGACCACGGAGCATAGGCGGGTTCTCGCACCGCTGTCCGCCGAATGGGACAAGATGGAAGGCTTCCGGCGAGTGAAGTGGCTTGGTGTCGCCCAACGCTACCAAGGCTTGAGCAGTGACGAACAGGCCCGTGTCCAGCAACGAATGATCGACTGGGCCAAGCTCACACCGGATGAACGCAAGCGCGCAAGAGATAAATACAAGTCAATGCAAAAAGCCTCTCCGGAAAAAAAGGAGGAGGTCAAGTTGAAATGGCAGGAATACAAGGAACTGCCCGAAAGCGAGCAGACCCGGCTTAAAACCGAGGCGAGCAGAAAACCCACGCCGCAGCCTGCGCCCCCGAAGCAGTCCGTTGCCAAGGAACCGACAGTGGCAAGCAATCCTCCGCCCGCCATAGCGCCAAGCGCCCAGACCGCGCCGCGCTAGTCCTTTGCCATGCCAGTTCCTGCGGCTATCCCCATGGTGGAACTGCCCGGCTTGCGACGCCGGCTCGCCAGCATGGCTTACGAAAGCATGTTGATGCTGGGGGTGCTTTCCGTGTCATTCATGCTGCCGCATCTGGCCCTCGGCATCGGATTCGGCACCGTTTTGCCAGGCTGGGTATTGCTCAGCCACGCTTTCCTCGTGCTCGGCGCTTACTTCATCTGGTGCTGGCACCACGGCGGACAGACCCTGGCGATGCAGACCTGGAAAATTCGCCTTTCAACACCGAGCGGCGTACAAGCCTCCCTGGCACGCATGGCGCTGCGTTACATTCTAGCCTGGCCCAGCGTCCTCTATCTGGGTGCGGGCCTGTTCTGGGCACTATTCGATCGCGACCGCCAAGTCCTTCATGACCGTCTGGCGGGTACCCGACTGGTGTTCAAGCGCGATTAGACGCGGCGTTTTTCGTCAATCAGCGTCGCTCGGCCCACCAAAGCATGCCGGCAGCGGTCAGCATGAACAGCAAGCTCGGTGTTATTGCCGAAAAGAACGGGGGCCAGCTATTGATCACGCCGAGACTAGAAAACAACCCGTTCAGCATGTGAAAACCAATACCCAGCATGATGCCGGCAAATACTCGAATGCTTACCGCCCCCATGCGATCCTGCATGTAGGCGAACGGCAGTGCCAGCGCCATCATCACCAGCGCCGCGAGCGGATAGACAAGCTTCTTCCACATCGCAATCTCGTAGCGATCAGTTTTCTGCTGGTTTCCGCTCAGGTGGCGTATGTAGAGATACAGATTGACCAGCGACATACGCTCGGGAACCACCAGCAGTACGGCCAGAAGATCGGGGTTGAGCGCCGATTTCCAGTTGATTTGGCCATACCGCTCGACACTTGCCGAATCTCCGGAAAAGACCGTACGAACCACACCCTCAAGCAACCATATACCGCCTGAAAGATAGTGTCCGCGCTTGGCCTCGCTGATTGACAACAAGCGGAACCGGTCATCGAATTCAAAGACCCGCACGTTCTGCAAAGAGGCATCAGGGAGGACCTCGCGAACATTCACAAACGCGAGTTCGTCCCTGACCCACAGACCGGAGCGAAACCCTTGGGCCACCAGTGCGCCCATGGCTTTGAGTCGTAGCTGTTGGGCGGTCCGCTCCGCCGGCGGGGCGAGAAACTCGCCCACGAGGAGTGTCAATGCGGCGAACACCACGCCGATCTTTGCCAGTGTGACCAGGAGATCCCCGGTAGACAATCTCGCAGTACGCAGCACAGTAATTTCCGAGTGCCTGGAGAGTACCGTAAGGGCATAAAGAGTGCCGATCAGGACGCCGATCGGAAACAGTTCATACAGTCGTCCCGGCAGGGTCAGCGCCACAAAACCCAAAGCATGCTGGAGCTGGTAACCGCCCCTGCCGATGCTCTCGAGTTCATGGATCAGATCAAAGAAGGCGAACAGCATCAGGAATCCCGCAAGCACCAGAGCCGTGGAAGCGTAGATCTCCCGTGCCAGATGGCGCTCATAGATCTTCAGCGCCATCGCATTTTGCCCCACGCAAGGGGATTCTGCCGGCGATAGAACAGCACCAGAAGAAGCAGGAACATGCCCAAATGTACCGCCCAGACACCTATTTCGAAGCGCAACTTACCTTGGGCAACCCATGCTTGGCTGACACTCAGCAAGTTGCTGTAGACCATGTAGGCAAGCAGCGCAAAAACCAGATTGTTCGTGCGTCCGGCCCGCGGATTGACGAAGGACAACGGAATTGCCAGCACAGCGAGATTCAGCGCAGCCAGCGGCAGCCCAAGGCGCCAGAGGAACTCAGCCAGATTGACGGGCCGTGGATCACGCAAGAGATCCAACAAGGGCTTGGTGCGCGGCGATTCCTCGAACCCGCGGGCCTCCTTAGTCTCAATTCGGACAGCATAGCGATCAAACTCCATCATCCGATACTCTGCCGTGCCAGCAATGCCTTCGTAGCGTCGGCCTCGATCAAGAACGAGAAAGCGGTCGCCATTGGGCATGGTTTCCGCATGCCCCTGAGCCGCCGCCATCACACCCAGGCGACCTTGCTGAATTGAACTGATGAATATGTTCTTCACCTGGCCATCTTCGGCAGCCGCACTCTCGACAAAAAACACGCGGTCGGCCGCACTAGACTCATTGAAGGTGCCGGGCGAAACCCGCGCCACATCGTCGCGCTGATCCATGCGCTGCCGGTAGGCTTCGCTTTTTTGCGTTGCCCAAGGCGTCAGCAGCAGCGAAAGAATCGCGATCACGACCACCGGGGGTCCAACAAACCAAAGTACAGGCTTGATCCATGCGGTCAGCGGAACGCCGGAGGCCAGCCAGACAACCATTTCGGAATCCCGATACCAGCGCGACAAGGTCATCAATACCGCGACGAAGATAGTCAGCGACAGCAGCACCGGCAGATAGCTGATCGCACCAAAGCCGAGCAGCGCAATCACGGCTTCCGATGCAATTTTTCCACCCGCCGCCCGACCCAGCAGACGAATCAGCTGAGTGGTCATCAGAACCGCGAACAGCGCGACGAAAACCCCCGCCGCAGTGTGGGTGAATTCCCGGATTGCGACGCGCTGAAAAATCATCGTGGAGCAGAGTATCTGCTTTGACTTTTGGTGAAAACTTGGGGAATAATCGATACATCAACGGAAACCACTCTAAACGCAACAATTTCCGGATGTTCCCGCACCCCATGAGGAGACTGTTTTGGAATTTAGCATAAAAAGCGGAAGGCCGGAAAAGCAACGCAGTGCGTGCGTAGTGGTCGGCGTTTTTGAACCGAGAAAGCTGTCCGCGGCAGCAGAGGTCGTTGACACTGCGGCTCATCAGTTTCTAAGCGAAATCCTGCGTCGGGGCGACATGGACGGCAAAGCGGGCACCTGCCTTTTGCTGCACGGCGTTCCCGGTGTCGAAGCGGACCGCATCCTGCTCGTGGGACTCGGCAAGGAAAGGGAGTTTCGGGAAAAGGCATACCGCGCTGCATTGGCCACGGCAGTTCGGCAACTCAATGAAACCGGCGGCTTTGACGGCACGGTGTATCTGACCGAACTCAATGTCAGGAAGCGGGATGTTGGCTGGAAGATTCGCCAAGCGGTGCTCGCGGTACAGGAAACGGTGTACCGGTTTGATCGGCTCAAGTCGAAGAAGGACGAAGTGCGCCGCCCGCTTCGAAAACTGACCTTCTGCGTCAACCACCGCAACGAGCTCGCTGCCGCTGAAGCGGCGCTGGGCGAAGGTCTGGCGATAGCAGCAGGAGCGGAACTTGCCAAGAATCTTGGGAATCTGCCGGGTAACATCTGTACGCCGACCTATCTCGCCGACCAGGCACGGCAACTGGCGAAATCGCACAGCCTCGGCGTCGACATTCTGGACCGTATCGACATGGAAAAGCTCGGCATGAACACCCTGCTTTCGGTCGCACGGGGATCCCACGAACCGCCCAAATTCATCGTCCTGCGCCATGTCGGGGGCCCCGCGGGGGCGAAGCCGACGGTGCTGGTTGGCAAGGGCGTGACCTTCGATTCGGGCGGCATTTCGCTCAAGCCCGGGCTGGAAATGGATGAAATGAAATATGACATGTGCGGAGCTGCCAGCGTGATGGGGACACTCAAGGCGGCGGCCCTGATGAAACTGCCACTCAATGTCATCGGCGTGATTCCAACGACCGAGAACATGCCTGGCGGGGCGGCCACGAAACCGGGTGACGTGGTTACGTCGATGTCAGGCCAGACCGTTGAAATCCTCAACACCGATGCCGAGGGCCGACTGATACTTTGCGACGCGCTTACCTACGTTGAACGCTTTGACCCGGAGTGCGTGGTTGACATCGCCACACTGACCGGCGCCTGCGTAATCGCACTGGGGCACATTGCCAGCGGCCTGCTGGCCAACCATGAGGGCTTGGCCAGGGAATTGCTCGATGCCGGCGATGAGGCCTATGACCGTGCCTGGCAGTTGCCGCTATGGGATGACTATCAGGAGCAGTTGAAGAGCAACTTTGCCGACATGGCAAACATCGGCGGCCGCCCCGCCGGCACCATCACGGCCGCGTGCTTCCTCGCGCGCTTCACAGACAAGTACCGATGGGCGCACCTCGACATCGCCGGCACCGCCTGGCGCTCCGGCAAGGAGAAGGGGGCAACCGGGCGACCGGTACCCTTACTCAGCCACTTCCTGATGGAGCGCGCCCGCAATGCCCCGAAGTCGGGCGGCAAGCGCAAACGGGGATGACGCAAATAACCTTTCTCCATGGTGCTCGCGACCGGCTGCAGGCGATTGCAGCGTGGCTCGCACGCGCCAGCGGCGAGGGCAAACAGGTGCTGGTGTATGTACCGGCCAGCGAGCGTAGCGGGGAACTGGACATCCTGCTGTGGACAAAGCCGCCGACTGGGTTTACCCCGCACTGTCGGGCTGACGACAACTTGGCCGCGGAGACTCCGATCGTCCTGGCGCCGGGGCTGGACGATCCGCGCCATGACGGCTGCCTCTTGAATCTATCGGACGAAATCCCTCCCGGCTTCAGCCGGTTCCGGCAACTGATTGAGATTGTCAGTGTCGAAGACAGCGACAGGCTGCCTGGCCGCGAACGCTTCCGCTTTTATCGCGAGCGTGGCTATCCGCTGGAAGCTCGCGATATCTCGGGAGGCACCTAGGCGATGGCTGACGACAACACGGAGGATGTACTGCGCAAAGCCGACGCGCTGATCCGACGCAGTCGGGTGTTCGTTGCAGGATCGTCGGGATCGACAACGCAACCCGCGCCTCCCGATGACGATTTGCCCACGCTCACCGATGTTGTATCGGAACAGGAAGCTGCACTTGCCACGGCACCACCACACATGCAACAGCACCTCGACGCACTGCGCGAGGAGTTGTCACTCTGGCTTGTCCAGGAGTTGCCCCAGGCGGTGCTCAAGGTCACCGACGGACTGGCCGACCAATTGGTGGGAGAACTCACCCATCAAGCCGAAAAGAACCTGTTGCCGCGTCTGATTGCACGCCTCGACGGCACCGCCAACGCCACAACTACGGACACCGAGCCAGGCAACTAGCCCGGTGGCGGCACGGTTTCCGCGAATGTCGAACGCTGCATGAGCTTTTCGGAAAGGTGCGCGAGATTGCGGTGGTGCTCGCCCCAGGGAATGTCAGGAAGCCGGAAGGAAACATAACCCAGCGCGCATCCCACCGCGATATCCGCCAGCGACAGGTTGTTGCCGTGACACCACGGCTGCTCTCCCAGTTCATCGGACATGACCTGCAAAGCCTGCGCAATCTTGCCGTGCTGTCGGTCGATCCACGATGGACTGCGCTCACCATCCGGACGCCTTGCTTCGAGGAAGGCGGCCACGGCGGCATCCAGAACGCCATCCGCCAGAGCCTCCCAACGCTTTACGTTGATGCGCTCGCGTCCGGAAGCGGGAATCAGACGATTGTTCGGCGCCACCGAATCCAGATACTCGGCGATCACGCGAGAATCATAAAGGGTGCTTGCGTCTTCCAATACCAGCACGGGAACCTTGCCCAGCGGATTGAGCGCCGCCACCTGATTTCCCTCCACCCAAGGGGAATCCAGAACCAGATCGTAATCGATCTTCTTTTCTGCCAGCACAATGCGGATCTTGCGGACAAAAGGACTGGTAAGAGAACCGATCAGTTTCATGTTGTAAAAGGAAATTTTTAGCAGAGAAACTATAGCACGCCGCCTGACGCCAGCGACAGCCCCGTGATCTGGCCTTCAGGCCTGCGTGCTAAACTTTTCACCACGCTGACGCTTTCCGCGCTTCGACCTCCCCCCCCCCTCCCTCCCCTCCCCCTCCCGCCAAAACATGATACTCACTGCACTCACCGCACTTTCGCCGCTCGATGGGCGCTACGCCGCGAAAGTCGGAAGCCTGCGCGTGCATTTCTCCGAGTACGGACTCATCCGCAATCGCGTGCGCGTCGAAATCGAATGGCTCAAGAGCCTCGCCGTCGCCCCGGCCATTTCCGAGTGTGCGGCGTTTTCCGCGGAAGCGATCGGCAAACTCGACCGAGTCATCACCAATTTTTCGGTGCTCGATGCTGAAGCCATCAAGGCCATCGAGGCGCGCACCAACCATGACGTCAAAGCCATGGAATACTGGCTACGGGAATGCCTGGGAGACAACGCCGAGGTAGTGCGTGCCAGCGAGTTCATACATTTTGCCTGTACCTCTGAAGACATCAACAATGTGTCACATGCATTGATGCTGAAGGATGCCGTCGCCGGCAGTCTTTTGCCGGAGCTGGACCGCCTGATCGCTCGTCTGCGCGAGCTGGCGCATCAACTGGCAGAGTTGCCGATGCTGGCCCGCACCCACGGCCAGCCCGCGACACCGACCACGCTGGGCAAGGAAATGGCCAATATCGCGGCGCGTCTGATACGCAGCCGCAATCAAATTTCCGCCGTCTCGCTGAGCGCCAAATTCAATGGTGCCGTGGGCAACTACAATGCTCACATGTCGGCCTATCCCGATGTAGATTGGGAAGCCTTCAACCGCCGCTTCATCGAGTCACTTGGGCTCGAATTCAATCCCTATACCATCCAGATCGAGCCGCACGATGCGATGGCGGAACTGTTCGACGCGATGGCGCGCGCGAACACCATCCTGATCGACGCCGACCGCGACATCTGGCAGTACATTTCGCTGGGTTACTTCAAGCAAAAGCTGACGGCAGGCGAAATCGGCTCCTCCACCATGCCGCACAAGGTGAATCCGATCGACTTTGAAAACTCCGAAGGCAACTTCGGTCTGGCCAACGCGGTGCTCCGTCACATGGCGGAAAAGCTGCCGATCTCCCGTCTGCAACGCGACCTGAGCGACTCGACCGTGCTGCGCAACATGGGCGTTGCCTTCGGCTATACCCTGCTTGGCTTCGATTCGATTCTGCGCGGACTGAACAAACTCGAAGCCAATCCGCGGCGGCTCGCCGAAGACCTTGAGGAGGCCTGGGAGGTACTGGCAGAACCGGTGCAAACCATGATGCGCCGTTTCGGCATCGCCAACCCCTACGAACAACTCAAAGAGTTGACGCGGGGCAAGGGCATCGAAAAAGACGTCCTGCGCCAGTTCATCGCGACGCTGCCGCTACCGGAAGCTGACCGCCAGCGTCTGCTCGACATGACGCCTGGTTCCTACGTCGGCAAGGCGGCCGAATTGGCGAGGAGAATCTGAATGGCTTTCGCCGAAAACCTCAAGCAGCTTCCTCGCATCTCTCACCTCGCGGCAATCCATCTGCTTGATGCCGATGGCGCCATCGCCGCAACGATAAAGAACAAACCGGGGCAAGCCGGCTCACTGTCGGTATATAACCATCTCGGACAAATCTACGGCGCCATCACCGCGGAGGCCGCCAGGAAAGGACTCGAGCTGTATGCCGAGCATACCGATGATGCCCGCGGGCATCCAGGCAAACATCCCAACATCGACCGTCTGCTCAGCATGGCGCGCGAAGCGCACGGCATGCTCAGGGTCAAGCACGTTTTCGCCACAGAAATCGACCAGACCGGCGCTTGACCCGGTTCGCGCGGCAGTAACAAACACCGCCGTTCTGCTACACCACGGCTTCCTGTTTCTCGACCTTGGTCTGGATGAACTGCTCACGGGAAACCCCCATCCACATCACCAGCGGACTGGCCACCAGGACGGATGAGTAAATCCCGAAAAGAATGCCGATGGTCAGGGCCAAGGCAAAGTAGTGGAGCGCGGGCCCGCCAAAGACCAGCATCGAGGTCACCATCATCTGGGTTGAACCGTGGGTGATGATGGTGCGCGAGATCGTGCTGGTGATGGCGTGATCGAGCACCTGCGGCGTCGTCATGCCGCGCTTCTTCTTGAAGGTTTCGCGCACGCGATCGAACACCACCACCGACTCGTTGACCGAATAGCCCAGCACCGCCAATACGGCCGCCAGTACCGGCAGGGAAAATTCCCACTGGAACAGCGCGAAGAAACCCAGGATGATTATCACGTCATGCAGGTTGGCGATAATGGCGGAAATGGCGAAGCGCCACTCGAAACGCATCGCCAGGTAGAGCACGATGCCGCAGACCACCAGTAGCAGCGCCAGGGCCCCGTCGGCCGCCAGTTCCTTGCCCACCTGCGGACCGACGAACTCGACGCGCTTGAGGGTGGGAACAGCTACCATTCCTGGGTCCGCCACGGCACCGCCAGCGTCTACTTTTGCCAGCGAGGCCATGACGCGCTCGCCCACTTTTGAAGTCTCTGCATCCTTTGACAAGGGCACGCGGATCAAAACGTCGCTTGAGGAACCGAAATTCTGCACCTGCGTATCGGTAAATCCGTCCACCTCCATCTGCTTGCGCAACTTGTCCAGGTCGGGAGCCTGGGCATAGCTCACTTCGAGCAGGGTGCCACCGGTGAACTCGATGGAGAAGTGCAGTCCCTTGTAGGCCAGGAAGAACACGGCCAGCAGAAAGGTCATCAGGGAAATCACGTTGAACACCAGCGCGTGGCGCATGAAGGGAATGTCTTTTCTGATGCGGAAGAATTCCATGGCTTTCCCCTACTTGGTGCCGAGGCCGGGCTTCCAGACCTGGCCGATGCTTAGGGCCAGCAGCTTGCGCCGACGACCGTAGATGAGATTCACCAGTGCCCGCGAAACCACCACGGAGCTGAAGATCGAAGTCATGATGCCGAGGCAATGCACCACGGCGAAACCACGGACCGGACCGGAACCAAAGATCAGCAGCGCGATACCGGCAATCAGAGTGGTCACGTTGGAATCGAGAATGGTCGCCCAGGCCCGCTCATAGCCGGCCGTGATGGCCGCCTGCGGCGTGCTGCCGTTGCGCAGTTCGTCGCGCACGCGCTCGTTGATCAGCACGTTGGCATCAATGGCCATGCCCAGCGTCAGGGCTATGGCCGCGATGCCCGGCAGCGTCAGCGTCGCCTGCAACAAGGACAGCAGGGCGACCAGAAACAGCAGGTTGGCCGAAAGCGCAATCACCGAAACCGCGCCGAACAACAGGTAGTAGGCGATCATGAACACCGAAATCGCCGAAAAACCCCACAGCGTCGAGTTGAAACCCTTGGCGATGTTGTCGGCGCCGAGACTGGGCCCGATGGTCCGCTCCTCGATGATTTCCATCGGCGCCGCAAGTGAGCCAGCCCGTAGCAGAAGGGCGACATCGTTGGCTTCCATCGTCGTCATGCGCCCGGAAATCTGCACTCGGCCACCACCGATCTCGGAACGGATTACCGGAGCCGTAACCACCTCGCCCTTGCCCTTTTCGATCAGCAAGATGGCCATACGCTTACCCACGTTGTCGCGCGTCACGTCCTTGAAGATCCTTGCGCCGGCCGAATCAAGCGACAAATGCACCGCCGCTTCATGGGTCTGGTTGTCGAAGCCAGGCTGGGCATCGGTCAGGCGCTCGCCGGTCAGGACCACCTGCTTCTTGACGAGCAGGCCGCGGCCGCCGCGCTCGACATAGTATTCCGTGCCGGCCGGCGGCTGACCGGCCGCCGCCTGCTCCATGATGCCGGGACTGGCACTGGCATCATCATCGACCATGCGCACTTCCAGTGTTGCGGTGCGGCCGAGAATGTCTTTGGCCTTGGCGGTGTCCTGCACCCCCGGCAACTGCACCACGATCCGGTCCGTTCCCTGCTGCTGAATGACCGGCTCGGCGACGCCGAGTTCGTTGATGCGATTGTGCAAGGTGGTGATGTTCTGCTTGACCGCAAACTCCTGAATGCGCTTCTGCGCCGCAGGCTTGAGAGTCGCCACCAGCTTGAGATCCGGCCCCTCCTGGGCATCAACCAGCAGGAGGTCGGGCTGGTTGTCCGCCAGCAGGCCGCGCGCATTGTCGCGGATTCCCGCGTCGCGGAAGCGAATCGCCAGACTCTGACCTTCGCGGCTGATGCCGCCATGCCGGATGTTCTTGTCACGCAACAGCCCGCGCAAATCGGCGCTGATCGAATCGAGACGCTTGGTCAGCGCGCCCTGCATGTCCACCCGTAGCAGGAAATGCACACCACCGCGCAGATCCAGCCCGAGATACATTGGCAAGGCGTGGATCGCGGTCAGCCAGTTCGGAGAATCCGACACGAGGTTCAGCGCCACGCTGTAGGTCGCGTCCGCGGCAACCGGATTGAGCGCCTTCTCGATGACGTCCCTGGCCTTTAGCTGGGTATCGGTGTCGGCCAGACGCACGCGGATGCTGTTAAGGTCGAGCACGATGCCTTGCGGGACAATCGATGCGGTCTTCAGCGCTTCTGCCACCTGGGCCATCAGTTTGGCGTCGATCTTGTGCGTCGACTTGACGCTGGCCACCTGAACGGCAGGCGCTTCGCCAAAAAAGTTGGGCAGTGTATAGAGCAGTCCGAGCACCACGGCGATCAGCACCGTGGCGTTTTTCCAGAGGGGATAGCGATTCATTCGATCGACAAAGGGAAAGGGGAAGGGAGAAAGGGACGGAGGGCTTGCCCTGGTTCCTGCCCCTTTAAAGATTCTTCAGCGTGCCCTTGGGCATTGCCTTCGGCGACTTCCAGGCTCAGGTAGTTTTCGCCCACTTTGGCGATGCGGCCGGCGATCCCGCCCTGGGTGACCACTTCATCGCCCTTGGCCAGTTCGCTGACCATTTTCTGCTGCTCCTTGGCCTTCTTCATCTGCGGCCGAATCATCACAAACCACAGCACGACAAACATCAGAAGAATCGGCAGCATGCCCATCAGGCCGCCCATGGGATCGGAGGCGGCGCCAGCCGCCTGCGCGTAAGCATTTGAAATCAGCACAATAAGTCTCCAGGAATGTCAAACGGAACCGGCGAATTATACCTGCGCACCGGCCCGCCCCCGGCTAAAGCGCTGGCGAAACCCGGAAAAGTCGCCCTGTTCGATGGCGTCGCGCATTTCGCCCATCAGCGTCTGGTAATAGAACAGGTTGTGGATGGTATTGAGCCGCGCCGCGAGGATTTCGCCGACACGATGCAGATGATGCAGATAAGCGCGCGTGAAATTGCTGCAGGTGTAGCAGCCACAGGTCTCGTCGAGCGGCCGGGTATCGGTCTTGTGCCGCGCATTCTTGATCTTGACGTCGCCATGGCGGGTAAACAGCCAGCCGTTGCGGGCATTGCGCGTCGGCATCACGCAGTCGAACATGTCGATACCCTGACCCACCGCATAGACCAGGTCCTCCGGCGTGCCGACTCCCATCAGGTAGCGCGGCCTGTCAGCCGGCAGGCGCGGTGCGGGTATGCGAGGATCCACGAAAACTCCTCCTTGGGTTCACCTACCGACAAACCGCCGATGGCGAAGCCGTCGAAACCGATATCGACCAGCGCCGCCAGCGATTCATCGCGCAACGCCTCATGCATGCCGCCCTGCACGATCCCGAACAAGGCGTTTGAATTCAGCAAGCGATCGTGCGCATCGCGCGAACGCCGCGCCCAGCGCAAACTGAGGCGCATCGATTCCGCGGCAACTGCCTGGTCCGCGGGATAGGGGGTGCATTCGTCGAAGATCATCACCACGTCGGCATTCAACACATGCTGAATGCGCATCGACTCTTCCGGCGTCAGCAACAGCCGGTCGCCGTTGATCGGCGAGGCGAACTTGACGCCCTCCTCTCCGATCTTGCGCAGATCGCCCAGCGAGAACACCTGGAAGCCCCGAGTCGGTCAGGATCGGGCCATTCCAGCCCATAAAGCGGTGTAGTCCGCCATGCGCGGCGACCACCTCCAACCCTGGCCGCAACCAGAGGTGAAAGGTATTACCGAGCACAATGGAAGTACCCATGCCGAGCAGCTCGTCCGGCGCCATGGCCTTGACCGTGCCATAGGTGCCGACCGGCATGAAAGTCGGTGTTGGCGCCGCGCCGTGGGCCAGCGTCAACTGTCCGCGTCGCGCCGCACCGTCGGTGGCGAGCAGTTCAAACTTCATTTCCGCGACGCCCGGTGCAGCAGCATGGCGTCCCCATAGCTGAAGAAGCGATAGCGAGCGGAGACCGCATGCTGGTAGGCAGCGCGAACGTCATCCATGCCGCCAAAAGCAGAAACCAGCATCAGCAAGGTTGATTTAGGCAGGTGGAAATTGGTGATCAGCATGTCCACCACGCGAAACTCAAAACCCGGAATGACGAACAGCGCCGTCTCGCCGGCGCCGACTCTCAGACCATCTACCGTTGCGGCCGATTCCAGAGCCCGCAGGGAAGTGGTGCCGACCGCCACAATACGCCCGCCGCGTGCCCTGGCGGCGGCAACCGCATCCGCTGTGGCTTGCGGCAGCACGTAGCGCTCGGTGTGCATGCGATGCTCCGCCAATTCGCTGATCCGCACCGGCTGGAAGGTACCGGCGCCCACGTGCAAGGTGACGCAGGCGATGCCGACGCCCTTTTCGCCAAGGCTCGTTAGCAGCTTCTCGTCGAAGTGCAGACCGGCAGTGGGTGCAGCCACCGAACCCGGGTTTCGCGCATAAACCGTCTGGTAGCGAACTTCATCGGCCGCGTCCGCCGCACGCAAGACATAGGGAGGGAGTGGCAGGCGGCCGTGACTTTCAAGCAGCTCGGCAGCCTCGCCCGAAAACCGCAACTGAAAAAAACTCGCCCGAGCGCTCCAGCACCTCCACATCGAGCGCATCCTCAAGCCAAAGGCGGCTGCCCGGCCGCAGCGATTTGCTGGCCCGCACCTGCGCCAGCACTACGTGGTGATCCAGCAAACGTTCCACCAGAACTTCGACCCGGCCCCCGCTCTCCTTGCGGCCCAAAAGACGGGCATGCAACACCCGACTGTCATTCAGCACCAGCAGGTCGCCCGCGCGCAAGCACTGCGGCAAGTCAACAAAATCAGCATCCGTGCGGCAATTGCCGTCCAGCACCAGCAAACGACTTGCCGATCGCGTTGACAAGGGCGCCTGGGCAACCAGATCCGCAGGCAGCGCGTAATCGAAATCGGCGAGTGTAAGGGGCATCAGGATTACGAGGAGCGAGAATTGCTGCAGATTGATTGCCGCGCATCACGCAGCAGGCTGCCAGTCTTCCAGTGACCGGCGCGAATAGTAGCAGAGCGCTATGCCTCGTCCGCCGGCGTCAGCGCGCCGCGCAATCCGCTGCGCCTAGCTTGCCGCGTCCGCGTCGCCATGGCGCTTGAACGCCGCCAGGTCGGCCAGGATCAATTGACCGTTGCGCTCCTGGATGTGTCCCTGGATCGTTAGATCGCGCATCACGCGACTGACCATCTCGCGCGAAGCGCCGATCATCTTCGCTATATCCTGTTTGGTGAGCTTTTGCGTCACCACCTTGCGCCCGTCCACGATCTCTGCTGCCTCCAGCAGCAGGCGCGCAACGCGTCCATATACGTCGAGCAGCGCGAGACTCTCGATGGCACGGTCGGCCAGACGCAGGCGCTTGGTCAGATTGCGCATGATAAACAGCGAAACGTCGGGGTTCCGCGCAAGGCATTGCTTGAAGTCCGCCTGGCCGATCATCACCAATTCGCTCGACTCTACCGCCAACACCGTCGCCGACCGTGGATGGTCGTCGAGCACGCCCATTTCGCCGAAGAGTTCCCCCGGTCCGAGCATTGAGAGGATGACCTCGCGCCCTTCCTCGTCGCTGATCTGCACCTTCAGGACGCCGGAAAGCACGAAGTAGATGTTGTCGGTACAGTCGCCGGCATGCAGCACAACGGTATTGCGCGGGATATGGCGCAGCATCGCCACCCGGCTCAGCGGCGTTAAGGACTCGTCTTCCAGACTCTCGAAAATCGGCAGTGCCCGCAAGACGGTCAATGACACTCCGGGATTCGGCGAAATCAAAACATACCCTCCGTGAAGACTCAAGAGACCGACTGGGCGCCAAGTGTAATCCGGAATGCAGCCATCGCTGCTGTTATGCGCCTGAATTGCCAGTCTTGCCTGGACCACCTTGCAGGCTCTTGGTGCCGGGGGGGGAAGTCGAATCCCCATGCCTTGCGGCGGCGGTGTTTGAGACCGCTACGTCTACCGATTCCGTCACCCCGGCCCGGAGTGTCGCAGTTCAGGAACATGTTCTGCGGGAGGCGCGCATTATCCGACAAACTCGCGATTCGCGATACGCCTATAATCAGCCGATGGCGCAGAGCAGCAATCCGCAAGACATTTCAAAGCCTCGCCTCGCCGCTATCTCCGTGGCGGCCATGGGCGTGGTGTACGGCGACATCGGCACCAGCCCCCTTTACACCATGAAGGAAGTCTTCAACGGTCCGCATGCCGTGGCGGTGACGCCGGACAACCTGCTGGGCATTCTTTCGCTGATCTTCTGGGCGCTGACCATCACGGTGTCGCTGAAGTACGTGATGTTCATCACCCGCGCCGACAACCGCGGCGAAGGCGGCATCATGGCGCTGACATCGCTGGCCTTGCGCACCCGCGGCGCCGGACCACGGATGCTGTGGCTGATGTCGGCACTGGGAATATTTGGCGCGGGGCTGTTCTACGGCGACGCCGTGATCACACCCGCGATGTCGGTACTCTCCGCCGTCGAAGGGCTGGAAGTCGCCACGCCGATGTTCAAACCCTATGTTGTGCCGATTGCCGTGATTGTCCTGTGCGGCCTGTTCATCTTTCAGCCGCGAGGCACGGCCAGCGTCGGCGCCCTGTTCGGACCCGTAATGCTGTTCTGGTTCGGCACGCTGGGCCTGCTCGGCGCCTGGAATATTCTCAAACATCCCGCGATCGTTGCTGCCATCAATCCCTGGTATGCGGTGCATTTCTTCCTGGAAAACCGCTCCCACGCCTATCTCGCGCTGGGCGCCGTGGTCCTGGCGATAACCGGCGGCGAAGCGCTGTATGCCGACATGGGGCACTTTGGTCGCCGGCCAATCAAATGGGCCTGGCTGGGGTATGTCTTTCCCTGCCTGTACCTGAATTACCTCGGACAGGGCGCGCTGATCCTTGACAACCCTGCAGCGGTGAAGAATCCCTTCTTCATGCTGGTTCCGGATCAACTGCTGTATCCGATGGTCGGCCTGGCGACGGCAGCCGCCGTCATCGCCTCCCAGGCAGTGATTTCGGGCGCGTTCTCGCTGACCAGCCAGGCCATGCAGCTTGGCTACTGTCCGCGCATCCAGGTCAAGTTCACCTCGGAGCGTGAAAAAGGGCAGATCTACATCCCCAACATCAACTGGCTCTTGCTGCTGGTGGTGGTCGTGCTGGTCCTCGGCTTCAAGTCATCGTCGAACCTGGCCTCCGCCTACGGCATCGCGGTGACCCTGACCATGATGATCGACACCCTGCTTGCCTTTGTCGTGGTGCGCGCGCTGTGGAACTGGAACTGGTTGCAGGCCGGGCTGTTCCTGACGCTGTTCCTTGTTGTCGACTTCGCGTTCTTCTCGGCCAATCTCATCAAGGTGATTGACGGCGGGTGGTTTCCGCTGGCCCTCGGGCTTGGCGTATTCACCCTGATGGCGACCTGGAAGCGTGGCCGCACCCTGCTCTACGAGAGGCTTCAGCAGGACTCCATTCCGCTTGACGCCTTCATCGCCAGCCTGCAGTACGGTGGCCCGCATCGCGTGGCAGGCACCGGCATCTTCATGACCACGAGGCCGGATGGGGTACCTCGCGCCATGCTGCACAACATGCTGCACAACAAGGTGCTGCACCAGCGGGTGATCCTGCTCAACGTCAATATCCAGGACATTCCCCACGTAGACGAGACAGAGCGGATGCAGGTCGCCGCGCTGAACGAGGGCTTCTACCGCGTCATCCTCAATTTTGGATTCATGGATGATCCGAACGTTCCTTTGACCCTGAAGAGTGCGCTGGGCATGGCATGGAGCCGGTCGAAATGATGGAAACATCATTTTTCCTGGGCCGCGAAACGATTGTTCCCAACCGCGTGCCGGCGATGACCCGGTGGCGACAAAAGCTGTTCATCTGGATGTTCCGCAACGCGGATACGGCCACCGTGTTCTTCCAGCTCCCGACGAATCGCGTCGTTGAACTCGGCACCCAGGTCGAGCTATGATTCAGCGGCCCTGAATCAGGTCCGCTGATTTCCGCATTACCTGTGATGATTTGCCAAGCCGGGCAAAGGGGCTAACAATGCGGCTTTGTCCTTTTGTATCATTGACCGAAGCAGCAACCATGCGACCCGAGGAGAAAGCAAGCCAATGAACACAACCCGCAGAACCGTGCTGAAGGGCGCAACCGCCAGCGGCGTGCTTGCCGGACTGATTGCCACCGGGGCCTTGCGCCCGACCCAGGTACTGGCCGCCGAATGGAACAAGGCCGCATTTGAATCCAAGGACGCGACCGCAGCGCTGAAGGGCATCGGTGCCGCAGCAGCGACCGAAAGCAAGGACTTGGTGATCAAGGTTCCGGACATCGCCGAGAACGGCGCCGTGGTGCCGGTAGACGTCACCAGCAATATCCCCAACACCAGTTCGATCGTGATCATGGTGGTGAGGAACCCGTTTCCGCTCTCCGCCCAGTTCGACTTTGCCAACGGCGCGTTGCCGGAAGTTTCGGCGCGCCTCAAGCTGAACGAGACTTCGATGGTCAGGGCCCTGGCGAAAGCGGACGGCAAGTTCTACTCGGTGCAAAAGGAAGTCAAGGTCACCGTCGGCGGCTGCGGCGGCTGATCGGGGCCGGACCAGCAGGTTTCAGTGGAAGCTGATGCCGGCCTTGCCGGCGTCAGGCAGAGCAACCAGAAAAGGAATACACCATGGCAGATCCGATGAAGATTCGTGCAACAATGAAAGGCGATGTCGCGGAAATTCGCGTCCTGATGAGCCACCCCATGGAATCCGGCCTGCGCAAGGACGCGGCCGGAAACGCAGTCCCGGCGCATTTCATCCAGTCCATGGCGGTCGAAGTAGGCGGCAAGAAGATAGTTGATGGTCAGCTTGCCGGCTCGGTGTCACGCAACCCGGTT
This sequence comes from Sulfuritalea sp., assembly GCA_016712985.1. GTDB lineage: Bacteria > Pseudomonadota > Gammaproteobacteria > Burkholderiales > Rhodocyclaceae > Sulfuritalea. Next base: position 54,184 of record JADJQA010000003.1, on the reverse strand, counting down.
TTTGGCTTCAAGATGAAAGGCGCCAAAGCTGGCGACAAGGTTGTCGTCAACTGGGTTGACAGCAAGGGCGACAAGAGAACCGACGAAGCCGCCATTGCCTGAACCGTTGCAGCGATCTCCGCTATCGGTCGACATTGCGAGCGCGAATTTTTCCTGAAACATCGATTTATCCAATAACAAAACCGGCGCGGAACGCTCGCGCCCCCTGCCCTGACAGGAGGAGATCATGCAACATCGCGTCATTGGCGCGCTCTGCGCCATGGCGGTCATGGGTGGTGTTTTCGCCCAGACACCCAGGAAACCCGCCGCGAAGCCCGCGGCCCAGGCCGCCCCCGCACCGACGGCCGAAGCAAAGGATGCCGCCACCCTGGAGTTCGAGAAGTTTCGTGCCGAAATGGAAGACAGCAACCCGGCGGAACTCTTCGAGGCGAAGGGCGAGGAGTTCTGGAAATCACGGCACGGTCCGAAGAACGTCTCGCTCGCCGAAAGCTGTGATCTCGGCCAGGGAGTGGGCAAGATCGAGGGCGCCTATGTGAAGATGCCGCGCTACTTCGCCGATGCCGATTCCGTGATGGATGCCGAGCGCCGCATCGTCTGGTGCATGGTCGAAAAGCAGGGGTTCAAGTTCGACGACATCGCCAAGAGGCCTTTCGCGAATGAAAATTTCACGCCCGACATCACCAATCTGGTGACCTACGTGGCTGGCCATTCGCGCAGCATGAAGGTCGATGTGCCGCTCAAGGACCCGAAAGTGCGCGAGGCTTACGAGATCGGCAAGGAGATGGCGGCCTACCGTGCCGGCCCCTACGACTTCTCCTGCAATACCTGCCACGGCTCGGATGGCAAGCGCATCCGCATGCAGAACCTGCCCAACCTCAGCACGCCCAAGGGCGCGATGAGCGGAGTGCAGGGCTGGCCCGGCTATCGGATGACCGGCGGGGTCATGCTCACCCACCAGTGGCGCATGGGCGACTGCTTCCGCCAGCAACGCTTCCCCCAGCCGAAGTACGCCTCCGACGCGGTCGCCTATTTGCTGACCTACATGATCGGCAACGCCAACGGCGAGGTCTATAAAGGCCCCGGCATCAAACGCTGACAGAGGAAGCAGACATGACGAAAAATATCCTGCTGACTGCCATCGCCACCTCGCTGTTGATGGCTGCCCTTCCTGCCGCCGCCGATCCCGCGCATCGCGCCCAGGCCGTCGCGGTCATCAAGAAGGACTTCCAGCCGCGTGGCCAGGCCTCGCTCGACCGCCTTGCCGAAGACGGCCTGCAAGCTGTCTGCAACCGCACCGGCAACAAGCCTCCCGAATACATCGCCAAGGGACTCGAAGGCGACCAGTTGGCCGGTGTCAAGTATCCCGCCGACGGCAAATTGATGGGTGACTGGAAATCCGGTGAACGACTGGCGCAAAGCGGCCGCGGTTTCACCTGGACCGACGACCCCGGCCTGCCCGTGGGCGGAAATTGCTACAACTGCCACCAGATCGCGCCGAAGGAACTCTCGTATGGGACCGTCGGCCCGAGCCTGTTCCACTTCGGCAAGCTGCGCGGAAACACCTTGGAGATGCAGAAGTATGTCTACTCGAAAATCTATAACGCCAAGGCCTACAACCTGTGCTCCGAAATGCCACGATTCGGCCACGTCGGTGCGCTGAACGAAAAGCAGATCAAGGACCTGGTCGCCCTGCTGCTCGATCCCGAATCGCCGGTGAACAAGTAGGACCGATGCCCGCATGACAGGCATGGCCGCGGCCATGCATTTCTCGTGCACGTGACGAGGTATCCCGATGTCCTCGATGAACCGCCGCGAATTTCTGCAAATGCTCGCTGCCGCGTCGGTGGCCGGCGCCGCGCTTGACGCCAGCCCGTTGCTTGCGGCGGGAAACGCCGATGCCTTTTACGACGTGCCGAAATTCGGCAACGTGCATGTCATGCACTTTACCGACTGCCACGCGCAATTGCTGCCGATCTGGTTTCGCGAGCCGAACGTCAATCTCGGCATCGGCGGGGCGCTGGGCAAGGCGCCGCATCTGGTCGGCGAACATCTGCTCAAGGCCTTCGACATCAAGCCCGGCACACGCGCGGCGCACGCCTTCACCTACCTGGATTTCGCCCAGGCGGCCAGGACCTACGGCCAGGTCGGCGGCTTCGCGCATCTGGCGACACTGGTCAAGCGCCTGCGCGGACAGCGCCCCGGCGCGCTCTTGCTCGACGGCGGCGATACCTGGCAGGGCTCCGCCACCGCCTTGTGGAGCAAGGGCCAGGACATGGTCGATGCCTGCAAGCTGCTCGGTGTCGACATGATGTCGGCGCACTGGGAATTCACCCTCGGCGACAAGCGCGTGCAGGAAATCGTCGCAAAGGATCTGAAAGGCAGGATCGAGTTTCTCGCGCAGAACATCAAGACCACCGACTTCGGCGACCCGGTGTTCGCGCCCTACGCGATGCGCGAGATGAATGGAGTCCAGGTCGCGGTGATCGGCCAGGCCTTTCCCTACACGCCGATCGCCAATCCGCGCTACATGATGGCCGACTGGACTTTCGGCATCCAGGACGAGAACATGCAGAAGATGGTCGACGAGGTGCGCGCCAAGGGCGCCAAAGTCGTCGTCGTGCTCTCGCACAACGGCATGGATGTCGACCTCAAGATGGCCAGCCGCGTCACCGGCATCGACGCCATCTTGGGCGGCCATACTCACGACGGCGTGCCGCGCCCCGTGATCGTCAAGAATAATGGAGGCCAGACGTTGGTCACCAATGCCGGCTCGAACGGCAAGTTCCTCGCGCTACTCGACTTCGATGTGCGCGGCGGGAAAGTCCAGGAATTCCGTTACAAGTTGCTGCCGGTATTCTCCAAACTACTGCCGGCCGACGCGGGGATGGCGACGTACATCGAGAAGGTGCGCGCACCGCACAAGGCGAAGCTGGAGGAAAAGCTGGCCGTTTCGGAAGGCCTGCTCTACCGGCGCGGCAATTTCAATGGCAGTTGGGACCAGTTGATCCTCGACGCCATCATGGAAGTGCAGGGTGCCGACATCGGCTTCTCGCCGGGTTTCCGCTGGGGTACGACGATCCTGCCCGGCCAGGCGATTACCTTCGAGCACCTGATGGATCAGACCGCGATCACCTACCCCTACGCGACAATCACGGAGATGACCGGTCAGCAGATCAAGACCATCCTCGAGGACGTCGGCGACAACCTCTTCAATCCCGACCCCTACTACCAGCAGGGCGGCGACATGGTGCGCGTCGGCGGCCTGCAGTACACCTGCGACCCCAACGCGGCGATGGGCAGCCGCATCACCGAGATGCGCCTTGAAGGCAAGGTGCTGGAGGCCGGCAAGAAGTACAGGGTAGCCGGCTGGGCACCGGTGGCCGAGGGCGCTCAGGGCGAACCCGTATGGGACGTCGTTGCACGCTACCTGCGCGACAGGAAGACCATCACGCCGCGCAGGCTCAACCAACCGAAGCTGATTGGCGTAAAGGGCAATCCAGGCATCGCCTGAAGTACTGGTCGCCCGGCACGGCGAACCCGAACCGGCCAGGGCTGTTCCAGGAAGCGCAACCGGCCGCTCCCTGCGAGCCGCAGTGCTGAACCCTGACCATGCTCGCGGAATTGACTCTCGATCGCGTTCGCCGTCGATTGCAGATCGCCGCGCCGACCACCATGCAACAGACTCAGGCTGAATCACTCCGCTTGGGCGGCGCCACTGCCCAAAGACCAAACAAGAGTAACGCCAGCGACAGGGCACCGACCAGCGCTCCCCAGAACCAGTACGGCAGCCACAGTGCATCGGCGATGACCGCGCTATCCGACGGATGAACGACCCCGGCGACCACGGCCCGCGCCGAGAACATGTAGTCAAGGTCGCGGAACCACGACAGACACAGCACGGCCGTCAACAGCCGCAACCCGAAGGACGCGGCGACATCGCCAAGCCAGCGCGCTCCGGCGGCCAGGACTGCCGCCGTCGCCAGCAGAAAGGCGATGCCGAAGAGATTGCGCACCCACATCAGCACACTGAGCGCGAGGCCGGCGGCAAGGACGACCAGCAGCACGCGGACCCGTCGCGGCGACCTGGCAAGGAGCAGCAGGGAAACCCCGGCGATGCTCGGGCCGAGGAGCCCGCCGGAAGCGATCGCGGCCCGCGCCAAACGGCCCGGGTCGCCGCGCCATGCCGCCAGTCCGGAACCGTCCGCATGCAAGAGCAGGTACTCGAATTCTTCGCCGGCAAGGAGGGCGGCCAAACCGTGCCCCAACTCGTGCGCGAACGTGGCAAGCAAGGACAGTGGGTAGAGTACCTGGGGGCCATAGGGCAGTTGCCAGACAACGATGATCGTCGCCACGGCCAGCAGGAGGCCGAACAAGTCGGACGAGGGAGTCGGTGTCATGTATGTCGGCGAAAAACCGCGGCTCGGGTCGTGCCGCGCATTAGAACATCTTCGCGCCGTCAGTTGCGACCGCCACACCGATCACCCAAGAACTGCGCGCCAATCCGGTGCCCAGGCGGCAGAATCAGGACACCGCATTGGCCAGAATGCACAATTCATTGCAAGGCCCGCGAGCCTTCGTATAATCTGTGCCGATCATCGTTCCTTTGCGATGCATGGAGTCAGGAGAGGCGGAATGAAAGGAATCATGAACTTGCTGGCGCGCGCCAGGCTCGTTGAACTTTCCGACGACGAGCGCCTCGCCGCCGAGCCCGGCCCTGACGACGTCGCCACTCTCGTCGCGGCGCCGCCACAGCCACCACCCGACTTGCCGCCGGACGATTGCGCGATCGAGCAGGATCGCAGCTTCGAGGCGATCTTCTCCGCCGCCGGCATCGCCCCTGCCTCGTTCCCGGCCGAAAAGCTGTTGCGCCTGCTCGACGGCCTGCGAGCGATGGACGGCGCGACGCGCAAAACGGCCGTGCTGGCGATGGACGCCGCCGACGACAATTGGCAGGTCGCCGATTGCGTGGTCGACGCGCAAAGCAAGATTGCCGCACTCGAGGGGCACAAGCGGCATCTCGCGGCGCAGGTAATGGGCGCGGAGCAGCAGACTGAAACCCGGATTGCCGAGATCAAGACCGCTCTCGAAAGCGCCACCACTTCGATCCGGCAGCAGATATCCGAACTCGAGCAGTTGCTTGAACGCGAAGTCACAAAGGCAGCGCAGGCCAGCACCAACCTTGAAGCCGATCTGCGGGGAGCACGCGAAGCGGCTGCCCGTGAAGCCCGCCGGATGGACGGCGAAATCGAGCGACTGCGCGAGATCCCCGCGCAATTCGCAACGCCTCACGGCGCCACTTGAGGACATCAACATGGCACAACTGACCCCCATGGCCAAAGGCCTGATTACCGTCATCGTGATCAGCGCAGCGACCTCGGTCGCATGGAACTTCGGCCTCAAGAACTACTTCGACAAAGGAAATTCGACCGAGATCGCCGCCACCGCGCCGCCGGCGGATGTCAAGACTGCCGGAACCAAGCCAGCGACTACGGCGCCGGCAGACAAGAATGCGCCGCTCGGCTCCGAGCGCAATCCATTGCGCGTCAGTCTGGTCAGCTTCCACGGCTACGCGCCGGCGCTGGTCGCCAACGGCAACAATCTGAAGACCCAGCCCGGTTCGCTGTATGCCAAGCAGAACCTCAGTGTCGAATTCATGATCCAGGACGACATTCCGACCCTGTCGACAATCTTCGAGGCAGGAACGGCACAGTGCGCCTGGCGGACCTCCGACTTCTGGGCGCAGGAGCATCCCAACCTGCGCAACGCGGGTCGCGACGGACGGGCGGTGATGATCGTCGACAACACGCAGGGCGGAGACGCAGTGATCGCCCGCGATCCGGCGATCAAGTCGGTCGAGGATCTCGCCGGGCGTTCGGTTGCACTGTTGCAATTCACGCCTTCGCACGGGATGCTCATCGACGCCATCGAGAACTCGTCCCTGACCGCGCGCAAGAAGGACAGCATCAAGACCGTCTTCATCAACGCCGAGGAAGGCACGACCGGCGTCCGCGCCGCCTTCGAGTCCGGCAATGTCGATGCGGCAGTTCTTTGGGATCCCGACCTGGCGCTGGCGCAGCGCGCGGTCAAGGGTGCGCATGTCGTCTATTCGACCAAGACCGCAACCAACCTGATCTTCGACGTGATGGTCTGCGATTCGCGTTTGCTGGCTACGCCGGACGGCCAGGCGCTGGTGCAGAAATTCGTCGCCGGCTGGATGGACGGCGTACAGGCGGCCAAGGCCAATCCCGACAACGCGGTCGACGCGCTGGTCAAGACCCAGGAGTTCTTCAAGCTGCTTGCGGACAAGGAAGGCAAGGCCTTCGTCAAAAGCCTGTTCGCCAACCTGGTCTGGACAGGGGTCGAGGAAAACGCCCGCATCCTTGGCCTCGCCGGCGGCCCCAATCACTACGAGCGCGTCTATCGCCGCTTCGACGAGATCTACCGCAAGGCCGGCGCGCTGGCCAACCCCAAATCGCCGGTGATCGCGCCGCAGGACAGCTTCGACTACCGCTTCGTCAAGGCGCTGCTCAGCCAGAACAAGGCAGCCTCCGAAGCCGCAGCAAAGCCGCAAGCGAGCTTTACCCAGGCCGAACAGAAGACCGCGACGCAGGCAGCGGCGATAGTCACCAAACCGGTGACGGTGGGCTTCTCCACCGGCACCGCGGAATTGACCAAACGAGCGCAAAAGACCATCGACGACGAGATGGTTCCCTTCATCGAGAACAATGGCAAGGCCTACTTCGAGATCAGCGGCAATACCGATTCGACCGGCTCGCAGGCGACCAACCAGCGCCTCTCGGCGGCGCGGGCCAGGGCCGTGGTCGACTACCTGGTGGCGCAATGGGAGTTCCCGCTGGAGCGCTTCAAGATGGTGGGCAACGGTTCGGCCTTGCCCCTGTGCAATGAGAGCAATCCGGCCAGCGAGAACTTGTCGCTCGAGGACTGCCGCGCCCTCAACCGGACCACGCGGATCGGAGTCTTCGGCGGCCGCTGACCGGTACATTGGCATGGCCGAGTTCTGGAACCCCTACGCGACGCCGGATGCGCGTGCACGCCGGCTGCTCGGCGTCGGCGCGGTCGTCACGGTGCTGGTGATCTGGAGCCTGCTGGCGGTTTCGGGGCTGGTCAGCCCGAACAAGTTGCCGGCGCCGTGGGACGTGCTCCTGGCGTTCTCCTACCTTGCCTGGCACGATGGCGAAAGCATGCTGCTGACGGCGACGCTGTGGTCGATCGGCCGTCTCGCCGCGGCCGGCGTGCTGGTGATGGCCATCGGCATCCCGATCGGCATCGCCATGGGCGCCGCGCCAAAGCTCAACGCCGCGCTGTCGCCACTGGTCGATCCCTTCCGCTCGGCGCCGGTGGTCGCGCTACTGCCCATCCTCGTCATGTGGCTGGGTATCGGCGAGGAGATGAAGATCGCCTTCCTCTTCCTCGGCGCCGTGGTCTACCTGATACCGCTGGTCCGCGACGCGATCCAGGCCGTGCCGCAGAGCTACTGGATCGGCGCCCGCGACCTGGGCGCGACGCCGTGGGAATGTATCCAGAAGTCAGTGGTGCCGATGGCCATGCCACGCATCGCGGATGCCGTCATCGTGGCGTTCTCGGTGATGTGGACCTACATCACCGTCGCCGAATACGTGAATGCCCGCGTCGGCCTCGGCCAACTGATCCAGAACGCGCGCCGCTTCAGCGCCTGGGACCAGGTGTTTGCCGGCATCATCGTGATCATCGCACTGGCGCTCACCACCTACCAACTGATGGTCCATCTCAAGCGCAAGCTCTATCCATGGGAGACGCAGCAGTGAGCGGCGCCGCCTCATCGACGCCCGCCCCCGCCGCGGCCACTGCCAAGGCCGGCGTCACCATCGTCCTCAAGGACATCGTCCAGGAATACCCGGCACCGGGCGGCGGTACTACCCGTGTCGTGGATGGCGTCAATCTCGCCTTCGAGCGCCCCGGGATCAACATGCTGCTTGGCCCCTCCGGCTGCGGCAAGAGCACGATCCTGCACATGCTCGGCGGCGTCCGGCCGATGGGGGCGAAGACGCCGACCTCCGGCAAGATCCTGATCGATGGCGCCGAATGCGACGGCGCCCACGATGATTCGGTGATGGTCTTCCAGCGCTACGCCAACCGGCCCGACCTTTCGGTCTTCGACAACGTCGCCTTTCCCTTCCGGCTCAAGCTGTGGCGCCAGCGCATCGCCGAGACCGAATGGCGCCAGCGCGTCGCCGACACGCTCAAGGCGGTCGGCCTCGCCGACAAGCAGCGCCTGCGTCCGGCGCAACTGTCCGGTGGCCAGAACCAGCGTGTCGCGCTGGCGCGCGCATTGGTGCTGCGGCCGCGCATCCTGCTGATGGACGAGCCGTTTGGCGCACTCGACGCGCAAACGCGCGAGGAAATGCAGCGCCTTTTGATCGATCTCCACAACGCTCAACCTTGCCTGGTCGTCTTTGTCACCCACGACGTCACCGAAGCCCTCGTCCTCGGCGACCGCGTCATCGTCCTGTCGGCGCAACCGGCGCGGGTCGCCGACGACTTCGTCATCACCGAACCGCGGCCGCGCTCCGGCGCCTGGCAACGCTCCGGCGAAGCGGTGCGCATGGAAGAACGGATTTTCGAGCAACTGCATGCGAGCGGTCCGGGCCGGGGCTCGGTCCGGGTGACGGTGTGAGGCAACCACGGTGAGCGAAACGACGCCCTCCTACCTGCGCGCGATGCTGGGCAGCCAGACCAACCTGTACGCCGGACTGGGATCGCTCGCCACCGCTGCGCTGCTGTCGATCCCCTTCGGCTTCGGCATCGGCGCGATTCCGCTGATCGTCTTTGCCGCCGGCGAGCTTATCGCGGCGATGTACGTCCCTGCGTTGCCGACATTTCGCCAACAGGTCGACCGCCGCCATCGGGCCGCCACGCGCGACGCTGCGCGCACCAGCCTGCTCGCGGAGATCGAGGGACGAACCAAACGCCGCGGCGCCTTCCCGCAAAACCTGCAAACCTACCTGCGTCTCGCCGAGCGAGTCACTTCGCTATATCGCCACGCCGAGGCACGACCGGGACAGTTGTCGACGAGCGACGTCGAGCGCCTCGACGACGCCTCGATCGAGTATTTGTGCATGTGGCTTGCGCTGCTGACCATGGACGAGCGCGGCTCGGCCATCAACATGTACGACATCGAGGAGCGGATCACCGCGCTCGACCGCGAAGCGAAAACGCCGGCGCCTGGCACCGACCTGCGCCAGTTGCAGAAAGCGCGTGCCGACTACCTGGCGATCCTCGAACGCCACCGCCGCATGGGCAGCCGCAAGCGCGCGCTGGAAGCGGCGATGCTGTCGATGCCCGACCAGGTCGAGGAGATCTACCAGACGATCATGACGACGCCGGCGACCGAGGACGGTGGCATCAAGCTCGAAGACGCGCTGGCCAAGCTGCGCCTGCAGGAAGACATCGAGGCCGAACTCGCCGGCGATCTCGCCGAAGCCGTCCCCGGCATCGTCTCCCCACTGTCGCAAGCGAGTCCGAGACCCCGACGCCTGACGGCCGTCGCCGGCAGGCAAACCACTTGAACCCCCATCCATTTGCACACCTGAAGGAATGAATCATGGCTGACATCAACCTCATCGCCCGGCTCGCCAATCTCTGGTCGGGTTTCGTTTCACTCTGGGTGACCGACGTCGAGAAGCGGCATCCGGAAATTGCCTACCAGAACGCCATCGACTCGATGATCGTCAAGTACGGCCAACTCAAGTCGGCAACCGCGGCAATCATGCGCCGGCGCGAGGAAATCAACGCCCGCCTTACCAGTGAACGCGAGGAGCTGGCGCAGATCGGCGCCGACCTGAACGCCGCGCTGGCAACCGGCCAGGATGAACTTGGCATCGTGCTGATCCAGAAGAAGAACGCGCTGGAGGCCAGCATAAAGGCGCTGGAGCAGGACTGGCAGCAGTCGCAGGGCGACGCCGAGGAGGCGAAGGCTTCGCTGTTGCAGGTCAAATCCGAGATCCAGAAACTCCGGGACGAGAAGGACCGCATGCTGGCGCAAATGCACAGCGCACAGGCGCGGCTGAAGATCCAGAATCAGCTCGAGGGCCTCTCGGTAGACGCCGAGGTGCGGGCCCTCGACAACGTCCGCGAGCATATCAAGAACACCGTTGCCGAGGCCAAGATGGGCAGCGAGCTGCGCAATTCCGATCTCGACGTGCAACTCGCCAAGCTGCGTCAAAGCAGCGGCTCGATCACCGCCCGCCAACAGCTCGACGAGATGAAGAAGACCCGCGCCGCCCAGGCCGGCGGATCGGCCTCCCCGGCCGGAAAGACAATGTAAGACCATGGACGACGCTGTCGCCGCCGCGCGCGGCAAGCCGCCACTGCCTGACTGGGCCGAAACGGTCCGCCAGAAATACCTCGCCGGCGATGCCTCGGTTTTCGTCCTCCATGGCAACGTCTTCGACCGCCAACTGGTCGAGGGCAAGAGCTGGGGGATGGTCGGTTTCCTCGCCGATGTCCTGCTCCGCGGCAACAAGCAGCAGATCCTCGAGCTGTCGATCGACCGCGGCGTCCGCTTCCTGCAGGGAGCCGGCGGCGACGAACGCGAAAGCCTCTATCGCCACCTCGAAGGACGCGGTCTCGCCGGCATCTTCGAAGCGCTCGAACGGCGACTGCGCGAACGACCCTCCAACGCGCTGCTGATCCCCTACGCCGCAACGATCTTCCCGGCCGCCGAGGCGCACATGCTGTCACTCGACGAGCGCGCCGCTTTCACCGCGCTGCACCGCTGGTCGCTCGATGAGGAGTTATCGGCTGCCGACAACGTGGTGATCCTGATCAGCGAATCGCTGGCCGAGATCAACCCGGCGCTGCTCGCCAATCCGCGCGTCGCCGCAGTCGAGCTGCCGATGCCCGACCGCCCGGCCCGCGAAGCAGCGATCCGCCACTTCGCACCGAAAATGGCGGCGACGCAGATCCTGCGGCTGGCTGACCAGACCGCCGGCCTGCGCCTGATCCATATTGCCGGCATCGTCGCCGGGGATGCTCCCCGCGGACTCGGAGAGGCCGAACGCGAACGCCTGATCGCCGGCCTCCTTGCCGGCAGCCCGGACGTCACTGAACGGGCCGCGCGGCTGGCGGCGATCACCGGCGGCATGACGCCCGACGAGATTCGCCGATTGATCGACCCCGCCGCGCCCCTGCCGCCGGCCGAGGACCCCTACGAGGAAATGCTGGAAGTGGTCCGCAAGCGCAAGCGCGAACTGATCGAGAAGGAATGCTCGGGGCTGATCGAGTTCATCGAGCCGAAGTTCGGGCTGGACAGCGTCGGCGGCAACCAGCATATCAAGACCGAGTTGCTTGAGATCGCCCGCCTGATCCGCGGCGGCGACCGCGGCCGGGCGCCGATGGGCTTGCTCGCGGTCGGTCCGATGGGAGCCGGCAAGACCTTCGTCATCAAAGCCTTCCTCAAGGAAGCAGGACTTACCGGCATCGCGCTGAAGAACTTCCGCTCCAAATGGGTCGGTTCGACCGAGGCCAACTTGGAACGCGTGCTGGCGACGGTGAAGGCGATGGGGCCTATCGCACTGGTGATCGACGAGGGCGACCGCAGCTTCGGCAATCAGGGCGAGGACTCCGACGGCGGCACCAGCTCGCGCGTCATCGCTCGCCTCAAGGAATTCATGTCGGATCCGGAGAACCGCGGCCAGGTGCTGTTCATCCTGATGACCAACCGCCCCGACAAGCTTGACACCGACATCAAGCGCCCCGGCCGGCTCGACCGCAAGATTCCGTTCTTCTACGCCGAGAGCGGAGCCGAGCGCGCCGCCGTGGTGATGGCCATCCTGCGTCGCTACGACATCGCCACGACGGTTGACGCAGCCGCGCTTGAACAGCCCTGCGTCGCGCTCGAAGGCTATTCCAACGCCGACCTCGAAGCCGTCGCACTGCTCGCCGCCGAGTTCGCCGAACGCGCGACCACGCCGGTCGACGCCGCGATCTTCGCAGCCGCCGTCGCCGACTTCATGCCGCCGCAGGAAATCCAGATGCTGCGCTACATGGAGATGCTCGCCGTCTTCGAGACCTCGCGCCGCTCGCTGTTGCCGCCGCGCTTCGCATCCCTGACGCCACCCCAGGTCCAGGAACAACTCGCCGAACTGCGGCGCCTGATCAATCGCTGAGGAGAACATGATGTTTCCGCAAACAACCGGCCTCACCCTCAACCCCTCGCAGCTCGCCGCGGCCACGTCCGCCATGCTGCGTATTGCGCACATCGACGGCGCCTGCACCACCGAAGAGGTGGCGCTGATACGCGCCTTCTACGGTAACGGCGACGGCGGCCCGAGCTTTGAATCGCTGCTGGACGGTTTCGCCGCCAGACCAGTCGGCAGCGCCGATCTCACCGACGCCAGCGCCCGCGAACTGGTGCTCGCCACCTGCATCATGGTCGCCCTTGCCGACGGCGAAATCTCGACGCCGGAACTCACCGCGCTGCACGCGCTGGCGGAGGACCTTGGCGTCGACGCGCCGCACTTCGAACACCTGCTGGCGCTGGTCAAGGACCATATGCTGGCGCGCCTCGCCACCCTGCCCGACGCCGGCTCGGTGGCGGCCGTTGCCCGCGAACTCGGCTGAAACACCCCTGTCGTTTCGCGATCCGGCTGGATTCCACACTGGTCGGAACGGCTCGGGAAGTACCAGGAAGCTCCGTGAACCGTTGCGTTGCGGGTCGCCCGGAAGCCGCCGGCCAGGTTATCCGGATCGGCGGCGCAATGCCGGGACGACGCAGCGCGTCACGGATGAAGCGCAATTCAACGTACTGGTCGTTGCCTGGCGAAACCAGGCCGACCATGGGAATAACTCCACTGTCTTGCTCCACCAAGGTCCATCCCGGCGGCACGAACATGGAAATCCCACCCACGTTGATAACCACCCATCCCCGAGCCGCATAGTCCGTCATGGGCGGCGCCGCCAATTGCAGACCGAACGGAGGACTGATCGCGAGCAGCTTGCGATTGCCCTCTGCGAGCGTTGGCTCAAGGTGGTGCGTGGCAAGCAGCGATTCGATGAATTTCATGACGGCACTGCCTTCGCCAACCTCGACCTCCTTCCAAAGCGTGTGACCGACACCCGGTTCGCTCAGCAAGGGTGTAGTACGCAGCGACTCGATAAAGGTTCTGACAGCGCTGCCGAGCATCTGGAAACATTGGTTGGAGGCGTCGGCATTCGTGGCGTCTCACGTCATTGTGGCCTCAATCACGGCGAGCCATTGCTCAAATGAATCGGCGCTCCAGTTGTTATCCGGTTTAAGCCGCCCTCTGGGGTCAAAGGGCCGCTCCACGCCACCCCACCAACTGGACCAACCCCTCCCCGGCACGTTTGCGAGAGGCATATCAAATTCATAGATCACGAATTCGGTGCGCGCCGGAAAATCGGCAGCGGCGGGAAGACGCGGTTCTTTGCTCATGACAAGCTTACTTCGGCGGCACTGCCAACCGCGCAGAGTCACTTTCTGCCTTGGCGCGAGCGACGCGCCTTCGCAGGAATCTTCCGACAACGAACACTCCCGTCGCGATACCGAAAGCAATCAGCAACGCCTTGATCATGATATCCGGAGCGGTCACCTTGGAAAACACGGGCGTAATCCCCGATGGCGTCGCGCGATAGCGGCTCACGCTATCGTAGGTGGCGTTGGAATAAGCGACCTCGATGAGTTGTTCCGATGCGCCCGACGACAGCACTTTGTAGGCATAGACGTCGCCCCTGCCGCCCTCGATACGCCCGGCAGCTTGCTCCATGATGAAAGAGCGCGCCGGCGATCTTTCAGCCGACGCAAGGTTTGCAAGCAGCGAAGCTCCAAAAGCGTCCTGGCCCACGCCAGGCTGCCATACGACGTAAAACAAGCTTGCATGCGGTGCGTCGCCCTTGTCCATGTGGCGTTCGTATGACTGCGACACCAGAGGATATGCGACGATCATGCCCGTGGTGCAGCTTATCGGAATGAACCACAGCGCACCGAGAATGACTGTCAGACTTCGCAAAATGCTCGGCATCATTTCTCCTTCGGTTTTGATGAATTGCCCAAGTGCGCTCCTCGTTAGCCTGGCCTTCAATGAACATGAACTGACTGCCTCTGTGGTAGCCCAATATACGGGCTGCGTCAGAGATTGAATACCTGAAATGTAGCCGTCCAGCGTATTGAAGCTGCGATCCCAAACTGACCCGAGGGCAGTCTGTCATCCGCGAAATCTGGATGCCTGCTCCGAGTATGTTGCTGCAACAGACACAAGGATTTCAACTTTTCTCACCCAGACTTCGGCTAAGCGGCGGCTTATGGAGTCAACCCGCCGTTCCAAGGGGTAGGGCTTTGTTCGGGTGGCGGGCGGCCGTCGGCCAGGAGGAGCCAGTCGGGTCGCTCCTCCAATTTTCAGGTTTGTTTGCCGTGTCTTCTCGGAAGCGGCCATTGGATCGGCGGCACCCTATTTTCTCGCCTGATTGGCTCCAATGCACAGCGGGCGCCTTCAGTCACAAGGCATGACTCATAGAGGTAAGCCCCCGGCTTTGCCGGGGGACTCACCAAGGTTTGACCTTTACGACGGTCTGCGTGAATTTCTGATCTCGACCAAGAGAAAGGAGATTCACAATGAAAGAGTACCAGAGCCTGAGCCATACGAGATGGGACTGCAAATATCACGTGGTGTTTATACCGAAGCGGCGGAAGAAGCGCGTCTTCGGAGTGCTGCGCAAACATTTGGGCGAGATGTTTCACGAATTGGCCCGGCACAAGGAAGCGCAGATCGTCGAAGGGCACCTGATGGGCGATCACGTGCACATCTGCATCAGCATTCCGCCGAAGTATGCCGTATCGAATGTGGTCGGGTACCTCAAGGGCAAAAGCGCGATTCAGATTGCGCGGAAGTTTGGAGCGCGCCAGAAGAACTTCACCGGCGAGAACTTCTGGGCCAGAGGGTACTTCGTTTCCACGGTAGGACTGGACGAAAACATGGTTCGAGCGTACATCCGAAATCAGGAGGATGAAGACGAGCGGTACGATCAGATGAAGCTCGAAATGGGGTAAGCCGCCATCGGCGGCTCACGGTGTTATGGGCGCCTTTGAGGCGCTCACAATCTCAAGCCACCGGCTTTGCCGGTGGTATTTGACTTCGGTATATCTCCGGCGCAACGCCATTCACGAAACGTACCTTTCTGAGGGGCAGCTTCTCTCCCCATAGCCGCCACTCTCCAAGCATCAGGCATCAGTGCTTGGGGTGCGCTTCGAGTAGCTTTTCTGCAAATCGTGACGCATGCTGGCACGACATCGGCGATTGACTGCGGTGCTCGGCGTCAGCCATACTCGCCGCAAGCCCATTGGATTTCCTATCCTTTATCCTTCGACCTAGCGAGATTTCGCGTTGCCGGAACGCTGAACAGTCGTGCGCTCCAGAGTCTGCTGCAGTTCGTCAACCTGATCGATCAGCGTGATGAAATGCCTGCCGAAGGCGGTCAGGTCGTATTCCACGCGCGGCGGCACTTCGGGGAAACTGGTCTTGTCCAGAATGCCAAAGCGCACCAGCTTGGTCAGTCGCTCGTTGAGCACCTTGCCGCTGAGGCCGTCAATCGCATGCTCCATTTCGCCGGGACGGCGCACGCCTTTTCGCACCAGGCTCAAAACGGTCAGCGACCATTTGCAGCCAATGATGCTTTCCACCATCTGATGAACGCTGGGATTGCTCATGTGCCGAAAATATTTATCCCGTTTGTGATCAACAAAATGCACCAAAAGGTGCCTACCCGACCGGTTTGTACCCGCTTGCCGCGACCTTCGCCGGCTCGTAGATTGGTTCCTGTCTGCTCACACAAAACCCAATCGAAAGGAATGCAAAATGCGAATCACTCTTTCTCGCGCAGCGTCCATTATCGTCCTATCCGCGGCTGTTTCAAGCAGTTCCGTCGGCGCGGCGGATGCAAACCCGGTGCCTTATCCGCAAGGTTACCGCGACTGGCACCATGTCAAGTCGATGGTCATCAATCCCGGCCACGGGCTATACGACGCGTTCGGCGGCATTCACCATCTTTACGCGAACAAGGCCGCCATGGCGGGTTACAAGACGGGGAAATGGGCTGACGGCGCCGTCATCGTGTTCGACCTGCTCGAGGCGAAGTCGGCCGACAACGCCGTCGTCGAAGGTTCGCGCAAGGTGGTCGGTGTCATGCATCGCAACGCGCGCAAATATGCCGCGACCGGCGGCTGGGGCTACGAGGGATTCAAGGGCGACAGCAGCACCGAACGCGCGGTGGGCGCCAATGCACTGACGGCCTGTCACCAGTGCCACATCGCGCAAAAGGACGCCGGCTTCGTCTTCAGCAAGGCGCGCCCTTGAATCGGGGTTCCGCCGCCCCCGCCCTGCGCGTTTCGCAGTGGCTCAACAGCAATCGCGCCATAACGCTGGATGAATTGCGCGGCAAGGTGGTGCTGGTCCATGCGTTTCAGATGCTGTGCCCGGCCTGCGTCATGCAGGCCGGTCCGCAGGCGGTGCGCTTGTGGCAGCGCTATCAACAAGGCCGGCCGGACAGCGACGTGGCGGTGATCGGCTTGCACACCGTCTTCGAACATCACGAGGTCATGACGCCGGCGGCGCTCGCGGTCTATCTGCACGAATTCCGCATCCCCTTCCCGGTGGCGGTAGACCAGGCAAGTGCTGACGGACCGATCCCCCAAACCATGCACGCCTACGCGATGCAAGGCACGCCGACAAGCCTGCTGATCGACCGGGCCGGGCGTTTGCGCAAACAGCATTTTGGCGTCGAGCCGGACCAGCAGATGGTCGCGGACATTGATATCCTCATCACGGAACCGGCGTAAGGGGAGCGGCTTCAGTTGGCGAAGGCCAGGTTAGAGCGCCCGCCGGCAGGCGCCTACGCACAGTCATTTTCCCCGAATGAGTGCTATCGCGGCATAGCCGAAATTCGTCGCGCCCGATTGCCGACATTCGGCCTGAGCGTCGGTGTCAGTGCAAGCGTCCAACGCGACCATCTATGCCGAAGTCTTGACGCCGTGCCATGTTCGTGCCTTTTTCGAAGGGGCGTGAAATGGCGAAGAGACACGGGGTGGCATTCTGGCGAGAGCATGTTCAGAACTGGTGTCGAAGTGACCTGACACAGAGGGAATACTGCGCGGCCCATGGACTGGGTGAGCGGGCGTTCCATCGCTGGCGCGGCAGGGAGAAGGAAACCATAGCGGCCGCGAAGGCAACCCTGACCCTGGTGCCGGTCAGCGTGGGCAAGCCGGAAGCTGTCGGCTGCGTCAGACTGCGCAGCCCCGGCGGTTGGGAAATCGAGCTGCCGGGCAGCAGCATTGCGTTGCTGGTGGGCGTCCTGAAGGACCTGTCATGATCCCGGCGCCGACACAGGTGTGGCTGGTGGTCGAAGCCATCGACATGCGCGCCGGCATCGATGGTTTGTCGCAGCGGATCCAGAACACCCTGGGTCGTTCTCCCTGCGACGGCAGCGCCTATGCCTTCCGCAATCGGCGGAGCAACAGGATCAAGCTCCTCGTCTGGGACGGCACGGGCGTCTGGCTCTGTCACCGACGACTGCACCAGGGGCATTTCGTCTGGCCTACCTCGGATGCGACGACCTGCACCCTCTCCGCCGCGCAATGGCAATGGCTGATCACGGGCGTCGACTGGCAGCGACTCGACGCCGCGCCACCGGCGCACTGGCGGGTATAGGCGATCATGCAAAATCCGTACGCAAAATCAGTGATTGAACGACGGAACAATCATCGTTGGAACGACCTGTTCAACGGGCCTGGCGGCCTGTTGGCCGATACAATTGCGGCATGGAATTGCATGCTGAACTGGCCCGCCTGAACGCCACGCCGGAACTCACGGAGTGGGTCGCCGGCACCGTTCAGAAACTCATCGATCAAGCGCAAAAAGAAGCCGCCGAAGCGCTGCGGCAAGTCGCCCGTCGCGACACCGAACTTCACGCCGCCCAGATCAAGATCCAGGCCCTTGTCCTTGAACTGGCCCACCTGCGCCGGATGCGCTTTGGCGCCAGGAGCGAAGCCTTTACCGGGGAAGAGCGCGACCTGTTCCAGGGAAACCCTGGCCAGCGACATCGCCGCCGTCGAAGCCAAACTGGCACAGGAGCAGGAGGACAAGCCCGCCACGACGCCTGTCCCGAAACCCCGCGTCCCCGTGCCGGCCGTCAGCCGCTGCCCGAGCATCTGCCGCGCATCGAACACCTGCATGAACCGGAGACCTGCACCTGCGGCACGTGTGGCGGCGATCTGGTCAAGATCGGCGAAGACATTACCGAGCAACTCGACGTCGAGCCGGCCCGTTTCTTCGTCCATCGTCACATTCGCCCGCAGTATGCCTGCCGGCCCTGCGAGACCGTATCCGCGGCGCCGATCCCAGCCGCCGTGATCGACGGCGGCATGGCGGCGGTAGGCTTGTACGTCTGGGTGATCATCGCCAAGTACCTGGATCATCTGCCGCTCTACCGACTGGAGCAGATCGCGGCACGGGATCAGGTCATTCTGTCCCGCTCGACGCTTACGGAGCGCATCCAGTCCGTAAACGACACTCTGAATGCGGCTATGGCCCTCTTCCTGCGCGACTTCTCGAACGGGGCGCTCAACTACGTCGGAGCCTACAAACCATTTCATTGTTTGCCGAAAGCGGAACGCCTCTATGCGGCCTATCAGGCCGCCGCCGCCAAAGGGTTCGCGCCCGGACAGGAATATGACCTCATAGACGAGTTTTCGGCCCAACTGGGCGTCCGTGGATGGTATGTCTGGCGACCTGATACCAGTGCCATGGGCGACCCGGTGAATTCGGCGGATGCTGCGCAGGCGCCCTCGTCGCCGGCCAAGACGATCAACTCACCGGCCGCCATGATGTTTCTGGTCGCGGCGCTGGACCGGCTTGACGGGCGGAGCGACGAGAATATCCGTCAGATTGCCACCGAAGCGGCGCTCAAGGGAACCACGGGCCTCGACCTGGATTCCGGCGAAAAGGTTCATGCCATCTCGGCCTTCGGCAACGAGCGATTCAGCGGCCTGGAGTTGCTGTGCCTCATGCATGCCGCATTCCAGAAAATCAATCCCGGTACCACCGTCGGCGTTGACTTCTCGGAGATCTGGCCGGCGGCGCGGGCGATGCACGCGGCGCGCAGGCGATAGACCGGTAGCGCGCACCAACCATCGCATCGTCCCGCCGCTTTCACGTGATCGCCCCACTGCGCCAGCGCCCGAGTGCTGTCGGCCATTATGTCCACCTCTCCATAATGGCCGAAAGTGTGAGTTCAGCGGATTGCCGCATTGCAGTCATTCGCCAGTCTTGCCCGATGTCGGCGAACTTCGGCTCCGGCCGACAGGCAGCCTTTCCGAGTTTCCTGCTTCGCGACATCCCCTGCGCCGTCCCGCCAGCGCCGACTCTTGCCGTCAGTAACAAGATGGCTTGACGTAGCACCGATGGGCTGCATTGAGCGCGTGTTCCAATCTTGGGAGGCGGCCTTGTCCAGAACGACCACACGCACGCCGGAAGACCTGAAAGCCCACGTTGCACCGGCGGCGATACGTTCCGGCACGACCTCGCACGGGTCCATTCTCCAAGCCATTGCCGAAAAGACCGAGCAGATGGACCTGCGCGCCGATTTCGACGCGGTTGCGGAGGATCGCTATGCCCGTATCGTTGCCTCCGGAAAGACGATCTCGTGGACCGAAATGCGCGGCTACCTCGAAGAGCGCCTTGCCAGCAAGGCGGCAAAGCGTCCGGCGGCTCACAAACTGGCGCGCTGAAGGTGTCGCGCACTTAGTTGGCGGCGGATGTCGGGGACGATTTCGATCGCATCCTCGATCAGCTTGCCACTTATCAGGTCGCGAATCCCGGGCTGAGCATTCGCGAGATCATCTGCGCAGCCAGCGGAAATCCGGCCATGCAGAGCGAGGTGGCCAATAGTTCTGGGACGGCCATGAACACACGGCTTGCTTCGGCATCGCCTGTTTTGTCCGGTTGGCTTGACGTCTTCCGCAGGCCGACGCGGCAGAGTGCGCGTCGCCGTACCGCCGGCGCCGACTCACGGACCATGACGCGACCCAGTGCTCAAGCGCTTGCGGGCTTGCAGGCAACGAGGAGAACGCATACAATCGGATATTCTGTATTGCGGAGAATCGCCATGCGTGAAACGCTGATCGTCTCGAGTCGCGGCCAGGTCACCTTGCCGGCCGGCATGCGCAAGCAACTGGGAATTGCCCCTGGCAGCGCCGTCATCATCGAGGACCGCGACGGGGAACTGAGGCTCAAACCGGCCGCCGTCCTCGAAATCGAAGCGTATTCCGATACGCAGATCGCCGACTGGGATCGTGAGGACGCGCTGACCACCGATGAACGCCAACGCATCCTCGCGCGCCTGCAGGCGGCCTGATGCGGATTTTTCTCGACGCCAACATTCTCTTCACCGCCGCGCACAACCCGAACGGCAAGGCCGCGCTGGTCATCGAACTCGGTCGGGCCGGTATCTGGCGACTGGCAACCAGTCTGTATGCCGCCGAGGAAGCGCGGCGCAACATCGCACGCAAGTTCCCCGCCAGTCTGGATCGGCTTGAAACACTCCTGGGGGACCTTGGTCTCGTGGCGGACGCCCCTGATATTCCCTGCCCGGCGGGCCTGGCTGAAAAGGATCGGCCGATCCTTCGCGCGGCGCTAGGATGTCGCGCCGACGTGCTGCTGACGGGAGACCTTCGCGATTTCGGCTTGCTGATGAACGCACCGGAAAAGACAGGTGGCCTGTTGATTCAGACCGTGGCGGCGTTTCTCGCCAGCCGGTAGCGGTAGCAGCCGCGCCGAACTCCGAAGCTCACCCGGCAGGGGGTGAGGAACACCGCATCGTGGCGCTCGACGATTTCAGTGCGAAGCCGGGCTGCCAGCCGCGCCAGGCCCGGGCGTATGATTGGTTTCCGCCCATACCCCTCGGGAGCATCGCATGGCAGCGCAACCGCTCAAGACCCCCGGCACCCGCTACACCTGGACCGACTACCAGTCGTGGCCCGACGAAGAGCGCTGGGAGATCGTTGCCGGCATGGCCTATGCGATGTCGCCGGCGCCGTCGACCGGCCACCAGATGGTGACGGGCAATTTCTTCGGCTGCCTGCGCCAGGCTCTCGCCGGCAGCCGCTGCAAACCTTTCGTCGCCCCGACCGACGTCAAGCTTTCCGACAACGACGTGGTGCAGCCGGATATTCTCGTGGTTTGCGACGCGGCCAGGATTACGCCCAGCCATGTCGAAGGCGCGCCGGACCTGATTGTGGAAGTCCTTTCCCCCGCCACGGCGACGAAGGATTTGCGGCAGAAGAAGGCGCTCTACGAAGAAAGCGGCGTACGCGAATACATCGTGGTCGATCCGCTCGAACACTATGCCATCCGCTTCCTGCGCGGCGCCGATGGCAGCTATGACAAGGGCACGGTATTCGCCGCCGACGAAAAACTCGTCTGCGCCACCCTCGAGGGCATCGAAATCCCGCTGCGGGAGGTGTTCGACCTTGCGGGCCCGGCGGCGGCGATGCCGTAATCCGCACGCGGCTCCTCGACCGCCCAGCGTAGCGCTCGGGCGGTGTTCGCGCCGATGCCCGGCACCGCCGCAAGCGCCGCCGCATCCGCGGTAACGACCGCTTCCACCGTGCCGAAGTGGTCCAGCAAGCGCGCCGCCCGCGCGGGTCCTATTCCGGGCAGGCCTTGCAGCAAGTAGCGCTGCCAAGCAGCATTGCCTTTGGGGCGCCGCCCGCGACGGGGGAGCGCGCCGCCGGCCGCCGCGCGCCCCTGGCGGGCGACGAACTCGAACGTGCGCGCTGTCTCCGCCGGCGTGCGACAGCGCAGCAGCGGCAGCCCGATGAACAGCGCGACCGTAACCAGTGCGCCCTGTATCGCTTCCCAGCGCATGCCCGAGCCGCCGAGATCGGCCGCCGTGCCTTCGAGGATCAGTCCCGCCCGCAGCGGCGACTCCGCCAGGCGCAGGGCCTGGCGGAACAGACGCCCGTCCTGGATGGACAAGGCCAGGTCGGGCAGCGTCTTGCGCTCGAACAGGAAACGCCCGTCGACCAGGTAGTCTCCGAGTGCAAGCCGCTTCACGTCGATAGCGAAAACGCCGGTTCGCGCCAGTTCGGCGGGCAGCGTGCTGGCGCGCTCGCGGTCGTCGATGAGGATGGGGATCGGTGGTTGATGGGGCGGCGAGCATCCCCAGGGCGATTCCTGTCCATCACTGTATTTCTCCACGGCATCCCTCCTCCGACTTGTCAGCGTCAGTCATTTTCGGGTTAACCATGCACCCATCCTTCGATGAGCAGCACTCCATGGTCGCAGGATAGGCGGCGTGGTAGCTCACCATGCGAGCCGGCGCCGTGCCACCGGCGCCGACTCTTCGGCCTGGGTGGCGAATCAGCCAGCCTCGAAGCCCGCGTCTTCGATCGCATGGGCGAGTTGCGCGCGGCTGAGCTTCGCGGCGTCGTACTCGATGACGGCTTGGGCCTGCGCCAGCGAAACCTCGGCTTTTGCCACGCCGTCGAGCGCGCTCAGTACGCCGGTCACGCTTTTCACGCAACCGCCGCAGGACATGCCGCCTACCTTGATCGTCGTCGTTTCCATGTCACTCCTTATCAGGCTTCCAGTTTTTCAGCAGCAGCGAATTGCTGACCACCGAGACCGAGCTCATCGCCATCGCCGCGCCGGCGATCACCGGGTTCAACATGCCCAGCGCCGCCAGCGGAATGCCCAGCACGTTGTAGATGAAGGCGAAGAACAGATTCTGCCGGATCTTGGCCAGCGTCGCCCGCGACAGCGAAATCGCGTCGGCGACGCCGTTGAGGTCGTCGCGCATCAGGGTGATGTCGGCCGCCTGCATCGCCACGTCCGAGCCTGCCGCCATCGCAAAGCTGACATCGGCCGCGGCCAGCGCGGGAGCATCGTTGATGCCGTCACCGGCCATGCCGACCAGGACATTGCGCTGCTTGAGTTTCTGCACGGCCGCAGCCTTGTCGCCGGGCAACACCTCGGCTTCGAAGCGTGCGATGCCGGCTTCGCGCGCCACCGCCTGCGCCGTTCCGGCGTTGTCGCCGGTCAGCATCACCACCTCGATGCCGAGGCGGTTCAAGCGCGCCACCGCCGCATGTGACGTGGCGCGCAAGGGATCGGCGATGCCGATGAAGCCGAGCAGCATGTCGTCGGCCACCACGGCCACGACGCTGCGGCCGGCCTGCGCCAGCGCATCGGCTTGCGGCGCCGACCGGCCCTGTTGCTTGATCCACGTCACGGAGCCGACCTCCACGCGGCGACCGCCGACTTCACCGACCATGCCCTGGCCCGCGCTCGTCACGACGTTCTGCGGGGTCAGCAGAGGAATTCTGTCGGCCGTGGCCCGTGCCACGATGGCGGCAGCCAGCGGATGCGTGGAGCCCTGTTCGAGGCTGGCGGCGAGTTGCAACAGGTTGCTGTCCCCGGCTCTGCCGGCGACGGTATCACTTGCGGACGCCGTTACCTGCCCGCGCAGCGGAATCCCAGGTACCCAGAGCGCACCAGCGCCGACTCCTGATTCAATCGAAACAACATCGGTCACCACCGGACGGCCCGAGGTCAGCGTACCCGTCTTGTCCACCACCAGCACCTTCAGCTTTTCGGCGAGCTCCAGCGCTACGGCATTGCGGATCAGCACACCGGCCTTGGCGCCCTGCCCGGTGCCGACCATGATCGCGGTCGGCGTCGCCAGACCCAGCGCGCAGGGGCAGGCGATCACCAGCACCGCCACGGCATTCACCAGCGCCTGCGTGAAGTCGCCGGCCAGCGCCCACCAGGCAATGAAAGTCAGCAGCGCAATCGCCACCACCACCGGCACGAAAATCGCAGCCATCTTGTCGGCCAGGCGTTGCACCGGCGCCTTCGAGCCCTGAGCCTCTTCCACCAAACGGATGATGCCGGCCAGCAGCGTATGGCTGCCGACGCCGGTGGCACGGCAGCGCAGCAGGCCGTCACCATTGATCGTCGCGGCGAACACGCGATCGCCTGCGCCTTTCGTGACCGGCAGGCTCTCGCCGGTCAGCATGGATTCGTTGGCCGAGGATGCTCCGTCGATCACCGCGCCATCCACGGGCACGGCTTCACCGGCGCGGACCACGAAAACATCGCCGGGGATCAGCGTCGCGACGGGCACATCGACCAGTTCCAGCTTGTCGGCAACATGGCGCTCGATGCGCGCCGTCTGCGGTTGCAGCCTGGCCAGGGCCTCGATCGCGATCGAGGTTTTGGCCTTGGCCCGCGCCTCGAGAATCTTGCCCAGCAGCACCAGCGTGATGACCGTTGCCGAAGCTTCGAAATACACATGCTGGTGATGGAGATTCCACACCGTGACGACGACGCTGTAAGCCCAGGCCATGCTGGTGCCCAGCGCCACCAGCACGTCCATGTTGCCGGCGCCGCCGCGCAGCGCATTGAAGCCGCCGACATAGAAGCGCCAGCCGATCCAGAACTGCACCGGGGTCGCCAGCAGCAGTTGGATCCACCGTGGAATGACATCGGCGTGGGACGCCGCGCCGCCGCTGGCGCCGAACATGAAGGCCATTTGCGCCACCAGCGGCAGGGTCAGCGCAGCGGCGATCCAGAAGCGGCGCAGCTCGTCGCGATAGACCGCGAGTTTCTTCGCCTTCTCGTCGGCACGCGTGTCGGCGGTGGAGACATCGGCGCTGAAGCCGGTCTTGACGATCGTGGCGATCAGGCGAGCAACGTCAACCTCAGTGGGGACGAAGCGCACATGCGCGCGCTCGGCGGCGAGGTTGACCACCGCCTCGACGCCGGGCAGCTTGTTGAGCTGCTTCTCGATGCGCGCCGCGCAGGCCGCACAAGTCATGCCGCCCAGCGCCAGTTCGACGGTGGCGCGAGAAGTTTCTGCGAAATTCTGCGGCGCGATCATGCGATCTTCGGGACCGAACATTAGAGGACACTAATTATGCGGCCGCCCGCAGCCAGCCGCAAGTTCGCAGGCGTCGAAGCGGGTCATCACGGCGCTGTGGGCTCCAGCGCGGTGCGTCCCTCCGGGAACGCTTCAAACCTGGCCGACCACCACGCCCCGCCAGAGATTGCCGCCGAATGTCGCCGCATTGAACAATCCCCATAGACCGAAGGCGAGCACGATCAGCCCGGAAACGAGGCGCAGCGCACTCCCCTGCACCACGCTGCGAAAGCGCACCAGCAGCAGCCCGGCGAGCATCAGGTTGGGCAAGGTGCCGAGACCGAAGGCCAGCATGATGGCGGCGCCGCGCACGGCGCTGCCGGACGCGAGCGTCATGGTCAGCACGCTGTAGACCAGCCCGCAGGGCAGCCAGCCCCACAGCATTCCGAGCGGAAAAGCCTGGGCCGCGCCGCGCACCGGCAGGAAGCGCCTGGTCGCCGGCTGCACCCGCCGCCACAACCATTGCCCGGCACGTTCGGTGAAGGCCAGCGCGCCAGTAATGCCGATGAGATAAAGACCCAGCGCGATCATCATCAGGTTGGCGGCTGCATACAGCATCATTTGCACGGGCAGTGCGTTATTCAGCAGCAGGCCGAGGCTGCCCAGTGCGCCCATCAAGGCGCCGGCAATGACATAGCTGCCGATGCGACCGAGGTTGTAGGCGAGATGGATTGGCCAGACCGGACCCGACCTGACTGCGGAGCCGGGCATCTGCAGGCTCAGCGCGGAGACAATGCCGCCGCACATTCCGGCGCAATGCACGCCTCCCAGCAGGCCGATCAGGAATACCGCGAAAAAGCCGCTGTCGGGCACTAAGGAAGCACTGAACAGGCCGTCACACCGGCGAAAGCCAGTGTCCAGCGCCTCGATTCTTGCGGATTCCGGCGTGCGCCGGAATGACGATTCGACACCTGATCGGCACTTCCCTAAATCACTCTGGAGTAGCGGACGCGTTCGCGGTCGGTGCGCAGATAACGGTCAAACGCCATGGCAATGCCGCGCACCAGCAAGCGCCCGCGCGGCAGGACGTTGATCCACTGCTCGTCGATGGTCAGCAGGCCACCCTCCTGCATTTTCTGGAGGTCTTCCAGCTCGGAGGCAAAGTAGGACTTGAAGTCGATCAGGTGGGAGATCTCGATGGATTCGATGGAAAGCTCGAAGTGGCACATCAGCGCCTGGATGATACTGCGACGCAACAGATCGTCGGCGTTCAACTCGATGCCGCGAAACACCGGCAGCACTCCCTGGTCCAGGCTGTCATAGTACTCGTCGAGAGTCCGCACGTTCTGGCAGTAGCTGGGGCCTACCTTGCCGATCGCGGAAACGCCAAAGGCCATCAGGTCGGCTTCGGCATGCGTCGAATAGCCCTGAAAGTTTCGATGCAGGCGGCCCTGCCGCTGCGCCACGGCGAGCTCGTCATCCGGCTTGGCGAAGTGATCCATGCCGATGAAGACATAGCCCGCGTCCGTCAACCGGCGGATGGCCAGTTGCAGGATCTGCAAGCGCGCGTCGGGCGACGGCAAGTCGGCTTCATTGATGCGCCGCTGCGGTTTGGCAAGGCTCGGCAGGTGCGCGTAGTTGTAGATCGAAAGACGGTCCGGATCGAGCTTGATCACCTCGTCAAGCGTACGGTTGAAGCTGATCACGTTCTGCTTCGGCAAGCCGTAGATCAGGTCGACCGAGACGGACTTGAAGCCCAGTTCGCGCGCCGAATCGATGACCAGCCGCGTTTCTTCAAGGCTTTGTACGCGATTGACGGCCACCTGCACGTCGGGCGCGAAATCCTGCACCCCCACGCTCATGCGGTTGAACCCCAGTTCGCCGAGCAGTTTCACCGTCGCCCGATCGACTTTGCGCGGGTCAACCTCGATCGAGTACTCGCCGCCGGGCAGCAGGCGAAAATGCTTGCGGATGATGTCCATCAGCCGGCGCAACTCGTCCTGCGACAGGAAGGTCGGCGTGCCACCGCCAAAATGCAGTTGCACCACATCGCGGCTGCCGTCCAGGGCAGCTTCCTGCAGGGCGATTTCCTTGCCCAGGTACTTGATGTACTTGGCGGAACGGCCGTGATCCTTGGTGATGATCTTGTTGCAGGCGCAGTAGTAGCAGATCGTGTTGCAGAAGGGGATGTGCACGTAAAGGGACAGCGGCCGACCAAATCCGCCGACCGTCCTCTGGCCGAGCCAGCGCGTGTAGTCGTCGGCGCCGAACGCCTCGACAAAGCGGTCGGCGGTCGGATAAGATGTGTAACGAGGCCCGTTCACGTCAAAGCGTTGAATCAGTTCGGGGTCGAAGACAAGTTCCTGATAGTCCATTGGCCAGAGTATGGAATTGCGGCAAGCGCGCAGGTTTTGCGCAAGTGCACAGGATGCCGCAAACGCACCGTGGTTGGGTTGACACAGATCAAAGGGGTACCCCTCGCCGGGTAACGCAAGCAGCGTGCACGCAAACGCCAAGCAGAAGGTGATCCCGCTCATCCCGCCGGGTCTCAAGCTCGCCTGTTCGCAGTGCAACTTGCGCGAGTTGTGCCTGCCGTTGGGTCTTTCAGAAGGTGACATGGGCCGCCTTGACAACCTGATCGGCGGCGGGCGCAAACTGAAGCGCGGCCACCACCTGTATCGTGCCGGCGACCCTTTCGAGTCGATCTTTGCCGTCAAGACAGGTTTTTTCAAGACCGACGTACTGACCGAAGACGGGCGGGATCAGGTTACCGGCTTCCAGATGGCCGGGGAGATCCTCGGCATGGATGGCATCAGCACCGAGCTGCACACCTGCAATGCCGTGGCGCTCGAAGACAGCGAGGTGTGCCTGATCCCCTTCGCCGACCTGGAAGCGCTTTCCAGTGAGATCCGCTCCCTGCAGCATCACTTGCACAAGGTCCTGAGCCGCGAGATCGTGCGTGACCACGGCGTCATGATGCTGCTCGGGACGATGCGCGCGGAAGAGCGCCTGGCCGCCTTCCTGCTGAATCTTTCGCAGCGCTTCGGCGCGCGCGGCTACTCGCCGGCCGATTTCAACCTGCGCATGACGCGCGAGGAGATCGGCTCCTATCTCGGCCTAAAGCTGGAAACCGTGAGCCGCACCTTCTCGCATTTCCAGGACGAAGGGCTGATCTCCGTGCAACAAAAGCACATCCGAATCATGAATATTCCCCGGCTCAAGTCCCTGCTGGCTCCGGCCGACGGCCGGATCCGTTAATTCAGCGCCGCCAGAAAGCCCATCGGCCGGCGCGTCAAGGCCACCGAGACGATCCAGCCGAATGTCGCCAGCGCCGCCAGCCAGCAGGCGATGCGCATGTTCCGCGTACTACCCGCGCGCAGCGCCAGGGAACCGAGAATGATGTAGGCAATCACCCCCAGTACCTTTGCGGTGGCCCAGCCAGCAACAAACGGATATTGTTCCGACATCACCGCCAGCGACAGGGCCGCGACCAGCAGGATGGTGTCGTTGATGTGAGGCAGCACCCTGATCCAGCGTGCGTTCAACAGTGGCGAGGCACGGATCATCAGAATGCCGCGCACAAAGAACCCAACCAGGCTCAGCACCACGCTGGCCACATGCACGTATTTGACCAGGCTGTACATCCTTGCTAGCCCGGCCTGCCATCGGCCCGCGGACGCCAGCAGCAGGGCGCATAGCGCCAGGCCCACAGACCGAAGGCGTGCAGCACGGACGCCGGCAAGATCGTCAGCATCGGCCAGGCTGGCGCCGGCCAGAACCCGGACCGTCCACCGAGTTCGAGCGACCAGAACGCCATGGCTGCCAGCGCCTGGACGGCGCCAGACAGGAACATCACGCGGTGGGGCGCGACAAAAATACCGGCAGACTCCCCGATGACTTTCTCAGTCAGCACTTTGCATGGTAAGGTTCAGTCGATAAACCAAGAGTATCCCCATGCACGAGAGCCGCCCTCGACATTCCCCAGATTCTTGCCCGCCTGCCGCTGTTCCAGGAACTTGCTCCGGCGCAGATTGCCGCCCTGGAAACCGCGTGCCGCGAGCGCCGACTCGCCAAAGGCGAGATGCTGTTTCAAAAGGGTGACCCGGCGAAGGGGTTCTTCGTCGTGGTCTTCGGCCAGGTCAAGCTGGCCTTCCCTTCGTCGCAGGGCAACGAAAAGGTGGTGCAGATTGTCGGGCCGCGCCAGAGCTTCGGCGAGGCGGTGATGTTCATGGACCGTCCGTACCCGGTATTTGCCGAAGGCCTGATAGACAGCCTGCTGCTGCATATCGCCAGCGCCCCGGTCTTCGAACTTCTCAGAAACCGAGCCCCTGTTCGCCCGGCGCATGCTGGCCGGGCTTTCGCTGCGGCTGCATTCCCTGGTTCAGGATGTTGAAACCTATTCCTTGCGCTCCTCGGCACAGCGCGTGGTCGGCTATCTGCTGCAGCAATGCCCGCAGAACGAATCCGCCGACGGAGCGGTCGACATTTCGCTGCCGACCTCGAAGCAGGTGATCGCCTCGCGCTTGAATCTGACGCCGGAAACGCTCTCGCGGATCTTTCACGATCTCTCGGCCAATGGCCTGATTGGTGTCAGCGGCAAACAGATCACCATCAACGATGTGAACCGCTTGCGCGAATTCGATCTCTGAAATCCAGGTAGCGCCGGACCGCGGCAACCAGATTCCAGCCCAGCCAGGCGCATGAGGCGGCGAAGGCCACTCCGGCCAAGCGGCTCAGTCCGGGCAGCCAGACGGCCGCCAGCAGCAGCAACAAGGCGAGCACATGCAGCCGTAACTGGCCCGTCATGGCTTCGGCGGTAATCATCTTCTTCATGTTGGGAACGGCCGACAAGGGCGCACCCAAGCGCTGCAGATGTAGCCAGTTGAGGAAAGGCACGATCTTGTACATCATTCCGGTGATGGCGGAAACGAAGACGCCGGCAAGAGCCAACACGCCCAGCCAGATAGCGGATCGCGGATCGGCGGCGATTTCCGGAAGGAGAAAAATCGCCGCCGCCGAAACGGCGAAGGCGAGCAAGGACAGCATGGCGACACGAAAATACAGGGAAGTCGCGTCATGGATCTTCCTCCGGCGCGTGTGCTGCAGCCACAAGGTGATTCCCGCATAGGCAGACAGAATCAACAGCAGGGGCAACGCGATCATCGGCGACCAGCGCGCATCGCCAGGAAAAAGCTGCAACGACCAGGCAACGAGGAAAAACAGCAGCAGGGGCGCAAACCAGCGAGCGAACCAGGGTGGATACGGCCGCGTCAGTTGAAACATCGGCACCACTTGATAGGACACGCCGGCCAGCAGGATCAGCGCCCAACCGCCGAGGCCCCACGCCAGGTGAACGTCGGTCAGCTCGACCAGGGGTACGGCGAAGCCATGCGCCAGAGCCTCGGCGAGAAGCGCTCCCAGCAGCACGGTGATTGCCAGTCCCCCGATCGCCATGCGCATGGCCCACAAGGTCATCCCGGTAGCCGGTGTCCGCCACAAGGCCAGCGCCACCACCACAACCAGGCCGCCGATTGCCAGCAGAAAAAAGGGAACCGCGGCAGACAACCAGTCGGGACGCCCGTACAGCAAGCCCGCGACCAGCAGCAGCGTGGCAAGCAGCAGCAAGGGTTGGACCGTACTGGCGACCAGCCTGGGGCGCCAGACGTTGGCGCCTACCGCAACGGCTATGAATTGAAGCAGCGCCCCGCACATGGCCTGGAGCATGAAGCCTAGCGCGATCAGATGGGTCAGCGCCAATGCGCCCGGCGTCCACCTCGAAGCCAGGGCATCGGCTCCGGACCATGCCAGGAGAAGTCCGGCCATCACGCCGAACCACGGCGCAGCCAGAAAGAAGCGATAAGGCACCGAAATCGGCGGCGCCTGATCGAAGGAAAGGCTTGGGTCCATCGGGGTGACGACGCTCAGCCGGGCAGTTTGCGAATCCGGATCTCGCGCGTCCCGTCGGCGCGAAGCTCGTCGCTCCAGGTGTAGCCGTTCTTGCTCAGGATACGGAACAGCGGCTGCGGCTGGCAATACAGCAGCAGCAGCAAATCATCGTCGGGGGCAAGCGTGTCCAATGCCTCCAGGGTTCGCACCATCGGCTCGGGCGGCTCCAGCTCGCGCCCATCGATCACCGTGGTCATGGTTACCGGTGCTGCGCTTCACGCCGATGAAACTGGCGCTTTCAGGCACTCCGCCAGGGCAGCGGCGACAGCCGACGAAGCCAGGGCGTTATCGCACATGGGATACAGAATGTTCTCCTCCTTCATGTTGTGCTGCTGCATCAGAATCAGCAGGGTCTCCGCAGCGCCGCCGAATGTATCGCCATCACGCGCCGCCAAGGCGCCCCGCATCTGCCCCAGCAGGTCGCGCATCTGACGATGCTCGGCGCGCATCACCTCGGTCGGACCGGAAGTCATTCCGGTCGCGGCCTCGAAGGCGGGAAACAGGATCTCCTCCTCGCCGGCGAAGTGGGTTTCAAGCTGCTCGTTAAGTCGCGCGAAGGCCGGCTCGCCGGTCGCCCAGTCATTGTTGGCGCAGGCTTCTTCCGCGTCGGCGAAGAGTTCGTCGCAGTGCTTGTGATGTATCAGCAGCGGAGCGGTGGTCGACATGGCGGCATCTTTCAGTTGAGCAGCGGCCAATTCTGGGCGTCGCCTCCGCTGGCGACATTGACCGCGGTCAAGAACACTGGCGATCCAGCGATGTCAATACCCTTGAATGTTGCAGGGAAAAGCAATCGAAACGATGCGGATGGTCTTTTCGTTGCTGCGCGCGGCGCGCTGATTCAGATCTCCTTGACGTAGCTGCCCGGCGCATCGGCCAGCGCGGGAAACGCCTGCGTGGCGACGGCCGGCGCCGCCACCAGCTTGCCCGACTTCGGCTTCAGCCAAGCCATCCAGTCCTCCCACCAACTACCCTGATGATGCGCAGCCCGCTCGCGCCATTCATCCGGGGTATCGTGCCTTTCGGCGACGCCCACCTGATACTCGCGCTTGGGCGGATTTACCACCGGATTCACGATACCCAGAATGTGGCCCGAACTCGACAGCACATAGCGGCGCGAACTGGCAACGAAGTTGTTGATGCGGAAGGTCTGCCGCCACGGCGCTATATGGTCATCCTCGGCCGAGACCGAATACAGCGGCTGGGTGATCCGCCCGAGATCGATCTTCTCGCCGGCCAGGGTCAATGCGTCCTTCCTGATCAACAGGTTCTCGAGATAGAAGTTGCGCAGGTACCAGCTATGCATCGCCGCGGGCATGCGGGTCGAATCCATGTTCCAGAACAGCACATCGAACGGCGGCGGCGCTTCGCCAAACAGGTAGCCGCGCACCACGTAATGCCAGACCAGGCTGTTTGAGCGCAACAGGCGAAATGCGGATGCCATCTCCTTGCCATCGAGGTAGCCCTTCTCGGCCATGGATTTTTCCAGCCACTTGACGCTGTTTTCGTCGAGGAACACTTCGATGTCGCCGGGTTTGTGGTAGTCCACCAGCGTGGTCAGCAAAGTGACCGTTTCCACCGGCACCTGCTTCTTCTCGTAATGCGCGTTGGCCCACGCCATCCAGGTCGTCAGCGCCGCGCCGCCGATGCAGTAGCCGACGGCATGTACCTTGGCTGCGCCCGAAATGCCGCGCGCGGTTTCGATGATTTGCCCGACACCTTCCATCAGATAGTCATCGAAAGTGACATCACGCATGTCGGCCGTCGGATTCTTCCAGCTTGTGATGTAGACGTCGAAGCCCTGATCGACCAGAAACCTCACCATGCTCTTCCTGGGGTTGAGGTCGAGGATGTAGAACTTGTTGATCCACGGCGTGACGATGACGATCGGCGTCTCATGGACCTGTTCCCTGGTCGGCGTGTAGTGCACGACTTCCAGCAGGCGATTGCGGAACACCACCTTGCCCGGCGTGGTTGCCAGATCCTTGCCGACGACGAAATCCGTCGGGCGCGCCATCTGCACGTCGCCCGCCTGGAAATCGCTGACGAAATTGTTGAACCCCCTGAGCAGACTCTCGCCGCGGGTTTCCATGGCTTTCTGCATGGCCTCCGGATTGGTGAAAAGGAAATTGGTCGGTGCAATCGCGTTCAGCCACTTGCGCCACCAGAACGCGGCGCGACGCCGGTCGCGCCCTGACAGTCCGGGGGTGTTATAGAGCATGTCCTGCACCTGATGGGTCACCGCCAGATACCATTCCTTGACGATATCCCAGCCCGCCGACTCGCTCCATATCGGATTGGCGAAGCGCGTGTCGTCGGGATGCGGCGACACGATATCCTTGCTCGGTATGCCCAATATGCGGTGCCACGCGTGCGTCTGCATGTCCCAAAGCCTGGTCGACACTTCGGCCAGGGTATCCGACATCTCCTGCGGATGAGACAGCCACGCCAGTTGTGCGTGAATCAAGGGGGTTGCCACACCGATCGGATCCACCTTGCCCTCGACCGCCTGATTCACGGCACGCCAGGCGGCCTGGGGGGTTGCCATAGCTTTGGTCTGTTTGGTCACACTCATGACAATTTTCTCCACTTCACAAGGGCGGCTCAAATCCCGCAGCCGCCAAGGTATCATTGTGCCCGATGCCAGTCGCGCATGGTTCAGCTTGCTTTTGATCTTGATCAACACGGCCGTTCTTTTCGGCGCTAGGGTAGCTAGGGCCGTTACTTGGAGGATGAAATCCCATGTTCAAACACATACTCGTTCCAACCGACGGATCGCAATTGTCATCCGATACGGTCAAGCGTGCGATCGCCTTTGCCAGGGAAACCAGCGCGAAGGTGACCTTTTTCTTCGCCAAGCCTGATTACCCGGTCGCCTTCTATGGCGAGGGGGCGCTGATTGATCCGACCACGCCCGACAAATTTGCGGAAATGGCGGAGCAGCAGGCAAGCGAAATTCTGGCAGCGCATGTAACAGCGGCGAAGGCGGAGGGCGTAGACAGCGCGGCGCTGAGTTCCGTTAGCGATACACCCTACGAGGCGATCATCGCCGCGGCCGAAGAGGCGGGAGCGGATCTGATCTTCATGGCCTCGCATGGCAGGCGGGGCATCAGCGGCCTCCTGCTGGGCTCCGAAACGCAAAAAGTCCTGACGCACTCGAAGATACCGGTTCTGGTCTACCGCTGATGCGCGGTTGACTCCACCGGCAAACTTGCCGTTTGGCAAGGAGAGGCCTTGCCGCTGATGCCGCAGGTATCAAATTCCGTCGCCGTGTTCAAAACCGACAGGGGCGCCCACGCCCTTGTTTATGTCTGCCGCACTGCGCAGCAGGAACCAGGTCAGAAAACTTGATGCGGCGCAGATGGCCCAGAAGCACAAGAAGCCTATCGAATAGGTCGCCATCGTAGAAAGACGCACCGGCTCACCGAAGAGATACAACTCCTGCGGATCGATCACGGTAAAGAACAGGCCTTCGGCGATTCCGGCGACCAGGAACGAGGGCCACAGCACCCAGAAGATCTTGTACATGTTCTCTCCTTGTCGTTTTTGGCGATCTCAATTGCGGATGTCGGCCGGCGCCGGGGTCGCTTGCGGCGTCACCGGAGCGCCGATCAGCGTTTCGCCGTTTGCCGGCAGAATCACATTGCCCAAAAGGCGCCAGGTCTTGCGCTCGTCTTCCAGCAGCACCAGCCAGTGCCCTGCGGCGGGCAGGCGCACCTCGCCGGAATAGAGGTCGCCGTTGCGCCCCAGCACGCGCGACTGATCAAGGCCGGCGCGCGTGGGATGGCTGATGGTCAGCGCCAGCGTCGGCGGCATCACGAAGCTCTTGTCGCGCGCGTCCAGGCGCACTGCGAGAGTGTCGCCGGCAATCCGTACGCCCGCGACCAGCCCCATCCGGGTGGCCTGTTCGCTGCTCGCAATGGTCTGGTTGGCGGAAAGGCCCTTCCGGTAGTAATCCTCGGTAACCAGCCCGTCGTTGCTTTTGACGGCCAGCCAGGCCGTATAGCACGCGGCAACCACGACAATGAACGGTCCCGCCGCGAGAATCCACGGCCAGGGTTCGCGGTACCAGGGACGAATAATGGCGGCAGGCATGTTGTTCTCCTTTACGGTTGCAGGAAGCTGGCCTTTTCGTGCACCGACACGCCCTCGTCGGCAACGGACATTACATCGAAGAATATCCGGTTGGAACCCTTCTTGCCAGACTCGGGCGGGACGCGCACCTGCACCGTAAGCATTTTGGCCCCGGCGGCAGGAACTTCAACGGTGCGCTCGCCGACCATGTCGATTCCCGGCAGGCCGGATACGCTGACCGCATAGCGCTGCGGCGCTTCGGATACATTGATGACGTGCAGCCGATACACGTTCTCGATCAAGCCGCCCTCGACCTCGCGCGCCAGTATGGCACGGTCGCGGATCACATCCACCCGCAAACTCGCCTTGTTGGCGATGCCCCAGACAAAGGCCACGCAGATTGCACCGAGGATCGCCGAGTAGATGAAAATCCGCGGCCGAACGATATGACCAACGATCTCCCGCCAGCCCCAACGCTGCTTGATCGCACGCTCGGTCGAATAGCGGATCAGGCCCTTCGGGTAGTCCATCTTCACCATGACCTGGTCGCAGGCATCGATGCAGGCCGCGCAGCCGATGCATTCATACTGCAATCCGGCGCGGATATCGATGCCGGTCGGGCAGACCTGGACGCAGATACCGCAATCGACGCAATCGCCCTTGGCAATCGATATCGGAATGACACCCTTCTTCCGCGAACCGCGCGGTTCGCCACGCTCGGTATCGTAGGTGATGGTCAGCGTGTCGGGATCGAACATGACACCCTGAAAGCGCGCGTAGGGACACATGTGCTTGCATACCTGTTCGCGCATGTGGCCTGCAAACAGATAGGTGAAGGCGCCATAAAACAGCATCCAGAAGGTTTCCCAGGGCCCCAGCGAAAGGCTCCAGACCGAATCCCACACGGTCCTGATCGGGGTGAAATAGCCGACAAAAGTGAAGCCCGTCCAGAATGCCAGAAGCCCCCAGCAAGCATACTTTGCGCTGCGCAGCCACAGCTTGCGGGCGTTCATCGGCGCGGCATCGAGCTTGATCCGGGCGTTGCGGTCGCCCTCGATCTTCTGCTCTATCCAGGTGAAGATCTCCGTATAAACCGTCTGCGGACAGGCATAGCCGCACCACAGTCGCCCCCCCACCGCCGTGACGAGGAACAGGGAATACGCCGAAATGATCAGCAGGATGGCCAGGAAGATCACATCCTGCGGCCAGAAGATCAGGCCGAAGATGTAGAACTTGCGCTCCGCCAGATCGAACAGCACCGCCTGCCGCCCGTTCCACGGCAACCAGCACAGACCGTAGTACAGGATCTGGGTAAACCAGACCATTGACCAGCGCCAGGTGGCAAAGATGCCGCTGACGGCGCGCGGGTGCACCTTCTGGTGAACTTCGTAGAGACTTTCCTCGACGAAGCTCGGCTTCTTCTCCTGCAACTGCCGGGGGGTGGTTGATGCCATGATTATCGTATTACTATATTCTGATAGACCAATCAAAAAATTCCCCGGCGCCGCGAACTCTGGAGCCGGGGAGTCTGGACCCGCTTACTTCTTGTCCGCAGGTGCCGCTTCAGCCGCAGGAGCATCCTTGACACCGCCACCAAGCCCATAGACGTAGGCTGTCAGCAGGTGAACCTTGGCATCGCCGAGGAACTCGCCGAAGGCGGGCATGCGGTTGACGCGGCCCTTGGTGATGGTCTCGACGATCGAATCCTCGGAACTGCTATACAGCCAGACCTTGTCCGTCAGGTTCGGCGCCACGCCGATCATGCCTTTGCCGTCGGGACCATGACAGGCGGCGCAGGCAGGGCAAACAGTTCCTTGCCGCGCTGGACGCGAATCGAGTCGGCGGCAAGACCGGACAGGGAACGCACATAGTGGGCAAGATCCTTGATCTGGTCGCCGTTCAGGTCGGGCTTGACGCCCTTGGCCGGCATCATGGCGTCGCGTCCCTGAAGGAGGGGTTTCCTTGATCTGCGCAGGAGTGCCGCCGAACAGCCAGTCGTTGTCGGTCAGGTTGGGGAAACCAACGGCGCCCTTGGCATCCGAACCGTGGCACTGCGAGCAGTAGGTCAGGAACAGGCGCTGGCCCATTTCCTTCGCCTCGCTGTTGGCCGCAACGGCACGAATGTCCTGGCTCTGGAACTTCTTGTAGATCGGCCCGTACTGCTCTTCCGCCTTCTTCATCTCGCCCTCATACTGCCCGATGGAAGACCAGTTGAACTGACCCTGAAAGGTGCCCAGTCCGGGATACATCGCCAGATAGAACAACGAGAAAAAGATGGTGATATAGAACAGCCAGCGCCACCAGTTGGGCAGCGGATTGCTGAACTCCTGCAGATCTTCATCCCAGACGTGCCCGGTGGTCGAGCCCGGCACATGCTTGGCCGAACTCTGCAACCAGAGCAACACAGCACAGCCGATGATGCTGACAAGCGTGAGGCCCACGACAAACACATTCCAGAAGCCGCTGACAAAATCACTCATGATGATTTCCTTTCCTGATTCTTTGTGGCCTGCGGTTCCGACGGCCCCAAGGGGATAAACGGACTGTCATCGTCGAGCGGCAACATGGGCCGCCTCGTCGTAGGTCTGCTTGCGCCGGTCGGAATAGGCCCACCACACGATGCCGACGAAAGCGATGAACGCCAGCACCGTGAAGAGGGAACGCAGGTCGTTGATGTCCACCCGATTACCTCGTTTGCTTGAGCGCCGTGCCCATGCCCTGCAGGTAAGCGATCAGTGCGTCGATCTCGCTGACGCCCTCAATGGCCTTTTTCGCGCCGGCGATTTCGGCATCTGTATAGGGCACGCCAACCGTGCGCAAGGCCTTCATCTTGGCATCGATGGCATCGTCCTTGAGCGGTCGATCAAGCCATGCATAGGCAGGCATGTTCGACTCGGGCACCACGTCACGCGGATTCAGCAGATGCGTCTTGTGCCACAAGTCGGAGTAGCGGCCGCCAACGCGCGCCAGATCCGGCCCGGTGCGCTTGGAGCCCCACTGGAACGGA
Organism: Sulfuritalea sp.; assembly: GCA_016712985.1. Lineage (GTDB taxonomy): Bacteria > Pseudomonadota > Gammaproteobacteria > Burkholderiales > Rhodocyclaceae > Sulfuritalea. The sequence continues at coordinate 16,233 of JADJQA010000003.1, read as the reverse complement.
TGGTCATAGACGAATTCGCCCGCCACCGAATAGTGGCCATAGCGCTCGGTCTCGGCGCGAAACGGACGAATCATCTGCGAGTGGCAGTTGTAACAGCCCTCGCGGATGTAGATGTCGCGTCCCGCCAGGCGTACCGGATCGTAGGGTTTGACCAGTTCGTTGGTTGGCGTGGTGGTCGACTTCTGGAAGAACAGCGGCAGGATCTCGACCAGACCCCCCACGCTCACCGTGAGAACGATCAGAACGATCATCAGTCCCACGTTTCGTTCAATTTTGTCATGCGTCAACATGATTCATAGCTCCTTGGTCTGTGCAATCCGGGTCAATGGGCCGCTGCGGGCGTGAGTACCGGCGCATTGACAGCCTTGCCTCCCGCGATGGTCAGGACCATGTTGTAAGCCATGATCAACATGCCGGAAAGGAACAGCACACCGCCCAGCAGGCGTATGGTCCAGAACGGGTAGGTGGCCTTGACCGACTCGACGAAGGAGTAGGTCAGCGTGCCGTCCACGTTGGTGGCGCGCCACATCAGGCCCTGCATCACGCCGGCAATCCACATCGAGGCGATGTAGAGCACCACGCCGATCGTTGCGATCCAGAAGTGCACTTCGATCAGCTTCTTCGACGCCATCTCGGCCTTGCCGAACAGGCGCGGCAGCAGGTAGTAGATGCAGCCGATCGAGATCATCGCCACCCAGCCCAGCGCGCCTGAATGCACGTGGCCGACGGTCCAGTCGGTGTAGTGCGACAGGGCATTGACCGTCTTGATCGACATCATCGGGCCTTCGAAGGTCGACATGCCGTAGAAGGACAGGGAGGTGATCATGAACTTCAGGATCGGGTCGTCGCGCAGCTTGTGCCAAGCCCCCGACAGGGTCATGATGCCGTTGATCATGCCGCCCCAGGAGGGCGCCAGCAGGATCAGCGAGAACAGCATGCCGACGCTCTGTGTCCAGTCAGGCAGCGCAGTGTAGTGCAGGTGGTGCGGACCGGCCCACATGTAGGTGAAGATCAGGGCCCAGAAGTGCACCACCGACAGCCGGTAGGAGTACACCGGACGCCCGGCCTGCTTGGGCACGAAGTAATACATCATGCCGAGGAAGCCGGCGGTGAGGAAGAAGCCCACCGCGTTGTGGCCGTACCACCACTGCACCATCGCATCCTGCACGCCGGCGTAAGGCCGAGTAGGACTTGGGAGTCAGGACGCCGGCCGCAAACACCGGCACCTCGGCGCTATTGACCAGGTGCAGCACCGCAACGGTGAGGATGAAGCCGCCGAAGAACCAGTTCGCCACGTAGATGTGCGAAACCTTGCGCTTGATGATGGTGCCGAAGAAGACCACCGCATAGGACACCCACACCAAAGTGATCAGGATGTCGATCGGCCATTCGAGCTCGGCATACTCTTTGGCGGTGGTAAAACCCAGCGGCAGCGAAAGCGCCGCCAGCACGATGATCAACTGCCAGCCCCAGAAGGTGAACGCCGCAAGGGCCGGAGCGAACAGCGGCGCATGGCTGGTGCGCTGCACCGCGAAGTAGGAGGTGGCAAACAGCGCGCAACCGCCAAAGGCAAAAATCACGGCGTTGGTATGCAACGGCCGCAAGCGACCGTAGCTCAACCATTCGTGTACGTTTAACTCCGGCCAGACCAGTTGGGCGGCGATGATGACGCCGACCAGCATGCCGACGATGCCCCAAATAACGGTCATCACAGCGAACGGGCGCACGGCTTTGTAGTTGTAAATCGCTTGCGATTGCATGATGGATTCACCTCACTGTCAAATAGAACTGTTGACGACACTGCGATTGATGCGGTGCAGTATATAAATTTTTGGGAAATTGAAGGAAATATTAGCGATGTTTGATGCAGGTCAAAATATATCGGACTTCAATCAAAATAACAATGATCTAAAATGGTTTTCTGGGGTATCATGTGCTTAACCACCCCATCGAGACAGGAAGCCCCGGAATTGGCGACTGGCACCCCCAAGAGATGGTGTCAAACTGCCGGTAATGCAGTCGGCACGAGTCGGTTCAGCCACCAGAGGCTCGCCATCAAGGTTCTGGCGACTGGTTTCTTGGCAGCCTGGGCCGGAAACGTTTTCAGATAGGCCAAGACGCTGCGTATTTCTTCGTCTGACAGGATGTACTTGAACTGCGGCATGACATACGAAGGTTCAGGCAGGCGGTGCAAACCTTCGCGAATATTTTCAATCAGTTCCTTGTCGCGACCGGCCAAGACCTGGGCGATGGTCATGTCGGGTATGTACTGTCCGCCCGGGTCGAAGAATGCCGAGCGTGGACCGTCACCCTTGCCGTGCATTCCGTGGCATAGCGCGCAGTGATCAAGAAAGATAGCCTCGCCGCGAGCTGCGGAAACAGGCTTTCCCGTTGGTTTGAAATGTGGCTGCGCCGATTCACTGCGCATGCCGACCTGGGTCGCAGTCTTCATCTCATCTTTGTTCCCTGCGGCAAGTGACGGTCCGGCAAACATTGTCACAACGGCTGCAAGAAGCGGAAGTACGTGGAAGGTTTTCATGTTCAGCTCCTCAGGTTTCCCGATGTCAATGCCGCCGGCTTGCCGAGTTCGATGCGGTGAGCCAGCAGAAAGCATCGTGCTGCTTCAAGTAAATCGCTATATGGATTGTCCGGAACAGACCCGACCGCCAGATCGGCAAGGCGCGTCGCAAACGGCAACAGGAAGCGGTCGAGAAACTCCGCCTCAACGACGCGAACGCCACGGATCAGTTCCAGGTCCTGCGCCTCTTCTGCTTCGCTCTCCCGGAAGCAGAGCATGTGAAGGAATTCGAGCTCGACGCAAAGATGGTCCGGCAGGTCGTCGTAGGATTCCGCGATATCCATGCCGTGGGTCTGGTAAAACTCCTTGATGGTCAGCATCTCTTCAAGGCGCTTTTCGCTGTCTATCGCGGTGAACAGGGAACCATAAGGCGGACAGGGAAGATGCGGGTAGTTATTGGTGAAGAGCGAGATATATGCGGCCTCGACTTCCTCATAGCTCATCCCGCGCAGACTTGAAAAGAACTTCCCGGCGGCCGGAATGCCTTTGTCTGCCAGCTTCACCTCGGATTGCACTTCCGCTGCATAAACTTGCTGGAAATCGTTCTCGGTCGACTCCATGCGGAAATAGTCATGTCCGCCCTCGCCGGGATGCGCCAAGGCCAATTCGAGGAAATGGTAGAGCTGGCCGCGCTTGTCCGCCCTGGACCGGGCACTATCAACCTGGACCTTGTCAGGCGACTTGCTGGCATTCACTGGCTGGTCCATTTCTAAATATCCTTCATCTTGACGGGCGCTTCGACTTGATGCGGTTCGTCCAGCAGGCCGCCCATGGCATAGCCGAAGTACTTCTCGATCTCTTCCTTGGGAACGTTCTTCGGCGGCACGTACCAGACTGAAGGAATCGTGCCAAAGTCGGGCCGATATTGGCGGCGCTCGATCGGATTGATCACCCGGTGCGTGGCCTTCAGGCTGGTCTGCGGATCGTAGACCTTGACGCCCAGACCCGGGTCACGAATCATCTTGGAAATCGTGCTTTCCGGATCCATCAGGTTGCCGAAAATTCGGATCTTGCCGACGCAGCTTTTGACGCATTGCGGTTCCTGCCCCTTCTCCAGAAGAGGGAAGCAGAACATGCACTTGTTTGATTTTTTTGTGACGGCATTGTAGTAAATCTTGTCGTATGGGCAGGCCTTGACGCAATTCTGGAAACCTTCGCAGCGGTCCTGGTCGATCAGCACGATGCCATCCTCGTTCTTGTAGATCGAGCGGGTCGGGCACGCAGGCAGGCATGCTGGATTGGCGCAGTGGTTGCACGGACGGGCCAGATAGAACTGCCACAGCTTGGGAAACTTGCCTTTCGGAGTGTCCTGATAGAGGTTGGAGAAGCGGTAGTCCCAATCTGACGGATTCTTGCTCCGTTCTTGCGCGGATATTTGCCATAGGGTTCGGTGGCAACGCTGTTCCAGTACATGTCCTCCTGGCCGGGATCGCTGGTCCAGGTCTGCTTGCAGGCCATGGTACAGGTATGGCATCCGATGCATTTGTTGATGTCGAGCAGCATCCCCCACTGGACACGGTTGCCGTATTTCGGGTTGGGCTGCCCATAGTATTTTTGCCAAAGTGCCTCAGACATGGCGGCTCTCCTCGCTTAGGATTTCTTGACTTCACACAACTGGTCGAAGTGGCCGGAGACCGGTCCCCAGACGTTCGGGATGAAGTAGATTTCGTGGATGGGGTTTATGTCGTTATGGGTCAGCGCATTCCAGTGGCCTTCCCGTATCTGCTCGCGCTGCCAGCCGAAATAGATGAGCACAGCTCCGGGTGGCACCGACTCACGCAGCTTGACTTTAGCCTTGACGTAACCGTTCTGGTTGTACGCAGTTGCCCAGTCCCCCGCGACCAGCCCGCGCTTGGCAGCATCGACCGGATTGAGTTCCAGCAGGGGTTGGCCGATATCGTCGAGTCTGGTTATCGCATCAGTGGTTCGCCACGACGAATGCACGCTCCAACGGGTGTGCCGTGCGTGATAGACCATCGGGTATTTCTCGTAGACAGGATTGCGTTCCTTCTTCGCTTCGGCCCACACCTTTGATGGTCCATAGGGCGTCGCCTGGTGTGGCTCCTTGTGCACCGGAAGTTGCTCGCCATACTGGATGAAGCGATCCTCGTCCTTGTAGAGTTCCTGTCGACCCGACGCCGTCTTGAACTTTTTCTTGCCCTCGATTTCCTCGGTGAATGAGGCGTAAGGCGAGCTCGGCAGGTTCACCCGGATGCAGCGTTCCTTCTTCAAGCGATCGAAGGTGATGCCCTTGACCTGCGGCCCGCCTGTCTCGAGCAGGAGTTGAATCGCTTCCTCCGGGCGACTGAACTTGAAGATGTCGCCGGTCCCGAGCCGCTTGCACATTTCGTGATAAATCCAGATGTCGGTCTTGGCCTCGAACATCGGCTCCAGGCCGCCTTCGTGCAACTGAATGTAGGGATGAGCGGGCGTCGTGGCAATGTCGTAGGGCAGCTCGAACCAACTGACTACCGGCAGCACGATGTCGGCCAATTGTGCCGTCGTGCTCATCTCGATTTCCGGTGAAACGATCAGTTCGATTTGCGGCAGCACCTTGCGTGTCAGGTTGCTCTGGTCGGAGGCCTCGCCGAGCAGATTGCCGCCCGCCGCCCAGATGCAGCGGATCTGACGCCACAGCTTGTCCTTGTTGGCCATGGTTTCGGTCGGGCCATTGACCACGTAGGCCGTGTCAAGCGGCACGGCGCGGTAACGCTCGTCGGGCTTACCCCCTTCCTTCTTCGGGAAGAAGTAGTCGGTCGGATTGAGGCGCATCAGGTACTGGCCGGCCCAGGGGCTGACACCGCCGCCCTGGACGCCGACGTTGCCGGTCAGACAGGCAAGCTCGATGGTCGCGCGGCCGATCAGGTCGCCGTGGTACCAGTGGTTGATACCGGTGCCCGCCCAGATGCTGGCAGGCTTGGCCGAGGCATACTCGACTGCAATGCGTTCGATGTCCTTGGCTGGAACGCCAGTAATTTCGGAGACCGTCTTTGGATCGTAGTCCTCCAGTTTCTTCAGCAACAGCGTGTGGGCAGTCGAGCAGCTGACCTTCTTCCCGTCCTTGAGCGTGACGTCCCACGTCCCGGTCAGTGCAAGCTTGTCGCTGAAATACACGTCAGGAACGACCTGCCCCGCCTGCGAATCGTAAGCCATGAAAGTCTTCGCATCGCCATCCGCGGAAAGGTCTGCGGCTTTGAGGAACTTGCCATTGTCGTTGCGGACCAGCAAGGGCCGCTGGTGGTGCGGCGCAGGTGCGCCTCGTCGGTCAGGCCTCGTTTGACGACCACATGGCAGAACCCCAGCGCCAATGCTCCGTCGGTTCCGGGACGAACGCGTACCCACTCGTCGACGATGCTTGCCGTTGGGTCAAAGTAGGGCGCGATATAAGAGCTTCACCCCTTGGCACGCACATCGGTGAAGAAATGCGCGTCCGGCATGCGGGTCTGGGCGACGTCGGAGCCCCAGATGATCGCGTACTTGGTGTTGAGCACGTCCTTGAATTCGTGTTCTTCGGTCTGCACGTTCCATGTGATCGGATGGGCCAGCGGCAGGTCACCGTACCAGTTGTAGAACGTACCGATGCCGAAGCCATTGACCGAGGCGAAACGGAAGCCGGCACCCTGCTTGGCGATGCCGGTGGCCGGCACCGGCGGATAGATCCAGATGGTGTTCTGGCCGTATTTGGCGGCGATACGCTTGATCTCGCTGGCGATGAAGTCCAACGCCTCGTCCCACGAAATGCGCTTCCACTGGCCCGAACCGCGAGGCCCGACGCGCTTCATCGGAAACTTGACCCGGTTCGGCGAATAGACGCGGCGATGGTAGGTGGCTCCCTTCATGCAGCCGCGCGGGTTGTACTCGTCGTCCGGATAGTCGAGCGGCTGCTCGACGCGCTTCACGAGGCCGTCCTTGATGACCACATTCCACGCACACGACCCTGTGCAGTTCGGCATGTTGATCGAACGTACAGTGCGTTCGCCCTGGAAGAGGTTGCGGTAGCCGGCTTCCCAAGGGCGATCCTTGCGCTCGGCAAGCGCCGCAAACGCGGGCCGGCCGAGAGAAAATGGAAGTCCGGCAGTAGCGGCAACCGAGAGGCTACCCTTGATGAATTCGCGACGACTTATAGACATGATCTTTCCCCGACATGTTGGCAATTGGCAAAGCGTCCCCGGATCGGCTGACGCCGCGCGCTGGTGCGGCGCGCGACGTTTCCGGCCCGGCTTTCCTTAGTTGGCCATCGAAAGGGTCTTCACCACGTTTTCGAATGTCTGGATGGTGCCCATGACGGTCGGGCTGCCCCAGCGCACGTGGTACTTGTTCTCCGGCACCTTGGCCAAAGCCAGCATCAGGCTATTGAAGGCGCCAAGATCGGCAGTTTCAAAGTAGGTGATGAAATCGGTGTCATCAATCCCTGTGGAGTGGTAAAGCTTTCTCTTCACATTCACAAGGTTCCCCAGCGTGGGCAGGGTGTGGGTTTCGATTTCCTTTAGCCGTTGTTCGTCGCTCAGGTTCCACCAATCAGCGTTCTTCTTCACCGGGATCATGAATGCGTAGCGCGGCGCCTCGCCGCTATAGCTAGCGCCGGTCAGACCGGCGTTGAGGCTGGGCGACTTGTCCTTGGTGATGTAGTTCAAGGCCTTGGTCATCCCGACCAGTTGTTCGGTAACGTCCGAGTACATGCCGAAACGCGTTGCCCGGAAATCGACCAGAAAAGCCTGAGTCGCGGCCATGTCATAGGAATGCACGCGCAGGAAGTAGTCGCTCTGGGCCTCGAAGCCGCGCGTCAGGTAGGCGTCGACGATGACTTTGTCCTTGTGCTTGTCGACAACTGCAAGCACCTCGGCTGCAGCCCCCTTGCGTTCCGCAGCCGACATCCTGTAGTAGTCAGGGCGAACCTTGTAGGTGGAGAAATTTCCAAAGACGCCTGGCGCGACCAGAATTTTTGCGCGATCGACCGGGGCAGGCATCGTGGCGCCCGCGGCCTGCTGCGCAAGTGCACTCCCATTTGCCAACATGGCACCCGCCATCAAAAGTGTTAGGGAAATCTTTTCATGGTTAAACTCCTTTGTTGATGTCAAGTGAATTAATAAACGTCACTGCTGCAGACGACGAATGCGCGCACTTTGCTCTTGCAATCACCTTTTTTATTGATTAAGATCAAAGAACTGTTAATATCGATTGGCCTTTATTTTTGCTTCCCGATGTAACCAAAATGACTCTCCCAACGAATAGGTGAATAGGCGTGAAAGTGTGAGCGCGGAACGGTTGCAGGACTTGCTGGTTCGGGGACTCGATGGTGACTCTCAGGCCTATCGTGTTTTCCTGTCGGACCTGACCGGATACCTGAGGTCGTATTTGATGAGGCGCCTGTCCAGCCTGCCCGACGATGTTGAAGATCTTGTTCAGGAGTCCTTGCTTGCGATACACAACAAACGTCACACCTATGATCGAACGCAGCCCCTTGCCGCTTGGGTGTATGCAATCGCAAGGTACAAGCTTGTGGATTTCCTCCGAGGACGGGCAATCAGGGATTCGCTCAACACACCGCTGGACGAAGAGGACGGTTTTTTTGCCTCATCCAATACCGACGCGGCGGAGGCCCGCCAGGACATCATGAAACTGCTGGATCAATTACCGGAGAAGCAGCGCATGCCGATCATCCATACCAAGCTGGACGGCCTGTCGGTCGAAGAGGCCGCACAGAAGAGCGGGATGTCCGAGTCGGCCCTGAAAGTCGGGGTACACCGCGGAATGAAGGCACTCGCCGCGATGGTCGGTGAAAAGCGATGAGGACCAATGACCTCATAGACATGCTGGCCACCGGTGCCAGCCTCGAGCAAGCAGGCGACCCCTGGCGTCGGCTGGTTTATGCCATTGGATCCGGAGCGCTCGTCTCCACCATCCTGATGGTGAAGGCAATCCCCGTGAATCCCGACATCACGAACGCGATCCAGTTGGCGGCATTTTGGCAAAAGCTGGGATTTGCCGCAGCCATTGCGGCCGTGGCCTTGCTGATGGTCTTCCGTCTTTCCAGGCCGGGAGTGCGCCTTGGAAACGTTTTTCCGGCCCTGATGGTGCCGATTCTGGCGATATGGATCGTCGCCGGTATAGCGCTTGCCACTGCAGAGCCAGAGGAAAGAGCATCACTGTTCTTTGGCAATACCTGGAAGGTATGCCCGTTTCTCATAACGATGCTCGCGACGCCGGTCTTCGCCGCAAGTTTTTGGGCGATGCGCGACCTTGCGCCCACCAATCTCAGGCTGGCCGGTGCCGCCGCCGGTCTGTTCTCAGGTGCCGTCGGAGCGGTGGTTTATTGCTTCCATTGCCCGGAATTGGAGGCGCCGTTTATCGCGTTTTGGTATCTGCTTGGCATCCTGATCCCGACGGTGGTCGGAGCCGTCGTAGGGGAAAAGCTGCTCCGCTGGTAGGCACGCTGGCGCACGCAATCCCCATAACCGGGTTACCGTCCCGCCCAAGTTTCGGGGACATCCTTGGATACCGCACTGGGAATGTTGGCGCGCGACGAAAAAAAAGGGTGCGCAGCGCGCACCCCTAACCCCAACAGAGAGCCTTCGGGCAACGGCGCGAAGCCATCACCATAAAACCCGTTGGCAGTATGGTTACTTGTCACCCGCCGTACCTTGATCTGGGTCAACAGTGCTGCGATTTTTCAGGCCGTCGGTCCGGTCGTCGTCCATCAGGACCCGGTGGCCCGGTCCTTCGAGATCCTCATACTGTCCGCTCCTCAGGGACCACCAGAACAGGGCGGCGATGACGAAGACCAGCACCAGGGAAAGCGGGATCAGGAGATACAGGATGTCCATACCGCGCATTATCTCCGCTGCAGCCGCAATGCGTTGAGCACCACCAGCAGGGAACTGGCCGACATGCCGATGCCGGCCATCCAGGGCGTCACCCAGCCGGCCATGGCCAGCGGGATGGCGAGGAAATTGTAGGCGAAGGCCCACACCAGGTTCTGCCTGACGATGCGCAAGGTGCGCCGCGCCAGCGCCAGGCCCGCGGCAGCGCCAGCAGGTCGTTGCCGAGCAGCACCACATCGGCGTTGGCCCGCGCCAGATCGGCGCCGCCGCCCATGGCGATCGAGACTTGCGCCTGCGCCAGCACCGGGGCGTCATTGACGCCGTCGCCGACCATGGCCACGGTCTCGCCGGCCGCCTGCAGGGTCTTGAGCGCGGCATGCTTGTCCTCCGGAGTAAGCCCGCCGCGGACATCGGCGATGCCCAGCGCCGCACCGACACGCAGGGCGGCGGCGGGCGCATCGCCGCTGAAGATCGACAGTTTGATGCCGGCGGCAGACAGCGCGGCGCTCATGGCGGCGGCCTCGGGCCGCAGGCTGTCGCTCAGGCGGAAAAACGCCTGCCATCCCTCGGCATTGCCGAGTGCGATCACCGTGTCGCCAGCGCCGACTTTTGACTCGAGCTCAGCGGGAACCGCCAGTCCATGCATCGCGGCGACGAACTCCGGGCGCCCCAGGCGCCAGGTACACCCTTCGATCATCCCCTCGACTCCCGCCCCGGTCGTGGCGCGCACGGCAGAAGCCGCGATCCCGGCATCGGTAGCGCCGGCAGTGAGCGCCCGCGCGATGGGGTGTTCCGAGCCGCGCTCGAGCGCTGCCGCCATCGCCAGTACCAACGCGGCCTCGCCGCCGACGGGAATGACCTCGACCAGTGTCATCTGCCCCACGGTCAATGTGCCGGTCTTGTCGAAAATGAAGCGATCCGCCCTCGCCAGGGCCTCGATCGCATGGCCGCGCGTCACCAGCACACCGCGCACGGCCAGCGCGCCGGTCGCGACGGTCAACGCCGCCGGCGTCGCCAATGACAGCGCGCAGGGGCAACTCACCACCAGCACCGCGACGAAAATCCACAGCGCGCGCGACGGATCGATCCACCACCAGGCCAGCGCCGTCGCCACCGCCAGCAACAGCAGGGCGACGATGAAGCGGCCCGCAACGCGGTCGGCCATTTCGACCAGGCGCGGCCTTTCCGCCGCGGCGCGCTCCATCAGACGCTGGATGGCGGCCACGCGCGTCGCCTCGCCGACGCGTTCGACGCGCATGACCAGGGGGCTCGCGGTATTCACGCTGCCGCCGATCAGCGCATCGCCGACCCGTTTGGGTACCGGCCGGCTCTCGCCGGTCAGCAGCGATTCATCGGCGGCGCTTTCGCCTTCGAGCACGCAACCGTCGGCCGGCACGGTTTCGCCGGGCCTGATCTGCACCGCGTCGCCGGCGCGCAACTCGGCCACGGCGACCCGCTCGCCGGCCGCACCCATGCTGCCGGCGGGCCATGACGCCAGGCGCGTGGCAAAAGCGGGAATGGCGCGGGCCAGGGTTTCCACGCTGCGCGCCGCCTTCTGCCGCGCCATCATTTCGAGGTAGCGCCCCGAAAGCAGAAAGAAGACGAACATGGTGACGGAATCGAAATACACCTCGCCCGCGGCGATCAGCGTCGCCCAGACGCTGGCCGCAAACGCCGCGCCGACACCCAGCGCCACCGGCACGTCCATGCCGACGCGATGGAGCTTGAGGTCGCGCCAGGCGCTGACAAAGAAAGGCGCGGCCGAGTAGCCTATGACCGGCACGGTCAGGATCAGGCTGGCCCAGCGCATCAACTGCTCGATGTCCGGCGTCATGTCGCCATCGGCGAGGTACACCGGTATCGCGTACATCATCACCTGCATCATGCCGAAACCGGCGACGAACAGCCGCCACAGCGCGGCCTTGCGTTCCTTCTGCGCCAGTTCCTCGGAACGCCCGACGTCGTAGGGATGGGCGCGGTAGCCGATCGCGGCAATGGCTTCGAGGATCGCCGAGAGCTTCGTCACCCGTTCGTCCCAGCGCACCCGCGCGCGGCGCGTGGTGTAGTTGATGTCGATGGATGTCACGCCGGGCTGGCGGCGCACATGCGACTCGTTAAGCCAGACGCAGGCAGCGCAGGTGATACCTTCGAGGATCAGCGCCGCTTCCTGTTCGTGCTCCCCCGCCGCCCCCTCGGCGCGGCGCACGAAGTTCTTCTGCACGTCAGGATGGTCGAACAGGACGAAGTCGGCCACGATCTGCGGCAAGGCTTCGCGCGGGGACTCCGGCAGCGCGTCGCGATGCCGGTAGTAATCGGCCAAACCGTTATCGACGATCGCCTGTGCCACGGCCTGGCAACCGGCGCAACACATCTCGCGCCGCGCCTGGTCGATCTCGACCGGAAAATCCGCGCCCGCCGGAATCGGCAGGCCGCAGTGGTAGCAGGATTGGTCGGCCATGGTCACGAGTTTGTCATTCCCGCGCAAACGGGAATCCAGTCGGGCCTCGGATCTGGACCCCCGCCTACACGGGGACGACGGAGCCGAGTGGCGCCGTCACTTCGGCGCCATGCGGATGGCGCCATCGAGGCGGATCACTTCGCCGTTCAGCATCTCGTTCTCGATGATGTGGCGCACCAGCGCCGCGTACTCGGCCGGCTTGCCCAGGCGCGAGGGGAAGGGCACCATCTTGCCCAGCGCATCCTGCACTTCCTGCGGCATGCCGAGCAGCATCGGCGTCTCGAAAATTCCGGGGGCAATGGTCATGACGCGAATGCCGAAGCGCGCCAGTTCGCGTGCAACCGGTAGCGTCATGCCCACCACGCCGCCCTTCGATGCGGCATACGCCGCCTGCCCGATCTGGCCGTCGTAGGCCGCCACCGACGCCGTGCTGACGATGACGCCGCGCTCGCCGGCGGCATTCGGTTCGCCCTTGCTCATCGCCTCGGAAGCCAGGCGGATCATGTTGAAGGACCCGACCAGGTTGACCGTGACGGTCTTGGCGAACACGTCCAGCGAATGCGGGCCGTTCCTGCCCAGCACCTTCTCCGCCGGAGCGATGCCGGCGCAATTGACCAGGCCGTGCAGGCCGCCGAAGGCCGCCAGCGCGGCCGCGACACAAGCCGTCGCGCTGGACTCGTCGGCCACATTGGTCGTCACGAAGCGCGCATTGGCGCCGAGTTCCGCCGCCAGTGCATTGCCGGCCGCCTCGTTGAGGTCGGCCAGCACCACCTTGCCGCCCTGCTCCACCAACATCCGGCCGGTCCCCGCACCGAGACCCGATGCACCGCCGGTGATGATGAAAACACTGTCCTTGATCCGCATGACGGCCCCTCCGAAAAGGATCAAGGCCTGCCGACCGGAATGGGGGCAGGCCTCGAAAATTGGTGCTGTTGGCCGGAATCGAACTGGCGACCTACTGATTACGAATCAGTTGCTCTACCAACTGAGCTACAACAGCGTCCTGAAAGCCGGCGAATTATACCTGCGGCCCCCGACCCGTGGCAACGCGCCCGGCGCTTGCCGTCTCAGGCCAGCAACTCTTTCGGCAGCGGGAAATTGACGTTCTCGGCAACGCCGTCGAGGGTCTCTACGCTGCCGGCACCCAGCGCCCGGATCCGCTCGACGACGCCATTGACCAGTACTTCGGGCGCCGACGCGCCGGCCGTAACGCCTACCCGCATCCCGGCGCCCAGCCAAGCAGGGGCGATCTGGTCCGCCCCGTCCACCAGATAGGCCGGAATGCCGCCGATTGCCGCAACCTCGCGCAGGCGGTTCGAATTCGAACTGTTCTTCGAGCCGACCACGATCACCACGTCAACCTTGCCGGCCATGGCCTTGACGGCATCCTGGCGGTTCTGCGTGGCATAGCAGATGTCGTCCTTGCGCGGCCCGATGATCGTCGGAAAGCGGTCCGTCAGCGCGTGCACGATCACCCGCGCATCATCTACCGACAAGGTGGTTTGCGTGACGTAGGCCAGCGGTGCCGTGCCGCCGGCGCCGACTTCCAGCTTCGCCACGTCATCGACGTCTTCCACCAGGTACATGGTGCCGGTGGCCTGGCCCATGGTCCCTTCGACCTCCGGGTGCCCGCGGTGGCCGATCATGACGACCTCGTAGCCCTGCTTGTGCAGGCGCGCCACCTCCAGATGCACCTTGGTCACCAACGGACACGTGGCATCGAATACCTTGAGCCCGCGCCGTTCCGCCTCGACGCGCACCGACTGGGGCACGCCATGGGCGCTGAAAATCACCGTGGCGCCGTCCGGAACTTCATCGAGATCCTCGACGAACACGGCGCCCTTGGCCTTGAGGCCATCGACCACGTAGCGGTTGTTGCACCACCTCGTGGCGCACGTAGATCGGCGCGCCGAACTTTTCCAGCGCGCGCTCGACGATGGCGATCGCGCGCTCGACGCCGGCACAGAATCCCCTTGGGTTTGCGAGCAGGATTTGCATCACAGTATTCCGATGATTTCGACTTCGAAGCGCACCGGCTTGCCGGCCAGTGGATGGTTGAAATCGACCAGCACCGCCTCGTCGTCGAGCTCGCGCACGATGCCGGTGAACTTGTCGCCGCCGGGCGCCGCGAATTCGATCAGGCCGTGCAATTCGGGGCTGGAGTTGGGCGGCAGCGCAGCGCGCGCCATGCGCTGCACCAGTTGCGGATTGTGGCCGCCGAAGGCCTGGTCGGCATCGAGCAGGAACACGTGGCGTTCGCCGACATTGACGCCGATCAGGCAGTGCTCGAGCGTCGGCGCCAATTCGCCGCTGCCGAGTTGCAAGGTCGTCGGCGTCGAATCGAAGGTGCTCACCAGTTCCGTGTCGTCGCCGGTGGCGACACGGTGGTGCAGGGTGATGGGTTGCCGGCGCGTACGGTCTCGGTCATGGGGTGCCCGTTTCAGTTTCCTTGCCGTAGCGGAGCTGATGCCAGAGCATCAGTACCACACCGACGGTGATGGCCGAATCGGCCACGTTGAAGGCCGGCCAATGATAGCCCGCCAGGTGAAAATCGAGGAAGTCGACCACGGCGTCGAAACGCAGGCGGTCGATGACATTACCGATGGCGCCGCCCAGGATCAGCGACAAGGAGGTCGGCAGCAGCCGCTCCTGCGCGTGGTGGCGCAGCATGCTCAACAGCCAGGCCGAGATGCCCAGCGAGCGCGACAAAGAACCACTTCTGCCAGCCGCCGGCGCCCGCCAGGAAGCTGAAGGCGGCGCCCGAGCGGACCAGGACCAGGTTGAAGAAGGAGGTCACGCTCAGGCTCTCCATGGGGCGGAAACTCGCCAGCACCAAAGCCTTGCTGGCCTGGTCGAGCACCACCACGAAAGTCGCCAGCGCCAGCCAGCCTGCCAGCCTAGGCAATCTTGCGCGCCTCGCCGGCGCCGAACAGGTTGGACGTGCAGCGTCCGCAAGGTTCGGGGTGTTCGGCATCGCGCCCGACCTCGCGCCAGTGCCAGCGGCGCGCGCGCGGCGTGGGGGCTGGCTGTCGCCGAAATCGCCGTGTCGCCAGCGCCGACTTTTTCGAGCGTCACCTTCGAGCAGATGAGGACGACTTCAGGTCGTCGCCCAGCCAAGCAAGCAGGTCACCAAGTATCCGGCGCCACGCTCAGGCTGACTTCGGCCTGCAGCGAGAACCAATCTTGCCGGCCGAGCGCAGTTCCTTCAGCACCCGGGCGACCTCGGCGCGCAACGCGCGTATCGCCTGCCACCGTGTCACCAGCGCCGACTCTTCGGCCTGCTCCGGCAACACATGCCAGGTGTCGAGCATCACGCTGTCGCCCTGCTTGAGCGTCGTCCAGATTTCCTCGGCGGTGAAGCTGAGTACCGGCGCATGAGTCGCGCGTCACGGTTTGCAGGATGTGCCACAGCGCGCTTTGCGCCGAGCGCCGCGCTCGCGAATTTTCCGCGGCGGTGTAAGAGGCGATCCCTGAGGATGTCGGGTAGAAGGCTGCGGTCTTCCGAGCGAAGTTCATCAGGCCCTGCACCACCCTGTGGAATTCGGAAGCGCGCGTAATCGGCCGCGCACGCCTGCAACGCCCGCGTCAGGCCAGCGTAACGGTCGGATTCCGCTATTCGGTGGGCGGCAGCATCTGCGTCGCCGGATCGAAATCGGCGGTGTTGGCGAGCAGGAAGCGCAGCGTGTTGCCAGGCGGCGATAGACCTCGACCACGCGCGGCAGGATGGTCTTTTCGTCGATCTGACAGTTCGCCCCTAGTAGTCAGTGCTGGCCACCCAGAGGCGCAGAAGCTCGGCGCTCCAGCGTGTCAAGAAGTCTTTTGCGGCGCAACTGCGTTGCCTTTCGACTTGGACATCTTCGTCCCTTGCCATCGACCCCACGAAGCCATGCGTCAGCAGCGCCTTGCAGGGCGGGCGCGGCCGTCGATCGCGGCTCCTGGCCCCGGCGGACGGAAGGAAACTTCAGCCAGCCGAGAAGACAGCGGGTCCGGCTTCTTAGAGGTAGAGAGCCCCGCCGGGTAAGGCTTTCCGCCCGCATGCGAGCCGCGCGACCGTCTTGTGCGTGGTGCCGGAATCGACCCAGATCATCGAGCGTGTCGCGCATCTTGTCCGTAGTTCGCGGCATCCGGCGCCGAGCAGTTCGGCCGCCATCGAGCTTGAACCAGGCGTCGATGCCCTCCTGTTCGATCTTCTGCGCCAGGCCCTCCGCATTTCAGCGTGCGCGGATGCGCCCTGTTTCCTTGTGCAGGAAGAGCGAATCGGCACGCCCCCAGTTGCGCTGGCGTTACACGCCTCGGTCGGGACGGTTGGCGGATCATCGCGTGCAGGCGAGCCTTGCCCCAGTCGGGATAGAAGGTAAATCGCGTCGACGGCGGCC
>JADJQA010000002.1 GCA_016712985.1 Sulfuritalea sp. | reverse complement strand
GATCGCGCTACTCACGGAGCAGAAGCAGGCCATCATCCACCGCGCCGTCACCCGCGGCCTCGACCCCTCCGTCTCCCTCAAGCCCTCCGGCATCCCTTGGCTCGGCGACATTCCGCAGCATTGGGAGCTGCGAAAACTGAAGCACCTGACGCGGTTCGTGAATGGCCTGCCTTTCAAGCCGGGTGATTGGAAAGCGGAGGGGATTCCCATCATTCGCATCCAGAATCTCAACGGATCTGATGTCTTCAATTACACCAATCGGACTGACCTCCCAGACGCACTGCTAATTCGGCCTGGAGACCTGATGTTCGCGTGGTCTGGCAACCGTGGCACATCGTTCGGCTCGTTCGAGTGGATTAGAGAGTTCGCTGGCTATCTCAATCAGCACATCTTCAAGCTCGTCGGATACACGTTACCCAAGAGATACTTCTTACGTCCTTCGCGCGGTAACGCGCCACGTAGAGGAACGGGCGGGCGGCATTATTGGTCTGGTGCATGTCACCAAACCTGAGCTTGGCTCCGTCCAAGTACCTCTCGCCCCTGCTGCTGAGGCTGAGGCAATTGCTCGGTACATTGATGCGGCAACCGATGGCATTATCGCGTTATCTCCGCCTTGAACGCGAGATCAAGTTCCTCCGCGAATACCGCACCCGCCTCGTCGCCGATGTGGTGACCGGCAAACTCGATGTGCGCGAGGCCGCTGCCCGCCTGCCGGAATTGGAACCCGAGTCCGGCGCGGAGCTTGACAACGTTGAGGCTGACGAAACAGAGGAAGACCTGACCGAGGTCGATGCGTGATGGCTGTACCGGCACGGCTCTATCACATCACCCACGTCGACAACCTGCCGGATATTCTGGCGGCGGGCTGCCTGAAGTCGGACGCGGCGATGGTAGCGGACGGCGGGCCGGCTTCGACGATCGGCATGAGCACCATCAAGCAGCGGCGGCTGGGCCTGCCGGTAAATGCCATCCGGGAGACAGCGTAGGCGCCTATGTGCCGTTTTACTTCTGCCCGCGCTCCATCATGCTGACTTGATCCATTGCGCGAATCACCCGGATTTGACGTACCGGGGCGGACAAGGTCCTATCGTGCATCTGGAAGCAGACTTGCATGAAACTGCAGCATGGGCTGCCGCAAATGGGAAGCGTTGGGCGTTCAGCCTCTCGAATGCGGGCGCGTATTACACCGAGTTCCGCGACCGACTGGATCAACTGAATGAGGTCGATTGGGAAGCAGTAGCCGCCACCGATTTTCGCGATTCGCAAGTGAAGGAAGGCAAGCAAGGCCGAGTTTCTGGTGCAGGATGTTTTCCCCTGGCAACTGGTGCGCCGCATCGGCGTTATTGATGCCTTAATTTATGGTCAGGTAGTTCGCGCGTTGAGCGGTGCGCCACATCGCCCCGCGGTCGAAATTCGGCGGGACTGGTATTTCTGAATGAGGAGGCACAGATGATTCGCACGACGACAGGCGACATCCTGAAGTCCGACACTGAAGCGCTGGTCAATACGGTGAATTGCGTTGGCGTGATGGGGCGCGGTATCGCCCTGCAATTCAAGCAGCAGTTCCCGGCCAACTACAAGGCCTATGCCGTCGCTTGTGAGCGGGAGGAGGTGCAACCGGGCCGGATGTTTGTGTTCGATACCGGCGAGCTGACACTTCCGCGCTATATCATCAACTTTCCGACCAAGCGTCACTGGCGCGGCAAGAGCCGCATCGAAGACATCAAGGCCGGTTTGTTCGCGCTGGCGGACGAGGTTCGTGTGCGCGGTATCCGTTCCGTTGCCATCCCTCCCCTTGGGCGGTGGCCTGGGCGGATTGAACTGGGCGGAGGTGAAGCCGCTAATTGCGCACGTGTTCTCCACCCTGACCGATGTCGACGTACAGATATTCGAGCCACGCGATGCGCCTGCCGATGAACGCACCAATCGTTCCAGCGACGTACCTACCATGACCGCCGGCCGGGCGGCGCTGGTTGCCTTGATGCGCCGCTACCTTGGCGCATTGCTTGATCCAAGCATCAGTCTGCTGGAGGTGCACAAGTTGATGTACTTCTTGCAGGCGGCGGGAGAGCCATTGCGCTTGCGTTATGTGAAGGCGCCCTGGCCCTATGCCGAAAACCTGCGCCACGTGCTGCATGCGGTGGAAGGCCATTTGATCAGCGGTTATGCCGACGGCGGCGACGCTCCGGACAAGCCGCTGACCTTGGTACCAGGCGCCGTGGAGGAAGCTGAGCGTTATCTGGCTACTCATGAGGCGACGCACAAACGGCTCGACCGAACGACCGCATTGGTAGAGGGCTTTGAAACGCCCTACGGCCTGGAGTTATTGGCGACGGTTCATTGGGTGGTTACGCAAGAATTTGCGCAGTCTGTACCCGACATTGCAGCGCGTGTGCATGACTGGAACCCGCGCAAGCGACAGTTCTACACTGGATCAGATCAATTTGGCTTCAACGCGATTGCGCGAACAAGGCTGGGCGTAGGCCAGGCGGGACGAGTGCCTGACAGGAACTGACCGGTGACGACCGACACCAGCGAGAAGGGCCTCGAAACCTTGATCATGCGCCACATGACCGGCACGGACGGCCTTGCCGTCACGCCGGGCGTCATGGCCGAGCCGCCCGCGCCCTACGGCGGCACGGGTTACTTCGCGGGCAGCGCGAAGGACTATGACCGCGCCCACGCGCTCGATGTGCCGCAGCTCTTCGCCTTCCTGCGCTCCACCCAGCCTGAGGCATTCAAGAAACTGGCGATGGCCGACGCCAACGACGCCAAGGACATCAACCGCCTGAAGTTCCTGGGCCGGCTATCGGCCGAGATCGGCAAGCGCGGCGCCATCGACGTGCTGCGCAAGGGCATCGAGCACCATCCCGCCGGCCACTTCGACCTGTTCTACGGCACGCCCTCCGAGGGCAACGCCAAGTCGGCAGCCCTGCACGCCCAGAACCGCTTCTCGATCACGCGCCAGCTCGCCTACAGCCTCGATGAGACGCGCCGCGCGCTGGACCTGTGCCTGTTCATCAATGGTCTGCCGATCACCACCTTCGAGCTGAAGAACAGCCTCACCAAGCAGACGGTGGAGGACGCGGTGGAGCAGTACCGTCGCGACCGCGACCCGCGCGAGCGGCTGTTCGAGTTCGGCCGCTGCGTGGTGCACTTCGCGGTGGACGACAGCGAGGTGCGCATGTGCCCCCAGCTCAAGGGCAAGGGCTCGTGGTTCCTGCCCTTCAACAAGGGCCACAACGACGGTGCCGGCAACCCGCCCAACCCGCAGGGCCTCAAGACCGACTACCTCTGGAAAGTGCTGCTCACTCCGGCGGGGCTGACTGACATCCTCGAGAACTACGCCCAGATCGTCGAGAAACACGCAAGACGGCAAGAAGAAGCCCGTAGGTGTTCCCCGCTACCACCAGCTGGCGTGAGGCCCTCGCCGATGCAAGCCCACGGCGCGGGCAAGCGCTATCTGGTGCAGCACTCGGCGGGCAGCGGCAAATCCAACTCCATCGCCTGGCTCGCGCACCAACTGATCGGCGTAAAGCGCGATGGCAAGGAGGTGTTCGACTCGGTGATCGTGGTCACCGACCGGCGCATCCTCGACGACCAGATCCAGAAAACCATCAAGCAGTTCATGCAGGTGGGCGCGACCGTCGGCCACGCCGAAGACTCGGGCGACCTGCGCAAGTTCATCCAGCAGGGCAAGAAGATCATCGTCTCGACGGTGCAGAAGTTTCCCTTCATCCTCGACGAGATCGCGACCGAGGCCGGCAAGACCTTTGCCATCGTCATCGACGAGGCGCATTCCAGCCAGGGCGGCAAGACCTCGGCGGCGATGAGCAAGGCGCTGGGCGCGAAGTTGGGTGCGAAGTTGGGTGATTCGGCGGACGAAGACACGGCGGCCGACCCCGAAGATACGGTGAACGAGGCGATCGAGCAGCGCATGGCAGCGCGCAAGATGCTGACCAACGCCAGCTACTTCGCCTTCACCGCCACGCCCAAGAACAAGACGCTGGAGATGTTTGGCGAGGCGCTGCCGGCCGATGCCGAGGGCAAGGTCAAGCACCGCCCCTTCCACAGCTACACCATGAAGCAGGCAGTTGAGGAACGCTTCATCCTCGACGTGCTCAAGTCCTACACGCCGGTGGACAGCTACTACAAGCTGATCAAGAAGATCGAGGGCGATCCGGAGTTCGACACCAGGAAGGCCAAGAAGAAGTTGCGCCGCTATGTGGAGAGCCACGACCACGCGATCCGGCTCAAGGCCGAGATCATGGTGGACCACTTCCACGAGCAGGTGCTTGCGGCGGGGAAGATCGGCGGCGAAGCGCGCGCGATGGTGGTGACCGGCGGGATCGAGCGTGCGGTCCAGTATTTCCACGCGGTGACGGCTTATCTCAAGGAGCGCAAAAGCCCGTATCAGGCCATCGTCGCCTTCTCGGGCGAGCACGAGTACGGCGGGGCCAAGGTGAGCGAGGCGTCGCTCAACGGCTTTTCGAGCGGCGAGATCGCCGAGAAGATCCAGAGCGACCCGTACCGCTTCCTGATCTGCGCCGATAAGTTCCAGACCGGCTACGACGAGCCGCTCTTGCATACGATGTACGTGGATAAGCCGCTGTCGGGCATCAAGGCAGTGCAGACGCTGTCGCGGCTCAACCGCGCGCATCCGCAGAAGCACGACTGCTTCGTGCTCGACTTCCAGAACAACAGCGAGGCGATCACCTTCGCCTTCCAAGACTACTATCGCACGACGCTGCTCGCCGACGAGGCCGACCCCAACAAGCTGCACGACCTGAAGGCGGCGCTGGATGCGGCGCAGGTCTATTCACCCGAACAGGTGCAGCAGGTGGTGGCGCTGTTTCTCGGCGGCGCCGACCGCGACCGGCTCGACCCGATCCTTGATGCCTGCGTGGCGGTCTACACGAGTACGCTCGACGAAGACCAGCAAGTGGACTTCAAGGGCAAGGCCAAGGTGTTTTGCCGCACCTACGACTTTCTTTCATCGGTGATGCCCACCACCAACCCCGCGTGGGAGAAACTCTCGATTCTGCTCAATCTGCTTACGCCCAAGCTGCCGGCGCCGAAGGAAGAGGACCTTGCCAAGGGCATTCTCGAAGCCATCGACATGGACAGCTACCGCGTCGAGAAAAAGGCGGTGATGAAGATCGCGCTGGCGGATGCCGATGCGCAAATCGAACCCGTTCCGACGGATGTGGGAGGCCTCAAGGGCGAGCCAGAGCTCGACCGGCTGAGCAATATCCTCAAGACCTTCAACGACAACTTTGGCACGCTTTTCACCGACACCGACCGCGTCGTGAAGCGCATCCGCGAAGACATCGCGCCGACGGTAGCCGCGGACGCGACTTACAAGAATGCGAAGGAGAACACGCCACATACCGCACGCATGGCGCACGACCAGGCGCTCGGCAAGGTGATGCAGCTTTTCCTCAAAGAGGACACGCAGTTCTACAAGCAGTTCGTCGAGAACGAGTCGTTGCGGCGCTCCGTCGGAGACATGGTGTACGCGCTTACGAGTTCCTGATGCCAAGCAGGCGACAAAGGCTTAATCACGAATTTCGGAAAATCACGTTCCATGACTGACCGCTACGCCGTCTTCGGCAATCCCGTCGGGCACAGCCTGTCGCCGCGCATCCACGCATTGTTCGCGGCGCAGACCGGGCAGGACATCGACTACCAGGCCATTCTTGCCGCGCCGGATGGCTTCGTCGCGGCGGTGGGCGCGTTTCTCGCGGCGGGCGGGGGGCCGGCCAGGGGAGCCAATGTCACCGTGCCGTTCAAGGAAGACGCCTTCCGCCTCGCCACGCGGCGCACTCCTCGCGCGGAAGCGGCCGGCGCGGTGAATACGCTGAGCTTCGAAGCAGACGCAATCATCGGCGACAACACCGACGGCGCCGGGTTGGTACGCGAACTGAAGAACAACCTCGACTGCGACCCGGCCGGCCGCCGCATCCTGCTGCTGGGAGCCGGCGGCGCGGCGCGCGGCGTGCTCCTGCCGCTGCTGCTGGAAAACCCCGCCGAACTGGTGATCGCCAATCGCACCGAAGCAACGGCCGTCCGCCTGGCCCTGGAATTCGGCCTCGTGCCGGGGAGCGCGGCCGGCGCCAGGCCCACTCCAACGGGCTTCGCGGGCCTCGCCGGCCGAGCTTTCGATCTGGTGATCAACGCCACGTCGGCGGGCCTCAGCGGCGCCGAGCTGCCATTGCCGATTTCCGTGTTCGCGCCGCGCTGCGTGGCCTATGAGATGGTTTATGGGCGCGAAACACCGTTCATGAATCAGGCGCGGGCCACCGGCGCGCGCGTCGCCGACGGCCTGGGCATGCTGGTGGAGCAGGCAGCCGAGGCCTTCCTCATCTGGCACGGCATGCGCCCGCGGACCGCGCCGGTGCTCGCCGCACTGAGAAGTACCTCATGATGTTTGACGCCTGCCCCCGAAGAGAATCCCAGGCGGGCAAAAGCCCAAGCGAACCGATCTGTCACCCCCGCCTGGGCGGGGGTCGGGGGTGAGAAGGGGAATTCGCGAAGCATGCTTCGCGCCCTTCGAACGGTTCCGGCATGCAGACCGGAACGCGCCCTGCAAGGGGGGGCGTTCAATTCGCCGTTGCGTTGCTCGAGAGCAATGCAATGAGGCCCGCACCGCGCTGGCTCAAACTCGGGCTCGCGGCAGCGGCCGGCTTGCTCCTGCTCTGGCAGGGCTGGTATCTGGGCTGGGTGCTCTGGTGGAAGTGGGTGAATCCGGGAACCACAAGCTTCCAGAGCCAGCGCCTGGATGAAGCACGGCAGAAGAATCCCCGGGCCGAGCTCAAGCGCCAGTGGGTGCCCTACGAGAAGATCTCGGTGCATCTCAAGCGCGCCGTGGTCGCCGCCGAGGACGACAAGTTTGTCGATCACGAGGGTTTCGACTGGGAAGGCATCCAGAAGGCGTTGGAAAAAAACCAGAAAAAAGGAAAGGTTGTCGCGGGCGGCTCCACGATATCCCAGCAACTGGCGAAGAATCTGCTGTTGTCGCCGACCAAGACCGTTCTGCGCAAGGGCGAAGAAGCCATCATCACGGTCTGGATCGAACTGCTGTGGGACAAGCGGCGCATCCTCGAGGTCTATCTGAATGTCGTCGAATGGGGCGACGGTGTGTTCGGCGCCGAAGCCGCGGCACGGCGCTATTTCAGCGTCTCGGCGGCGCAACTCGGCGCCGAGCAAGCGGCGCGCCTGGCCGTGATGCTGCCGGCGCCGCGCCGTTACGAACGCAATCCTTATTCGGCCTACATGAACGGCCGCACCCAACTGATTCTCGGCCGCATGGCTGGTGCGGAGGTGCCCTGAGGACCCGCGGAGGCACGGGCTGCGATTGCCGCGGAAATAGGTTCTAAAATGCCTCATTGAGATTCGAGGCCGCGATGCAATGAGCTTGACCCCCGCCGACACCCTGGAAACCTCGGAAGAGGAGCAGCAGCATCTGACAATGGTTCAGGAGCTGCTCACCCGCCAGCGGCGGGTGGAAAACCTCGTGCATCGCCAGGACATGCCGCGGCATCAACTGGTCGAAGGGCTGGTGCACAAGCAGCACCTGTCGGAACTCAAGGGTCTGCTCGACCGGATGCCGCCGGATCGCGTGGCGCGCATCCTCGAAGCGCTGCCGCAGGATGACAGCATCCTGGTCTGGGAAATGGTGGCGGCGGACCGTGGTGATGAAATTCTCGACGAGCTGTCCGACGCCCTGCGTGAAACCTTCTCGGCCGCGCAAGCCTCGCCGCGCAAACCGGTCATGCTCAACGCCTTTGACCTGCAGAACGGCCGCCTGCGACAGATACCGATCGACAATCGGGAGGACCTGGTCAAAGCCAAGCCCATCTGGGTTGACCTGGTTGCCCCTTCGCGCGAAGAGCGCAGATGGATAGAGGAGATCTTCGGTCTGCGCCTGCCGGACGCCGACGACCTGACCGATCTTGAGGAATCCGCTCGCTTTTATATCGAGGAAAACGGCGAAGTGCATCTGCACTCCGCCTTTCTGCTCGACAAGCATGACGAATCGCGCAACGTCGCCGTCGCCTTCATCCTGCGCGACAACATCCTGTTCTCGACGCGCGACGAAGAACTGCCGGTGTTCCGCCTGCAGCGGCTGCGTGCGCGCATCCAGCCCGGCTACGTCACCGAAGGCAAGGATGTGCTGCTCGACCTTTATGCTGCCGACGTCGAGTACTCGGCCGACGCGCTGGAGGATATCTACGCAGAGCTGGAAGCGGTTGGGCGCACCGTCCTGCTAACACAGGTCAGCGACGACAAGGCGGCCGAGATCCTGTCGGAAATCGCCAAACAGGAAGATCTCAACGGCCGCATCCGCCGCAACGTGCTGGACACCCGCCGCGCGCTGTCGTTCCTGATGCGCGGCCGGCTGCTTTCGCCGGACCAGCAGGACGACACGCGCCAGATCCTGCGCGACATCGAATCGCTCGACGGGCATACGTCCTTCCTGTTCGGCAAGATCAACTTCCTGATGGACGCGACGGTCGGTTTCATCAACATCAACCAGAACAAGCGGGTGTCGAAACTGACCACGATCGGCGTGGTGTTCACGCCCCTCAACATCATCGCCGGCATCGGCGGCATGTCGGAGTTTTCGATGATGACCCAGGATATTCCCTGGCCCATCGCCTATGGCACTTTCATCGTCGGCATGATCGCCCTGGGCTGGATGACCTTCGCCACGCTGCGCTTCCTGGAGCAGAGGAAGCTGCGCAGGAGCGTCGAGACTCGCCGACAGCGCTGATGCCGCGGCGAGGACAGCGCGAGGGCCTGGCGCCTTATCCTGCCGCGAAGATCGCGTCGGCCGCCGCCACCGTCGCCGCAATGTCGGCGTCGGTATGCGCGGCCGAGACGAATCCGGCCTCAAATGCCGAGGGCGCCAGATAGAAGCCTGCGTCCAGCATCGCGTGGAAGAAGCGATTGAAGGCTTCCTTGTCGGTGGCCATGACTTCGGCGTAGGACGTCGGCGAACTGGCGGCGAAATAGACCCCGAACATGCCGCCCACGGATTGCGCCGAAAATTTCACGCCACGTCGATTGGCGGCAGCGGCAAGCCCGCCCACCAGCGCCCGGGTCCTTGCCGCCAGCGCTTCGTGGAAGCCAGGCGCGGCAATCTTCTTCAACGTCACCAGACCCGCCGCCACCGACAGCGGATTGCCCGAGAGCGTGCCGGCCTGATACACCGGCCCCAGCGGCGCGATCTTTTCCATGATGTCGCGCCGCCCGCCGAAGGCGCCCAGCGGCATGCCGCCACCGATCACCTTGCCAAACGTCGAGAGATCGGGCGTGATGCCATACAAGCCTTGCGCCGAGCCCGGACCGACGCGAAAACCGGTCATGACTTCGTCGAAGATCAGCAGCGCCCCGTGCCGCGTGCACAGTTCGCGCATGGCGGCGAGAAATTCCGGCCGTGGCGCGATCAGATTCATGTTGCCGGCCACCGGCTCGACGATCACGCAGGCGATGCTCTTCCCATGTTTGGCAAACGCGTCATGCAGGCCCTGCGCATCGTTGTAGTCGAGCACCAGCGTATGCCTGGCCAGATCGGCCGGTACGCCGGCGGAGGAGGGGTTGCCGAAGGTCAGCAATCCCGACCCCGCCTTTACCAGCAGGCTGTCGCCGTGACCGTGGTAGCAACCCTCGAACTTGACGATGTCATCGCGCCCGGTGAAGCCGCGCGCCAGCCGGATCGCGCTCATGGTGGCCTCGGTGCCGGAAGATACCAGGCGCACCATGTCCATGCTGGGCACGCGCTGCACCAGCAGCTCTGCAAGCTCGATCTCGCCTTCCGTCGGCGCCCCGAAAGTAAGGCCCTGGCAGGCGGCTTCCTGCACCGCGCGGACGGTGTCGGTGTCGGCGTGGCCGAGAATCAACGGCCCCCAGGAGCCCACGTAGTCGATGTATGGCTTGCCATCGGCATCCCAGACCCGGGCGCCTTCGCCGCGGGTGAAAAAGCGCGGTGCGCCGCCAACGGAACGGAAGGCGCGGACTGGCGAATTGACGCCGCCTGGAATGCTCTTCTGGGCGCGCCGGAAGAGTTCTTCGTTGCGAGTCATCAAGGAATCATGAGTTCACGGGAACCCGGCCACGCCGGCACTGCCGGCACTGGCGGCAACACCCGGTGCGCAGCCTGCCATCCACTGCGGGAAGAGCCGCTGATAGGCTTCCGCCCGCGCCTTGATGTCCATCGCATCAAACAGATCGCTGACCACGGCGAGAATGTCCGCGCCAGCGGCAATCACTTGCGGCGCATTGTCGAGCGTGATGCCGCCGATGGCGGCCACCGGCAAGCCAAATCGCCGGCGGGCTTCGCCCAGCAGTTCCAGGGGTGCGCGTACCGAACCGGGCTTGGTGCGCGACGGAAAGACGCTGCCAAACGCTAGGTAGTCCGCGCCGGCGGCGGCGGCTTCTTCACCGCGGGCAAGTTCGTCATAGCAGGACACGCCGAGGATGCGCCTTGGCCCAAGGGCGTCGCGCGCGGCAGACAGCGAGCCACCCGGCGCATCGTCGCGTCCCAGGTGCGCACCATCGGCGCCGATCTCCACCGCCAGCCAGACATCATCGTTGATGATCAGCTTGGCGCCCGAGGCGCGGCAGATGCGCAGCATTTCGGCCGCCTGGGCGCGGCGCAGGGCGCGCGAAGCGATCTTGTTGCGGTATTGGACAAGCGGCGCGCCACCATCCAGCGCCGCCTTCACCAGCGCCGAAAGCCGCGGCAACAGCAGATCATCGAGCGTTACCGCGCAGAGGCCCGCGAGCTTCATCCGGAAACGCGTCCCGTAAACGGCAGAATCCTCGACACCAAGGAGCGCCACCGCCCCTCTGCGCGGGTAGGTGTCCGCAACCCGGCACCGAGTCGGGAGTCCGCCGGCCTGGCGTCCCTGTGATGAAATGTCCTGTCAGCTTTCATCCGCCTCATCATCCTCTTCCCGCGACCAGAATAACCGATCGGGAATGAATTGTCCCATGCCTGGACGAAAGCCGGCAGCCAGAGTGTGCCAGGTGTATTCCTGCGCGCCCATGACCGCCTCGGCGACATCCACGCCGCTGGCAAGGTGAGCCGCAATCGCCGAAGCCAGCGTGCAACCCGAACCATGATAGCTGCCGGGCAAGCGATCCCAGCGGTCGGTGCGCACCGCACCGTGGCTGCCATACAGCGTATTGATCACCTGCGGGGTGCCCTCATGGGTTCCTGTCACCAGCACATACTCGCATCCGGCATTGATCAGGCGGTGGGCGCATTCGGCCAGTCCCGGTTCGGGGCGGACGTCCCGGGCCGGTTCGCCGATCTCCTGCGCGAGGCGCCGGGCTTCGAGGCTATTCGGCGTCAGCAACGTCGTCTGGGGAAGCAGCAGGCCGATCATGGCCTCGATCATTTCCTCATCGGCAAACTGGTCGCCGCGCCCGGAGGCCAGCACCGGATCGAGCACCACGGGAATATCGGGGTAGTCCGCGATCACCTCGGCAATCGCGGCGATGGACTCGACGCTGCCCATCATGCCCAGCTTGAAGGCTGCCACCGGCATGTCCTCCAGCAGGGCGCGGGCCTGGTCAGCCACCCACTCGGCGTCCATCGGCAACACACCCTCGACGCCGGTCGTGTCCTGCACAGTAATTGCCGTGACGACGGAAAGCGGGTGGCAGCCAAGGCTGGCCAGCGTCAGAATGTCTGCCTGCAAACCGGCGCCGCCGGTGGGATCGGCGGCGGCAAACGTCAGCACGATGGGCATGGACAGGTTGGCGGGAGGGGCAACGCTCATAAATCTCCTGACCCGGCCCAAGCCTAACGGGCAGCGAGCAGCTTGAGTTAATATTCTGTGATTCTATCCGAAGGGATGCCGTTCCCGGCGCGAGCGCCGGGGCATGTCCGACTTGATCAGATCCCCGGCGCAAGCGTGCGGGGACATTAGCTTAGCGCTCCGCCATGACCACTGAACAACCTTACTCCAAATGGATGTGCCTGATCTGCGGCTTCATCTACGACGAAGCGAACGGGCTCCCGGAAGAAGGCCTGCCAGCCGGTACGCGATGGGATGCGATACCCCCCAACTGGACCTGCCCGGAATGTGGCGCGCGCAAGGAAGATTTTGAAATGCTGGAAATCTAAGTATTATGCAGGTAACAAGACTTGACCTCTGGACCAAGTACGGATCGCGTGGCGGGAGGTTATGGGGAAGGCTTGCGAGCAGAAGGGTTTCGCCGGCCTTTTTGGCAGGTTTTCTGTTCCGTCCGCAGTCGTCGCATGATTGAAGTCCGCATCCAGCATGGAGTAACGTGAGCGAGATACCCCGGCTTTCCGGCATCAAGGTGATGGTGATCGATGATTCGAACACCATCCGCAAGACTGCGGAAATTTTTCTGTTGCAGGCCGGTGCCGTGGTCGTGCTGGCCGAAGATGGCTTTGATGCGTTGGCAAAGATCAATGATCACCAGCCAGACCTGGTTTTCTGCGACATCCTGATGCCGCGGCTGGATGGCTATCAAACCTGCGCTCTGATCAAGAAGAACCCAAAATTCGCGGCCACGCCGGTGATCATGCTTTCATCCAAGGATGGCCTATTTGACCGCGCGCGCGGTCGCATGGTTGGTTCCGACGAATACCTGACCAAACCGTTCACCAAGGACGGCCTGCTGAAAACCGTTGCCGCCCACGTTGTGCGTCCCTGACCGAGTCTTCCCATTTGTCGAGCCAGCCAATATGCCCATCAAGACCGTTCTGATCATTGACGATTCCCCAACCGAACGCCATATCCTGAGCCAGTTGTTGCTTGGCGGCGGCTATGAAGTCAGCAGCGCCGAAAGTGGTGACGAGGGCATCGCAAGGGCCAAACAGATTAAACCCGACCTCATCCTGATGGATGTGGTGATGCCCGGCACCAACGGCTTCCAGGCTACACGGGCACTGGCGAGAGACGAGGCGACCAAGCACATTCCGGTAATCATCTGCACCACCAAGGTTCAGGAGACTGACAAGGTCTGGGGTCTGCGACAGGGCGCCCGCGATTACGTCACCAAGCCGGTCGATGGTCCGGTCTTGCTGGCCAAGATCGCCGCATTGGGGTAGGCATGGCCAAGCGGATCAGTCTGCGCGAGTTCCAGCAAAGCCTCTCCGAACGGCTGCTGTCCGCTCGCCGCGGCGAAGGCGGGCAGACCCTGCTCGGCATGGAATCCGGCGCCGAAGACCTCCCCGGAGGTAGCCGTTGGCTGATCGATCTCGCCGACGCGGGCGAAGTGGTGCCGCTGCCGCCGCTCACTCCGGCACCCCTGACCAAATCGTGGTTCGCCGGCATCGCGAACATCCGCGGCATGCTCTACAGCGTGGTGGATTTTTCCGCCTGGCGCGGCGGCGCCGCAACCCCGTGCAATGCACAGTCGCGCCTGCTGCTGGTGGGTGCACGACACGGCATAAACAGCGCTCTGCTGGTACGTCGTTCGCTCGGGCTGCGGCCGCAACTTCAATTGCGCGCGGCCGGTACTGCCAATCCTGGCGCCGGGGATGCAACGCCCTGGCTGGGCCGCCGCTTCAACGATGCGCAGGGCATTGCCTGGACCCAGTTGCGCATCCCGGCACTGCTGGCCGACCCAGCCTACCTCGACATCGCTCGCTAAGCTTTCCCGAAAGGACTACGCATGGCCTTTAATCTCCATTTCAAGTTGCCGTCATTCGACCGCCGCAAGCCGGTGTCGCCCGAGACGACTTCGATTGGCGGCGCCCCAGGGGAGGAACGCCGCAGGCGCGGCAAGCTGCCGCTGATCGGCCATCTCGATATCGAGAGCCAGTTCCGAATCCTCGGGGCCGGGTTCCTGATCAGTTTGCTGATCACCATTTCCGCCATCTTCCTGCAAGCGCAGGCGACCAACCGGGGCATCACCTACCTTTCAGTCACCAGCCACATCTCCGCGCTGACGGAGCAAATCCCCATCGCCGTGCTGAACG
The DNA here is from genome assembly GCA_016712985.1 of Sulfuritalea sp. GTDB lineage: Bacteria > Pseudomonadota > Gammaproteobacteria > Burkholderiales > Rhodocyclaceae > Sulfuritalea. The sequence continues at coordinate 261,713 of JADJQA010000002.1, read as the reverse complement.
CCTTGCGGGGCCAGACCGAAGGCTTCACCGAGCTGCGCGACTCCCGCGACAATCTTGACCAACTGCTCGAACGGCTGGTCGAAGGGGGTGAAATCAGGGGCATCACGGTGGCGCCCACCAGCGCCGATACGCGGCCGGCGGTTGATGCGGTACGCGAAACCTGGAGCAAGCAGAGCGCACTGATCGGTCAGATCCTTGCGCAGGAGAAGCGATTCATGGCGATCGGTCAGATCGTCCGGGAATCGGCGCAACGCGGTCGGGCCATGACCGAAGCGGCAATTGCCGCCGGTGGCAAGCTGCCCTTCCTGACGGAACGCATCCTGCGCGCATCCATGCAGTTGGCCGCGATGCAGGGCTTCGACGAGCCCTTGGCCGCACAATTCACCAAGGATATCGCCGACGCGGCGGCGCTGGCTCCCGCCGGTAGCCAGTTGGCGCAGGGCCTGAACGCCATGCAGCCGGCAATTGCCAACCTGTCCGCCGACATCAAGCCGCTGTTGCAGGCCAGTACTGCCGGCAGCACGCTCATCGCCGGCGGGCGCGCAATGACCGCGAGTACCGAGAATTTGGTCAAGGCTTATGAAAACGAAATCACCGAGAAGGGCACATCCACGGCCGTGGCCGCCATTTTCGGCTCGCTCGCCCTGGCGATGCTGGTGCTGATGGTCAAGGCGTTCAACGACGAGGGTCTGCGCCGTGGCGACGAGGCTAATCACCAGCGCCGCCTTGCAGAAGCCGCGAAGGATGCAACGCAAAGCGCCATTTTGCGCCTGATGAACGAAATGGGTGACCTGGCGGATGGCGACCTGACCATCCGCGCCACGGTATCGGAGGACGTCACCGGCGCCATCGCCGACTCGGTGAATTACACGGTCGAAGAACTCTCGGTGCTGGTGCGACGCATCAACGATGCCGCTGAACGCGTCGCCCGCGCCTCGAATGCCGCGCAAAGCACCTCAAACCAGCTTCTCTCCGCAACCGAAGTGCAGTCGAGTGAAATCATGAACGCCAACAGCGTGGTTCTTGAAATGGCCAATTCGATGAAGACGGTTTCTTCCGCGGCAATGGAATCGGCTCGCGTGGCGCACGCATCTCTTGCTGCCGCACAGAAAGGCGCAACAGCCGTATCCAATTCTATTTCGGGCATGAATGAAATCCGCAGTCAGATCCAGGAAACCTCCAAGCGCATCAAGCGGCTCGGCGAATCCTCGCAGGAGATCGGTGAAATTGTCGAACTGATTTCCGACATCACGGAACAGACCAATGTACTGGCCTTGAACGCCGCGATTCAGGCGGCTTCCGCGGGCGAGGCCGGGCGTGGCTTCTCGGTCGTGGCCGAAGAAGTGCAACGTCTGGCCGAGCGCTCCGGTGAAGCGACCAAACAGATTGCCGCCATTGTCAAGACCATTCAGACCGACACCCATGACGCCGTGGCCGCCATGGAACATTCAACCAAAGGCGTGGTGGAAGGCGCCAAGCTGTCGGATGCCGCGGGTCAGGCGCTGAACGAAATCTCCACCGTGTCACAGGATCTTGCCCACCTGATCGAAGCGATTTCCAGCGACACCCAAGCCCAGGCCGACATCGCCACGAAGGTAGCTGACTCGATGCAGGACATTCTTCGAATCACTGGCCAGACCACCGCCAGCACGCAAGAAACCGCGGTATCGATCGGCGAGCTGACCGAACTTGCTATCGAACTGAAGGGTTCGGTCTCGGGCTTCAAGGTTTGAAACGAAGCCGTATGAGTCACGGCGTGATGAATCGCACTCGATGAGCGTGGATCTCGACATCGGCCCGCTGTCCTGGGTCAAGGGAGAAATCGACCTTGAGCTGGAGCGCGCTGGGCTCAGTCTGGCGGCCCATGCGGCCGACCCCGCGGGCGACGGCCTGAAAAAGGCCAGCGCCAGCATACACCAGGCCCACGGCGCGCTGGCGATCGTCGGACTTGACGGCGTCACGGAATTCGCCGATGCGACAGAAAAGCTGCTAACAGCACTGCGCGATGCGAAGGTGCCGGATGTCGTCGCCGCAATCGCTGCGGCGCAAGGCGCGTTCGCTGCGCTGCGTGGGTATCTTGACGACCTGATGGCTGGACACCCCAACCAGCCGCTGAAGCTTTTTGGCCCCTACCGCGCCCTGGCCGTGGCCCGCGGTGAGACGGCGCCCGTGCCGGCCGAGCTGTTTTTTCCGGATCTGACGCAGCGCCCGCCAAAGCGCGAGAAAAACCCGCCGCCGCTCGCGCCCGCTGCTCTCGTGGCGCGCCTCAAGGCTGCGCGCCTGGGCTTTGAACGCGGGCTGCTGAAGTGGCTCAAGAGCGATCCCAAGGGCATTGCGGAGATGAGAGTCTCGGTATCGATGATCGAGATGACGCGCGGCACCCCGGCGGCCCGTGCCTACTGGTGGGTCGCGCTGGGCGTGCTGGACGCACTTGCCGCCGATGGCCTGCCCGATGCAACGGAAGCAAAGCGGTTTGCGATGCATCTGGGTGCGCAGATCAAGAAGCTGACCGACGGCCAGGACGAAGCAGACCAACAGGCACTCCGCGAAGCGCTGTACCAGGCCGCCTGCGCCGTGGCAGGAGGCGAAACCCTCGCCATCGTGCGCGCCGCCTACCGTCTGGACGGCATGGTGCTCACCGCAATGCCATCGGAGACTGAAAGGCTGTTGCCCCACCTGCGCCGTCTGCGTGAACTGCTGGCGGCCGCCAAGGATGACTGGAACCGCCTTTGCGCCGGTACCGCAGCCGCGTTGCCGCCTTTCCATGAGCGTACGGCGAAAATTGCCGCCGAGGGAGCCGCCACCGGGCAGCCCGACTATTCAAGGCTGACTGCGGCCATTCTTGGACAGGCCGACCTGTTGCGCCGGGACCCGACGCGACATAACGATAGCCTGGCCCTGGAGATGGCCACGGCACTCCTGCTCGCCGAATCCGCACTCGAAAGCTTCCAGTCGCTGGATGCCGAGTTCGCACACTCTACCGACGCCGTTGTCAATCGTCTCGCGGCGCTGGGACGGAATGAAGAGCTCGGCATGCTGGATCTGCCGCATCTCGATGCCATGTCCCGCCGGGCACAGGAACGTCTGCTGCTCGAATCGGTGGCGCGCGAAATTCGCACAAATCTTGGCGCCATAGAACAGATACTCGACGCGTACTTCCGCGACACTTCGCGGCAAGCCAGCCTGGCTACGCTGAAGCAGCCAATTCGCCAGATCCAGGGTGCCCTGCTGGTGCTCGGCCAGGATCGCGCCAACGCCGTGCTGGCGGAATGCGCGGGCGCCATTGACCGCTTCGCCGAAGCTGGCTTCACGCCGCAGGCTGGCGACTTCGAAGATGTGGCGAACAAGCTTTCGGCGCTGGGCTTCTTCGTCGCGCAGTTGCAGGTGGCGCCGCCGACATCGACGCGATCCTGAACCAGCGCCTGCCGCACCCACGATTCACGAGGAAGACGAAGTGGTCGCGCCGACGGTTTCGACGCCACCACCAGCAACTCCGGCAGAAGCGGTTGTCGACCTTGCCTTGGCGCCAGAAACCGCGGTCAGTATCGTGCAGGCTGCTGCCGAAGTGCTGCCGGAGTTCGAGGTCCAGGCTGCCGAGATCCACGGCGAGACCCTGCCGAAACCGACGCCAGCGCCCGGCGAACCCGCGGCCTTGTCGGCCGAAGCTACATCGCTGGTGGATGCCAGCCAGGAAAATCTCGACGCAGAACTGCTGGCCATTTTTCTCGAAGAAGCCAACGAGGTGCTGGCCACCATCAACCAGCTTCTGCCATTGGTGCATGCCGCGCCAAATGACCAGGTCTCGCTGGTCACTCTGCGGCGCTCTTTCCATACCCTCAAGGGCAGCGGCCGCATGGTCGGCCTGATGGAGCTTGGCGAGGCCGCCTGGGCAGTGGAGCAGGTACTCAACGGCTGGCTTCACGAGGCGCGTCCCGCGACGGCTGCCCTGCTGGAAATGCTCGATCTCGCCGCCGGCCTTTTCAAGGTCTGGGTTGTGCAGCTCGAAGCTGGGGGCGGCAGCCATATCGACGACGCCGAATTGATCCGCCACTGCCGGCTCTTGAGTGGGGCTGAAGATGCTGAAGCCGCAGTCGGCGTCCCGCGGACGCCGACTATTGAAGAAGCGGTCGCTGAAGAAGTGTCTGTTGAAGAAGCAGGTCCTGAAGAAGTCACTCTGGAAGAACCGGTCTTTGAGGCAGTCTCCCATGAGGAAGTGACCGTTGATGAAGCTTTGACGGAACTTCAGCCCTCTGCGGAGGTGGTCTCCTTCCCCACACCGCCGCCGATTCGTATCGGCGACCTGGAAGTGGCCCCCGCTCTCTACAATATCTATCTCGGCGAAACGCGCGAACTCGTTGCTACGCTGCAAGCCAATCTTGGCCTTGAATCGGTGCCCGGCAACGAAGTCATTCGTGCAGCGCATACCGCGGCCAGCATTTCAGCCGGTACGGGCTTCATGTCGATTTCGCGCCTCGCCCGGGCGCTGGAAAATGCGCTGGTGCGCTTGTCGATGCTGGAAGCAAGTCCAAGCGAAACCCAGCGCTATCTTTTCGCTCGCTGCGCGGGTGCTCTGGAAGGCATGCTTGGCGCGATTGCCGAGCGACGCATGCCTGGCGAGGAGGCCGATCTCGCCGCCGCACTGGATGCGATGATGCCGCCCTTCGCAGTACCTGCGGCGCCTGTGGCCGAGTTCGCCGCAGAGGTCGAGCCTGTGGCTGAGCCAACGATCGAAGCAGTGATCGAGCCCCTCGCCGAACCCGAGCCCGAACCCGAACCCGGGCCGAGCCTGAGCCCGAACCTGAGCCCGAACCTGAGCCCGAACCTGAGCCCGAGCCCGAACCGAGCCCGAGCCCGAACCCGAGCCCGAACCCGAGCCCGAACCCGAACCCGAACCCGAGCCCGAGCCCGAACCCGAGCCCGAGCCCGAACCCGAACCCGAGCCTGAGCCTGAGCCCGAACCCGAGCCCGACCCTGCGCCCGAACCCGCGCCCGAGCCCGAACCCGAGCCCGAACCCGAGCCCGAACCTGAGCCCGAGCCCGAACCCGAGCCCGAGCCTGAGCCCGAACCGAGCCCGAGCCCGAGCCCAGGCCGAGCCGAGCCCGAGCCTGAGCCCGAGCCCGAGCCTGAGCCTGAGCCCGAGCCTGAGCCCGAGCCCGAGCCCGAGCCCGAGCCCGAACCCGAACCCGAACCCGAGCCCGAACCCGAGCCCGAGCCCGAACCCGAGCCCGAGCCCGAACCCGAAGCTTTGGCGGAGCCTGCTACACCCGCTCTGCCGGAAATCGCCATGACTGCGGCAGAGCGCCGCGCTGCGAGGATTGACGACGAGATCGATGCGCAGGTGTTGCCGCTTTTTCTTGAGGAAAGCGTTGAGCTGATGAGGGACATCGGCGCAACCCTGCGCCAATGGCGTGAAGCGCCCACCGCCGCAGAGATTTCCCGCACACTCCAGCGCGCCCTGCACACGCTCAAGGGTAGTGCACGAATGGCCGGTGCAATGGCGTGCGGCGAGCTGCTGCATTCGATGGAAACCCGCGTCGAACAGGCGACCGCGATGAAATCGGTGCAGCCGGCCACCATCGACGGGCTGGAAACCTCGTATGACCGCGTCGCGGTGTTGATCGAGCACCTGCGCAACCCTGTCGCGGCCGGCCCGGAGCCTGAAGAGCCAGAGTATCGCGCTGCGGGCATTGATGTCACCGTCGAACCGGCAGTGGCGGAATTGCCGCAGGTCGAGCGCCGGGACGCCGCCGCTGCCAGCCATGTCACGACCAAGGCGAGCACTGCCGTTGCCGCAGCCTTGACCCCCGTCGCGCAGGTTCACCTGCGCGTGCGCGCTGCCCTGGTCGACCAACTGGTCAACGAAGTGGGTGAAGTTTCCATCGCCCGTGGCCGGATCGAAGGCGAGATGCTGGCGCTGAAATCGTCGCTGTTCGAACTCACGGAAAACGTGATTCGCCTGCGCCGGCAGCTTCGCGAAATCGAGATTCAGGCCGAGTCGCAGATGCTGTCTCAGCAAGCGCTGGCAAGCGAGCGCTTGCAGGATTTCGATCCGCTCGAATTCGATCGCTTCACCCGCTTCCAGGAGGTCACGCGGATGATGGCGGAGAGTGTGAACGACGTGGCCACCGTACAGCAGAACCTGCTGCGCAATCTCGACCATGCTAATGCCGCGATCGCCGCCCAGGCGCGACTCAGCCACGAACTGTCGCAGCGCATGATGGGCGTGCGCATGGTGCCCTTTGAAAGTCTCGCCGAGCGTCTGCATCGCGTAGTAAGGCAGGCAGCCAAGGATTCCGCAAAGCGTGCCAACCTCGACATCCGCCACGGCCAGACCGAGCTCGACCGCTCGGTGCTGGACACGATGGCGGGCCCGCTGGAGCATCTGTTGCGCAACGGCGTCGCGCATGGACTCGAAGACAGCGTCACACGCCAGGCTGCCGGCAAGGAAGCCATCGGCCAGATTACTTTGTCATTGGCGCAGGAAGGCAACGAAATCGTGCTTGCCATCGCCGACGACGGTGCCGGCCTGAACTTTGAGCGTATCCGTCAGCGCGCAATCGAGCGAGGCCTGATTGCCGCGGACGCTGAAACCGATGAAGCAAGCCTGACGCAACTCATTCTTCTGCCCGGATTCTCCACCACGGAGGAGGTCACGACGCTCGCCGGACGAGGCGTGGGGATGGATGTGGTGAAAAGCGCGACAGCCAGTCTCGGGGGCCGCATCGAAGTCACGTCGGACACCGGGCGTGGCGCTACATTCCGCATTTACCTGCCGCTTACACTCGCGGTCACCCAGGCGGTGCTCGTTACGGCAGGCAATCGCCGGTATGCGATTCCGTCCTCGATGATCGAGCAAGCCACCGAGAACAAACCCGAAGTTGCGGCAGGGATACGCAGGACGGGCACTACCGAGTGGCTGGGGAACCGATATCCTTACCATTATCTTTCAGAGTTGCTGGGCGAAAAGGGCGCCACTCCGCCGCCTGCGCGGCGACACTGGATCCTCTTGATCAAGGGCGGCACTGAACGGGTCGCGCTGGAAGTCGATGGCCTTACAGGCAACCAGGAAGTCGTGGTCAAGGCCTTGGGACCACAACTGGCCCGCGTATCGGGGCTTGCCGGTGCGACCGTGCTCGGCAACGGCGAGGTGGCGCTGATCATCAACCCTGTCGCACTGGCGGCCCGTGCCGTGGAACGCGGCAGCAATCCTCCGGCGGCGGTGTTGGCCGCCCCTGCGCAGGTTCAGGCTGCCGCCGCCGTGATGGTGGTGGACGATTCACTGACGGTTCGCGCGGTCAGCGGCCGACTGCTGGCGCGCCACGGTTATCACGTGCTCACCGCAAAGGATGGCGTTGATGCGCTGGAGCAGCTCGGCGAAGTCATTCCCGACGCAATGCTGCTGGACATTGAAATGCCGCGCATGGACGGTTTCGATCTGGCGCGCAACATGCGTGCGGACCAACGCCTGAAGCATGTTCCGATCATCATGATCACTTCGCGCACCGCGGAGAAGCATCGCCGGCATGCGGCGGAAATCGGTGTCGATCACTTTTTGGGCAAGCCCTACGACGAAGACCAACTGCTGGAATGCCTTCGCGAATGCATCGGGAAAAAGTAGCGAAGCCGAGCTTCAGCGCGGATCTCCCGCTGCCAGGCGTCCTACGCAAACACCCGGTAACAGCCGGGTCCGGCGCGCCTCGCCAGTTGCAAGGCCTTGTCCGCACGATGCATCAGAGCCGAGGGTGACAGGTCGCCACTGGAAAACGGCGCAACTCCGATACTGACGCTGATTTCCAGCGGCAAGCCGAGCAGACGCATCGGCTCGCAGAGTTTGGCAATGATTTTCTCGGCCATGCGTTCGGTGTCCGCGCCGCCGCCGAGCCCGGTCAACACGATCGAGAATTCATCACCACCCAATCGTGCGACGGTGTCAACCTCGCGCACGCTCGCCCGCAAACGCTCCGCCGTGCAGCGCAGCACTTCATCGCCGATGGCACGGCCGTAGCCGTCGTTGATCGTCTTGAAATGATCGAGATCGACCAGCAGCAGCGCAATCCGTCCGCGATTCCGCCGCGCCTGCTGCATTGACTGCTGCAAGCGGGCGTCGAACAACAGGCGGTTGGCAAGGCCCGTCAGCGTATCCGTGTGGGCCAGGGCCTGCAACTGGCGTTCGCTTTCGCGCAGATGGGCATTCGCCAGTTCTAGCTCCTCCGTGCGCTGCGCGACGCGCCGCTCGAGACTCGCCTCGGAGCGCTGCAGGGTCCTCGCCAGTTGCTGTTTGGCGGCAAGCGCCTCGCCTTGGGCCACGTCCTGCTCGCGCCGCAGGCGGTTGATGCGATCGGCCAAGGCGAAAGAAAGCAGCAGCATCTCCAGCGCCGAGCCCATCTGCAACGCATGGAGGCTGAGAAAAGTGGTTGGCAGCAGGTTCAGGTTGCGCAGGCCGGTAATGGCGACGCCAATCAACAGTAACGTCCATGCCAGCAGGAAGGTACGGGCGCCCGCCTGGCCGGCACGCCAACAGCGCAGGCCGGCGAACATCGCCACCAGCGAAAATGCGACGCCAGTCAGCGAAGTGAGAATGGCCGCCAGACGGTACGGAGCAAGCACTGACATCACCATGCAGAGGGCAAACAGCGCGGCAAGGCCGGTCACGACGCCATCCAGACGCGGCAAGTTGCACCGTGTCTGCAGAAAGTCGCGGGTAAACAGCGCGCCGAACAGACCGGCAGCGGCAAAACCTGCGGCAAGGGCGAGGTTGCCCCACCCCGGCAAGTTGGCCCAGAGAAACTGGTTGCCCAGTCCGTTGAGCGAAAGCTGTCCCACGGCCATGCCGGCCGAGAACAGGACATAGGTCAGATAATTTTGATCTCGCAGCGAAAACCATAGCAGCAGGTTGTAGAGCGCAAGAGCCAGCAGCATGCCGAAATAGACCCTCAGCACTGCATGACTCGTGTTCGACTTTTGCCAGAAGGCCTCCGCTTGCCACAGCCGCAACGGAATGGTCAGGGTCCCTTCCGAGGCCACTCGCAACCAGACCGTGTTCGCGCCAGCCCCGCTCAGGTGCAGCGGAAACACGAAGTTGCGATGCAACAGCGGTCGCGCAGCGAAAGGCAGGTGGTCGCCCGTGCTCAGGTGTTCGCCGCCCGGGCCGAAGTATTCCACGCTGTCCAGCGTTGGGAAAGCCACCTCCAGCAGCCACTCGAAAGTGTCCCCTGGCGCCAGCCGCAGCGCGGCGACGGACGCGCCGATGTGGCATAACCAACAGCAGAGCAGGATCAGAAAACGCAGCATGGCAGGGCTTCCGTGAAGGCCAACACCCGCGGTAGCGGGTGTTGCGCCGCAACCATCCGCAAGGGATATTGTTCTCGCCCGATGCTGGCGCGGCAGGAATGCGCGGCACGGTACCGGGTTTTCGCGTCGAGATCGCCTTGGAGGCCGACCCCGACGCGCCTGCCTACCTGAAAGCGATGATGGTCTGATCCACCGCCAGACTGTCCCCCGGCCTGGCCAGCAGCGTCTCCACCACGCAGTCGCGCTCGGCTTTCAGCACGTTCTCCATCTTCATGGCCTCGATCTTGGCCAAGACTTCGCCGGCCTTGACCTCCTGCCCCGCGATGACGGCGATGTGCGTAAGCAGCCCTGGCATCGGGGACAGCAGATACCTCGACATGTCCGGCGGGACCTTGCTGGGCATCCGCGCCTTCAATTCCGCCGTGCGGGCCGACATCACCTGGATATCGGCCTGAACGCTGATGGAACAGCCGATAGACCAATCCGCGTCGCTCGATCTGCATGCATATTGGCTGACCGCTGATGGTGCCGATATACAGGGGATCTCCAAACTGCCAGTTGGAGCGTACTTCATAAACTTCGCCGGCAAAGCTGACATCCCAGCCGCCTTTGGCGGCGAGCGCCTTGGCCCGATACTCGTCGTCACCCAGCAATACGACAAAATCCTCGCCGGGGACGAATTCATGCCCCGGCATCTGGCCGGAGATGCTCGCGTTGCGGGACAGATACTGGCGATGGATCGCGGTGGCCACCGCCACCAGCATCGCCGGATCGTCGTGCGGTACGTCGGCCGCGTTGAACCCCTTGGGATACTGCTCGGCGATCAGGCCAGTGTTGAAGTCGCCCGACGTGAAGCGCGGGTTCTGCATCAGCGCCGCCTGAAAGGCAATATTCGAGGAGACACCGCGGATCACGAACTGGTTCAGCGCATCGCGCATGCGCGCAATCGCCAGGTCGCGCGTGGCTGCATGGACAATCAACTTGGCGATCATCGAATCATAGAACATCGATATCTCGCCGCCTTCATACACGCCGGTATCGACACGCACGCCATGAACCTCTGGCGGCGGTATGTATTTCACCAGGCGGCCGGTGGAGGGGAGGAAGCCGCGGAAGGGGTCTTCGGCGTTGATCCGGCACTCCATGGCCCAGCCGGTGAGCTTGACCTGCTCCTGGGTGAAGGGCAATTTTTCGCCCGCCGCCACGCGGATCATCAGTTCCACCAGATCCACCCCTGTAATCAGCTCGGTCACCGGATGTTCGACCTGCAGGCGCGTATTCATCTCAAGGAAGTAGAAGCTCTTGTCCTTGCCGACGACGAACTCCACGGTTCCCGCGCTCTGGTAGTTGACCGCCTTCGCCAGCGCCACGGCCTGCTCTCCCATTGCCTTGCGGGTCACCGCGTCGATGAAGGAAGAAGGCGCCTCTTCGATGACTTTCTGGTGGCGACGTTGCAACGAGCATTCGCGTTCCCACAGATAGACGGTGTTGCCGTGGCCATCGCCGATCAACTGGATCTCGATGTGCCGCGGTTCCTCGACGAACTTCTCGATGAAAATCCGGTCGTCGCCGAAGGCGTTTTTCGCCTCGGTCTTGCACGAGGCAAAGCCTTCGTGGGCTTCCTTGTCGTTGTAGGCCACACGCAGGCCCTTGCCGCCGCCGCCGGCGGAGGCTTTGATCATCACCGGGTAGCCGATGCCCTTGGCGATCTCGACCGCCTGCTCGGGCGTGTCAATGGCGGCGTTGTGGCCGGGAATGGTATTGACTTTGGCTTCCAGCGCGAGCTTTTTCGAGGCAATCTTGTCGCCCATCGCGGCGATGGAATAGTGCTTGGGCCCGATGAAAATGATGCCGTTCTCTTCCAGCCGGCGCGAGAACTCTTCATTCTCCGAAAGAAAGCCGTAGCCCGGATGGACGGCCTCGGCGCCGGTCTGCTTGCAGGCGGCGATGATCTTGTCGATCACCAGATAGGATTCCTTCGACGGCGGCGGGCCAATGCAGACAGCCTCGTCGGCCATTTCGACATGACGCGCATCCTTGTCGGCTTCCGAATACACGGCGACCGTGGCAATGCCCATCTTGCGGGCGCTTTTTGATGACGCGGCAAGCGATCTCGCCGCGATTTGCAATCAGTATTTTCTTGAACATGGTTTTCAATCCTCAATTCGAAGAGAGGCTATGACGGTTTTGACGCGTGCAGGGCAAGGTGGCGGGGTCCACGACGAGTCAGTGCTCACAGCACGGCGAGGAGTGGACGACGAAGCCAACGCAGCTATGCACGATGCCAAACACGGTCAGAGAGGAATATTGTCGTGCTTGCGCCACGGATTCTCGATGTCCTTGCCGCGCAGCATGGCCAGGCTGCGGCAGATGCGCTTGCGGGTTTCGTTGGGCATGATCACATCGTCGATGAAGCCGCGCGCGCCGGCGACGAAGGGGTTGGCGAACTTGGCCTTGTACTCGGCTTCGCGCGCCGCGACCTTGGCCGGATCGCCCTTCTCTTCGCGGAAGATGATTTCCACGGCGCCTTTCGGCCCCATCACCGCGATCTCCGCCGAGGGCCAGGCAAAGTTGACATCACCGCGCAAATGCTTCGAGGACATCACGTCGTAGGCGCCGCCGTAGGCCTTGCGGGTAATTACCGTGACCTTCGGCACCGTGCATTCGGCAAACGCAAACAGCAGCTTGGCGCCGTGCTTGATGATGCCGCCGTATTCCTGCGCCGTTCCCGGCATGAAACCGGGCACATCCACCAAGGTGATGATCGGGATGTTGAAGGCGTCGCAAAAACGCACGAAGCGCGCGCCCTTGATTGCCGACTTGATGTCCAGGCAACCCGCCAGCACCATGGGTTGGTTGGCGACGATGCCTACGGTTTGGCCTTCCATGCGGGCAAAACCGATCACGATGTTCATCGCATTGTCGTGCTGAAGCTCGAAGAAATCCGTGTCATCAACGATCTTGAAAATCAGTTCCTTGATGTCGTAGGGCTTGTTGGGATTGTCCGGCACCAGTGTGTCTAGCGAGAAATCAAGCCGATCCGCCGGATCAAAGGTCTTCCTTACCGGCGGCTTGTCCTTGTTGTTGAGGGGCAGGTAATTGAAGAAGCGGCGCGCCATCAGCAGCGCGTCGACATCGTTCTCGAAAGCCAGGTCGGCGACGCCGGACTTGGTGGCGTGCGTCACCGCGCCGCCGAGTTGCTCGGCGGTGACTTCCTCGTGTGTTACGGTCTTCACTACTTCCGGCCCGGTGACGAACATGTAGGAGGTGTCCTTGACCATGAAGATGAAATCGGTCATCGCCGGGCTGTACACCGCACCGCCGGCGCAGGGCCCCATGATCATCGAGATTTGCGGGATCACGCCGGAAGCCATTACGTTGCGCTGGAACACGTCGGCATAGCCGCCGAGCGCCGCGACGCCTTCCTGGATGCGCGCGCCGCCGGAGTCATTCAGGCCAATCACCGGGCAGCCGACCTTCAGCGCGTGGTCCATGATCTTGCAGATCTTTTCGGCGTGCGCTTCTGACAGGGCGCCGCCGAACACCGTGAAGTCTTGCGAAAAGACGAAGACCATACGGCCATTGATGGTGCCGTAGCCGGTCACCACACCGTCGCCGGGGATGTGGCTGTCGCCCATGCCGAAATCGACGCAACGATGCTCCTTGAACATGTCCCACTCTTCAAACGTGCCATCGTCGAGCAGTATTTCTATCCGCTCGCGGGCGGTCAGCTTGCCCTTGGCGTGATGTGCATCGATACGCTTCTGACCGCCCCCCAGGGCGGCCAGGCGGCGCTTTTCGTCCAACTGGTGAATGATGTCGTACATGCGAAATACCTCCGAAAATACAAACTGGAAATCAGCAGTGTTCGGTCAACACGCGAACAGGGTCGAGCTTGTTCATCTCGATGCGGTCGGAACCAGAGTCGCGACACTCAAAGGCTTGCGGAAAGCGCATCTTCTCGAACAAGATCATCGACGGAATGGGTATCAAAGTGTAGCGCGAAACGTCCCCATTGAGGCGTTTCTTTGATGAGCGTGGCGGAAACAGGCCGAAACGGGGATCCAGACCGACGATCGGGCGGCGAGCCGCTCGCTACCGACTAGAAATAGCGGCTCACCAGCGCAAGCAGGTGCCGTGCAGCCGCCGTCGGGGTTGTCGTGCCGGCGTCAACCGCAGCCGACAATTCGCGCAATTCGCTCTTCACGCTTGGGTGTTGGCGAAAATGACTGCGCAAACCCGAATCGATCTGCTGCCACATCCAGGCCAGCGCCTGGTGGCGGCGCCGCGCGTCGAATTCGCCGCTTGCGGTCAGGGCAACCCTGAATTTCTCGATGATCTGCCAGAAATTCTCCAGGCCGTCCTTGCGCGTCGCCGACAGCGTCAGTACCGGCGGTTGCCAGTTGGGCGAGGCCGGATGCAGCATGGACAGTGCCGAACGCATTTGCGCGGCAGCCAGTTGTGCCGCCGTCGGATCAATGTCGGCCTTGTTGAAAACCACTAGGTCGGCCAGCTCGATGATGCCCTTCTTGATCCCCTGCATCTCGTCGCCGGCATTCGGCAACTGCAACAGCACAAAGACATCTGTCATGCCGGCCACCGCGGTCTCGGACTGGCCGACGCCCACCGTCTCGACAATGATGATGTCGTAGCCGGCAGCTTCGCAGAGCAGCAGGGCTTCCCGCGTGTGTTCGGCCACGCCGCCCAGGCTGCCCGAAGCCGGCGACGGACGGATAAAGGCTTCCGTGCGCTGCGAGAGCAGTTCCATGCGGGTCTTGTCGCCAAGAATCGAACCGCCATGTACGCTCGAGGAAGGATCGACCGCAAGTACCGCGATGCGATGGCCGGCTTCTATCAGGTACACGCCCAGGGCTTCGATGAAGGTCGACTTGCCGACACCCGGCACGCCGGAAATGCCGATGCGCATCGAGCGGCCGGTATGCGGCAGCAGTGCTTCCAGCAACTTCTGCGAACGCCGCTGGTGATCCGGCAGTGTCGACTCAGCCAGGGTGATCGACTTGGCCAGAGCACGCCGATTGCCGCCCAGCAAGCCATCGACCAGCGGCGTGTCCTGGGCGTCCACGCCGGCTTGGCCCAGTTCGGGCACGGGCCGCATGACCCGGCTCAGGCGCTTGCCGGCAGGTGCGCGGCGCGGATGGCGCGCAGCACTTCATGCGCGCACTGCGGGATCGGCGTACCCGGCCCGAAGATGCCTGCGGCGCCCGCCTTGTAGAGCTCGTCGTAGTCCTGCGGCGGAATCACACCACCGACAAAGACGACGATTTCGTTGGCGCCCTGGTCGCGCAGCGCCTTGACCAGTTGCGGCACCAGCGTCTTATGGCCGGCGGCCAGGGTCGACACGCCGATCGCGTGAACATCGTTCTCGATGGCTTGGCGCGCCGCCTCTTCCGGCGTCTGGAACAGAGGACCGACGTCGACGTCGAAACCGAGGTCGGCGAAGGCCGTGGCGACCACCTTGGCGCCGCGGTCGTGGCCATCCTGGCCGAGCTTGGCGATCATGATGCGCGGCCGGCGCCCTTCCGCCGCGGCGAAGTTGTCGATAAGGTCACGGATTTCCTTCATCGCTCCATCCTCTCCAAACGCGGCGCTATAGACGCCCGAGACCGTCTGCGTGGTGGCGCGATGACGGCCATAGACGGCTTCGAGGGCATCCGAAATTTCACCAACCGTGGCCCGCAAGCGGCTGGCCTTGATGGCGAGGTCGAGCAGGTTGCCCTCGCCGGTCTTCGCCGCGGAAGTCAGTGCCGCCAGGGCCGCTTGCACGGCCGCGCCGTCGCGCGTCTCGCGAATCTTCTTCAGGCGCGCGATCTGGCTCTCGCGCACGGCGTGGTTATCCACGTTGCGGAACTCGAGCGCGGCTTCTTCCTTGAGCTTGTACTTGTTGACCCCGACGATCACATCCTTGCGCGAATCGATGCGCGCCTGCTTTTCCGCGGCGCACTTCTCGATTTGCAGCTTGGCCCAGCCGCTTTGCACTGCCTGGGTCATGCCGCCCATCTTTTCGACGTCCTCGATAATGCGCCAGGCCTCGTCGGCGATGTCCTGCGTCAGCCTTTCCATCATGTAGCTGCCCGCCCAGGGATCGATTACGCTGGTGATGTGGGTTTCTTCCTGAATCACGAGCTGGGTATTGCGCGCGATCCGCGATGAAAACGCGGTCGGCAGCGCAATGGCCTCGTCGAGCGAGTTGGTGTGCAGGCTTTGCGTGCCGCCGAACACCGCGGCCATGGCTTCGATCGTGGTGCGCACCACGTTGTTGTACGGGTCCTGCTCGGTTAGCGACCAGCCCGAGGTCTGGCTGTGGGTGCGCAGCATCATCGACTTCGGCTTCTTCGCGTTGAATTCGTTCATGATGCGCCACCACAGCAGCCGCGCAGCACGCATCTTGGCGATTTCGAGATAGAAGTTCATGCCGATCGCCCAGAAGAACGACAGCCGGCCGGCGAAATCGTCCACATCCATGCCGGCCGCAATCGCGGTCTTCACGTACTCGCGGCCGTCGGCCAGCGTGAAGGCAAGTTCCACGGCCTGGGTCGCCCCCGCCTCCTGCATGTGGTAGCCGGAGATCGAGATCGAGTTGAACTTTGGCATGTTCTTCGCGGTGTAGCCAATGATGTCGGCCACGATGCGCATCGACGGCTCGGGCGGGTAGATGTAGGTATTGCGAACCATGAACTCCTTGAGGATGTCGTTCTGGATCGTGCCGGTCAGCTTGTCCTGCGAGACACCCTGTTCCTCGGCAGCCACCACGTAACCGGCAAGCACCGGCAGGACGGCGCCGTTCATGGTCATCGAAACGGAAACCTTCTCCAGCGGAATGCCGTCGAACAGGATCTTCATGTCCTCCACTGAGTCAATTGCCACGCCGGCCTTGCCGACGTCACCGGTGACGCGCGGATGGTCCGAGTCGTAGCCGCGATGGGTGGCGAGGTCGAAGGCGACCGACACGCCCTGACCGCCGGCGGCCAGCGCCTGGCGATAAAACGCGTTGGAAGCCTCCGCTGTCGAGAACCCGGCGTATTGACGAATCGTCCATGGACGCACGGCGTACATCGTGGCTTGCGGCCCGCGCACGAACGGGGCGAAGCCGGGCAGGGTATCGGCGTATGGCAGGCCCTCGACATCGGCCTTGGTGTACAGCGGCTTGACGGTAATGCCATCCGGGGTAACCCAGTTCAGCCGGGAGACGTCACCATCCGGGGCGGACTTGGCGGCCGCCTTGGCCCAGGCATCGATCGAGGGAATGCTGACTGCGGGTGCGTTGCTCATTTTTCTGCCCTTTCGGCTGCATCGTCTCCATTACGGGGAGAACAATGCGGTTGACTTGCTGACGAGGACTTCCTGACGAGGCGAGATGTTACTTGATCCCTAAATCTTAATGCAAGACCGTATTTGCATGCTCGTTGAGGATTCACGACTTGTCCGGTCTTCATCACCATACCTTGCACAGGGGCTTCAGGCGCAGACCTTTCCACCTGAAGACCTTGGTAGTATCAGCGTTCGTGCCGTTCGCGATGTTTGTCGTCCGACACATTTCCTCTGGAGCCGCTGATGCTGATGTCCGACCCCGAGTACCGCGCATCGCTGCGCCAACTGAAACCACGAGTCTTCGTTGACGGCCGCTCGGTTGCATCGGTCAGCGACGATTCCGCGCTGCAACCCGGTGTCAACGCCGTCGGACTCAGTTATGCCTTTGCGCTGCGCGAGGACACCGCGGCTCTGATGCGCGTCGCGAGCGCCGCTGGCAGCAATGGCGACGGCAGCGCCTGCAACCGCATGCTGCATGTTCCGCGCAGCGAGGACGACCTGCTGCAGAAGCTCGAAGCGATACGCCTGATCTGCCGCTACACCGGTTGCGCGCAGCGCTATCTCGCCGGCGACGCGATGGCCGGCATCCTGCAGGCGGCGGCGGAAATCGACGCCGAACACGGCACCGAGTACCTGGCGCGGGCACGCAGCTATCACGAGCACATTTGTCGCGCCGACCTGGCCATCGGCATTGCCATGACCGATGCCAAGGGCGACCGCTCGAAGCGCCCGCATGCCCAGGCGAACTCCAATACCTATGTGCACATCGTCGAGCGCCGCGCCGATGGCATCATCATTTCGGGCACCAAGGCCATCGTCACCGGTGCGCCCTACATGCATGAACTGCTCATAATGCCGGGCCGGGCAATGACCGAGGCTGACGCCGATTTCGCTGTTTGCTGCGCCGTGCCCGTCGACGTCGAAGGGCTGACGATGGTGGCGCGGCCGGCCGGGCGCCCCGGCGAAGCCGCGGCGCTGTTTTCCAACCGCTTCGGCCAGAGCACCGCGGTCTGCCTCTTCGAGCGCGTATTCGTTCCCTGGGAGCGGGTCTTCCTCGCCGGCGAATGGCGGCACAGCGCCACGCTCACTTATGCCTACGCAACCCACCACCGGCACAGTTGCATCGCCGCCCGCGCCGGCTTCGGCGACCTGCTGATCGGTTCCGGCACGCTGATGACCGAAGCCAACGGACTTGAGGCTGAACGGGCTCACGGCCTGCGCGATGCGATGACCGACCTGATCCGCATCGTCGAGGGGTTCTACGCCTGCGGCGTTGCCGCCTCCGTGTATGCGACGCGAGAGGCCGACGGCATCGTCATGCCCGATGCGGTTTTCTCGAACATCGGCAAACTATTGCTGGCGACCCAGATCTACGACATGCAGCGGCTGGCGCATGAAGTCTCGGGCGGCCTGATCGTGGCACTTCCCGGGCCGGACGAAGACCACAACCCGGCAACCGCCGGACGGATCTCGGAGGTGCTGACGGGCAGCTCCGACATTCCCTACGAAAAACGCATTGCCGTGGCACGCTTCATCGAAGATTTGACTGCCTCCAGCCAGGGCGGCTGGTATTCCGTGATCAGCCTGCATGGCGGCGGTTCGCCGGAGGCAATGAAGAAGGAAATCTTCCGCCGCTATCCGATTGCCGACCGCGTTGAAATCGTCGAGAACCTGCTTGATCGCGGCATGCTTGCCGACGCCCGGCGGCGCATCGCCATTGGCCGCCAGCCGGGACGCTGTTGCGCGGCGGGTTGCAAGCCGGACTCCATGAGCTGAACGCCCGGCGGCAGGCACGGAATCCAGGACAGGACTCTACGAGCACGGGCTTGCAGCGCTGCCCGGAGAGGGCAATTGCGCGTGACGCTTTTTCCTTACATCAGCCCGCGCACAGCGAATTCGGCAAAAGCCTCCGGCAGCAGGGTTTGCTCCAGGCTGCGCTGGGAGAAAAGAAAGCGGCCGTCGCAGACGAAACCGAGTTCGCTCCAATCCACGTCGTTGAGCATCGCGGTCAGACGCCGAAGTTCGGCCGTGTTGAGTTTCGTGCGATGCAGGAACAGCGCCAGTACCGCGCCGTCGTAGTTGTTGCAGGGATGGAGAAAGAAGGGACGCTGGTTGCGCGTCTTGTTGTTGACGTAAATGCGCGGCGCGTCGGAGATGTAGTGACGACGCCCCCACTTCCACCAGTTTGACTCGTCGAAACGGGTGACACGGCGCGCCAGCAAGCGTTCCTTGAACTGTTCCAGGTACGGCAGGGGTCCCTCGCGATCGAGGTAGATCATGCGCCGCGTAGCGCCGGTCTGGGCGGTTTTCGAACAGACGAATTCGGTGTTGGCGAACCTCTCGTTGGTGAAAATCTCATCAGCCCCCGAGACCGCCCCGACCTTGACGGCGAACACGCTGGCCAGCGGCAGGCTGTAGATGCCACGGGTAAACATCAGTTGTCCGCCGGCCAGCGCCATGCGCCGTCCATCCTGCAGGCGATGGCCGAGATTGCCTTTTTCAAAGCGCCAGATCGCGCAATTGGGCGTGGCGCCCGCGAAGATCTTCGCGTCGCCGAGATCTTCAAATTCCGTGACAGTGCCCTGGTCGAACAGCCAGGTGTTGAGCCGCCCGGCACCCGTCGCCTTGAGAAAGTCGCGTGGCGTGATGAGGATAAGTTCGCCACCGGGCGCGAGGTGGCGCACGCACTTCTCGATGAAGTGCAGGTAAAGGTTCGCATGGCCGTCGAGCAGGCTGGAGCCCAGGCGCAGGGCGGTTTCCGGCGGGATGTCGCGCGCCTTGACGTAGGGCGGATTGCCGATGATGGTGGCAAACTTCTCGCGCTCCGGATAGGCGAAGAAATCGACGTTCAGGGCACCTGCCGGGCAATGGGCGGCGTCGAGTTCGATCGCCACGCAACCCGGAAGACGTGCCGAAAACGCGCCGTCGCCGCAGGCCGGATCGAGTACCCGGCCGTGATTGCGCCGCAGGGCGAACATGCGGGTGACGATTCCCGGTGGCGTGAACACCTGCCCGTAGCGGGCAATGTCCCTCGGCACAGCCGCGCCAGCCGGGTTCAACGCGGCGCCACGGATGACAGGAACCGAATGAAAGGCAGCGGGTTCCTCTGTGCCCTTTGCGTCTCCGCACCCGTTGCGTAGAGAGAGGTCTGCGCTCGCCACGTGCTAAAACGTGCCAATCACCCACATCGGCACACGCAGCCCGGAATCGACTGAACCCTGACGCACCCAACTGCCATCGCCATTGTTGTCGAGCAGGTAGTATGGTACGCCGTGCGGCGGCGTTACCTTCAGCATGTAGAGCTTGCCGTTCATGCGGAATTCCTCGACCTTGTCTTCGCCACGTCTCGTAATGGTGACCTGCGGGTCCAGGGACTCGTTCAAGGCGCCGGGCGGCGGTGGCGGAGGCTCGGGGATAGGCTCCCGCTTCGGTAGCGGGGTCTGCGCCGCCACGTTCAGTGCCACGGCGGAAAGCAGAAAAACGATCAGGCGGCGCATGGGATGTCCTTAAGGAATTCTGCCGAGTTTATCAAAGGTTGAGCAGCAATTCGTGCTCTTCTGGCAGCGGACCGAAGCCGCGCGCCTCGTAGTGGTCGAAGATCGCAGCCACCACACCCTCCGGTTCGTCCATCACCTGGATCAGATCGACGTCTTCGGGACTGATCATGTTCTCGGCCACCAGCCGCTCGCGGAACCAGTCGAGCAGGCCGCTCCAGAAATCGGTGCCGACCAGGATCAACGGAATCCGCGGGCCCTTCCCGGTTTGGATCAGCGCCAGGGCTTCGAGCAGTTCGTCAAGGGTGCCGAAGCCGCCGGGCATGACCACGTACGCGGCGGCCACCTTGACGAACATGTACTTGCGGGTGAAGAAGTGGCGAAAGCTCTGCGAAATGTCCTGATAGTGATTGGTCTTCTGCTCGTGGGGCAACTGGATGTTAAGTCCGATGGACAGGCTCTTGCCTTCGAAGGCGCCCTTGTTGGCCGCCTCCATGACGCCGGGTCCGCCGCCAGAGACCACCGAAAACCCCGCGTCAGACAGCAGTCGGGCAATTTTTTCAGTGAGCTGGTAGTAGTTCGAATCCCGGTCGATGCGCGCGCTGCCGAAGATCGACACCGCCGGGCGCACCGCTGCCAGACGCTCGGTTGCCTCGACGAACTCTGCCATAATGCCGAAGACTCGCCAGGCTTCGCGCGCGCTGGTAGCGGTCTGTTGCCCGGTGGCCGCATCGAAGGCGTTCGCAGCCTTCGACAGGGGCTTGGCTAACTTGTCCTTCTCGTTCATTTGGCAGCGCTCCTCATGCCCACGCTTCTGCTGGTCGACGGCTCTTCCTACCTGTATCGGGCGTTTCACGCCCTGCCTGATCTGCGCACCAGCGCGGGCCAGCCCACGGGAGCCATCCGCGGCGTACTTTCCATGCTGCGCGTGCTCGAAGCCGACTATAAGTCAGATTTCCGCGCCGTGGTGTTCGACGCCAAGGGCAAGACCTTTCGCGACGACTGGTATCCCGAATACAAGGCCAACCGCCCGTCGATGCCCGAGGAACTGGTGGCGCAGATCGAGCCCCTGCACTCATGCATTCGCGCCGCCGGCTGGCCGCTGTTGATGGTCGACGGCGTCGAAGCCGACGACGTGATCGGCACGCTGTCGCGGCAGGCTGCCGCGGCCGGCATCGACTGCGTGATTTCGACGGGTGACAAGGATCTGGCCCAGCTCGTCAATCCGCACGTCATGCTGGTCAATACCATGAGCAACGAAGTCCTCGACGAAGCCGGCGTCAAGACCAAGTTCGGCGTGCCGCCGGGGCGCATCGTCGATTACCTGGCATTGATCGGCGATCCCGTTGACAATGTACCCGGCGTATCCAAGGTTGGACCGAAGACCGCCGTCAAGTGGCTGGAATCCTGGGGCTCGCTCGATGAGATCGTCGCCCATGCCGCCGAAATCGGCGGCGCGGTTGGCGAAAACCTGCGCAAGCATCTGGATTTCCTGCCGCTCGGCGTCAAGCTTGTCACGGTTGACTGCAATGTGCCGCTGGGGCAATCGGTCACCGAGCTTGCTCCGCTGGCGCCCGATACAGCCAGGCTGGCCGAGCTGTACGCGCGGCTGGAGTTCAAGGGCTGGATGCGCGAACTGAGCGGAGAAAAACCCGCCGCGACCCGCGCCAGGAGACCGGTATCCCAGGCGCAGGCGATGGAAGCAGCGCCCACGGTCGAACCCGACCGCGGCGCTTACGAATGCATCCTCGATGCCGCGCAACTGGACAACTGGCTGGCGCGCCTCGACGCCGCTCCACTGGTGTCGCTCGACACCGAGACCACCGATCTCGATCCGTTGCAGGCGCGACTGGTCGGCATTTCCTTCGCCATCGAAGGCGCGGGTTTGGGTACGAATTTGGGTGCGAAGGTGCTCGCCGCCTACCTGCCGCTGGGCCACGGCTATGCCGGCGCGCCGACGCAGTTGCCCATGGCCGAGGCACTGGCAAAACTCAAGCCCTGGCTGGAATCGGCTCGCCACTCCAAGCTGGGTCAGCACCTCAAGTACGATCGGCACGTTTTCGCCAATCACGGCGTGCATCTTGCCGGCATTGTCGAGGACACGCTGCTGCAATCCTACGTGCTGGAATCCGACAAGCCGCACGATCTGGGCTCGCTCGCGGCGCGCCATTGCGGCCTCGCGACCATCAGCTACGATGCGGTCACCGGCAAGGGTGCCAACCGCATTTCCTTTGCCCAGGTCGATGTCGCCCGCGCCGCCGAATACGCCGCCGAGGATGCCGATGTCACGCTGCGCGTGCATCAGGTACTGCGGCCGCAGCTCGCGGCCGAACCGCAACTGGAAAGCCTCTACCGCGACCTGGAACTGCCGGTCGCCGAAGTGCTGTTCCGCATCGAGCGCAACGGCGTGCTGATCGACGCCGCGACCCTGGCCCAGCAAAGCGACGAACTCGGGCGCAAGATCATGGCCCTCGAAGCCGAGGCGCAACAACTGGCAGGCCAGCCCTTCAACCTGAATTCGCCCAAGCAGCTCGCCGAAATCCTGTTCAACCAGCAAGGGCATGCCGGTGGTGAAGAAGACGCCCTCGGGCGGACCCTCGACCGACGAGGAAGTGCTGGAAAAGCTGGCCGAGGATTACCCGCTGCCGAAGAAGATCCTCGAGCACCGCAGCTTCGCCAAGCTGAAGAATACCTACACCGACAAGCTGCCGAAAATGATCAACCCGGCCACCGGCCGCGTCCATACCAGCTTCGCCCAGGCCGTCGCCGTGACCGGGAGGCTGGCATCCTCCGATCCGAACCTGCAGAACATCCCGATCCGCACCATTGAGGGCCGCCGCATCCGCTCCGCCTTCATTGCGCCACCGGGCCACCATATCCTCAGCGCCGACTATTCGCAGATCGAACTGCGCATCATGGCTCACCTCTCGGACGATTCGCGCCTGCTCGAAGCCTTCGCCGAAGGCGAGGACGTGCATCGCGCCACGGCTGCCGAGGTTTTCGGCCTGACGCCGGTCGAGGTCAGCAACGAACAGCGCCGCGCCGCCAAGGCGATCAATTTCGGCTTGATCTACGGCATGAGTGCCTTTGGACTGGCCAGGCAGATCGGTGTCGACCGCACCGCCGCCGCGGCCTACATGGACCGCTACTTTGCCCGCTACCCCGGCGTCGCCCGCTACATGGAAGCAACCCGCGCCATCGCCCGCGACAAGGGTTATGTCGAGACCGTGTTCGGCCGCCGCCTGTGGCTGCCGGAAATCAAGTCGTCCAACTCCGGCCGGCGCCAGGGCGCCGAGCGCGCGGCGATCAACGCGCCGATGCAGGGTACCGCCGCCGACCTGATCAAGCGCGCAATGCTGGCCGTGCAGGGCTGGCTCGATTCCGAGAAACTGCAAACCCTGCTGGTCTTGCAGGTGCATGACGAACTGGTGCTGGAAGTTCCGGAAACCGAACTTGAGGCTGTGCGCGAGGCGCTGCCAGGGCTGATGGGCGGCGTGGCAACGCTCAAGGTGCCACTGCTGGTGGAAGTCGGCGTCGGCGCCAACTGGGACGCGGCGCACTGAGCGTGCCGCCCGAGCCCTTGTATACTGCGCGGTTTTCCTTTTCCTGACTCCTTGTGCAGAACAGCCGCGAAATCTATCTACGCCTGCTCGGATACGTGCGTCCGTACTGGAAGGGCTTCGCCTTGACGCTCACCGCCACGGCGCTTGCGGCGGCGACCGATCCCCTGTTCCCGGCGCTGATGAAACCGCTGTTGGACACCGGCTTCGGCAAGAGTGACAGCGCCTGGCTGGCTTGGCTGCCCCTGGCCATCGTTGGCATCTTTGTATTGCGCGGCGTGGCGGGTTTCCTCGCTTCCTACGGCATGTCCTGGGTCTCCAACCACGTCATCACGGATCTGCGGCAGAAGATGTTCGAACGCTTGATGCGGCTCCCGACCAGCTACTTCGACGCCCATGCCTCATCGGTGCCGACGACCCGCATCGCGCACGACGTGAATGGTGTTGCGCTCGCGGCGACAACCACACTCACCGTGCTGATTCGCGACAGCCTCTCGGTGATCGGTCTGGTTGGCTGGCTGCTCTACCTGAACTGGAAGCTGACCCTGATCAGTCTTGTCGTCATTCCGCTGATCGGCTTCGTTGTTCGCGCTTTTTCGGACCGCATCAGGAATCTATCGCGTGCCGCGCAGGATGGCATGGCGCAGATGAACCAGGTTTTGCAGGAGTCGATTCGTGGCCAGAAGGTAGTCAAGATCTTTGGCGGAGAGGCTCATGCCACCTCGCGCTTCGCCAAAGTAAACAACGCCCTGCGTGGATACAACATGCGCCAGGGCATCGCTGCCGCCGCCGGCACGCCAATTTCCCAGATAATCGTCTCCGTGGGCGTGGCAATCATCGTACAAGTGACCCTGCAGCAGTCCGCCAACAACGAAACCACGGTTGGCAGCTTCGTTTCCTTCCTCACCGCCATGCTCCTGCTGCTTACCCCGCTGAAGCACCTTACCGACATCAATGCACCGCTGCAGCGAGGCCTGGCCGCCGCCGAGAGCGTGTTTCGCATGATCGATGAAGCCGCTGAAGTCGACACCGGAACCATCGAACTCGGGCGCGTCCGCGGCGACATCGAGTTCGCCGCGGTCAGCCTGCGCTATGCGGGCGCCGAGCGCGACGCGCTGACCGCGATCGACCTGCGGATCAATCCCGGCGAGACCGTTGCACTGGTCGGCCCCTCGGGTGGTGGCAAAACCTCCTTGGTGAATCTGGTGCCACGTTTCTATCAACCGGTCAGTGGTCAGATTCGCATCGATGGCCACAACATCGAGACGCTGACGCTCAACTCTTTGCGCACCAACATCGCCCATGTCAGTCAGGATATCTTCCTCTTCGACGACACCGTTGCGGCCAACATTGCCGACGGCGGCAGGCGCGACGCCAGCGGCGGCGAGATCGAGGCGGCGGCCCGCGCCGCCCACGCGCTGGAGTTCATCGACAACGTGCCGCAACGGTTCGACACGGTGATCGACGAGAACGGCGCGCGTCTCTCGGGTGGCCAGCGCCAGCGCATCGCCATCGCCCGCGCCTTCCTCAAGGACGCGCCGATCATGCTGCTGGACGAGGCGACCTCGGCGCTCGACAGCGAGTCCGAGCGCCAGGTCCAGGCGGCGCTGGAAGAACTGATGAAGGGACGCACCACTCTGGTGATCGCCCACCGCCTGTCCACTGTGGAAGGGGCGGACCGGATCGCGGTGCTCCACCAGGGTCGCATCGCCGAGATCGGTACGCATGCGGAGCTGCTGCGGAACAGCCGGCTCTACGCGGTCTTGTATGGGGCCCTTTGAGGTCGACACTTGCTAGATAGAGAAACCTGGAGAACAGAATGTCCGTTGTCCTGGGATTTTCCTGCACCAGCCACGACTCGTCCGCCACCTGCGGGGGAAACCCGCCGAGGTCCGTTCTGGGTGGACAACCCGCTGCGCCAGAGTATCCGTTGAATATTCCGCACACCGGAGCCCGGAATATTCCGGAGGAAGCTTCCGCATGAGAATCCTCCACACGGAAGCCTCTTGCGGCTGGGGCGGTCAGGAAATCCGCATCCTCGAAGAGTCGCGCGGCCTGATTGGGCGCGGCCACGAAGTTACCGTCGGCTGCCCGGCGCATGCACGCATGATGGCCGAGGCGCCCCGCTTCAAGGTACCGGTGGTTTCGCTACCTATCGAATTCAAGACGCTTGCGGGATTCCTGGCGCTGCGCGGGTTCTTGGCGAGTCATGCTCCGGATGTGGTGAACACCCACAGTTCCGCCGATTCGTGGTTGACGGGACTTGCATGCGCCACGATCAGAAACCCGCCGGCCCTCGTGCGCACTCGCCACATCTCGGCCGCGGTGTCCGGCAATCCCTTCAACCGCTGGCTCTACCGCCAGGCAAAGAGCGTCGTTACCACCGGCGAAAGCCTGCGCCGGCACCTGCTGGAAACCTTGGCGCTCGATCCGGCACGCGTGATTTCGGTGCCAACGGGAATAGACACCGGGCGTTTCGCGCCGGCAGATAAGGCCGCCGCGAAGCTCGCACTGGGACTCGACCGGACGCAGAAACACCTGGGCATTGTCGCCACCTTGCGCAGTTGGAAGGGCCACCTGTTCCTGCTTGACGCCCTCGCTCGGCTCGACCGCCCCGACCTGCGTCTGCTGATCGTCGGCGAAGGCCCCATGCGCGGGCCGATCGAGGCGAAGATCGCGGCGCTCGGGCTAGGCGAGCGCGTGACACTGACGGGCCAGCGCGACGACCCCGAGTCCTGGCTGCGGGCCATGGACGTGTTTTGCCTGCCGTCCTACGCCAATGAAGGCGTCCCGCAGGCCATCGTGCAGGCCATGCTCTGCGCCCTGCCCATCGTCACCACACCGGTGGGTGCCATTGCCGAGGCAGTCGCCAATGGCGACACGGCGCTGATCGTTGTACCCAAGGATAACGCGGCACTGGCGGCGGCCATCGCGCGCCTGCTGGACGATGATGGACTTGCTGCGAAGATCGGCGCCGCGGCCCGCGTACGGGCGGTGGCAGACTTTTCCATGGACGCCATGCTGGACTCCATGGAAGCTCTTTTTGCCGGAGCCTGCTCCAATGCCTGAAACGCTTACTGATGTCCTTCTGCAAGCGGCAACTCGCCGCGAGGAATTCGGTCGCCTGATTGCCGGGATCCCTTATGAACGAAAAGGCATCCTCAATTCCGAGATGTACTTTCTTTGGCTCTGCGCGCAGATGGTGAAGCCCCGGCGCGTCCTCGAATCGGGCCGTGCACGGGGCCAGAGCACACTGATTCTCGCCCGCTGCTTTCCCGATGCCGAAATCCTCAGCGTCGAATACGACCGGAATTCGCCCGACGTGCCCGTGGCCGAAGCAAGGCTCAAGGACGAAGCCAATGTAAAACTGCTGTTCGGCGACGCTACACGCCTACTGCCTGATCTGGCGCAGACCGGCGACATCGCCCTGGTCGACGGCCCGAAGGGATTCCGCGGGGTGCGCTTCGCACTCGACCTGCTGGCAAGCGGCCGCGTACGGCAGACGTTCGTGCACGACACCGGACCCGACACGGCCGAACGGCGCTTCTTCGAGCGCTTCCTACCGGCCGCCCGCTACAGCGATGAACCCCGGATAGCTGCCGAAACCCATGTCCTGGACGACGAGGCTGCGGTCGATATTCCGGCCGCCTATCGCTACGCGGCGCGGCGCGGCGGTTCTGGCTACGGCTATGGCCTGAGCTGCATACCGCATCAGCCCGGCGTCGGCTACGGCATGTTGAAGGTTCGCGCCGCCCTGGCCGGCACCGTCGAGCGCCTCGGGTGGAAGGGAGGCGTCGATGTCTGAACTCGACTGGACCACGGTGTCCGACGATCCCAACAACCGGGATGCCAAGGCCGCCGTACGCACCTGGCTGAAATCCGCACAACGGGTGCATACCGACAGCGATCTGCTCGGCCACATCGAAAGTCTCGTAAGGGGAAAGCGGGTGCTCGATATCGGCATGGCCGCACACGCCATGCGTTACGTGGAACAAACCGATTGGCGCCATCGGCGCATCAGCATGGCCGCGTCATATTGTCTCGGTCTCGACATCTTGGAAACCCTGGTAAATGAACTCAGTGCCCGCGGCTTCAACGTGCGCTGCGTCGATGCCACCTCGGCAGCCGATCTCGGCGAGCGTTTCGACCTCGTGTTCATTGGCGACGTTGTCGAACATGTGGACAATGCCGTTCTGCTGCTCAGGTTCGCCGCACGCCATCTCGCCCCCGGCGGACGGCTTTACGTCACCACGCCGAACCCCTTTTCGCGCAAGTTTTTCCGCCAGTTCAAGCGCGACGGCGTACTGGTGGTGAATCTCGACCACGTGGCCTGGATCACGCCGACGCTGGCCATGGAACTGGCCCGCCGCGCCGGCATCGCACTGGCCGCCTACCATCTGGTCAAGCGCTTCTCGCCGCTGGCACTGACGCTGAAGCGTCTGATCGGTTGGCGGCTTGAACCGGTAGAATTTTCCTTCCCGGACTATCTCTATGAGTTCGTCAGGAAGGAATGATCAGGTGCCGGCGGAGCCGTGCGACATTCTCTACATCAACGTCTCGCGCATAGGCGACACTCTGCTGGTGACGCCGGCCGTGCGCGCCGTCGCGGCCCGCTGGCCGCAGGCGCGCATCCACCTGCTGGCGCATCCGAAGCGCGAAGAGGTGGTTCGCAACCTGCCCTTCGTGCATCGCACCGGCGCCATCAGCAAGCAGCGGGCACGCTTCATGGGCTGGCTGCCGGGGAAACCCTACGACCTCGCCTTCGTCTGCAATTTCGATGCGCCGCTGATCGCTTATGCGCGGCGCGTGGCCCGTCGCGTGGTGGCCTTCCGCCAACCGGACGCGGCGCTGAATAGCCGGCTGTACCGCGCCGTCGAACCCCCGGCGCCGCAAACCACCCACGCCGTGGACATCCAGTTGCTGCTGCCGGCGGCCGTCGGTGCACCGTCTGCCGGCAAGGCGTTGAGTTATCACGTCACCGCAGAGGAAGCCCAGTGGGCGGCGCGCTTTTTGGCCGATCATGACGCCAGCGACCGTCATCCGCTGATCGGCCTGCAGGTTGCAAGCTTTCCCACCAAGGCCTATCGCGACTGGCCGCCCGGCCACTTCAGCGAACTGTGCCGGTGTATCCGCGCCACCTGGCCCGGCGCCCACTTCCTGATTTTCGGCGGCAAGATGGAGATACAACGCACCGGCGCACTGGCGGCGGAACTGGGTACTGCCTCCACCCTCTGTGCCGGCAAGCTGACATTGCGCGAAACGGCGGCGCTGATGAACCGCGTCGATCTCTACGTCGGCGTCGACACCGGTCCCACCCACCTGATGGGCGCGTTGCAACGGCCGATGGTGGCGCTCTATCACGGCTACTCGCCGAGCCAGGTTCTGGCTCCGCTCGACCATCCCTGTCTGTACGCCATCGACCATCCTCTGGCCAACCACTGCACGCCAGCAGCATCGATGGCCGACATCACGGTCGACCAGGTCTTTAGTCGCGTGCGTGAAGCCCTTTCCTTGCGCCAACCGTAGTCCGGGCCAAAGGTGCCCAATATGAAGAATGCCAATAGCAACCCAACAACCGAAAGCGATGTCCGGTTTGCTTTCGGAGCCAACTGGATGGACTATTCCAAGTCGGTTTCGGAGCAGCAAATCGACGATGCCGTGCGTCGACTGATTAACCTGATCGACAGCGCCGAATTGCAGGGAGCGAGTTTGATCGACGTAGGATGTGGCTCCGGCCTGCACAGCCTCGCTGCCCTCAGACAGGGTGTCAGCAAACTTGTCGCCTTGGACTATGATCCCTTGTCGGTGGAAACCACCCGATCCATGCTTGCCAAGCTTTGGCACGTGGAAAATTATGAGGTCCGCCGCGACGACATTCTTTCACTCGCCAAACCCATCGACCCAGCGGACATCGTGTATTCATGGGGGTGCTCCATCACACCGGAGATATGCGCCGCGCCTTGCGGAACGCCGCCGGGCTTGTCCGACCTGGCGGTCTGCTGGTAGTGGCCCTCTATGGAAAGACCAGGTACTGCGGTACGTGGGCCAAGATAAAGCGCTGGTATTGCCAAGCCGACGAGGCTGCAAAGCGAAAGGCAGAAAGGTGGTACGTCCGTCTTTTCGGATGGTATTTGCTACTCCGTGGAAAAAGTCTTTCCAAGCACATCGCTTCCTACTCCACCAAGAAGCGCGGGATGGATTTTCTGCACGATGTCAGGGATTGGTTGGGCGGCTATCCCTATGAATCGGTTAGCCCAGATGAGCTCAAGACGCTTCTGGAACCGCTTGGTTTCACATGCATCAAACAGAACGTTCGGCGGCGATCAGGACTTTTTGGTTCGGGTTGTGATGAATATGTTTTTCGGGCACCGTGAAGTTCGCCCTGTTCACCACCAACCTCGCCGGCGGCGGCGCCGAGAAGGCGCTGGCCAAGATAGCTGGTGGACTGGCAGCACGCGGGCACGAAGTGGACTTCATCGTCTGCGAGGACGCCGGCAACTACGCGCCGCCGGCCGCCTGCGGCTTTCATGCCCTGGTCACGCGCGCCAGCCACGGTTGGCTGGGCAAGCGGCGCATGGCTTGGCGCCTGCGGCGCCTGATGGCATCGCGAACTCACGACCTGCTGGTATCGACCCTGCCCTTTGCCGACGAAGTCGCAGTGTTGGCACGCGCCCCGCGCCACGTCTGCCGCATCGCCAACACCCTGTCGGCCGAGATCGCGCGACTGCCGGCAGGAAAGGCCCAACGCCGCACGAAGCGTTATCGCGAACTCTACGGCTCGCGCCCGCTGGTGGCCGTTTCGCAGGGCGTCGCCGACGATCTGCACTCACAATTCGGTATCGAGGCGAAGCGGATACGGGTTATTGCCAATCCCTTCGACTTCGCCGCAATCCGCGCGCTGGCCGCCGAGCCCTGTCCGGCGCGACCGGGCGAGCCCTACCTCCTGCACGTCGGACGTTTCGCCGCGCAAAAGCGCCATGACCTGTTGCTCGCGGCTTTTGCCCGCACCGGGCTGCCCCAGCAGTTGGTGCTGCTGACGCCACCCGATGCGCGGCTGGACGCCCTGATCGCCGAGGCGGGCCTCAAGCCCCGTGTCACCATCGCCGACTTTCAGGCCAATCCCTACCCTTGGATGGCGGGCGCCGACTTGCTGGTGCTGTGTTCGGACCACGAGGGCCTGCCCAATGTGCTGATCGAGGCGCTGGGCTGCGGGACACGCGTCGTAAGCACCGACTGCCCTTCCGGACCGCGCGAAATCCTGCGTGGCGAACTGGCGCGATGGCTGGTGCCCTGCGACGACGCCGATGCCCTGTCGCAGGCCATGCGCAACGCTTTAGTCGCGCCGAAACCCGGTGCCGATATCATCGCGACGGCCCTCGCACCATACAGCGCAGAACGTGCGCTGGACGGCTGGGAAGCCCTGGCACGGGAGTGTTGCTGATGTGCGGCATCCTGCTCGCAATCGGTGCCGCCTTCCGCGCCGACTTCGATCAGGCGCTGGCGGCACTCAAATCGCGCGGCCCCGACGCGCGCGAAGTACTCGCTCACGGCGACGCCCTGCTCGGCCATGCGCGCCTCGCCGTAATCGACATCAGTGGCGGGCGCCAGCCGATGACGGCGGCAAATGGCCGACTGGCCATGGTCTATAACGGCGAGGTCTACAATTTCGCCGCCCTGCGTCGCGAACTCGAAGCGGCCGGACACGCCTTCCACACCCGCTCGGACAGCGAAGTGCTGCTGACCGGCTACCTGCATTGGGGCGAAGCCGTGATGCAAAAGCTCGACGGCATGTTTGCCTTCGCCATTCACGACCAGCGGGATGGCAGCGTGTTCCTTGCCCGCGACCGCGTCGGTATCAAGCCGCTGTTCTGGGGCGAGCATCTTGGCGGACTGGTCGCCGCATCGACCCTGGAGCCGTTCTTTGCGCTGGCGGCTTTCCCGAAAGAACTCGACACCGAAGGTCTGCGCGACTATCTCGCCTTCCAGACGCCGTTGGCGCCGCATACCCTGGTGCGTGACATCCATGCCTTGCAGCCGGGCGGCTGTCTGCGCTGGACGCCCGACGCTGGCGCCGCGCCGCGCCACTGGTGGACGATTCCCGATGCCTCGGAAGATGCGCCTGACCGCGACGCGCTGGTTGAGGAAACCGATCGCCTGCTGGCGCAGGCGGTCAAGGATCAACTGGTGGCCGACGTGCCGCTGGGCGCCTTCCTTTCCGGCGGCATCGACAGCAGCCTCATCGTGCATTACATGGCGCAGGCCGGCGCCAGCCCGCTGAAAACTTTCAGCGTGCGCTTCGCCGAAGCCGGATTCGATGAAAGTCCGGCCGCCCGCGCCGTGGCAGAACTTTACGGCACAGAACACCACGTCCTCGACGCCCCCGAGCTCACCGCCGACACGCTCGCCGCGGCGCTGGCCAACCTCGATCAGCCGCTGGCCGACCCGGCCTACATTCCAACCTGGGCCTTGTCGCGGCTGACCCGGCAGCATGTCACCGTAGCCCTCTCCGGCGATGGTGGTGACGAACTCTTCGGCGGCTATCCGCGCTTTCTCGACACGGCCGACCAGCATCCCGACAGCGTCGCCAAGCGCCTGCTGCGCGCCATGCTGCGGCAAGGCCTCGCCCCGGCCAGCCTCATCCGCCGCGCACTGGCCGGGGCCGATCTGTTGCTCTACCGACGCGTCGAACTGGGCGACTACCCCGGCAGCCGCAAGGATCTGCGGCGCTATCTCGCACCCAACCTGGCCGTCGCCTGCCGGCCGCAGGCAACTCTGGAACTCTGGCGTGATCTCGCCGTCCGACACGGCGACTATGACCGCGGAGCGTTGCTGCGTGCCGACCTGTGGACCTACCTCTCGGAAAACTGCCTGGCCAAGACCGACCGCGCCAGCATGGCCCATGGCCTCGAAGTCCGCGTGCCGTTGCTGGCCAACGCGCTGCAAGACCGCATGCTGAAGCTGCCGGCCGAGGTGCATTTCGATGCTGGCGGCGGCAAGGCCCTGCTGCGGGCGCTGGCCCGCCGGCACCTGCCCGAGGCGGTTTGGAACCGCGAAAAGCATGGCTTCTCGGTGCCACTGCGCGCCAACTTCGCCGGACCCTGGCGGGATTGGTGCGAAGCGCAGGTGACGGCGACTGCACTGCGGGCACCCTGGCTCAACGCTGGCGCGATAGAGGCTCTGTGGCATGCGGCGCGCCAGGGTCGTGGCAACCCGCGCCTGCTATACACCTTCGTTGTATTGCTGGCTTGGCTTGAAACGCATGGGCTGGACAGGGGGTAGGTTTGAATGAAGTGCGCCGGCAAGGACAGCCGCCCAGGCCGACGTGGAGTTGCGCCGCATCCTGAGGAACTGGCTGTTGAGCGGGGCCTGAGATATTCTCCGCAGCACCGGCACATCACGGAATATCACCCATGAATGGCAAGGCTGATTCGATCTCGGCAAGGATTTTCTGGGTAGCGCTCGCGCTCTACCTGTTCGTGCTCCCCATCGCCAACACCATCGCCGTTCGCAACCTGGCATTCATCGTCCTCATCGCCGTAACGGCGGCGGTCCTCGTCAAGGCAAGGACGATGCCGGTTCTTCCCTTCGCCCGCTACTGGCTTGCCTATTTTCTGGTGGCGCTGGTGTCCGTGGTTTTCGCCGTGGACCCACGGATGTCTCTGAGCGAACTGCGGGTCGAGGTGGTGTATTGCATCCTGATCTTCATTGTGGGAGTGACCTGGGGGGCGCTACGTCGACTTCGAGTGGTTCGCCGGCCTCCTGGCAGTGATCAACCTGGTCCTTACCTCGGCGTCGTTCAGCGTCGTCAGCGGGGACATGCTGTTCAGAGACATGGTCAGACTTCATCCCGCGCTCTACGCCGGTCTCAGCGGTAACTGGGTGCTGCTCGTGATGTTCATCAATGTCTGGCTTGCATTCCGCCTCTGGAATTCCGGGCGCAAGGCGCTGTCCCTGCTGCTGGCGGGACTGCTCGTACTGGACGTCTGGGCAATGATGGTCACATCGAACAGGCAAAACATGGTCGCCTTGGGTGTCGGAATGGCGGCCGCCGCGGCGCTGCTGCTACGCATGAAGTTCAACTGGCGACGGGCCGGGTTGTTTCTCGGCATCTTGTCCGTTGTCGCGGCATTGCTGGCCGCGCAGTTGATACGGCGAAACCCTGTCGAAATCCCTGCCCAAGAATTCACCCCATCAGTGGTAGCCTCGTTGAATCAGGTCGGAGATGTCGTCAGCGCCACGACGCGGTCGGATATCCGATGGGGATTGTGGAGATTTTCCCTGGAAAAAATTGGCGAACATCCCTGGATCGGCGGCGGCATCGGGCGTACCGTGTTCGACAAGCTCTATTCAGAATACCGGCCGGAAGTCCCCGACCTCTGGCATGCCCACAACATGATCCTGAACAAGGGAATCCAGATGGGAATCCCCGGCATGATGGTCTTCTTCGCGCTCTGGGTGGCCCTGGCGATGGAATTGCTGCGCCATGCCCGGTCGGCAGGCGCGTCCCGCTACCTCGCAACGGCGGGCTTCGCAGCCATGGTGGCGACGTTCACGAAGAACCAGACCGACGACTTTTTTGTGAGGAACGTGGCGCTCTGGTTCTGGCTGGTCATGGGCCTGCTGGTAGGTTTTCTGCGGGCCGACGCAGTCAAGGTGACGCCGAGCCCCGCGCCCGGACCTTGAACCGAGCCCAATGCGTTGCCTCCAGATCAACCTGCAGCGGCACTTCGGCGGCGGCGAGGTCTACACTGGATTCCTCTGCCGCGCACTGTCGCAACTCGGGGTGCCGACGCGCTTGCTGGTGCATCCGCGCGCCGAATTCTGGGATCGGCTCGGGCTGCCTGCCGACACCGAACGGATCGCTGTCGCCGATCCCGCCGACTTGCGGCCTCACCTGCCCGCCGGGCCGCTCTGGCTGCTCGCCCACGGGCCGCTGCCCGTCGAGCTGCGCGCCCCGATGCCGGACCGGTTGCGCACGGCGATCGCCCACATGCCGGTCCAGGGTCGCGACCCGGCGGCCTTTGCCAACCACGACCGCATTTACGCGGTTTCCGGCTGGGTGAGGGACGGCCTCAAGGCCGCCGGCCTGCCGGTCTGGGAGCAGGCTTTCTATGGCGTCGCCGACCTGGCCAGCCGCGCTGGAAATGGTGATGCCGGCCCGCGAAGCGGATTGCCCGGCGCGCCAGGCATCCGGCGCGCCAGCCGCTACGACTGGGACCAGCGCAAGGGTCGCGACCGTCTGCTCGGCTGGCTTGAGCCGCTCAGCGAGGCTGTGTGTACGCATCCGGCGTTCGAGCGACACCCCGATCTCAGCTTCGGCATTGTCTCGCGCCTGACGCCCATAAAGCAGTTTCCGCTGCTCTTCGCGCATCTGGCGCCAGTACTCCTACCTCATCAAGAGGTGAATCTGGAAATCTTCGGCAGCGGTGGCTATGCTTCGGTGCGCGACCTCGGCCGGGCACTCGCCGCGCTGCCCGCCGGGCAGGTGCGCTTCTGGGGCCAGCAGGGCAATGTCGCTGGCATCTACCGGCAACTCGACTACCTGCTGTCCGGGCTTCCCGAGAAAGAAGCGCTGGGCCTCAATATCATCGAGGCGCAAGCTTGCGGCACGCCGGTGATCGCGGTGAATGCGCCGCCCTTCACCGAAACCGTGCTGGACGGCGAAACCGGCTTTCTCTATCGCGACCCGCGGCAGGATGATGGCGCCGATTTCGGGCGCCTGCTGAAGCAATTGCTGGCGGGCCGGGCGCGGCCACGGCCCGAGTTGGCGCAGGCGCATTTGGCGCGATTCTCATTCGACGCCCTGGTCGAACGGCTGCGGCCGGTAGTGGCCGATGCTGCAGACGCGCTTAACCCTCGAGCCATGCAGGCCCGGACTGCCGCTTGATGCCCCGACGGAAGGGTGCTGGGCACATCCGGAATGCGCTTTCTCCGACGCGCGATTTCCGCCGGGCAAGGCACGGGCAGGCGGCCTTTGGCAGGACAGGAGCCGGCGTCAGCCAAGCCGCGAATACAGTGCGGTCAACTGCGCCGCCATCCGCGCCAGGTCAAGATGCGCGACGCTGGCGCGGGCGGCATCGCGCATCGCCGACGCATTCGCGCACAGCATATCGAGGCTGGCCGCCAGGACTGCAACATCCCCGGCCGTGATCACCACCCCATTTGCTGCCGTAATGAATTCCGCCGCCCCGCAGGTAGTGGTGGTAAGCAGTGGCAGGCCGCAGGCCAGCGCTTCCAGCGCGGCGTTGGGGAAGGGATCGTAGAGCGAGGGCAAGGCGAAGACGTCGGCTGCGCCGTAAAAGGGGCGCACGTCCGTCTGCGCACCGAGGAACAGGACGCGCTCGTCGACACCCAGCGTTTGCGCCAGGCTACGCATCAGCGACTCGCGCTTGTCGCGGCCTATCACCCACAGCCGGGCGTCGCGCCGGGTCATGCCCGCCAGTCCGCGGAGCAGAGTTGGCAGACCCTTGCGCTCATAGCCGGAACCGACGAACAGGATCACCGGGGTAGCGACATCGACCCCGGTCTTCTCGCGCAGTACACGCCCCTGAGTTTCCCGCAGTCGCGGATGGAAGGCGTCAAGATCGACGCCGCTGTGGATCACCTGCAGTCTCTCGGCGGCCACGCCAAAGCGCAGGGCGATATCGTCACGCACCATGCACGAATTGCAGATCACCGCGCGCAGCCCGGGATGGCGAAACATTGCCGCTTCGGCGGCCAGCGTGTAGCGGTGCCACGGCGCCAGCCGGTCCATTGGTTTGTCGCGCAGTTCCAGCCAGGTGGCATGGACGCCATCGCCGGCGCGGTAGATGTCGCAGCCGGGAATGCGCTCATGGCTTTGCACCAGATCAAAACCTTGCCGCTCGATCAGGCGCTGCACGGCGTGGGCAAATCCTGCGTCGCGCCAGGTGCGGCCGATGTAGAAGGGATTGACCCGGACGCCCCGGATTCCGCCCGCGGCGTCGTCCTGCCATTCACGCGCGATGATCGAGACATCCACGCCGTCCGCCTGAAGTGCCGCCAGCGCCCGCTCGACAAAGCGTTCGGCGCCGCCGAAGGGTGTGTATTTCTGGCGGACAATGGCGAGCTTCACGCTGCCGCGCCGCCGGATCGCCCCAGAAGGGGGGAACTATCCGTGACCGGAACTGCATCGCGGCGAACCACCATCACCCTCTTTGCGGGCATCGGACTCTGGATGGCCAGCAACTCCTCGCATGCCGCCAGCACCTGCGCCACCGGCAGCGTGGTCAGGCATGCGCTGACCTTGCTGTCGTTGCAGCCGGCCAAACCGCAGGGACGGCAGGGATGGGTGGTCGAAGCGACGACACGATGACCTTCGCCCCACGGCCCCCATTCGCGATCGCCCGAGGGGCCGAAGATGGCGACCACCGGCGTACCCATCGCCGCAGCAATATGCATCGGCGCCGAATCAGCGCCGACAAACAGCTTCGCCTGCGCCGTCAGGGCCGCGAGTTCCTTGAGTGAAAGCTGACCGGACAAGTCGATAGTCGGCGCCGGGGCGCGCTGCGTATCGGTGCTTCCGCCTTGCCGGCAGGTAGCGGCACCCTTTCCCTGTGCGGCGCACACGGCCGCAATAAGCGCCTTTTCGTTCGGATCCGGCGCGGACGTCAGCACGATGGGGCTACCCGTTGCCGACAGCGCATCGCACAGCGCGGCGACGCGGTCGGCCGGCCAGCATTTGAATCCCCAGCGCGACGCCGGATGAACATGCACGAAGCTGCGCGTCGTCACGCCGTGCCGTGCCAGCAAGTCCGCAACACGGGCCTCGGCCATTGCACCCGGCACCATGATTACGCGTTTGTCCGCCGTGGCCGGCTCCATCCCCAGCGCGCGCAGGCTGTCAAGGTTGGTTTCCACTGTGTGGCGCTGCGGGTCCGACTGCGCCGGATAGAGGTGCGTGAAGCTGTTCGCCCAGAAGCCGGCGCGGAACCGGGGCGCCACCGACCAGCGGGGCCGCAGCAGGCGCACCAGCCAGGACCCGCGCATATGCACCGAAAGATGGACGACAAGGTCATAGCGCCGGGCGCGCAATTTGGAGATCAGCGTCGATTCGGCCGCAGCCTGGCGTACCAGACCCTGCCGCTTCCAGTTGCGGTCGATCAGATGCAGTTGCGCCAGCGCCGGGTGGGCTTCGAGCATCGGCGCGGTATCGGCGTAGATCAGCGCATCGACTTCGCAGTGCGGCGCGACGCGCTTCAGCGTTGAAATCACCGGCGCGGCCAGCAGCACATCGCCATGATGGCGCAGCTTGATCACCAGCGCACGACGCAGGCTGGTCGGAGAGAAGGCTTCAATGGGCATGGGACCATTGTGCCAGACAGGGCTATCGGAGCCCATCTCGCCAGCCGGCATTCCCCTTTACGATTCCTCCTGGCGCGGGATCCCAAAGCACATTCACTTTGAAAGCTTGTTGCTTGACCTGATTGGATTTTTCCCGGAAACTTGGTGCCATGAGCGTTTCTCTCGATCACCTTGAGCGCAAAGTCGAACAAATAGTCGCCGTGTGCTCCAACCTGCGCAGCGAGAATCAGGCGCTGCGTGCCCACGTCGCCAGTCTGGAGATCGAAAAGGCCGCACTCACTCAGAAGATCGACATCACGCGCGAACGCCTCGAAGCGCTGATAACGCGCTTGCCCGAAGAATGAGCCATACAGTCGAAGTCAAACTGCTGGGCAAGGGATATCGCGTTGCCTGCGAGCCCGCCGAGCAAGAAGCGTTGTTGGCTGCCGTCGCATTTCTTGACACCAAGTTGAAGGAAAGCAGCCACAAAACATCCTCCAGCGCACGCGGTGCCGGCGAGCGCCTTGCGATCATGGCGGCCCTGAATCTGGCTCATGAACTCCTCGCGGCCAAGAACACTCCGACCGACGTTGCGGCGGCACTTGAAAGCGAAACGATTCAGCGTAGAATTGATTCCATCGAGGCCAAGCTCGACGAATCGCTGGCGCAGCACCAGCAGTTGCCCTGAACACTGTTCTGGCTGTTTCCCACCGCTGATTCGCGAATGTGTTGCTTGGTTTCCCAAAGTTTCCCCTGCGGTGTTCGCCAAGGCCATACATTCCTTGAACCAATAACCATTGGCACCGGCCGCAGCCCAAAGACGCCGCTGTTGTGATCGCTCCCAGCGAGCGAACCTGAAGCGGCAGGAAAGTGGCCTCTCTGAACCCAGGTTCAGGATGCCGGCCAAACGGCACTCGCGGGGGAATCGGTTAGCAGGGCGCAGCAAATCAGGTTTTAGTGAACAGCCACGCCGGCTTGTCCGGCGTTACGCGCAGCCGCCGCAACCAATATTCCGCGCCTTAGACTCCCATGAGCGAACCAGCACCCCAGCGGCGTGATCAACTGCGCGAAGTGTTCATCGGCCGCCAGCCCATCCTCGACAAGGATCAGGGGCTGGCCGGTTACGAACTGCTGTTCCGCGCCACCACGGAAAACTCCGCCCATATCGATGGCGCCAGAGCGGCCGGAATGGCTTCCGCCGATGTCGTCTGCAAGGCCTTCGCCGAACTCGGTCTGGCCAATGTCCTTGGCCAGGCGCGCGCCTTTATCAATGTCGA
Source organism: Sulfuritalea sp. (assembly GCA_016712985.1). GTDB lineage: Bacteria > Pseudomonadota > Gammaproteobacteria > Burkholderiales > Rhodocyclaceae > Sulfuritalea. Next base: position 222,460 of record JADJQA010000002.1, on the reverse strand, counting down.
CGCCCTGTTTCTCGAAAGTGATCTGGTCGAGTTGCTGCCGAAAGACATCGTGGTGTTTGAAATCGATGTCGCGGCCTTTGCTGATGAATCGCTGCTGCCGCGCTGCCAGGATCTCAAGGCCAAGGGATATGCGTTTTCAATATCCGGTGTTACCGACGTCACCGAACAGCTCTGGCCGCTGGTCCGGCTCGCCACCTGGCTCAAGGTGAATATCGACAGCCTTCCGCTGGATCGCCTGCAAACCTCGGCGCGGGCGCTTGGCACCACGAGCCGCACGCTGATTGCAGCGCACGTTGAATCGCAATCGCACATGGAGCTATGCCGCCTGCTGGGATTCCATTTGTTCCAGGGATACTACTTCGCCAAACCGACGATGGTCGAAGGGCGCAAGCTGGATGCCTCGACGAAGGGCCTGGTGCGCCTGATCAAACTGGTCGCGGAAGAAGCCGACGAAGCCCGCCTGGATGCGGCATTTCGCAAGGAACCCGCACTGCTGATCAATCTGCTGCGGCTGACCAATTCGGTCGGTGCTGGCGCGCCCGCGCGCATTACTTCGGTGCACCATGCCATCGCAACGCTGGGACGTCGCCAATTGCTTCGCTGGCTGCAATTGCTGCTGTTGAGTCACGGCGAAAATGTCGATCTCGCGCACAACCCGCTACTCCAGTTGGCGGCTCTGCGCGGCCGCTTCATGGAACTGCTGGTCGAGAGGCTGCACCCGGAACAGCAACATCAACGCGATGCGGCTTTCATTACCGGCTTGATGTCGGTAGTGCCCGCCGCCCTGAGCATGTCGATGGCCGATATGCTGGCACAGATTGCGGTGGGCAAGGATGTGCGGGCGGCATTGACGCACCGGCAAGGCGAACTGGGTCAGTTGCTCGCGCTGATCCAGCGTTACGATGACAATGACGTCGAAGGCACCCTGGCGCTGCTCGCCGCTTTTGGCGCGGTGGGGACTCTGGGCATGCTCGGCGAAATCCTCGGCGAGGCGCTGAACTGGGTGCAGCAACTCGGCGTCGAGGCCGACTGATGACGAGCAGTCTCCCTTACCCTTCATAGAAACCAGGCTATCCTGATTGCATAGCCGCGGACTGGCGGCATCCACAGTCGCTCCCGACTCGTGGAATGTACCCAGCCGCCGGGCTGATGAGATCCAGGGGCTGGGCTTTGAATGCGTCTTCCACGCAAACTGGATACGCAGTCCACGTCAAACTGGACTGTCGGAGCGTAGCGAAGCAAGCGTGATCGGTCTTACGCCAAGTGTTGCTCTTGGCTCAAGAGTCGGGGCTGCCGGATTGCCATCTGGCACTGTTACTGCGCAACATCGTCAAAGCCGAATCGCAGGTGTCCATGGTAGTAGTCCTCGGGGCCGTTCGGTAGGGTCGCGGCTTTGTCCAGAGTGACCCGTTGGGTGCCAAGCGCAAGGCGCTCGATGATGTTTTTTGTTCGTTACGCCGTAACAGACAGCGGGGCGTTCAATTGCCCGTTTGGCGTCGAGTCTTACTGTGTCAAATACGTTGATTGATGATCAGAGTCCGCTCGAACCGTGGCCAGTGAGGCAGGATCTGGGCGTATTCCATGGCGATCTCCCGGCGCAGGGTTGTGATCGAGTCCGGCACGGGCCGCCGCGGTCGAACGGGCGCCGCGTGGGGTATAACTGGGGACTGGGGAATCCATCATGAGCGCAGATGGATGCCCTGCCGCTCACTACCCCGCGGCGCCGGCGGCGAGCGGCAGATGCACGAGCACCGAAACGCCATTGCCTGCGGCTGGCGAGCTGATTTCCAGCTTGCCGCCGTGCAGTTCAACGATGCGACTGACGATGGAAAGTCCCAGTCCGCTGCCCGGAGCCTGGTGAAGCGCCGTGTTCCCCGGGTCGGCGCTGGCGCTGCGGTAAAAGCGTTGCAGCACGCGGCCGCGCTCGTCCGCCGCAATGCCGCGTCCGTCGTCGCTGACGCACAGCACCGCTTGTCCGTTCCGTTGTGTGATGGAGACTTCGATCTGCGTACCGCCGCCGTGGCGCAGCGCGTTGTCCACCAGGTTGCGCAGCAGCGCCTGCACGAGCAGGGGATCGCCGCGAACCCGCGCATTGCCATCGTGCAGCATCAGCTCGCAGTGACGCTCGATGGCGTCTCCCGCGCTGCTGGCCAGGACTTCTTCGGCAATTGCTCGCAGCGCGATGTCCTGCATCGTCTGCGGCGTACCGGCATCGAGTCGCGCCAGGGTCAGCAGTTGCGCCACCAGATGCGTGGCGCGGTCGCAGCCGACCAGGATTTGATTCAGCGCATGCTGCCTTTGCGCGGCGTCGACCGAAGCCAGCGCGACTTGCGCCTGCGCCTTGAGCGCGGCCAGCGGGGTGCGCAGTTCATGCGCCGCGTCGGCGGTAAAGCGTCGCTCGTTATCGAGCGCCCGAACGATGTCGGCAAAGAGGCTGTTGAGCCGGGTCACCAGCGGTGCGACTTCGGCGGGAAGCGTGCAATCGGCAAGGGCTCGAGCCGCTCTGGTGCGCGCGCGGATACATCGCGGGCAAGCTGGCGCAGCGGCGCCAGCGCGAAGCCGATCGCGATCAGCAGCAGCAGTGCCAGCGCTGGCAGCGCGACCAGCATCGGCATCAGCAGTTGCCCGGCGATTTCACCGGCGACCTCGTCGCGTTCGTGGGCCAGATGGGCCGCGCTGGTGTTTGGCGGATGGGCCAGCAATTCCTTCAGTTCGCTGCGGGCTTCATACCAGGTGACCAGGGCAGTCAATAGCCAGACACTGGCGACCGCCAGCAGGGTCAGTCCGACCAGCCGGGCGCGCAGGGACAATGACTTTTTCATGGCTTGGCCGCGGCCTTGGCGACGACGTAGCCGATGCCGCGCAGGGTGCGGATCACGTCCGGTCCCAGCTTGCGCCGCAGATGATGGATATAGACCTCGACCGCGTTGCTGCCGATTTCATCGCCCCAGGCGTAAAGATGCTGCTCAAGCTGGGCGCGGGAAAGGGCGCGTCCCGGCTGCTGCATCAGCGCGTGCAACAGCGCGTATTCCTTGGGCGGGACTTCGACCTCGCTTCCATCGCATTCCACGCGCCGCGTCGCCGGGTCGAGCGTGACACGGCCCGCGGCGAGCACGGGCGAGGACTGTCCGCCGGCTCGGCGCAGCAGCGCGCGCAGGCGTGCCGTCAGTTCGCCCAGGTCGAAGGGCTTGACCAGGTAATCGTCGGCGCCGGCGTCCAGGCCCCGGATGCGGTCATCCACGGTGTCGCGCGCGGTGAGGATCAGTACCGGCAGGGTCTTCTTCTTCGCCCGCAGGTGGCGCAGCACGTCCAGTCCGTCCAGCCGCGGCAGGCCCAGGTCAAGCACCACGGCGGCGTAATCCCCGGTCATCAAGGCGGTCTCGGCGCTGATGCCGTCCCTGACCCAATCGACGACATGGTCGGCCTGACGCAGGCCGACCTGCAGCGCGTCGCCGAGCAGAGCGTCATCTTCAACCAGCAGGATTCTCATCGGCAGGATTCCAATTGTGCGTGGCGCCCGAAGCCGATGGACCGGGGGCGAGGCGGCATGGGAAAGTAAAGTGCTTCTTGAACGGGAATGAGCATACAGTGACCAAGGTTAAGAATTGCTTAAGCGTGAGGGCGTAGTCTTGTTGCCAATCATGCGGATGAAGAATCCTTATCCATCCGGCTGCGCCTTTTGCAAACGAGAGCGTGGCTTCTGGCTCGGTATGTCTGACGGTTCCACGGGAAACATGAACTCGCTTTCGCTGCTGTCATTGATCGTCCTGGGCCTTGCCGTGCAGGTGGGCCTGTATCTGGGTATCGTCTTCTGGCGCCATTGGCGGGATTACCAGGCGCTGCGGGGGCGTGACGAGGAGCTGAAGCTGCCGCCGCCTCGGCTGGTACCCGAGGGCGATGAGCCGGCGGCACCTGCCTGGCAGGGTTTCCGATCCTTCCGGGTGGAGCGCAAGGTTTTCGAGGATATCTTGCAGTCGGTCTGCTCCTTCCACCTCGTGCCCGAAGACGGGCAAGCCTTGCCGGGTTTCCTGCCGGGGCAATTCCTGACCTTTCGTTTCGATGTGCCCACGGCGAACGGCAGCACCGAGCAGATCATTCGCTGCTATTCGCTGTCCGATGCACCGCGAGCCGAGGGCTACCGCATCTCGGTCAAGCGGGTGCTGGCGCCTGCTGGCAGCGGGCTTCCTCCGGGCCGGGCATCGGGCTTCCTGCACGATCATGTCGAAGTCGGCAGCCGCCTGGCGCTTCGTGCGCCGAGCGGGCATTTCCGTATTGATCGCAGCGATGCGCCGGTGGTGCTGATCGGTGGTGGCATCGGCATTACGCCAATGCTGAGCATGGCGAACTGGTGCCTGGCCGAACAACCCGGGCGCGAAGTCTGGCTGTTCTATGGTGTGCGCAACAGCCGCGAAATGATCATGAAGCCGGCACTTGAGGACCTCGCGGCGGCCCATCCGAATTTCAATCTGCGGGTATGCTTCAGCAATCCTCTGACCGAGGACGTCGCCGTGCGCGACTACCAGCATCAGAGTCGCGTCGATCTCAATGTGTTGCGCATGCAATTGCCGCTCAAGACCTACCAGTTCTACATTTGCGGCCCCAACCCGATGATGGAGAGCCTGGTCCCGGCACTCGAAGACTGGGGTGTGCCGGACGCACGCATCCATTTCGAGGCCTTCGGCCCGGCCTCGGTAAAGCGCCGCAGCGCGGCTGCTGTAACGGGGGTGGCGGACGAGGCCGGGATCCTGGTGAACTTCGCCAAGTCGGGCAAAGCGTTGAGCTGGCGACCCGCCTCGGGCAGCCTGCTCGAATTCGCCGAGGCCAATGGCATCACGGTCGATTCCGGCTGCCGCGCCGGCGGTTGCGGCAGTTGCCAGACGACCATCGAGGCCGGCGAGGTCGCCTATAGCCAGGCGCCGGATTTCGATCCCGAGCCCGGCAGTTGCCTGCTCTGCGTCTGTACGCCGAAGTCCAACGTCACCCTGGAGGCCTAAATGGCGCTCTCGCTCTGGCACCGGCATGTACTGCCCTTCACGCTGCTCGCCGGGCTGCTGGCCGCAGCCACCTCGCCGGTGACTACCTGCTGCATCGCATGAACCTCGTCTGGGTCGGGCGCTATCTCGGCATTCCCGGCACGCTGCTGATCATCGGCTCGCTGGTGTATTCGCTGCGAAAACGCAAGATGATCACGACGGGGAACCCCAAGACCCTGCTGAACCTGCACGAATTCAGCGCCTGGCTGGGTTCGCTGATGGTGCTGATCCATGCCGGCATCCACTTCAATGCCATCCTGCCCTGGCTTGCGACGTTGGCCATGGGGGTGAACGTGATCAGCGGCATGGTCGGCAAGCTGCTGCTGAATCGTTCGCGCCTCTATGTGCAGGGCAAGCGCGATGGCTTCCAGCTGCGCGGGCTGTCGAAACCGGAAGTCGAGCAGGCGGTGTTCTGGGACGCCGTCACCTTCGACACCATGGCCAAGTGGCGCAAGGTCCATATCCCGATCTTCATCGTCTTTGCCGTGCTGGCGCTGGGGCACATCTTCAGCGTCTTCCTGTTCTGGGGCTGGTCATGAGCCGCCTCCTGAAGTTCGTGCTCTTCGCCAACCTTGCCGCGCTGGCGATCCTGTCTTTTGTTTATCCCCACCTGATGGTCGGGCCGGGCAAGCTGATTCCCGGGCACAGCACGCTGGAGGCGAACTGTTTTGCCTGTCACACCGCGTTCACCGGTGCGGACTCGGCGCGATGCGTTACCTGCCACAAACCGGCCGATGTCGGCCGCCTGACCACGACTGGCCAGCCGGTGGCCAAGCCGCTCACGTCGACCCCCTTCCACCAGAAGCTGACCAGTCAGGATTGCGTGGCCTGCCACAGCGACCATGCGGGGGTCAAACGCTATTACCAGCAGGGGCGCTTCGACCATGCACTGCTGCAGAAGGATGCGCGCGGCAAGTGCCAGGACTGCCACAAGGCGCCCACCGATACGCTGCACCAGCAGATCAGCGGCAATTGCTCGCAATGCCACACTCAGGACAAGTGGCTGCCGGCGACCTTCGACCACAGCACGCATTTCGAGCTCGATCGCGACCACAACACTCGCTGCATCACCTGCCATACGGGCAACGACTACAGCCGCTACACCTGCTATGGTTGCCACGAGCATTCGCTGGCGGGCATTCGGCGCAAGCACATCGAGGAAGGCATTCGCGACTTCGACAACTGCGTCGAATGCCATCGCAACGCCGACGAACACGACATCCGCAGTCCCGGCGGGGGCAAGGCGGCGGGCGGCGAATCGCGCGGCAAGGACCGCAAGAAACACGACGATTGACGCCGGTCCCGCTGCCTAGTACGAAGACCCCTTACTTTCGAAACGTCATACCGGCGAAGGCCGTGCCGGAAGCGCCGTGATGCGCTCCGAAATCCTGGATCGGCCTTCGCCGGAATGACCCGATGCTGAATGTTGTTTCGCAATTGGTCGTGTCGTGAGACTAGTGAGGATTCTTGGTCGGCCCCGCTCACCCAGCTCAGCCGAATTCCCGCTGCGGATCTTCTTAGTTACGGCCGCTGCGCTTAACGTCGATAAGGCCGACGTTAGCCTGCACTGAAACTCAGCTACGCCTCGTTTTCCAGCCGGTGATCATCGCCAGTACAAGATTCTGGTGATGCAGCCAACTGCTGACAATGACGCCGGCAATGTGGAGCACAACCAGCGCCATCATGCCATTGGAGGCGCCTTCGTGCAGTTCTTCCATCAGGTGCCCGCCGATGTCCTCGTAGATGGCCCAGCCGCTGGCGGCGGCGACGATGCCGAAGCCGAGCAACAGAAAGATCGCCACGGCCCCGGCGGGATTGTGGCCGACATGGTGCTGCGGCTTGCCGCTGATCAGGGATTTGAGGTAGTCGACCAGCTTCCTTGGGGTCGGCAGGAACTCGGCAAAGCGCGAATAGCCGCCGCCGACGAAGCCCCACAGCAGGCGGAAGGCGATCAACCCGGCGAGGGTATAGCCGGCGATGACATGGATGTCGCGCCACTTTTCTGATTCGGCGGTGACGAAGGCGATGGCGAAACTTGCGACCAGCGACCAGTGGAAGACTCCGCGTCGGCAGATCCCAGACGCGGATGGGTTGGGTGTCGGCAGTCATGGTGATCCTCACTTTGGAATGCGAATGGAGCGTTCGTTGTAGTCGCCGGCCGCGGCCTGCGCATGGCAGGCGGTGCAGTTGGCCGGGCTCTTGATCGAGGCGCGCTGCCAGGTCGCGGCGGCGATCTCGCGATGCTTCTTCTCGAAGCGCGCGGTTTCGCTGATGCGCAGCAGCGGCTTGCCATTCGCATCGCGCGTCCCTCCCGTCTTGCGGCCGCCGGCATGGGCGACCAGAAAGTCGGCGATGGCGGCACGGCGTTTTTGATCGATGCTGGCGTCGGAGCCGAAATGTTTCGACAGGCCGTTCATTACGGCACGCCAGGAATCGGCATCGAGCATTTGCGGCGGATAGGCCATGTGGCAGGAGGTGCATTCCTCCTGGAACGCGGCATGCTTCGGCACGCTGTAGTTGTCGGCGTGCGCCGGCAGGGCAAGGACGGCCAGCAGGGCGGGAAGGGCGATCAGCTTCTTCATCGATGATCTCCAGGCTATTTCAGGCTCAGCAGCCAGGCCATTACGTCGGCTTTTTCCTGGGCGCTGCAGAGGCGGTTGAGGGTGTCGTTGCAGTTGCGGCGGAACCACTTGTCCACCTTGGCGGCATCGGTGAAGCGTTCGGCATTCGCGGCCGGCGCCAGCGGCGCGATGGCCTTGTCGGTCCTGGCGTGACGGCCGGCTAGTGTCGGCCGTTCGGTGTGGCAGGAGGCGCAGCTCCACTCGCCGCCCTGTTTGGCCGTGAAGAAACGAGCACCGCGCTCGGCGGACGCCGCCGTACCGGCCTCTTTTTCGAAACGCGCGAGAAAGTCGCGCGGAACCTCGGCCTGGGCGCCGGTGGCAAACAGCGCCGCGGTAATGATCAGACTATGTCGCATGGGAAACTCCATGAGCGTTGAGTGAGGCGAATCATGGAGGGCGCGGCTTAAACGGCGCTTAAGGGCTGATTGATTTCATCGGCGCCCGATGGTCGATAACCAGGTACCGGACAAGTCCAGGATTGTCATCCCCGCGAAAGCGGGAACCCAGTGTCCTTGTCCCCGAACACCGCTGGATCCCCGCTTTCGCGGGGATGACGGAAACCGGCGTTCCGTTAAGCCTGCCTTAAGCGTTCTGGTGCAGCTTGCATCACATCCACCCAACTGAAGGAAAACTCTATGCTTCACTCATCTGCCCCGTTCTTCGCCAACCTGCTTGCCGTGGTGTTCTCGACCTTGCTGCTCGTAATGACCGCGGCCTTCCTTCTTATCCCGTATGCTATCGGCGCTCATCCCGGCGAAGTGCGAATCCCCGGCGCGCCGATCACGGCATATCATCTCACTTGAAATTTCCGGCCACTGCGACGATGCCAGCCTCCTCGCTCACCCGCTACGCCTGGCTCTCCATCGCGGCGGCGATTGCCACGATCCTGCTCAAGGGCGTGGCGTGGTGGCTGACCGGTTCGGTCGGGCTGTTGTCCGACGCCATCGAGTCCTTCGTGAATCTCGCCGGAGCATTGATGGCGCTGTGGATGCTGACACTGGCCGCGTTGCCCGCGGACCACGATCACGCTCACGGACATGGCAAGGCGGAATATTTCTCCAGCGCCTTCGAGGGCTTCCTGATCCTGCTGGCCGCCGTCAGCATCGGCTATACATCAATCGACCGCCTGATGGATCCGCAGCCGCTGGAAGCGGTGGGGGCCGGCCTGCTGGTCTCGTTGGTGGCTTCGGTCATCAATTTCGCCACGGCCCGCATCTTGATGGAAGTGGGACGCACGCACAATTCGATCACGCTGGAAGCCGACGCGCAGCACCTGATGACCGATGTAGGACTTCGATCGGGGTGATCGCCGGCGTCGGCCTGGTCTGGCTGAGCGGCTGGCTCTGGCTCGATCCGGCGATCGCCCTGCTGGTCGCGGCAAACATCGTCTGGACCGGGTGGCGGCTCATGCAGCGCTCGGCCGCCGGCCTGATGGATGTGTCATTGCCCGCTGCACAGCTTGAGCAGGTGGAGGCCCTGCTGGCGGGCTATCGCCAGCAGGGACTGGATTTTCATGCGCTGCGCACGCGCCAGGCGGGCAGCCGCGCTTTCGTGATCCTGCATGTCCTGGTGCCGGGACACTGGAGCGTGCAGCAGGGGCACGACTGGGCGGAGCGCATCGAGGCGGATATCCGTCGCGCCTTGCCCCATGCGCATGTCACGACCCACCTGGAACCCCTTGAAGACCCCGTTTCGATGGTCGACCAGGAGCTTGATCGCCCGCCGGGGTGAACCTGGAATGTCGGCGTGCAGGGCTTCTACTTCTTCGTCGATGCGTAGAAGTCGTGCAGCGAGACATAGCGCTCGGCGCGCGCCGCGCGCACATGGACGATAGCCCGCTCCATCGGGATGCCGGCCTGCACCAGCGTCTCGGCGGCGATCAGCAGGCCGCTTTCCAGAACGTCGGGGATCACCTCGGTCGCGCCGGCGGACTTCAGCCGGGCGACATCCTTGTCGTCTGCCGTGCGCACCACGATCGGAATTTTCGGCCGGGCGCGGCGCACGATGCGCAGCACGCGCTCGGCTGAATGGGCATCGGGATAGGCCACGACCACGGCGCTTGCGCGGCCGATGCCCGCCGCCTGCAACACCTCCGGGCGGTCGGCATTGCCGAAAACCACGTTGATGCCTTGCGCGCGCGCCTCCGCGATGCGTTGCGGGTCGATGTCGAGGGCAATGAAGGGGATGCCTTCGATGCCGAGGAATTCGGCGATGCGCGCGCCGGTGCGGCCATAGCCGCAGATCACCACGTGGCCGCCGAGATCGAGGCTGCGCACGGCGATGTTGTGGATCACCGTCGCCTTGTGCGCCCAGTCGCCGCGCCCCAGGTCACCGGAAAGCCGCGCCGCGCGCTCGATCAAGAAGGGCGCGATGAACATCGACAGCAGCATCGCCGCAAGCGTGATCTGGAACACGCTGACGCTGACCAGTTGCAGTTGGTGCGCAAGCTCGATCAGCACCAGGCCGAATTCGCCGGCCTGCGCCAGTTGCGCGGCGCTGCGCAGGCTGGCGACCAGCGGCGTTTTCGCCACCCGCGTGATCAGCAGCATCACCACGGCCTTGCCGCCGATCAGCAGGGCCACGGCGAGCACCAGCCTGTGGGCGTTGGCCAGGACATACTGGAGGTCCAGCATCATGCCGATGGTGACGAAGAACAGGCCGAGCAGGATGTCGCGAAACGGCCGGATGTCGGCTTCGACATGATGGCGGTAGACCGTTTCCGAAATCAGCATGCCGCCGACGAAGGCCCCCAGCGCCAGCGACAAGCCGCTTTGCGCGGTGAGGAAGGACAGGCCGACCACGATCCACAACGTGGTCAGCACCAGCAGTTCGTTCGAGCGGACCTTTGCCACTGCATCGAATATCCGCACGAGCAATTGCTTCCCCAGCCACACCAGCAGCGCCAGCGCCGCGACCGCCTGCGCCGCCGCGATTGCCAGCGAGCGCAGCAGTTCATCGGGGGAAGCCGCCAGCGCCGGCAGCAGGATCAGGCAGGGGACCACGGCGAGGTCCTGAAACAGCAGCACGCCCATGGTCTGGCGCCCCGAGCGCGAATGCAGTTCGAAGCGGTCGGAGAGCATCCGGGCGACGATCGCCGTCGAGGACATCGCCACCGCAAGCCCCACCGCGATGCCGCTGCGCCAGTCCTGGCCGTAGGCCAGGACCGTGACCAGGCCGGTGCCGAGCGCGGTCAGCGTCATCTGCGCCGAGCCGAAGCCGAACACCACGGTGCGCATCGCCAGCAGGCGCTTCAGGCTGAATTCGAGGCCGATGCTGAACATCAGGAAGACCACGCCGAATTCGGCGAAGCTATTCACCTCGGCGTTGCCGCTCAGCAGCGCCAGTCCGTGCGGCCCCAACGCCATGCCGATCGTCAGGTAGGCGAGCATGCTCGGCAGCCGGAAGCGGCGAACCAGAGCCACCGCACCGACGGCAGCCGACAGCAGCAACAGGATCGACAGCAGGTTCGAGTGCACGGGAAGATCATAGCCTGCCGCGTCGCTGTCGGAGTTGCGCAATGACGAATCCGTCATTCCGGCGAATGCCGGAATCCAGGAGATTTTCAGTCGCACTTTCTGGATTCCCGCTTTCGCGGGAATGACGCTGCTCTTGGGGCGCCGACAATTTCTTTCAGACCCTGACTTGCGCCGCTCGAATCGGCTGGGCATCGCCGCCTCTGTATACTGCGCGTTTGGCATTCTGCCGATCCAAACCCCGGAGGGACCATGCAACTGCTGCTGATCTTCGGCATCGCGTTCGCCATCGCCGCGGTGGCCTTTGCCTTGCAGAACAATGTGCCGGTGACGGTCAGCTTTATGTTCTGGAGCTTCGACGGTTCGCTGGCGATGGTTCTGCTGCTGGCGATTGGCCTGGGCGCGATCATCGCCGGGCTGGTGTCGTCGCCGGCGGTGATCAAGGGCCAGTGGGGGACTGCGCGCTTGCGGCGCCAGGTGGCCGCGCTCGAGGCCGAGAAATCCGCCCTGGCGCAGCGCATCGACGTCCTGGAGGCAGAACTGAAACGGCTGGACCCGAGCGTCGAGGTCGCGCCGGAGCAGCCGAGGCCCTACGTCGGGCTGAAGACTTTGCTGACGTCCGGCGGCACGACGGGATCCGACAAGCAAGCGTGATCGCGTCGCGGCGCCGCGTGCAGGGCGGCTTCGATCGGCCCAGGTCGCGGCAGTCATCGCGTGCCGGCTAAAATACGGCAACGAAATCCAGTTGCCCCGGCTTAATCCATGACCGATACCAGTGCTAGACGCCGCCTGCGCTACGGCGAGTTTCTCAGCGCCGTGCGCGTCAAGCAACGGCGCGTGCGCTTTGCGGACGTACATACCGGGGAGGGGCGCAGGCCGCTGGTGCGTCAACTGCGCCTGATCGATCTGCACCGGCTGTTGACGCCCTATGTCAGCGTGCGATTCATGGAACAGTTGCGCGCCGTGGTGCCGCTGGCGCTGTTCCTCGCGGTGTTCCAGATCGCCGCGCTGCGGGCCGACGTGCAGGAAGGCGAGTTGATCGCGCTGGGCATGGTGGCGGTGATGCTGGGCCTGATGCTGTTCATGGAGGGCGTCAAGTACGGCCTGATGCCCTTTTCGGAAAGCATCGGTTTCAACCTGCCCAACCGCGCGACACCCGCCATGGTGCTTGGCTTCGCCTTCCTGCTGGGCGGCATCGCGACCTTTGCCGAGCCGGCCATCGGCGCGCTGCGCGCCGCCGGCAGCGGCGTCGATCCGCTGCGCGCGCCCTGGCTGCACCTGTTGCTGACGCGCTACCCCGACCGGCTGGTGCTGGCGGTCGCCCTTGGCGTTGGCCTTGCCGTGGTGCTAGGCATGCTGCGCTATTTCTTTGGCTGGCGCATGAAGACCCTGGTCATCGCGACCCTGCTGCCGTGCCTCGCCCTCAGCGCCTGGGCCGGCCTCGATCCGCGCCTGGCGCCGATCATCGGCCTGGCCTGGGATTGCGGCGCCATCACCACCGGGCCGGTGACCGTGCCGCTGGTGCTGGCGCTGGGTATCGGCGTCGCCGCCGCCGCCGGCGAGGGAGACAACCCGCTGGCGGGATTCGGCATCGTGACCTTGGCTTCGCTGTTTCCGGCGTTTGCCGTGATCCTGGTCGGCATCGGCCTGCTCGCCGAGGTGCCCGATCCGGCACTGTTGCCGCCACCGGTCGGCCCTGGCGATACGGCGGGCTGGTGGGATCGGACGCCCGCCGCGGAGCTGATCGCGGCGCTGCGCGCGATCGGTCCGCTGGTGCTGCTGCTCTGGCTGGTGCAGCGCTTTCTGGTCGGCGAGGCGGTCAAGCAGCGCAACATCATCGCCTATGGCGTCGTCGTCGCGGTGCTGGGCATGGCCTTGTTCAATCTTGGCCTGACGGTTGGCCTGATCCCGCTCGGCAACCAGGCCGGGGCAACGGTGCCGGCGGCCTTCAGCGCGGCGGCGGGCGGCGCGGCGCTCTACCCGTATCCGCTCGGCATCGGCCTGACCCTGGTCTTTGCCGCCACCCTCGGCTACGGCGCCACGGTGGCGGAGCCGGCGCTGAACGCGATGGGCGTGACGGTGGAGAACCTCACCGATGGCGCTTTTCCCAGGCGGCTGCTGATCCAGGCGGTGGCCGTGGGCGTGGCGCTGGGCATCGCGCTGGGAGTGGCGAAGATCGTCTTCCAGTGGCCGATCCTGCCGCTGTTGCTGGGCGGCTACACGGTGGCGCTGGCGGGGACACTCTGGTCGAGTGAAGAGTATGTCGCGCTGGCGTGGGACAGCGCCGGGGTCACCACCGGCCCCGTGACCGTGCCTCTGGTATTGGCCCTCGGTCTCGGCCTGGGGCAGGCGGTGGGCGCGGCGGAAGGCTTCGGCATCCTGGCCATGGCCTCGTTCGGTCCCATCGTCTCGGTCTTGCTGGTGGGCTTGTGGATACGCAACCGCGCGCAAACTGCCGCGCGGGAACAAGGGTAGGGTGATGAAACAACGTGACGAAATCGTGGTGCTGACCGATGCGGTGCTGATTACCTGCATCGTCCAGCGCGGCGTGGCGGATACCGTGGTGAATGCAGCGACCGAGGCTGGCGCGCAGGGCGCGACGATCTTCTATGCGCGTGGCACGGGGGTGCGACAGAAGCACCTCGGCGTCCTCGGCATCACGGTGAATGCCGAGAAGGAAGTGATCTACATCGTTTCCCCGTCCGACCATGCCGACCATATCTTCGAGCGCGTGTATGTTGCCGCCAAGCTGGATACGCCGGGCATGGGCATGATCTACATGTCGTCGCTGGAAAAGATGGCGACCTACGTGCCGCCCGAAATCGCGGCGCGCTTCGGCCGGCATGACTGAGTCCTTGCATCTGCCGGCGCAGCGCGGCGACTACCGCGTCATCACCTGCGTGATGCCGGCCGGGCGCGGCGCCGAGGTGCTCGAGATCCTGCGCCGCGAGCAGGGCGTGGTCAGCGCCAGCCTCCACCACGCGCGCGGGATCGGCACGCAGAGCCTGCGCCGGCATCGGGCGTACTCGGACGAAAAGCAGATAATCACCGCCCTGGTCACCGCCGAGCGGGGCGATGCGGTATTCGAGTCGATCTACTTCGCGGCCGGAATCGATGCGCCGCACGCGGGCATGGTGATGATGGGCCATGCCTTTCGTGCGGCGGGACTCGAGTCGCCGCCCGCCGCCGAGGGCATGCAGCAGCTTGCCGCAGGCTGTGCGGCGGCGAAGGGCGTACTTACTTGACTGCCGTCACCGGGCAGTGCGCCAGAGCAAACACGTCTCTGGCCACGGAGCCCATGAACACGGTAACCAGCTTGCCGGCGCCACGCAGACCCATAACGATTTCATCGCACTGGCGCTCGTTGGCGATGTGGGCGATGGTTTCGGCAACGGGGCCGAGCGCCACCTCGGGTACGTACTTGACGCCGGCGGCATCCAGCAGCGCCCGCGTCGATGCCATGGCATCTCCGCCGCGGGTCTGCTGCATGGCCTCGATCTCGCTCAAGGGCATGTGACCACGCACTTCCGGCGCATCGACCGGGGGCTGCACGTTCAGCAGCAGTATCTCGCAAACGATGCAGTTTCTTGCCAGCAGGATGGCATGCCGGGCGACGCGCTCGGAGTGTTCGGAACCGTCCACCGGAAGCAGTATTTTCATGACTGGTCTTTCGCTTTCTGGGAATGGCCAAAGTGTAGCGCATTCGGCGCGAAAGCCGTTCAGTCCGTTGCTCTGGCGCGGTTATTCAGGGCCGACAGGCTGCTGCTACAATCCGCCGACAAAAACGACAGGAGTCGCAGATGGCATCTTCGCTTCGAACCATGGCGTCCCGCATTGTTGCCGGACCTTTGCCGGTGCTTGCGGCACTGCTGCTGACACCGACGCTGGCGCTGGCCGCCGGTGCGGCGGCGGTCGTCACCTCGCCGACGCTGTTCGGCATTCCCGTCGACTTCATCCTTTTCGGCGCCACGCTGCTCGGTGTCGCGCTGTTCCATCACTACGTGCTGCAGGTGGCACTCGCCGGGTTGGTGACGATCACTAGCTACAAAGTCATGTTCACAGGTTTCAAGACCGGCGCCGGCATTGCCGGTTTCGGCGTGCACATGGCGCACGAATGGGTGCTGCTGGCCAACCTGCTCGGCCTGCTGGTCGGCTTCGCCCTGCTGGCGCGGCACTTCGAGGACAGTGGGGTACCCGAGGTGTTGCCCAAGCTGCTGCCCGAGGGCTGGCTCGGGCCCTTCATGCTGCTGGTCATCATCTTCGTGTTGTCCGGCTTCCTCGACAACATCGCCGCGGCGCTGATCGGCGCCACGGTCGCGGCGAGCGTGTTCAAGCGCAAGGTGCATATCGGCTACCTCGCCGCCATCGTCGCCGCGTCGAATGGCGGCGGTGCCGGTTCGGTGGTCGGCGACACGACGACGACCATGATGTGGCTGGACGGCGTCAGTCCGCTCGATGTGGTCGAGGCCTATGTCGCCGCGGGCATCGCTTTGGTGGTGTTCGGCATTCCCGCGGCGTTGCTGCAGCACAAGCACATGGCGATCAGCCGCGATTTCCAGGCCGCGCACCACATCGACTGGGCGCGGGTTGGCATCGTGGTCTTCATCCTCGTCTGCGCCATCATCACCAATGTCACGGTAAATCTGCAGTTCGCTTCTGCCGCCGAGCATTTCCCGTTCCTTGGCGCCGCGATCTGGGTCGCCCTGCTGGTGGCGGTGCCGCTGCGCAAGCCGGAATGGAGCCTCATCCCGGGCGCTTTCAAGGGCTCGGTGTTTCTGTTGTCGCTGGTCACCTGCGCTTCGATGATGCCGGTGGAGTCGCTGCCGCCCGCTTCCTGGCCTTCGGCGCTGGCGCTGGGCTTCATCTCGGCCGTTTTCGACAACATTCCGCTGACCGCGCTGGCGCTGAAGCAGGGTGGCTACGACTGGGGCTTCCTCGCCTATGCCGTCGGTTTCGGTGGATCGATGCTGTGGTTCGGTTCCTCGGCCGGAGTCGCGGTCGCCAACCTGTTTCCCGAGGCAAAGTCGGTCGGCCAGTGGTTGCGCCACGGCTGGTTCATTCCCGTCGGCTATGTCGTCGGCTTCTTCGCATTGCTCGGGGTGCTTGGCTGGCACCCGCACGAAAAGCACAAGGACGACGCGCCGGCGGTTCAGGTCCGGCAAATGGCTCCTGCGGCCGTGGCGCCGGCGCCGTCCGCAAGGGATACCGCCCCAGGCTCCGCCGGAGGCATGACTTCTGCCGCGCCCGCTGCGCCGGCTCCTGTCGGCACCCCAAGATACCAGTAGCCGCCGACTCTTGAACTTTCCTGGAATTGCCGCATCTATGCTGGCGCACGCGCGAGACTCGCGCTACCGCCCACAGATTTCCACGGAGACGCAGCAATGAAGCGCATCGCACTGTTTCTTGTCACCAACCTTGCCGTGATGCTGGTGTTGTCCATCGCCGCCAGCGTGCTGGGGGTGAACCGCTACCTGACCGCCAACGGCCTCAACCTCGGCATGTTGCTCGCGTTCGCCGGGATCATGGGTTTTGGTGGTGCTTTCATCTCGCTGATGATGTCGAAGATGATGGCGAAGTGGTCGACCGGTGCCCGCATCATCGACAGCCCGGAGACCTCGACCGAATTCTGGCTGGTCGAGACCGTGCGCAAGCAGGCGGAGAAGGCCGGCATCGCGATGCCCGAAGTGGCCATCTACGAGGGCGAGCCGAATGCCTTTGCCACCGGGCCGAGCCGGAACAATTCGCTGGTTGCCGTTTCCACCGGCCTGTTGCAGAACATGAGCAAGGAGGAGGTCCAGGCGGTGTTGGCGCATGAGGTCAGCCACGTAGCCAACGGCGACATGGTGACGCTGACCCTCATTCAGGGCGTGGTCAATACCTTCGTCGTCTTCCTGTCGCGCATCGTCGGCTACCTGGTCGACAGTTTCCTGCGCCGCGGCGACAGTCAGTCCTCGGGCCCCGGCATCGGCTACACGATTACCGTGGTGGTCTGCGACATCCTGTTCGGCGTGCTCGCCAGCATCGTCGTCGCCTGGTTCTCGCGCCAGCGGGAGTTCCGCGCCGACGCCGGCGCCGCCGGCCTGATGGGCTCGCCGCGACCGATGATCGCCGCGCTGCAGCGTCTGGGCGGCATGGCGGTCGAGCCGCTGCCGAAGAGCCTGGCGAGTTCCGGCATCGCCGGCGGCCCCGGCTTCATGGCACTGTTTTCCAGCCACCCGAGCATGGAAGAGCGCATCGCCGCACTCTCGGCGCAAGGCCGGTGAAATCTCCCCCGCCACGGCGCTGGCACAGGCCCCCGCATGCCGCGGGGGCCTTTTTTCTTTTGCTGATCGCCGTCCCGGCGTGGGCGGCCGGTTCCGAGGTGGTGGGCGCGAACCTGCTGTGGCTGGCGCTGATCCTGATGAGCGCACGGCTGTTTGCGCCGCTCGCGCAGCGGATCGGCTTCCCGGCGGTGCTGGGCGAATTGTTGCTGGGCGTGGTGCTGGGCAATCTGAGCCTGCTGGGCCTGGGTATCTTCGACGCGATCGCACACGATCCGACCGTCGCCTTTATCGCCGAACTCGGCGTGATCATCCTGCTGCTGCAAATCGGCCTGGAGACCCGGCTCGCTGACTTGATCAAGGTCGGCCCGCGCGCCTTCGCCGTGGGCTCGGTGGGCATCGTCGTGCCCTTCGTGCTGGGCGCCTACGTGGTCGGACCGTGGCTGTTGCCGGGGCTTTCCGGCCATGCCTATCTCTTCCTTGGCGCGACGCTTTCGGCCACCTCGGTCGGCATCACCGGCCGCGTCTTCCGCGACCTGGGCAAGCTCGATACGCCGGCGGCGCGCATCGTGCTCGGCGCGGCGGTGATCGACGATGTGCTGGGGCTGGTGATCCTCGCCGTGGTGTCGAGCCTGGTGCAGGCCGGCTCGGTGAGTGTCGGCCAGGTCGGCGGCATCATTGCGCAGGCGGTGATTTTTCTCGCCGGCTCCATCTGGATCGGGCGCCTGATCGCGCCGCATTCCAGCCGCTGGCTGGCGCAACTCGATGCCGGGCCGTCGATGCTGTTCGCCCAGGTGTTGGCCACCGGCTTGTTCCTCGCCTGGCTGGCGCATTCCATGGGCCTGGCGCCGATCATCGGCGCCTTTGCCGCCGGCCTGCTGTTCGAGCCGGTGTTCCTGCGTGATTTCGATCGCCCGGCCATCGTGCGCGAGATCGAGCCGTTGCTGCCGGCCGGCGAACAGGGCCTGGCCGAGCGCCTGCGCCCGATCCTGCTTAAGCACGGCGGCCATCAGCACGAACACCTGATCGAACCCATCGGCTATTTCTTCGTCCCGGTCTTTTTCGTCCTGACCGGCATGCAGGTGGATTTGAATACCCTGGCCGACCCGAAAATACTCGTCGTCGGGCTGGGCGTCACCGCCGCAGCCATCGCCGGCAAGCTGGTCGCCGGCCTGGCCGCCGGATCCTCCGGCAAATGGCTGGTGGGCTGGGGCATGGTGCCGCGCGGCGAGGTCGGCCTGATCTTCGCGATGGTCGGCAAGCAGCTCGGCGTGATGAACGAGGCGATGTTTTCGGTGATCGTGATGATGGTGATCCTGACCACGCTGATCACGCCGCCGGTGCTGACCCTGCTGCTGAAAAGGACTGCCCCGGTATAATCCCCCCTTCCGATTTCGGTGCCAGATGTCGTGTCCGACCGGCTTGCCGTACTTCCCCAGTATCTGTTGCCCAAGCACGCGCTGACGGCCTTTGCCGGCACATTCGCCACGGCCCGCCTGGGCGGCATCACCACCCGCGTGATCCACTGGTTTGTCGGGCGTTATGGCGTCAACATGGCCGAGGCGGCCAACCCCGACATCGGCAGCTATGCCAGTTTCAACGAGTTCTTCACGCGGCCGCTGAAGCCCGATGTGCGACCTCTGGCGCCGGCCGAGTTCGTCTGCCCCGTGGATGGCGCGATCAGCCAGTTCGGCGTCATCGAGCGCGACCAGATCTTTCAGGCCAAGGGCCATCGTTATTCGACGGCGGCGCTGGTCGGCGGTGACCGCGCGCTGGCGGCGCAATTCCAGGATGGCAGCTTCGCCACGCTGTACCTGAGCCCAAAGGATTACCACCGCATCCACATGCCCTGCGACGGCCGCCTGCTGCGCATGATCCATGTACCCGGCGAACTGTTCTCGGTCAATCCCGTCACGGCGCGCGGGGTGCCCGGCCTGTTTGCGCGCAACGAGCGCGTGGTCTGCGTCTTCGAGTCGGCGCGCGGCCCCTTCGTGCTGGCCCTGGTCGGCGCCACCATCGTCGGCAGCATGGCCACCGCCTGGCACGGCGTCGTGAATCCGCCGCGCCCCGGCCGGCTGCGCGAGTGGCGCTATGAGGATCGGCAACTGCGTTTGCGGCAGGGTGAGGAGATGGGGCGCTTCCTGCTCGGCTCGACCGTGGTGTTGCTGTTTCCGAAGGACACGCTGCGGTTCAATCCCGAATGGTCGCAGGAACGAGTGGTTCGCCAGGGCGAGAAGATGGGGGAGGGGGCCGGTCAGGGCACTTGTCCCGTCGCAGGAACTGTTCCTTGACGCGTCCCGCAATGTTGAATACTATAAGTAGCATGCAATCGACAGTGATTTCGCCCTGCAATGCCTGAAACCCATCAAGAGCATGGGATTGTCACTGCTGGCGGTGGTCAATCCTCGGCGCCTGTCGGAAGGGAGCGTGATCTCTTCCACGAAGAGGCGAGAAGCTACGCGGAACAACTCGTTGAACATCCGCGGAACCGTTGCGAGATCATCGTCGGTGATGCGCGGCGCGTGCTGCATGATTTTCCGGCCGGTCATTTCCAGTGCGTGGTGACATCCCCGCCTTACTGGGGCTTGCGCGACTATGGAATGGGTGGCCAGATTGGCGCCGAGGCCTCGGTGGATGCTTACATCGACGACTTGGTCAGGCTGTTCCACGAGGCGCGTCGCACACTCGCCGAGAATGGTACCTTGTGGCTGAACATCGGGGATAGCTATACATCAGGCGGTCGTACCTGGCGCGACGTCGACGAAAAAAACAAGGGGCGGGCAATGGACTACCGCCCGGCTACACCTGACGGATTGAAGTCCAAGGACCTAATCGGTGTGCCGTGGAAACTTGCCTTTGCCCTGCAAGCGGATGGCTGGTACCTGCGAACGGACATCATCTGGAACAAGCCCAATTGTCAGCCCGAAAGCGTAAAGGACCGTCCAACTCGCTCACACGAGTACATATTTCTATTCTCCAAATCCGAAAGGTATTTCTACGACTCGGAGGCCATCATGGAGGCAGCGCAGGACCCCAGGCAGAAGGCCAAGAATCGTCGGACTGTCTGGAACATCAACACCGAACCTTACCCGGGAAGCCACTTTGCGGTATACCCGCGCGCTCTTGTTCAGCTTTGCGTCGCTGCCGGCTCACGCATTGGCGACCGGGTGCTGGACCCGTTCTTCGGTTCGGGTACCACGGGAGTTGTTTGCAACGAGCTCGGTCGAAACTGTATCGGGATCGAACTCAAGCCCGATTACGCGGAGTTGGCGCTCGAACGGCTACTCAAGGGCCGCTGATCCGAAAATCCACG
This sequence comes from Sulfuritalea sp., assembly GCA_016712985.1. GTDB lineage: Bacteria > Pseudomonadota > Gammaproteobacteria > Burkholderiales > Rhodocyclaceae > Sulfuritalea. The sequence goes on along the minus strand of JADJQA010000002.1, from coordinate 201,760 downwards.
TGGCGTGAACCTTGCAAAGGTCTTTGCGCAAGTGCTTTATCTGGAGTTTTCTCTCCGTGCCGCCGTCGAAATACAAGGAAAACTTGAGATCCCCCGCTATGTCCTTTACGTAGCCGTATCCGGGTTTCGGCCTTTGCTCGCTGTCCTTGCACGCTGCCAGTACGCAATTTTTGGCTTCGAGCAGCAGTGATTTTGGAATCTCGACGAGTTCATATCGGATCCTGGATGGACTCGTGTCAAGGCAGCGCAGAGTGAAGATGCGTTCATAGCTTCGCAGGTGCTCCAGGAAGCTGTCCCTGAGACGGGAAAGCACCCATTCGCCTTTGCCAAGTTCCATCCATTTGCTCACATGGATGGTGCTCTCCTTGATGTTCTTCGCAGCCTCGGTCTTCAGGCTAACCGGGATGCTCCGGATCGTGATGTCATGGCCACGATTGGTGCGGCTCTTGACAAGCTCGGCAGGCATGTTGGATGCGTTGAGCGCCGCCTCGAGGGCAAATTCAAAGCGGTCCTTGCTGAGCGACTGTCGGCTGTTGGCATGGTGGCTGAGCAACCGGTCACCAAGATTTTCGAGAACCGTTTGTGTGACCATGTCTGAATCCGGAGCCCGCCAGAATACGCGAGGCATCCCGAATGCAAGAATTGCCGCCCTGATCCATTGTTGCTGCGCTGGCGTCAGACCATCGAGAGGTTGGAGGAGTTCCTTCTCGATGCTTGAGCCCAACTCGTTGACCGCCGCTTGAAACCGCCCTTTGCCCGTCTTCTTGGCCAGAAGCTCCTGGACGCTAATCCCCAAGGCGCCTGAAAGGACTTCCAATGTACTCAGCGTTGCGTTTCGTTCCTGTCTTTCGACAGAGCCAATATAGGTGCGATGCAAGCCGCAAAGCTCGGCAAGTTGCTCCTGAGAAAGTTTTCTTTCGTCTCGGAATGCCTTGATGTTCTGCGCGAGCGTTGCACGAAGGGAACTGCTCGGAATTCGGGCCATGGCGCCACCACGATGGGTCAAGTCGGCATTCTTGCCCAATGATGACTATGAGGCGACAGACTATAAGTAGCGCAGCACCGCCGCGGCGCTTCAGTCCAATCCCCGCGATGCAGGCCTGGTCCGCATGTGTTCGATTCGCCGCAACGAGCGATTCGGCGGGGCGAGAAGATCGGCAAGAAAGCTGAATATGGAACAATCGCGCTTGTCGTGCTATCGTTCAACATGACCGTGTAGAGGTAACAGATGACCACTTATGCTGTTAGTGTATCGGAGTTCAAGGCGCATTGTCTGGACATGATCCGGCAGGTTGAAAAGACCGGCGTGGCAGTCGATCTGCTGCGCCGCGGCAAGCTTGTCGCGCGGCTGGTGCCGACAACGCCCGCATTGCGTGGCACGCCGGCGTGGTTGCGCCTGCGCGGCAGCGGCGTGTTGACCGCGTCCGCCGAAGAATCCGTTCTTGATGGGAGTGATTTCGAGGCCATGGCCAGCCGCAGGCGATGAACCCGACCCTGCTGCTAGACACCCACGTCTGGCTCTGGTGGCTGCTCGGCCAGGCGGAACTGCCGGCAAGGGAGCGCAAGGCCCTCGATGCGCTCGCCGGCGCGGGCACGCCGCCCGGGCTATCCGCGATCAGCCTGTGGGAGGCGCAGATGCTGGTGGCCAAGGGGCGCCTGAAGATCGATGCCCCGCTGAGCCACTGGCTCCCGACCGCCGCAGCCGCGGAATCGGTGACCCCGTTGCCGATGGATGCGGCGGTGATTCTGGCGCTCGACAGCCTGCCCGCCGGATTTGATGGTGACCCGGCTGACCACATCATCGTCGCCACCGCGCGCGCTCATGGCCTGCCGCTGGCAACGCAAGACCGCGCCATTCGTCGCTCCCGTGCCGTGAAGGTCTGGAGGGCTTGAGATCGATGACCCCGGCGAGTTTTTTTGAGTTCTACCGCGCATGCGCTGGCAGGCCATACGTGCAATTCGGGAGGCGCCCTTGAGTTCCCTTTCCTTGCCGGCAATGCTGTTGCCGTCCGACCATCCGGACCGTGTTTCGCTCGCCGCCGAAGTACATGCGCGGACACCCGAGCCGCTCCTGGCGCCCAGCCGGGCCACCTATCTGGCAGTGCACATTGACGTCGGGTCGCTCGATGCGGAACTGGCGCACATCGCCGTGTTGTGCCACAGCCAGGGACTGCAAGCGCCGCCCGCCGGCGCCACCCACTGGGCCGGTACGCTCGGCGCGCTACGCCTGAAGTGGGAGCGCCATGGCGAATTCTCGAGCTATACCTTCTTCACGGCAGGCCTGAGCCCCAAACCCTTCGCCGAGCCGGTGACCGCGCTGCTGCCGCCGGGCTGGCTGGCCGCGGTACCCGGCCAGACGGTATTCGCCGCGCACGCCGAACTGGCGGCAGCGGAAGTGCAGGCCGACGGCGCCGCGGCAGTGCCCTCGGCCGGGCAACTCGCCGCGCACTTCGGCCAGAACCTGGTGGTGGGTTCGCGCATCGGCGACGGCGCCGGCCTGGCGTTCACCGATTTCGTGATCCATGACGACGGCTTTGCACGCTTCCTGCTCCAGGACCGGGACATGAGCGCGCGCTCTGCCGGGCGGATGCTGCAGCGCTTGTTCGAGATCGAGGCCTACCGGATGATGGCGCTGCTGGCGCTGCCTCTGGCGCGCGAGCTGTGGCCGCGCCTGATCGGGATCGAGCGCACGCTGGTCGGGCTGATCGAGCGCATCGCCGGCAACTCCAGCGAGGACGAGGAGTCGCTGCTGCAGCAACTGACCGCGCTGGCCGCAGAAGTGGAAGGCGCGCTGGCCGCCAGCCAGTTTCGCTTTGGCGCCAGCCGCGCCTACCATGCGCTGGTCATCACCCGGATCGCCGAATTGCGCGAGCAGCGGATCCGCGGCTTGCAGACCTTCGACGAGTTCATGACGCGTCGGCTGGGTCCGGCAATGGCTACCTGCGCCACGGTGTCGCAGCGTCTGGGCGAGCTGTCGGAACGCGTGGCGCAGGCCAGCAGCCTGCTGTCTACCCGCGTGGATATCGTCCGCGAGCGGCAGAATCAGGAGTTGCTGGCGGCCACCGCGCGCCGCGCCGCGATGCAGTTAAAGCTGCAGCAGACTGTCGAGGGGCTGTCGCTGGCCGCGATCGTCTACTACCTGACCGGCCTGGTGGGCTACGGCGCCAAGGCGCTCAAGGACCTCGGCGTGCCGATTTCGCCCGATCTGGTCAGCGGCGCCGCGGTGCCGTTGCTTGCGCTGGGCGGCCTGTTGCTGTTGCGGCGGGCGCGCCGGCATATCGGCAAGGACAGCGATTCCGGCGCGGCGTAGGGCGACGGGAGTCTGGCGCAAATTCCGCCACGCTGGCGGAACCGCAATTGCCCATCCTCATGACGCCATTCGCGCGGATGGCCAAGGCGAATCGGGCGCGCGATTCAGCCGGGCTCGATGCGGCAGGTCTGTCCGGTGAATTCAATTCGATGCCGAATTACTTCGCGTTTCTTTCGCGCACTATCGGCGGAACAAACTTGACGGAGAACTTCCAGCCGTCCGGCGTGTCCCTCAGCACCAGCGTCTTTGAACTTGCCGCCGCTTCAAAGACCGGCTCCGCACCGATCAGTTCGATCGCTCCGATGCCCTTGATCACGCAGGCGCCCGGAATCGTGATGAAGGCCGATTCGGCCGCCACCAGAACGAACTGGCCCTCCTTGGACTGCGAACAGGACAGGCCCCGCGGAATCGAGCCGGCATCACGCTTCCAGGCATCGCGCAACTCGTCGAGTCCCTTCAGCAGATCTTCCGTGATCTTGATGGCGAGAACGACTTCACGTGACTTCGCATGGCTCATGCTCTGTTCCTTTACCGTGCCCGGGCGGGCAATGCCGAAACGAAAATACCACGAGTGCAGTCCAATGGCAGGCGCCTCGGGCCGCAACCGGACCAGCAGCAATCAGCGGAGTAGATAGGGCAGCACCAGCCAGAGATTCCGGAGCGCCCCTTGCGTCTGGCCTCCCCGCACTGGTCTTTTGTCCGCCGCCTTCCGGACGGGATGAGTCTGAGCATTTCATCTCTGCGCGGCCAAAACGACGCCCGGTGCAGGCCAATGCCGCCGTTATCGCCGTGCAGAGCAGCGGTCGAAGCTGACACTCCTAATAAACCACATTCGGTTTGCTTTCTATCTACTTTGATTTTTATCAGTATTTTTATCTGAGATTTCCTCGGGCTGCGCGCCTAAGCCTTTGTTGCGTTTGAAAAATGAGTTGATTCTTCCTTGACCGATATCAAAAAGTGTCATAGAGTGGGATTTTGTGGGAAGTAGTGGGAGTTTTCGGGCGGTCAGGATCCGAGATTTTCTTTCAGGGGAGATTCGATGTTCCAGGGTGCGGCGGCGCTGAACCTCGATGCCAAGGGCCGGATGGCGGTTCCCGCGCGGCACCGCGACGCCCTGGTGGCGGCTGGCGAAGGCCGCCTGGTGGTGACCGCCCATCCGCATCGCTGCCTGCTGCTCTACCCTGAACCTGCGTGGGAACCGATTCGCGCGCAGATCCTCGCGGCGTCCAGCCTGCAAGTGGAATCCGCGATGGTGCGCCGTCTGCTGGTGGGTTTTGCCGAGGACGCGGAGCTGACGGTGCCGGGCGCCTGCTGATATCGCCGTCCTTGCGTCAATACGCCGGACTGGAAAAGGAAATCTGGCTGGTGGGGCAGGGTCGTCATTTCGAAATCTGGTCGGCCGAAGGCTGGCAGGCTCAGCAGCAAGCGATTTTTGCGCTGGGCGACAAGCTGTTGCCGCCGAGCCTGGAAAACCTTGCGCTGTGAGCGCCTGCTTTGACCGAGCAAACGCACATCAGCGTGCTGCTGGCCGAGGCGCTCGCGGCGCTGGCGATCAAGCCGGCAGGCGTTTATGTGGACGCGACCTTCGGCCGTGGCGGCCACAGTCGCGCGATCCTCGAGTCGCTCGGACCGAGCGGGCGCCTGATCGCGCTGGACCGCGATCCCGCCGCGATTGCGGCCGGGGCGTCGATTGCCGATCCCCGTTTCACCCTGGTGCATGCGCCTTTCAGCGAACTCGGTGGAGTGCTGGACAAACTCGGCGTGGTGCGGGTAGACGGGGTGCTGCTGGATATCGGCGTGTCATCGCCGCAACTGAATACGCCCGAAAGGGGCATGAGCTTTCGTTTCGATGCGCCGCTCGACATGCGCATGGATACGACGCAGGGGGAGACCGCCGCCGGGTTTCTGGCGCGGGTATCGCAATCAGAACTAGAAAAGGTGATCAGAGACTATGGCGAAGAACGGTTTGCTCATGCGATTGCAAAGGCGCTTGTTGCTGCTCGGGGCGAGCACGGTATTTCAAGGACAGGAGAGCTTGCCACGCTCGTGGCGCAAGTCGTCCGCACGCGGGAACCGGGTCAGCACCCGGCGACGCGGACTTTTCAGGCTCTACGGATTCACGTCAATCGGGAGCTTGAGGAACTGTCGCTGACGCTGCCCCAAGCCCTTGAACGACTGCTTCCGGACGGGCGCCTCGCCGTGATCTCTTTCCATTCACTGGAGGACCGCATCGTGAAACGCTTCATGCGCGATGCGGCGCATCCGCCGCAGCCGCCGAAGGGTGTGCCGGTCCGTGCGGTCGATCTGCCGCGGCCCATGTTGAATCTGGTGGGCAAGGCAGTGTTTCCATCAGCCGCCGAAATCGCCGCCAACCCGCGCTGCCGCAGTGCGGTGTTGCGCGTGGCTCAGAAGGTTTGACGGCCATGGCAACAAACGCTGCCCATGACTATCAACCCGTTTGCCCTGAGCCTGTCGAAGGGCCCTTCGACCGTATGACAAGCTCACGACTCGGGGCGAGCGGCAGCGCCCGCATTCCGTTGCGTTAACACTCCATGGCGCGCCTGAATCTTGTCCTGATCCTGATCGCCCTGGCCTGCGCCTTGTCCGCGGTCACTGGCAACCATCGGGCGCGCAAGCTGGTTACCGAACTCGAGGCGACGCAAAAGCACATGCGCGATCTCGATGTCGAGTGGGGGCAGTTGCAGCTCGAACAAAGCACCTGGGCCGCCCATGTCCGGATCGAAAAGGCCGCTCGCGAGAAGCTGGGCATGAAGCCCCCCGCGCCGGGACAGATCATTTCCGTCGCAGCGGCGCCGGGGCAATGACATGACGATGAAGTCGATCAAGTTTTCCAGAAGTCCGCTGCTTTCCGAGCGCCTGCCGCTGTGGCGGCAACGCCTGGTGCTGGTGACCTTGCTGGGCGCCTTCGCCACGCTGATTGGGCGCTCGCTCTATCTGCAGGGTTTCAACAACGAGTTTCTGGGCGACAAGGGGCGTGCCCGCTTCGAACGGGTGATCGACATTTCCGCCACCCGCGGACGCATTACCGACCGCCACGGCGACGTGCTGGCGGTGTCCACCCCGGTGCGTTCGATCTGGGCGATTCCCGAAGATGCCCAACTGGCGCCGGCGCAGTCGCGCGGCCTCGCCGCGCTGCTGGAGATCGACGTACGCGAGATCAATCGCAAGCTGGCGTCCGAACGCGACTTTGTCTATGTAAAACGTCAGTTGCCGCCCGAACTGGCCGACCGGGTCACCGCGCTGAAACTTCCCGGCATCCACCAGAAGAACGAATACCGCCGCTACTACCCGGCGGGCGAGGTCACTGCGCACATGCTGGGCTTTTACCGGGGTCGAAGACGCCGGTCAGGGAAGGCATCGAACTGGCTTTCAACGAGCAACTGTCCGGCAGCAGGCAGCCGCCGCGTGATCAAGGACAGACGCGGCAATGTCGTCGAGCATGTCGAAAGCATTCATCTGCCGCTGGACGGCAAGGATATCGTGCTGGCGATGGACTCGAAAGTGCAGTACCTGGCCTACAGCCATCTCAAGCAGGCGCTGGAGGAGAATCGCGCCAAGGCCGGCGGGGTGGTGGTGCTCGACGCCAGGACCGGCGAAGTACTGGCCCTGGCGAACCTGCCGACCTACAACCCGAACAATCGCGTCAGGCTGGTGGGCGCCCAGTTGCGCAACCGCGCGCTGACCGACAGCTTCGAGCCCGGCTCGACCATGAAGCCCTTCACTGCGGCGCTGGCGCTGGAACAAGGCAAGGTGCGCTTCGATACGCCGATCCAGACCGCGCCGGGGAAAATGACCATCGGCAAGGCGACGATCTCCGACGCGCACGCGCATGGCGTGCTGACCGTGGCGCAGGTGATCCAGAAGTCGTCGAATATCGGCGCCGCCAAGCTGGCCCTGTCGATGACGCCGCAGGAAATGTGGGCCATGTTCGACAGCCTCGGCTTCGGCGCGCCGCTCAAGCTCGGTTTCCCCGGCGAAGTCGGCGGTCGCTTGCGTCCGGCCAAGACCTGGAAGCCCATCGAGCAGGCCACCATGTCCTATGGCCATGGCATTTCGGTGACGCTGATCCAGTTGGCGCGCGCCTACCAGGCTTTTGCCCGTGACGGCGATCTGCTGCCGCTGTCCCTGGCGCGACTGGATTCGCCGCCCCCGACCGGCCGGCAGGTGTTCTCGGCGCAGACGGCGCGTGAGGTGCGTGCGATGCTGGAGATGGCGGTGCTGCCCGGCGGTACGGCGCCGAAGGCGCAGATTGCCGGCTATCGCATCGCGGGCAAGACCGGCACCGCGCACAAGATCGAGGGCGGCGCCTACGCCAACAAGTATGTCGCGTCGTTTGTCGGCTTCGCCCCGGTCTCAGATCCGCGCCTGATCGTCGCGGTGATGATCGACGAACCCTCCAACGGCAAACATTATGGCGGCGACGTCGCCGCGCCGGTGTTCGCGCAGGTCATGGGGGGCAGCCTGCGCACGCTAGGCGTGGCGCCCGACGCGCCCCCGAAGCCACTCTTGATGACCAGTGTCGAGCCGGTCCGGGAAGAGATGTGAACACCATGGCCAGCCTTCCCCCACCCCGTCCCACGGCCGACTTTGCAAAGTCGGCCGGCTCCGACGGCGCGGAGCAGTGCTCCGCGATACCCCTTCTGCGTCCGGAGCAAGGGGGTGACCATGGCTCGCTGCGCTCGCAGCCCGTTGGCTGCGCCACATTGGGACGGCCCGGCGCAGGCGCCATGGCGATACTTGAACAACTTCAGCGCCATGGGGTCAAGCCGGGACGCCTTACCGCCGACTCACGCCGGGTGCAGCCCGGCGATGTCTTCCTTGCCTTCCCCGGAATGCAGGCCGATGGCCGCGATTTCATCGCGCAGGCGCTGGCGCGGGGCGCCTCGGCGGTCATTGCCGAAGCGGGAAGCATGATTGGCGCCGTCGATCGCCCGCTTGTCCAGGTGAAAGGCCTGGCGTGGCTCTCCGGCGAACTCGCTCACCTGGTCTACGGCCGTCCGTCCGAGCATCTCTGGCTCGCCGGGGTCACCGGCACCAATGGCAAGACCTCGGTAACGCAGTGGATCGCGCAGGCGTTGAACACGCTGCCGTATCTGCCGCCGGGCCGTCCCAAGGCAGTTACCGTCCATTGCACGGAGTCGCGCAGCGATGAACACCAGTCACCCCTTTCCCCCGGAAAGGGCACGGGGGAAAGGCTCAACAAGTGTGCGGTGATCGGCACGCTGGGCAATGGCTTCCTCGGCGCGCTGGACGAGTCTCCCAACACCACGCCGGATGCCATCACATTGCACGCGGCCCTGGCCGGTTTCGTCGCGCAAGGCGCCCAGGCTTGCGCGATGGAGGTTTCCTCGATCGGGCTCGACCAGGGGCGCATCAATGGCGCAGCCGTTGATGTTGCGGTGTTAACCAACCTGACGCGCGACCACCTCGAATACCACGGCACGATGCAAGCCTATGCGGCGGCCAAGGAAAAGCTGTTCCTTGTTCCCGGTCTGGGCGCCGCAGTGCTCAACCTCGACGATGCCTTCGGGGTGGACCTTGCGGCGAGACTTCGCGGCCGCATGCGCATCATCGGCTATGCATCGAGCGCTGTTGACGTTGGCAGTGCGGACGAGATGCTGCGCGCGGAAGATCTGCGCATAAGCGCCGCCGGCATCGAGTTCAAGCTGCGCGGCGTGAAATTCTCCGCGCCGGTGGTGGGACGCTTCAATGCGTCCAACCTGCTCGCGGTAATCGGCGCGCTGCTGGCACGCGGCGAGCGCCTGGAGGAAATTGCTGCCGCGCTGCGCGGCATCCGGCCGCCGCCGGGCCGCATGCAGGTGATCGGCGGCGCGCGGCAACCGCTGGTTGTGGTGGACTACGCGCATACCCCGGATGCGCTGCAACAGGCCCTTGGTGTCTTGCGCGAAACTGCCGCCGGACGCGGCGGCAGGCTGGTCTGCGTCTTCGGCTGCGGCGGCGACCGCGATCCGGGCAAGCGGCCGCAGATGGGGGTGGCGGCGCGGCTTGCCGACCCCGTGCTGGTGACCAGCGACAATCCGCGCGGCGAGGATCCGCTGACGATCATCGCCGGCATCGTTGCCGGCATGCCGCCGCCGCGGCGTATCGAGCCCGACCGTGCGCAGGCGATCGCCGCCGCGGTGCTGGAGGCGGACGCACGCGACGTGATCCTGGTGGCCGGCAAGGGCCACGAGTCCTATCAGGAAATCGCCGGCGTGCGACATCCCTTCTCGGATCTGGACGCGGCAAAGTCGGCACTGGCGGAGCGGCGACCATGACGGCGGCCAGGATGATGAGCATTCATGAGGCCGCCCGTGCGATCGCTGCCAATGCGCAAGGCGCCGATGTCGGCTTCAGTGGCGTGTCCACCGACTCGCGGACCATCGCTGCAGGCGAACTGTTCGTCGCGTTGCGCGGCGAGAACTTCGACGGCCACGCCTATGTCGCGGAGGTTCTGGCGCACGGCGCGGCGGGCGCCATGGTCGAGCACGAGTTCGCCGCCGCCCATCCGGATCTGCCGCTGATCTGCGTCACCGATACGCGGCTGGCGCTCGGCGCGCTCGCCGCGCAGTGGCGCCGGCGCTTCGCGATTCCGCTGCTCGGCATCACCGGCAGCAATGGCAAGACCACGGTCAAGGAAATGTGTGCGGCGATCCTGCGTGCGCATTTCGGTAATGCCGGCGGGGTATTGGCGACGGTCGGCAACCTGAACAACGACATCGGCCTGCCGCTGACCCTGCTCAAGTTGCGCGAGTCGCAGCGGGCGGCGGTGATCGAGATGGGAATGAATCATGCCGGCGAGATCGACTACCTGACGCGCCTGGCGCGGCCCTCCGTGGCGCTGGTGAACAACGCCCAGCGCGCGCATCTGGAGGGTCTTGGCACGGTGCAGAATGTCGCGTTGGCGAAAGGCGAGATATTCGTCGGCCTGCCTGCCGACGGCGCCGCGGTGTTCAACGCGGACGACGCGCAGGTCGATGTCTGGCGCGAACTGTCGCGGGATTTCCGCCAGGTGAGCTTCGGCCTTGACCGGCCCGCCGACGTGCGCGGCCGCTTCACTGTGCGCGGCCTGGGCGGCGAGCTGAACATGGCAACCCCCTGGGGCGAGATCGACCTGGAGCTTCCGGTACCTGGTTGCCATGGCGCCCGCAATGCCTGCGCCGCGGCCGCGGCGACCCTGGTGGCCGGCGTCTCCCCGGCGGCGGTAAAACAGGGCCTCGAGGGCTTCGTCGGCGTCAAGGGGCGCTTGCAGCGGCGCGCCGGACGTGCGGGCGCGCTGGTGGTGGATGACAGCTACAACGCCAACCCCGATTCGATGCGTGCGGCCATCGACGTGCTGGCTTCGGTGCCCGGCAGGCGCATTTTCGTCATGGGCGACATGGGTGAGGTCGGCGCTGCCGCCGGCCAGTTCCACGACGAGATCGGCGGTTACGCCAAGAGCCAGGGCATCGACCGCCTGCTGTGCCTGGGCGATATGTCGGCGGCGGCCGCGGCCAACTTCGGCGCGGGCGGCCAGCACTTCTTGCACCTTGAGGATCTGCTCGGCACGCTGCTGGCCGAACTCGGGCCGCAGACCATCGTACTGGTCAAGGGCTCGCGCTTCATGCGCATGGAACGCGTGGTCGACGCGATTGTTGAAGCCCCTTTGAACCACGGCGACACAGAGGCGGGGAGAAAACCATGAACAACGCTTCGTGCTGTCCGCTGTGCCTCCGTGTCCCTGTGGCGAGGCTTACGCCGTGCTTCTAGAACTCGCCCAATGGCTGGCAAAGGATTTTCGCGGCTTCAATGTCTTCGGCTACATCACCTTGCGCGCGGTGCTGGCGACAATGACGGCGCTGACCATCTCCTTCGTCTTCGGTCCCGCGGTGATCCGCTGGCTGACGGCCAAGAAGATCGGCCAGTCGGTGCGCGACGATGGGCCGCAGACACACTTGATCAAGGCCGGGACACCGACCATGGGCGGCGCCCTGATCCTGATTTCGCTCGGCGTGGCCACGCTGCTGTGGGCCGATCTCTCCAACCGTTTCATCTGGATCGTGCTGATCGTCACCTTCGGCTACGGCGCGGTGGGCTGGGTGGATGACTGGCGCAAGGTGGTCCATCGCAACCCCGCCGGACTCTCGGCCGGGACCAAGTTCTTCTGGCAATCGGTGGTGGGCCTGATCGCCGCGATCTACCTGGCGTTTTCGATCTCGGCGCCAAACAATGAAAAGGTGGTGCAGTTGTTTTTCCAGTGGGTGAGCTCCGGCTTTACCCTCGAACTGCCGACGCAGACGGCGCTGATCGTGCCCTTCTTCAAGAGCGTCACCTACCCGATGGGCATGTTCGGCTTCATTCTGCTGACTTATCTGGTGATTGTCGGCAGCAGCAACGCGGTGAACCTGACGGATGGCCTCGATGGCCTGGCCATCATGCCGACGGTGCTGATCGGCGCGGCGCTGGGGATATTCACCTATGTCGCCGGCAACCCGTGTTCTCGAAATACCTGCTGATGCCCTACATCCCCGGCGCCGGCGAGCTGACGGTTTTCTGCGGGGCGATGGCAGGCGCGGGCCTGGGCTTTCTGTGGTTCAACGCCTACCCGGCCGAGGTGTTCATGGGCGATGTCGGCGCTTTGGCCCTGGGTGCGGCACTGGGCGTGGTGGCCGTGGTGGCGCGCCAGGAAATCGTGCTGTTCATCATGGGCGGCGTGTTCGTCGCCGAGACCCTGTCGGTGATGCTCCAGGTCGGCTATTTCAAATACACCAGAAAGCGCTACGGCGCGGGCCGGCGGATTTTGCTGATGGCGCCGCTGCACCATCACTTCGAACAGACCGGCTGGAAGGAGACCCAGGTGGTGGTGCGTTTCTGGATCATCACCATCCTGCTGGTGCTGTTTGGTCTATCGACCTTGAAAATACGCTGATGGAAACCGCTCTCAACGCAGAGGCGCAGAGTTCGCAGAGGGATGCCATGAACCCGGTTTTCCCTGCGCCCTCTGCGTCTCTGTGTCCTCTGCGCCGAAAGAGCCTGCTCCTATGGACTTGAACGGCAGGCATGTCCTCGTTCTCGGCCTCGGCGAATCGGGGCTGGCCTCTGCGCTGTGGTGCCTGCGCCAGGGCGCGCGCGTGCGGGTGGCCGATACGCGGGTTGCGCCGCCCTATCTGGACGAACTGCGGCGTCGTGTCGCCGACGTCGACTTTGTTCCCGGCGAGTTCGCCAAGGCGCTGCTTGATGGAATCGATCTGCTCGTGCTGTCGCCAGGGCTTTCGGGTGGACTGATGGTGGTGATCCACGCGCGTGCCGCCGGCATTCCCGTGCTGGGCGAGATCGAATTGTTCGCCCACGCCCTGCGCAGCCTCGGCGCGGGTTCGGCAAGCCCGGTGCTGGCGATCACCGGCACCAACGGCAAGACCACCACCACCGCGCTGACCGGGCACCTGCTGCGCGCCACCGGCAAGGCGGTGGGCGTTGCCGGCAACATCTCACCCGCCGCGCTGAGTGCATTGATGGATGCGCAGGATGCCAACGCGTTGCCGCAGATCTGGGTACTGGAACTCTCCAGTTTCCAGCTCGAAACCACCGCGACGCTGAACCCGGTGGCGGCAACGGTGCTGAATGTCTCGGACGATCATCTCGATCGCTATGTCGATCTCGCCGAATACGCTTCGGCAAAGGCCAGGATTTTTCAGGGCGGCGACGGGGCGCCGGGTGTGCAGGTGCTCAATCGCGATGATGCGCTGGTGCGCGGCATGGCGCTGGCCGACCGTCGCATCATCACTTTCGGGCTTGACGCGCCGACAGCCGACGACGATTTCGGCCTGCGCCAGAATCGCGGCGAGGCCTGGCTGGTGCAGGGCGAGCGCTTCCTGCTGCGGGTATCCGAACTGCCGCTTGCGGGCCTGCACAATGCCGCCAACGCGATGGCCGCGCTGGCGCTGTGCGCCAGCCTTGGTTTCGCCGCCAATGCCTTGCTGCCGGCCTTGCGCAATTTCCGCGGTTTGCCGCATCGGGTCGAGAAAATCGCGGAACTGGATGGCGTGGTCTGGTACGACGATTCGAAGGGCACGAATGTCGGCGCCACGGTGGCGGCGTTGACCGGTATCGGCGGCCAACTGAACACTCGGACAGACCAGACCAGTTACCTCCCTCCCGCGCGGAGGGAGGGCTCCCAATTGGCGAACGCCGGCGATCAGCACGATCCCAGGATCGTGCTGATCGCCGGCGGAGACGGCAAGGGACAGGACTTCTCGCCGCTCGGGAACGCCGTGGCGCGCCATGCACGCGCCGTGGTTCTGATCGGCCGCGACGGGCCGTTGATCGAAAAGGTCATCAAACATTCAGGCGCTGCCGGCGTTCCGATGGAAAGCGCGGACGGCATGGAGGATGCCGTGCGCCGTGCCCGGCGCCAGGCGCGGCCGGGCGATGCCGTGCTGCTGTCGCCCGCCTGCGCCAGCTTCGACATGTTCCGCAACTACGAGCATCGGGCGCAGGTCTTCATTGCCGCGGTGCGTGAGCTGGAGGGCGCCTGCCGCCGGGCCGCCCCAAGGCAGGTGCAGCCAAGCACAGGGAATTCCGCCGCTTGCGGCGGAATGAACCAGGATCGCCCCCTTCCTCGGGGCGAAGACGGGGTTTCGCGGAGCACTGCTCCGCGCCGTCGCAGCCGAAAGGCTGTGCAAAGCCTTTCGCGGGGCGGCGGAGGGGGGAAAGGGCAACCATGAGCCGGGCCTACGCCACGCCGGCCAGCCACGCGCCCGCCGAACTTGACGGCCTGCTGCTGTGGCCGGCCGTTGGCTTGCTGCTGCTGGGGCTGGTGATGGTGTATTCGGCCTCGATCGCCACGGCCGAGGGCAGCCGCTTCACCGGCAACCAGTCGGCCTATTTTCTGGTTCGTCACGCCGTTTTTCTGATTGTCGGACTGGTGGCGGGCGTGATGGCTTTCCAGATTCCGCTGCGCTTGTGGCAGCAGGCGGCGCCCTGGCTGTTCCTGGCTGGCGTGGCGCTGCTGCTGCTGGTGCTGATTCCGCATGTCGGGCGCTCCGTCAATGGCGCCCAGCGCTGGATCGGCCTCGGCCCGATCAACCTGCAGCCCTCCGAGTTGATGAAGCTGTTTGTCGTGCTGTATGCCGCCGACTACACCACGCGCAAGCTCGACGACATGGGCAGTTTCCTGCGCGGCTTCGCGCCGATGGCGCTGGTCATGGTGCTGGTGGGGTTCCTGCTGTTGAAGGAACCGGATTTCGGCGCGCTGGTGGTGATCCTCTGCATTGCCACCGGCATCCTGTTCCTCGGCGGCATCAACGCGCGGGTGTTCGGCGTCCTCGTCGTCGTGCTGGCGGTCAGCTTCGTCATCATGATCTGGGTTTCACCCTATCGGCGCGAGCGCATCTTCGGTTTCATGGATCCCTGGCAGGACGCCTTCGGCAAGGGCTACCAGCTCTCGCACGCGCTGATCGCCTTCGGCCGCGGCGAGTGGTTCGGCGTCGGGCTCGGTGCGAGTGTCGAGAAGCTGTTCTACCTGCCCGAGGCGCACACCGATTTCCTGCTCGCGGTGATCGCCGAGGAACTCGGCTTCGTCGGCGTCTGCGCCGTGGTCGGGATGTTCGCGCTGCTGGTGCAGCGCTCCTTCGCCATCGGTCGGCAGGCGCTGGTGCTCGGCCGGGTGCATTCCGGCCTGGTTGCGCAAGGCATCGGCATCTGGCTCGGGGTGCAGGGTTTTATCAACATGGGTGTGAACATGGGCCTGTTGCCGACCAAGGGCCTCACGCTGCCACTGATGAGCTTCGGCGGTTCGAGCATCCTTGCGAACTGCCTGGCGCTGGGGATTCTGCTGCGGGCTGATTGGGAAAATCGACAATTGATGAGAGGTCAGCAGGTATGAACGCTCATCAATTGTCGATTTCGGCGCAGGCTAACTTGCGTCAGCAAGTTAAGTCGAAGGGGGCCCCCGCAGCGGACCTCTCATCAATTGTCGATTTCGGTGGAGGCTAACTTGCGTGAGCAAGTTAAGTCCCGCAGGGACGGCCGCAACCAAAACCGCGTGTTGATGCGAGGTCAGCAGGTATGAGCAGGACCCTCCTCGTGATGGCCGGCGGCACCGGGGGGCACATCATGCCCGGGCTGGCAGTGGCCGAACACCTGCGCGGGCAGGGCTGGCGGATCGCCTGGATGGGCAATCCGGATGGCATGGAAGCGAAGCTGACCGCCGGCCGTGGTTACGAGATGGCCTGGGTGCGCTTCTCGGCGCTGCGCGGCAAGGGCTGGCTGCGCAAGCTGTTGCTGCCCTTCAACCTGCTGCGCGGCTTCGCCCAGGCCTGGCGGGAGATCGGGCGCATCCGCCCCGACGTGGTGCTGGGCATGGGCGGCTACGTCAGTTTTCCGGGCGGCATGATGGCTTCCCTCAGGGGCATTCCGCTGGTGTTGCATGAGCAGAACTCGGTGGCCGGGCTGGCCAACAGGGTGCTGGCGGTTGTCGCCGACCGCATCCTCACCGGCTTTCCGGAGGTGTTCAGGAAGGGTTCCTGGGTTGGCAATCCGGTGCGCCCCGAGATCGCCGCCTTGCCGCCGCCGACCCTTCGCTATGCCCAGCACGATGGTCCGCTGCGTGTGCTGGTAGTGGGTGGCAGCCTGGGCGCCCAGGCCTTGAATGAAACCGTGCCGACCGCCCTGGCCTTGCTGGCGGAACAGGGGCGACCGGCGGTGGTGCATCAGGCGGGCGAGAAGCATTTGCCCGCGCTGAAGGAGCTTTACGTCTCGGCGGGCGTCAAGGCGCATTGTGTGGCCTTCATCGAGGACATGGCGGGAGCCTACGACTGGGCCGACCTGGTGATCTGTCGCGCCGGCGCCCTGACCGTGGCGGAGCTGGCGGCGGCCGGCGTCGCCAGTTTGCTGGTGCCTTTTCCGCACGCGGTGGATGACCACCAGACCTCCAATGCGCGCTTTCTCGGCAATGCCGGCGCGGCGATCCTGCTGCCGCAGGATCAACTGACGCCGCAGCATCTGGCGGAGCTGAGGAACCTGTCGCGTCAGCAACTCACGCAAATGGCCGAAAAGGCGCGTGCCCTGGCGCGGCCGGAGGCCACCGCGGCCGTGGCGCAGGCTTGCGCCGAGTTGGCCAAACGGGGGGCTGAGGCCCCAATGAAACATAAGGTCAAACGCATCCACTTTGTCGGCATCGGCGGTTCCGGCATGTCGGGCATTGCCGAGGTGCTGGCGAACCAGGGTTTCGAGGTCAGCGGATCGGACCTCAGTGACAGCGCGACGACGCGGCGTCTGGCGGCGCAGGGCATCCGCATTGCGATCGGCCATGACGCGCAAAACGCCGCGGTGGCCGATGCGGTGGTGGTGTCCACCGCGGTGCGCGAAAGCAACCCGGAAGTGCAGATGGCGCGTGCCCGTCATGTGCCGGTGGTGCCCCGTGCGCAGATGCTGGCGGAGCTGATGCGCATCAAGCAGGGCATCGCGATTGCCGGCACGCACGGCAAGACCACGACGACGAGCCTGGTTGCCAGTTGCCTGGCGACCGGCGGACTCGATCCGACCTTCGTCATTGGCGGCCGCTTGAACTCCGCCGGAGCCAACGCCAAGCTGGGCAGCGGCGAGTTCCTGGTGGCCGAGGCCGATGAGTCGGATGCCTCGTTCCTGTTCCTGTCGCCGGTGGTCTCGGTGGTCACCAACATCGATGCCGATCACATGGAAACCTACGGTCATGATTTCGGCCGGTTGAAGCAGGCGTTCGTTGACTTTCTGCACCGCCTGCCGTTCTATGGCGTGGCCGTGGTCTGCGGCGACGACCCCAACGTGCGCGAGATCATTCCTCGCGTGGCGAAGCAGATCGTCACCTATGGCATCGATACCGATGCCAATTTCCGCGCCGAAGACCTGGTGGCCGCGGGCGGCACGATGCGCTTCACCTGCGTGCGCACCAATGGCAGTGTGGCCCGTTTGCCCATCGCGCTCAATCTGCCGGGGCGCCACAACGTCCTGAATGCCCTGGCGGCGATTGCGGTGGCGACGGAAGTCGGTGTCAGCGATGCGGCGATCATCGGGGCGCTGGCGGAATTCCGCGGTGTCGGGCGGCGCTTCCAGAGTTATGGCGAGATTGCCTGTCCCGCGGGCGGCAGCTTCACCCTGATCGACGATTACGGCCATCATCCGGCGGAAATGGCGGCGACCCTGGCTGCCGCGCGCGGCGCTTTCCCCGGTCGCCGGCTGGTGCTGGCCTTTCAGCCGCATCGTTATACGCGCACACGCGACTGCTTCGAGGATTTCGTCAAGGTGCTGTGCGGGGTCGATGCGCTGTTGCTCGGTGAGGTGTATGCCGCCGGCGAGGCGCCGATCGTCGCTGCCGACGGTCGCACCCTGGTGCGTGCCTTGCGCGTTGCCGGCAAGGTTGAGCCGGTGTTTGTCGAAGACATCGCCGCGATGCCGGCGGCCATCCTCGCCGCGGCGCGTGATGGCGACGTGGTGATCACCATGGGCGCCGGCTCCATCGGCGGCGTGCCGCCGCGCCTCGGCGAAGCGGCTGTTGCATGACGAAAAATGCCAAACCGCTTTCAACGCAGAGATCGCAGAGGCGCAGAGAGCGCAGCGAAGACCAATCTCTTTTCGATTGTGCTTTTCCTCTGCGTCCTCTGCGCCTCTGCGTCCTCTGCGTCGAGAGCGTTGTCTTCAATGGCTGAGAGCCTGCGCGGCGAGTTGCGGCAGAACGAGCCGATGGCGCGCCATTGTTCGTGGCGGGCCGGCGGGGCCGTGGCGCGCGCATTTTTCCCGGCCGACCTGGCTGACCTGGCGGTGTTCCTGCAACGGCTGCGCCGCGACGAGCCGTTGCTCCTCGTGGGGCTTGGCAGCAACCTGCTGGTGCGCGACGGCGGCTTCGACGGCACGGCGATCTTCACCCATGGCGCGCTGGATCGCCTGCGCCGGGAAGCGGACGGCAGCTTCTACGCCGAAGCCGGTGTCGCTTCGCCCAAGCTGGCACGCTTTGTCGGCAATCAGGCCTGCGCCGGGGCCGAGTTCCTGGCGGGAATTCCGGGGACCGTGGGCGGCGCGCTGGCGATGAATGCCGGCTGCCATGGCGGCGAAACCTGGCGCTGCGTGGATCGTGTGTTGATGCTGACCCGCGACGGCGGGCAGATTGTCCGCGTCGCCGGGGATTTTGCCATCGGCTATCGCCACGTCGGCCTCAAGCACGCCAGCGACGAAATTTTCGCCGGCGCCTGGTTCCGCTTTCCGGCGGGGGACGCCGTGGCCGCCCGGGCGCACCTGCGCGAGCTGCTGGAGCGACGCATTGCCACCCAGCCGCTGCAAAGCCCGAATGCCGGTTCGGTGTTCAGAAATCCGCAGGGGGACCATGCCGCGCGCCTGATCGAGGCTGCCGGTTTCAAGGGCACACAGATCGATGGAGCGCAGGTTTCCGAAAAGCATGCGAATTTCATCGTTAATCCCAAGGGCAGGGCGACGGCGAGTGCGATAGAAATGCTGGTCGGCCGGGTTCAGGCGGAAGTGGCGGAAAAGTTTGGCGTTCATCTGGTGCGCGAGGTGCGCATTCTGGGCGAGGCGGGCAGTCAGTCAGGGAAACACGGAGAATCGGTTTGATGGATTTCGGCAAGGTGGCGGTGATGATGGGCGGCAAGTCGGCCGAGCGCGCGGTTTCGCTGAAAAGCGGGGCAGCGGTGCTGGCCGCGCTACGCTCAAGCGGCGTCGACGCGCATGCTTTCGATCCGCGCGACAAGGCCCTGGAAGCGCTGCATGCCGAGGGCTTCAAGCGCGTCTTCATCGCCCTGCACGGCCGCGGCGGCGAAGACGGCACGCTGCAGGGCGCGCTTGACCTGCTGGACCTTCCCTACACCGGCAGCGGCGTGCTGGGTTCCGCGCTGGCCATGGACAAGTGGCGCTCCAAGCTGGTCTGGCAGGCGGCGGGTCTGCCGGTGCCGGATTACGTCGTGGTTGACGCCGCCAGCGACTTTGCCGCGGTCGAGGCTCGCCTGGGCCTGCCCTTGTTCGTCAAGCCGGCCAACGAGGGCTCGAGCATCGGCATCAGCAAGGTCAAGGAAGCGGGTGGTCTGCGCGCTGCCTACGAGTTGGCGGCCGGTTTCGACTCCTGCGTGATCGCCGAGAGGTATCTGGGCGGCGGGGAGTTTACTGTCGGCATTGTCGCTGGCCAGGCCCTGCCGGTGATCCGCATCGTGCCGGCCACCGAGTTCTACGACTACGAGGCCAAGTATCTGCGTGACGATACCGAGTACCGCATTCCCAGTGGCCTGGGCGAGCAGGGGGAAAGCGAGATGCGCAATCTGGCGTTGCGCGCATTTGCCGTGCTCGGCGGCCGCGGCTGGGGACGCATGGATCTGATGCTGGATACCGCCGGCCGCAGCTATTGCCTGGAGGCGAACACCTCTCCAGGGATGACCGATCATTCGCTGGTGCCGATGGCGGCGCGGGCGGCGGGGATTCCGTTCGCGCAACTGGTGCTGCGCTTGCTCGAAGGGGTCGGCCATGGCTAGGTCGAAGGCCGGCTCCAAAGTGAAAACGCGGGGCAACAGCCGTGTCGAACCGGGCGGCGCGGATGGCTTCTGGGATCGGCCGATGCTGATCAACCTGCTCGCCGACATGCTGTTGCTGGGCGGCGGCGCGTTGCTGGCGTGGGCCGGCGCGATGATGTTTCAATCACTGCCGGTGTTCCCGCTGAAGCAGGTGGTGGTCGCGACGTCGCCGGATCAGGTCTCGCGGGCGCAGATTGAATTCACGGCGCGCAGGGCCTTGACGGGGAACTTCTTCACGGTGAATCTGGAAACCGCCCAGACCGCTTTCGAGCGCATGCCCTGGGTCCGTTCGGCGTCCCTGCGCCGTATCTGGCCGGACGGAATCGAACTTCAATTTGAAGAGCATCGCGTTGTTGCCCGCTGGACGCCGCAGGATGGCGAGGCGCGTCTGGTCAGCACGCGCGGCGAGGTGTTTGTCGCCTCCTCGCGCGAGCCATTGCCGGCCTTCTCCGGCCCGGAGGGCTCGGCGCCGCGTGTGCTGGCGCGCTACCGGGAATTCAGCGACGAGCTGGCGGCCATCGGGCGCAAGCCCGCGGCGATTCGTCTGTCGGCGCGCGAGGCCTGGCAAATCAAGCTCGACGACGGCGTCGTGCTGGAACTCGGCCGCGACCAGCCCAAGCATCCGCTGGCCGAGCGCTTGAGCCGCTTCACAACCCATTACGCGGTGGCGAGCCGTTCGGCCAGTAGCCGCCTGCAAGCCATCGGCGTGGTTGATATGCGCTATCCCAATGGATTCGCCTTGAAGGCGAGCAAGAGCTGATGAAGATCCTAAAGGCACATAGTTGCCCCCCACCCCCTGCCCCCGCCCCGGGGCGGGGGTGACTAGTCACCTCCCCTGCCTGGCGGGGGAGGCAGGGAGGGGGTGCCGTCAATTCCGGGCGCATGCCGCCGACGCCCTGGCGGAGGCAGCATGAGCAAAGAAGCCAAACGCGACCTGATCGTCGGCCTCGACATCGGTACCTCCAAGATTGTCGCGATTGTCGGCGAACTGGATGCCGAGGGTCGGCTGGGCATACTCGGGCTCGGCACCCAGGAGTCCAGCGGCCTCAAGCGCGGCATGGTGATCAACATCGAAGCCACCGTGAAATCGATCTCCCGGGCGATCGCCGAGGTCGAGATGATGGCGGGTTGCAAGGTGCGCGAGGTCTCACGGGGATTGCCGGCAGCCACATCAAGAGCAAGGATTCGTCTGGCATGGCGGTGGTGCGCGACAAGGAAGTCACCCAGTTCGATGTCCAGCGCGCCATCGAAGCGGCCAATGCGACGCCGATTTCGGCCGACGACAAGTTGTTGCACACGCTGGTGCAGGAGTTCATCGTCGACGGCCAGGACGGGGTCAAGGAGCCGATAGGGATGGACGCCAGGCGGCTCGACGTCAAGGTGCATCTGGTCACCGGTGCGGTGACCGCGGTGCAGAACATCGTCAAGTGCGTGCATCGCTGTGGCCTCGAAGTGGTCGACCTGGTGCTGCAGCCGCTGGCCTCGGGCTACGCCGTGCTGACCGAGGACGAGAAGGACGTCGGCGTCTGCCTGGTCGATATCGGCGGCGGCACCACCGACGTCGCGCTGTTTGTTCACGGCGCGATCCGCCACACGGCGGTGATCCCGATCGCCGGCGACCAACTCACCAACGACATCGCGATCGCCTTGCGCACATCGACCCAGGATGCCGAAGACATCAAGATACGCTACGGCGTGGCCCTCCAGCAACTGGCCAACCCGGAAGACATGATCGAGGTGCCCGGTGTCGGCGATCGTCCGTCTACGCAACTTTCGCGGCAGACCCTGGCCGGATTCATCCAGCCGCGCGTGGAGGAAATTTTCCAGAAGGTGCAGGAGGAACTGCACCGCAGCGGCAAGGAACGCCTGCTGCGCGCCGGCATCGTGTTGACCGGGGGCGCCGCGCAGATGCCGGGCATGGCCGACCTGGGCGAGGAGATTTTTCACAATACCGTGAAGCTGGCGATGCCGCATTACGACGGCAACTTGCGCGATTACGTGCGCAATCCGCGCTACTCCACGGCGATGGGTTTGTTGTTGGAAGGGGTGGCGCAGCGCCACCGCGGCATGAAGGCGCACAGCCCGAAGAGTTTTGGTCAGGTGCTGGCGAGGATGCGGGCGTGGTTCACGAGAAATTTTTGATTCAGTGGTTCTTTTCAGGAGGCGAGAATGTTTGAACTTGAGGAAGTAGCGACACCGGAATCGGAGACCGGCCCGACCGTGATCAAGGTCATCGGCGTCGGCGGCGCCGGCGGCAATGCCGTCGAGCACATGATCCTGTCGGGGGCGCACATGGTGTTCATCACTGCCGGGATGGGCGGCGGCACGGGCACCGGCGCCGGTCCGATCATCGCCGAGGTCGCGCGCGAGCTCGGTATCCTGACCGTGGCCGTGGTGACCAAACCCTTCGAATACGAAGGCAAGCGCAAACGCCTGGCGGAAGAAGGCGTGGCCGAGCTGGCCCGCCACGTCGATTCGCTGATCATCATCCTCAACGAGAAACTCGAAGAGGTGCTCGGTGAGGAGGTCAGCATGCTTGAAGCCTTCAAGGCAGCCGACAACGTGTTGCGCAATGCGGTAGGCGGTATCGCCGAAATCATCAATGTGCCGGGCCTGGTGAATGTCGATTTCGAAGACGTGCGCACCGTGATGGGCGAGATGGGCAAGGCCATGATGGGCTCGGCCGTGGCCGCCGGGGTCGATCGCGCCCGCGTGGCTGCCGAAGAGGCCGTGGCGAGTCCGCTGCTGGAAGGCATCGAGCTTTCGGGCGCGCGCGGCGTGCTGGTTAACATCACCGCCAGCACCACGCTGGGCCTCAGGGAATACAAGGACGTGATGAATACTATCCGTCAATACACGGCGCCAGAGGCCACGGTAATCTGCGGCGCGGTGTTCGACGAGGGCATGGAAGACCAGTTGCGGGTTACCGTGGTGGCTACCGGTCTCGGCGGCATTGTGCTCCGCGAGGCCGTCAAGCCCAAAATGATGGTGGTGGAAACGGCCGGCCTGCGCACCGGAACCGACAACCTGCCGGTATTCGATGGCGGGATCGGCCAGGGCCAGATCGATCTTTCCAGCGTTACCAGCAGCGTGCGCGGCCACGGCCCACGCAATGCGCAGGCCGAAGCCATGGCGGCGTCCGGGGTGGATAAGTACGACATTCCCGCGTTTCTGCGCCGGCAATCGGACTGAATGGCCAGTCGCGCAACCGGTCCGGCGGGCGCCTCCTCCCGTCGGACCGGGCTTGCGTGATAAGATTACTGCTTTGCAGCATTTCATCTACATGGCAACCCGATGCTTCGTCAACGTTCCCTGAAATCAGTCGTCAAGGCAACCGGCGTCGGTCTCCACTCCGGCGTCAAGGTTGCGCTTGTCCTGCGTCCGGCGCAACCGGATACCGGCGTTGTGTTTCGTCGCGTCGATCTGGCGCCGCCGGTGGACCTCAAGGCGGAGCCCTTTGGCGTCGGCGATACCCGGCTGGCGTCCTGTCTGGAAAAGAACGGTGTCAAGGTGGCCACGGTCGAGCACCTGATGTCGGCGCTGGCCGGACTCGGCATCGACAACATCCATGTCGATGTCGATGCCGCCGAACTGCCGATCATGGACGGATCGGCCGCACCCTTTGTGTTCCTGCTTCAGTCAGCAGGAATCGAGGAGCAGAATGCCGCGAAGAAATTCCTCCGCGTCAAGAAAGTCGTGGAAGTCAAAGACGGCGACAAATGGGCGAAGCTGTCGCCCTACGACGGGTTCAGCCTCGATTTCTCCATTGTTTTTGATCACCCGGCGGTACACCGCGCCGCCTCTCGGGCGCGCATCGATTTCGCCGATCAGTCCTATTTGCGCGACGTGGCCCGGGCCCGCACCTTTGGCTTCATGCAGGATGTCGAAACCCTGCGCGACCAGGGCCTGGCGCTGGGAGGCAGCCTCGAAAACGCCATCGTGATGGATGAATACCGGATTCTCAACAGCGACGGTCTGCGTTACGCCGACGAGTTTGTCAAGCACAAGATCCTCGATGCAATCGGCGATCTGTATCTCGCCGGCCATCCCCTGCTGGGAGCGTTTTCGGCCCACAAGTCCGGGCATGCCCTGAACAATCTGCTGCTGCGCGCGCTGCTTGCCGATGTCGCCGCCTGGGAACTGGTCAGTTTTCAGCATGCCAAGGAAGCGCCAGACAGCATCGCCCGGCTGTACCCCCAACTGGCTTAGGCTTCGTCATGCTGCTGCTCCGGATCGTCGGCATACTCACGGCGATTACCATCGGCAGCGGACTGCTTGCCTGGTTGTTCACCCGCGATCGACGCTATCTTGTGCTCTCCGGCCGCGTCGCCAAGGCCGCGCTGATCTTTGTGCTGGTGGTACTGGTCCTGATGGCCGCCGAGCGCCTGATCATTCTTTGACGCTACGCAGCAGGCGCTCCAGCGCATCTTTCAGGGGTGACTCATCGGGTAGCCGATGCGCCAATTCAGTGAGTCCTTGCTTTTGCTTGAATCCAGGCGGAGAGGGCTTTTTGTGCGGCGGTCGTGATGGGGATGGGTTTCGGGCTTGCACTCGGACCTCGATTTGGGTAACCTTTGCCTCTCTGTTCGATAATTCGCTGGCAAGACGTGGTCCCAATTGACGGATCTTTGCAGCGACTGCGCTGTTCGCGGCGTGGATAAATAATTTCCCCAGACGGAAGTTGGCAACCTTGGCATGAGGCCTCAGCGCCTCGGGTAGCGCAGCTTCCAACAGACGCTGGAATTGGAGCAGACGTTGCGCGTGGGCCGAAAGCCGCGCCATGCTGTCACCCGAGGCAAGGAGTTCCTGGAGACTGCGTGCTGTCATCGATCGCGAAGTTTTTTCTGGTAGAGGCCAAGCTTTGCGTTGCGCCTCGACCGAATCAAACCTGAAGGGAGGGAAGGGATGCATATTATTCTCGTCTCTGACCGGCTGGCAACCGCAAGAAGCATTACGCTGACCTGGCGTCATGCATTTCTTGTTGCGGGGGCCCTGTTCAGCTCGGTTCTTGTAGTGTCCTCACTGTTTTCCTATGTCACCGTCCGCCATGCGGCGGAAATCCGTCTTCCCTACCTGCAGGACCTGCTGCGCTCGGTGAATGCCGAGGAAGCCCAGCGCTCCAGGGACTTCGTCCGCGAAAACCTCAACGCCATGGCGGTCAAGCTGGGCGAAATGCAGGCGCAATTGCTGCGCCTGGACACCATAGGCGAGCGACTGGCCGGCATGGCGGGTGTCAAACTCCAGGACCTCAGGGCAGTCGATGCCAAGTCCGATGGCCGTGGCGGTCCGCTGGTGCTGCCTTCAGCGATGTCTTCAACAGAACTGCAGCGAGCCGTCGACGCCCTGGCAACCCAGGTCGAAGCAAAATCCGACGCGATTTCCATGATCGAGTCCCAGATGCTGGAAGACCGGATCAGGAAGAGCCTGTTGCCGACGAGCCTGCCGGTCGAAGGGCAATGGAACGCTTCAAGCTATGGCTGGCGCATTGACCCATTCACCGGTGAACGGGCGCTCCACGAGGGCGCGGATTTTGTCGCAGACACCGGGACCGGCATCCGCGCCGCAGCGGCCGGGGTGGTGGTCAGCGCGGAGCGCCATCCGCAATACGGCAATCTGGTGGAAATCGACCATGGCAAGGACTTGACTACCCGCTACGCCCATGCTTCCAGGATCATGGTCACGGTGGGGCAGTTGGTCAAACGCGGCCAGAAGATCGCTGAAGTAGGGTCCACCGGGCGTTCTACGGGACCGCACCTCCACTTCGAAGTGCGTATCCGCGGCCTGGCGCAAAACCCGGATCGCTTCCTGCGGCTGGCACAGAATGCACCGAAGCCATTCGCCAAGTCTCCGCTCGCGGCAAAGCACTGACGCCTTGATCCGCGGGGCCGCTATTCCCCGCATGCTAAAATCGCCGCTTTGCTTTTCCCGGCCGCCCCGTGGCCGCGCACCCCATGATGTCCGGCTTTGGCTCCAGCATGACGCCCGCTTCTGCGGGCATTGGCTTTCTCTGAAGCCGGTTTCTGATTGATACAAGAATGATGACCGGCTCCTGTTCCAGCATAAGGCCTGCGGGCATTGGCTGTTTCTGAAACCGGGCTCTGACCAATATGAAGATGATAACCGGCTTTCTCAAGAAGATTTTCGGCAGTCGCAATGACCGGCTGATCAAGCAGTATTCCCAGACGGTGGCGCGCATAAACGCGCTGGAGGGGGCGATTTCCGCGCTTTCCGACGAAGCCCTGCGCGCCAGGACGGAGGAGTTCCGCGGCCGCCACGCCCAGGGCGCGTCCCTCGACGAGTTGCTGCCGGAGGCCTTCGCCGTGGTGCGCGAGGCCAGTCGTCGCGTGCTCGGTATGCGCCATTTCGACATGCAACTGGTTGGCGGCATGGTCCTGCATTACGGCAAGATCGCCGAAATGCGCACGGGCGAAGGCAAGACGCTGACAGCCACGCTGGCGGTGTACCTGAATGCGCTTGCCGGCAAGGGCGTGCATCTGATCACGGTCAATGACTATCTGGCCAGGCGCGACGCCGAGTGGATGGGGCGCATCTACCGCTTTCTCGGTCTTTCCGTCGGCGTCAATCTTTCACAAATGCCGCACGATGAAAAGCAGGCGGCCTACAGCGCCGACATCACCTACGGCACCAACAACGAGTTCGGTTTCGACTACCTGCGCGACAACATGGTGTACACAGCCGGCGAGCGCGTGCAGCGCGGCCTCGCCTTTGCCATCGTCGATGAAGTCGACTCGATCCTGATCGACGAGGCGCGGACGCCGTTGATCATCTCCGGGCAGGCCGAAGACCATACCGAACTGTATCTGCGCATGAATGCCGTGCCGGCCCTGCTGACCCGTGGTGAGGCGGCCAAGGGCGAGGGCGAGGTGGACACCGGGGATTACACGGTCGATCTCAAGTCGCACCAGGTGCTGCTGACGGAAGCCGGTCACGAAAAGGCCGAGGAAATCCTTGCCCGCCTGGGCATGCTGGCCGAAGGTAGCAGTCTCTACGAGCCGGCCAATATCCTGCTCATCCACCATTTGTACGCCGCGCTGCGGGCGCACAACCTGTACTACCGTGATCAGCAGTATGTGGTGCAGGACGGCGAAGTGATTATCGTGGACGAGTTTACCGGCCGCCTGATGGCGGGCCGACGCTGGTCGGATGGCCTGCACCAGGCGGTCGAGGCCAAGGAAGGTGTGTCGATCCAGGCGGAAAACCAGACCCTGGCCTCGATTACCTTTCAGAACTATTTTCGCATGTACGGCAAGCTTGCCGGCATGACCGGCACTGCCGATACGGAGGCCTACGAGTTCCACCAGATCTACAATCTGGAAACGGTCGTGATCCCTACCAACCGGCCGATGATCCGGCGTGACGAGAACGACCAGATCTACCGCACCGCGCCGGAGAAACATACCGCGATCATCGCCGACATCCGGGCCTGCCACGAGCGCGGCCAGCCGGTGCTGGTGGGCACCACCTCGATCGAAAACTCCGAACTGCTCTCCGGCCTGCTGCAGAAAGAGAAGCTGCCGCACCAGGTGCTGAACGCCAAGCAGCACGCGCGCGAAGCCGAGATCGTGGCCGAGGCGGGCCGTCCCGGCATGATCACGATCGCCACCAACATGGCCGGCCGCGGCACCGACATCGTGCTCGGCGGCAACATCGAAAAGCCGACCAACGCGATTCGTGACGACGAAACCCTCGCCGCGGACGAAAAGGAAACGCGCACCGCCGCGCTCAAGGCCGAATGGCAGAAGGTGCACGACCAGGTGCTGGCCGCCGGCGGCCTGCATATCATCGGCACCGAGCGCCACGAGTCGCGGCGTATCGACAACCAGTTGCGCGGCCGCTCCGGTCGCCAGGGCGATCCCGGCTCCTCGCGTTTCTACCTGGCGCTGGATGATTCGCTGCTCAAGATCTTCGCCGGCGAGCGGCTCAACGCCATCATGGTGCGCCTCAAGATGCCCGAGGGCGAGGCCATCGAGCACCCGCTGGTCAGTCGATCGCTCGAATCTGCGCAACGCAAGGTCGAGCAGCGCAACTTCGACATCCGCAAGCAGTTGCTCGAATACGACGACGTGTCAAACGACCAGCGCAAGGTGATCTACCAGCAGCGCAACGAACTGCTCGACAGCGACGACATCGTCGAGACCATCACGGCGATGCGCCAGGGGCAGATCCACGATACCTTCCGCCTCTATGTCCCGGCCGAAAGCGTCGAGGAGCAATGGGATGTCGGCGGCCTGGAGACCGCGCTGGCGGCCGAACTGCATCTCAAGCTGCCGGTCGGCGAATGGATCAAGTCCGAGCCGCAACTCGGCGACGAGGACATTCTGAAACGCCTGCTCGACGCGGGCGACGCGGCCTACGCCGAAAGACCAGCAGGGTCGATGCCGCCGCCTGGGCCGGTTTCGAGCGCAACGTCATGCTGCAAAGCCTCGATACCCACTGGCGCGAGCACCTTTCGGCACTCGACCACCTGCGCCAGGGCATCCATCTGCGCGGTTATGCGCAGAAGAACCCGAAGCAGGAATACAAGCGCGAGGCCTTCGAACTGTTCGAGGGCTTGCTGCAGACGGTCCGCAGTGAAGTCTCAAAGCTGCTGCTGACGGTTGAAGTTCGCAGCGAGGAGCAGATCGAAGAAGTGGAAGCGCCGCCGCAACTCGAAAACGTCCAGTTCCACCACGCGGACTTTGACGAAGCGCTCGGCACCGCCGCGCCAAAGCCGGCGCAGCCGGCCGCGCGGCACACGCCCAAGGTTGGCCGCAATGATCCCTGCCCTTGCGGCAGCGGCAAAAAGTACAAGCACTGCCACGGCAAGCTGAGCTAAACCCGGTGTCGCCTCGCTGGCCAACATTGATCGAGGATGGCGACGGCGTGTTGGTCCTCGACCAGACGCGTTTGCCGCGCGAGGCAGTGATGCTGCGACTGGCATCGCTGGAGGATGCCGCCCATGCCATTCGTGCCATGCAGGTACGCGGCGCGCCGCTGATCGGGGCCACGGCCGCCTATGGCGTGGCGCTCGGGCTGGCGGACGATGCCAGCGATGCGCGCCTGCAGCACGTGATCGAGACGCTGGCGGCGACACGACCGACGGCTGTCAATCTGCACTGGGCACTGGCGCGCATGAATCGCCTATTGCAGGAGTCGGCGCCGGCGACGCGGCGCGCGCAAGCATGGCAGGAGGCGCGCGCGATAGCCGAGGAAGACAAGGCCGCCAACGCCGCGATAGGTCGGCATGGATTGCGACTTATTGCCGCAATCCATGCCGACCTTCAAGTCAAGTGCTATCCCCCGCCCCCTTTCCGCCGGGGGGCCCCCGCCAACCCCCCGGGGAAACCACCGCCAACCCCCGGCCCCCTTTCCGGGAAAGGGGTGATGATTTCAGCCAGGCTGCGCCTGGAACCGTGAACGTCATGACGCATTGCAATGCCGGGCGCCTGGCGACCGTCGAGCACGGCACGGCGCTGGCGCCGGTCTATGCCGCCCATGCCGCCGGCGTGCCGGTGCATGTCTGGGTTTCCGAAACCCGACCGCGCAACCAGGGGCTGCTCACCGCCTGGGAGCTGCGCGAGGCCGGCGTGCCGCATACCCTGATCGTCGACAATGCCGCCGGCCTGCTGCTGATGTGCGGCCAGGTCGATCTGGTGATCGTCGGCGCCGACCGCATCGCCGCCAATGGCGACACCGCGAACAAGGTGGGCACCTATCTCAAGGCGCTCGCCGCGCGCGCCCATGGCGTGCCTTTCTACGTTGCGGCGCCGCTGTCGACCATCGATTTCGCCTGCTCCTCGGGTGCCGCGATCCCGATTGAAGAGCGCGCCGAGGAAGAGCTTGGCGCCGCGGTTGCCGGCATGCAAATCCCGGCCGCCAATCCGGCATTCGATGTGACGCCGGCGGCCCTGATCAGAGGCATTGTTTCCGAGCGCGGCATCGCGCAGGCTGGCGAACTGGGCCAGTGGCAGGCGTGAGCGAGCCGGTTGCCACGCTGGCCGCAAGGGTACTCGCCACGGCGCGGGCAATCAACGCCTCCGGCATCAATCGTGGCAGCGCCGGAAACGTCAGCGCGCGCTGCGCCGGCGGCTTTGTCATCACGCCGACCGGCATGGCCTACGAAGCATGCACTGCCGGGGACATGGTCAAAGTCGGCGCTGACGGTACGGTGAGCGCGGCAGCCACAACGCCGCGCAAGCCTTCATCGGAATGGCGTTTCCATCGCGACATCTACGCCGCGCGGCCCGAGGCGGGCGCCGTGGTGCATGCGCATTCGCCGTTCGCCACCGCGCTGGCCTGCCAGGAGCAGCGGGTCCCGGCCTTTCACTACATGGTGGCGCGCTTCGGTGGCGCTGATGTGCGCTGCGCGCCCTACGCCACCTTTGGCACCGAGGAGTTGTCGGCTGCCGTGATCAGCGCGCTGGAGGCGCGCTGCGCCTGCCTGATGGCCCACCACGGAATGGTGGTGTTTGGTCGCGACCTGGATCACGCGCTGGCTCTGGCGCTTGAGCTGGAAACCCTGTCCGAACAGTACTGGCGCGTGCTGCAACTGGGTACGCCAAAGCTGCTGGGCGCCGCCGAGATGACTCGCGTAGTGGCGAAATTCGCCAGCTACGGGCAGCAGTACTGACCATTCCTGAAAACGCTATGAAACCTCTTTCAACACGGAGATCGCAGAGGCGCAGAGGCCGCAGCGGAGAGGCTATTGCTCACTCAAAGCAGATTTGGCGTCGATCTTCTCCGCGTTCTCTGCGCCTCTGCGCTCTCTGCGTCGAGGGCGGTTAGCTGGCGAGTCTTGGATCACGGCAGCACCAGGACAAACACCGCGCCGCCGTCATTGGCGAGTTCAATGCGACCGCGCCGCCCGTTCGGAGTTGCGTGTCGCTCCGCGATCAGGCGGGCGAAGGCCAGGCCGATGCCGCTGCTGCCGCTGTTCATCTCGGGCGCTTCGCCGTTCAGCACCTGTTGCGGAAATCCAGGGCCGTCGTCACTGACCGTGAAGCGCACGCCGCCTCCCGCTTGCGCCGCGACAGCGAAGCGGACCCGGTTGTTGCCGTGTCGCACGGCATTGCGCAAGGCTTCCTGCAGGACCAGCTTGACCTGATAGGCGTCGAAGGCCCAGGCGCCGAGCACGGCGGCTGCGCCCGTGTCGGATTCGATGCGGGTGTTGCAGCCGGGGGGCAAGGGGGTTTCGCTGGTCACCTCCTGGCAAAAGTCCGTCAGATCGCTGATCGTCGATCGCCAGCCGCAAACTGTTGTCTCCGGCGCGGTAGAGGGCCAGCAACTGGACCAGTTGCGCGCCGATTCGGGCTGCGACGGCGCGCGCCTCGTCAATGGCCGGTGATGGCGTCGTGCGCCGGGCCTCCTGCAGCCAGGTGTCGAGGAGGTTGAGCCCGTTCTTGGCGTCGTGGATCGCCCCGGCGATCAGCGGGTTCAAATGTCCACCATCAGTGCTGGCGCATCGGCCGGCGCAAGCTTGCGATAGAGCTTTGCCGCTTCGCCGAGGCGTGGGTGATCGGGGTTGGCCCGGTTGGCCTGGGTAATGTAGCGGTGTGCCTTGCTGATCAAGTCGGCCGAGGGTCCCCGACGCTGTACCGCCATCATCGCCGCGATTGCCGCGTTGATGGATACCTGCGCATTGTTGCGCAGCCGGTCGGCGGCCTCATCCAGCATGGCGCCGGCCTTGTCGAGTTCTCCCGCCTTGGCCAGGGCCACGGCCTCGTTGTTCAGCGTGATCATGCGCTTCCTGGTGGCTTCAAGGAAAGCCTCGCCTTCGGCTTCCAGGCCGGCCGCGCGGAAGACCGCCTGTGCCCGTTCCAGCACGCCATGGTTTTCCTGGTGATCTTCGGCCACGGTCTGCAGGATGCGCTTGGCTTGCTCATGAGCGCCGGATGCAAAGCAGGCATTGGCGAGTTCGAGAGAGGCCGAGACCGCCATGTCGACCCGCGTTTCCGCGGCCGCCAGGGCACGCGTCAGGGCCGCCTGTGCCGCTTCCGGGTTGCCCGACTTGGCGTGCTGATGCTTTCCGCCGCCGCCTGGTGCACCGCCAGTTCGGGGCTGCGACTGAAGTGCTGGCTCATTTCCTTCACCGCGATCAGGGCCTCCTTCACCTTGCCTTGCGCCACCCGGCTCTTCGCCAGCCCGGAGTAATCGTCATGACTCTTGAAGAAGCCCGTGCGATCTTTCTCCACCGCCCGCCGGAAGGCCTCTTCGGCGCGCTGGAAATCCTGGTTGTCGAGGGCCAGGGCGCCGAGTTGCCTCTGGCGCTGTGTCGAGGGCGCGACCTTCAGCGCCTGCTCTACCACCGCCTGAGCGGCCGCCCGGTCATCCTTTTCCAGCAGGCGTGCCAGCGAATCGTAGGCCGCAAGGTAGTTCGGGTAGGCTTCGAGCGCCTTGCCCAGGTGTGCCCTGGCGTCGGCGTCGTCGCCTCTGGCCGACAGCGCCCGCGCCAGGCCGACCGAGGCCCAGGGGGTGGCGCGCTGGTCGAGGACTTCCTGATAGAGCGCCAGGGCTTCGTCGTCGCGCTGCGTTTCCAGCAATAGTTCGCCCTTGATGCGCAGCAGGTCAAGCGCGTAGCGTGAGGGCTGCGCCAGCATGAGATCGCATTCGGCCAGGGCTTTCTGCCTGTCGCCGCGCTCGCCAAGATGCGCATAAACCGGCCGCAGCGCCTGTTTCTTGTCAATGATCCGTTCCAGTCGGGTTTGCAGGATCTTCGAGGTGAAGGGCTTGATCAGGTAGTCGTCGGGCGTGTACTCGGCGGCAGTCGACACCTGTTCATAGCTGGTCTCGCCGGTAATCATCAAAAACACCGTGGTCAGCGGAAGGATCTTCCGGCGCCGCACCAGTTCGAGCAACTGCTGGCCGTCGGCGCCCTGGCCGAGGTTGTAGTCGCAGATGATCAGATCATAACGACTGGCCGAAAGCTTTTCGATGGCCTCCTTGATATTGCGCGCCTCGTCGCAGCGTTCCAGTCCGCAGTCGGCAAGCTGGATGCGCGCCGCGGAGCGCATTTCGGCAATGTCGTCGATCAACAATCCACTGTGCCTGGAGAGATCAATCACGCTTCAACCACGCCTCGAATCACTTGATTGAAATGCGCTATCCACTCTGCGGAAAACTGTTTGTCGCTGGCATTGATTTCGGCCACGGCGCGCAACAGTGAGCGACCTTCGCCGCGATGGCTATGCTTCAGCATCACCGACTCAAAGGCGTCGGCGATGGCGAGGATCTTGGCGCCGGGAACGATCTGGTCCTCCTTGAGTCCCTGCGGATACCCTTGGCCGTCGACCATTTCGTGATGCTGGGCGATCATCGCCGCGGCCTCCTGCCAGTCAGCCATGCGCTCGGCGAGTCCGGCGGCATAGGACGGATGCTCGCGCATTTGCCGCCGCTCGGCGTCAGTCAGCGCGCCCGCCTTGAGCCAGACCGATTCCGGCAGGAACATCATCCCGATATCATGCAGGTACACGGCCGCTTCGAGTTGCCCCGCATCAACCGGTTTGCCGGCGCGGGCATTGGTATCCAGCGCCAGTCGCAGCAGGCGGCCGCTGCGTCCCTTGAACAGCGGCGAGTAGGTTTCCAACTGCAATGCCAGACGCTGAAAGAAACGCAGGTCGTCCGCGTTGTGGCGCCCTCTTGCCGCGGTTCTGGGCGTGAGTTTCGCCGTCGCGCCGGCCGGGCGAAAGCCGGTGACGGCCTCGATCAGGGCCACCGAGCCGGCA
Source organism: Sulfuritalea sp. (assembly GCA_016712985.1). Lineage (GTDB taxonomy): Bacteria > Pseudomonadota > Gammaproteobacteria > Burkholderiales > Rhodocyclaceae > Sulfuritalea. The sequence goes on along the minus strand of JADJQA010000002.1, from coordinate 168,182 downwards.
TCCAGCCCCTCGTGTTCGCTGCCGCTCAACAGATCGAGGCCTTCGATCAGGGCTTCGAGCCGCAAGGACTCCAGCGACCGTCCGGCCAGGAGCGCCTCGACCGCCAGTTCCAGGCGATCGAGCGCCAGCAGGATCGCTTCGGCCAGCAGCGGCGAAAACAGCAGCTTGCCTTCACGCAGTCGTACCAGAAGACTCTCGATGGGATGGGTGATCCGGACGCCCAGCTCGAAGCGGCAGATCGACGCATCGCCCTTGATAGTGTGTAAGGCGCGGAACAGCGTGCCCACGGACTCGCGGTCGCCGGGATCCCGGCGCAGGTTGACCACCTGCTTCTCCAGCGTCAATGCCTGGTCATTCAGGGCATCGCGAAATTCGACCAGCAGTTCGCGGTCGGCAATCTGGTGGTAGCGTGCAATGGAACTGCTCATGAGCCGTCTCCGCAAGCGATTGACTGAACCGACGGATCGGTCGGTGGAGGCAAACATCGGCATTATCGGCGCTAAGCGCGGCGGCCGTGACAAAAATGTCGCGGCCGCGGACAACGACAATCACCGGCGCGCTTCGATCGCTGCGTCGGGCCATGGCAAATACATGGAGACCGGGGCTGTTGCTGCTATTCTTGGCGCAATGTCCAGCGCCGGTTGATCCGATGAGCACACTTTCCCTGGAGGCGATTCTAACCACCGACGTGGTCACTTGCGGCGCCGGGGAGGCGCTGGGCGATGTGCTGCGCACCATGGCGCGCAGGCGGATCAGTTGCGTCGTCGTTATGGACGGGGAACGGCGCCCCTGCGGCATCTTCACCGAGCGCGACGCCGTGGCCCTGCTGGCCGAAGACGCGATCTCTCCGGCAAGCCAGATTTGCGAGGTGATGAGCCGTCCGGTGGTGACCTTGCCGGTCTCGGTCGATGGGCGTGACGCCTATCAGCACATGCTCGAGCGCGGCGTGCGCCACCTGGTGGGCGTGGATTCCCAGGGCCGGGTCGCGGGAGTGATCTCCGAAGGAGATTTCCTGGCGTTTCTCGGGGACGAATATCTCGTTGAAGTCAAGACGGTCGGTACGGCGATGACGCCTGGCGTCACCGCGCTGGACAGTCGCGCGCTGCTGGTCGAGGCCCTGCGCCTGATGAAGATGCGCGACAGCGACCATGTGGTGGTTACCGAGGCCGATGTGCCGGTGGGCATGGTGACCGACCGCGATGTTGTACGTTTTGCCGGTGGCGGCGAGAGCCTGCAAACACCGCTGGCCTATCTGATGACGCGCGTCGTCCACTTCATTTCGCCAGAGCAGCCATTGCAGCAGGCGGCGCGACGCATGGCCGAGCTGGGTGTGCGCCGCCTGCTGGTTGCGGAAGATGGCCGGCTGCTCGGTGTGGTGACGCGCCACGACATCGTGCGCACGATGCAGGGCCGCCAGGTTGAATTCCTGCTCGACGCGATTTCCCGCCTGCGTCACGAATTGGTCAAACCCGGCGGGCGCAGCAGCGAGTTCGGCCGTCACATGGTTATGGGCGGTGTGCTCGACCGCATCGGAGACGGCGTTTTTCTGGTGGACGCCGCCACCGGCGCCTATCTGGAAGCCAACGAGCGTGCGTGTGAGTTGCTGGGATATTCGCGCGAAGAAATCCTCGGCCGGCATGTTTGGGAGATTTCCACCAGTTTTGCCGACGCCGCCGACTGGCGCACGAAGAATGCCTCCTTGACCGAGAAGGTGCGCGTGGTCAATGCCAACTTCCGTTGCCGGCACGGCAACCTGCTCCCGGTCGAGGTTCGCGTCTACCAGGTGCATGACGGCGAACGCCTGCTGCATGTGGCGATTTTTCGCGATATCTCGGCCACGCGCCGGATCGAAGCCGCGCTGCGCGAGGGCGAACGCCACTACCGGCAAGTCATCGACAGCGCGATTGACGGCTATTTCGCGATCGACCGTCAGCACCGCTTCAAGGAGGTCAATGACACGCTGTGCAATCTGTTCGGTTATCTGCGCGAAGAGTGGATCGGCAAAACCCCGCTCGATTTCGTAACCGAGGACAGCCGCGCCGAACTGATCGCGCAGATGCAGCGTGTCGACACCACCGATCGCCGCCAATATCAACTTGTCGCCCGCCGCAAGAACGGGACCACCTTTCCGATCCTGCTCAACACCGCCACTCACCGCAACGAAAAAGGCGAGGTCGTCGGCTCGTTCGGTTTTGTTACCGACCTGACGCCGATTGTCGAGGCGCAACGCGCGGTGGCCGAATCCGAGCGCGAACTGCGCGGCATTCTCGATCACCTGCAGGACACCTACTATCGGACCGACAGGCACGGAGTCTTTACGCGCGTGTCGCGCTCCGTCGAACAACTGCTCGGCTATACGGTGGTGGAGGTGCTGGGCCGAAAGCTCGCTGATCTTTATTGCTTCCCGGCCGACCGCCAGGATTTTGTCGCTCGCATGCGCGCCAACGACGGTCGCATCGTAGGTGCCGAGTCGCGCTTGCGGCACAAGGATGGTCATGAGGTGTGGGTCCGCACCAACGCGCACTTCATTCATGACGCGGCCGGCAATGTCGTCGGCGTCGAGGGCACCACCCGCGACAATACCGGGCCGCGTCGTGCCGAAGAGGAACTGCGGCTTGCCGCCAAGGTGTTCGAGAGCAGCGGCGAAGCGATCATGATCACCGACGCGGGCGGCCGCATCATCTCGGTCAATCAGGCCTTTTCCAGGGTTACCGGCCATGCCGCACGCGATGTCGTCGGGCGCAACGCCAACCTGCTGTCATCGGGCAGGCACAGCCGCGAGTTCTTTGACCAGATGTGGCGAAGCGTGCTTGACAACGGATACTGGCAGGGCGAGATCTGGAACCGGCGCCACAATGGCGAGGTGTTTCCCGAGTGGCTGGGGATTTCATCGGTCCGCGACGCCGACGGAAAGATCACGCATTTTGTCGGGATCTTCTCCGACATCAGCGAACGCAAGGCTGCCGAGGCGAAGATCGCATTTCTTGCCCATCACGATCCCCTGACCGGCTTGCCCAACCGCCTGCTGCTGAAGGACCGCATGCAGCAGGGCATGGCGCATGCGGAACGCGCCGGCAGGAAGGTGGCCTTGCTGTTTGTCGATCTTGACCGCTTCAAGGCGGTGAATGATTCCTTCGGACATCCGGCGGGTGATGTCCTGCTGCGCGATGCGGCGCAGCGCCTGCGCGCCTGCGTGCGCGATTCCGACACCATCAGCCGTCACGGCGGCGACGAGTTCCTGGTGGTCCTGACCGACTTGCAGAGTTCGGAGGTGCCGGCCCAGATCGCGCACAAGATCATGGCGACGCTAAGTCAGCCATTTCACATCGAAGCCCACGAGGCGACGATTTCCGCCTCCGTCGGCATAGCGGTGTATCCGGATGACGGCGCCGATTTCGACGAGTTGCTGAAGAAGGCCGACACCGCGATGTACCACGCCAAGGAAGCCGGGCGCAATGCCTTCCGCTTCCACACCCCTGCGCTGGCAGAGTCCCGAGCACGGCCTGATCGCGCCGGGGAACTTCATCCCCGCCACGGAACACAGCGGGCTGATCGTGCCGCTTGGTGAATGGGTCTTGCAGGAAGCCTGCGGCGAGCTCGCGCGCTGGCACGCGCAGGGGCGCCGTCAGCTTTCGATGGCCGTGAACATCTCCAGTATCCAGTTTCGCCGCGGTGATGTCGAAGAGACCGTGCTGCGCGCGCTTGCCTCCTCCGGCGCGACACCCGCCGCACTGGAACTGGAGCTCACCGAGTCGCTCCTGATCGATGGCGCCGAACAGGTGCTGGCGACCATCAGGCGTTTGCAGGCGCTGGGTGTGCGGCTGGCGATCGATGATTTCGGCACCGGCTACTCCAGTCTGGCCTACCTAAAGCGCTTCGCCGTGGACAAGCTGAAGATCGACCAGTCCTTCGTGCGCGACCTCGTAAGCAATCCGGATGACGCGGCCATCGTTCGCGCCGTGATCCAGATGGCCGGGAGCCTCAATCTGAAGGTGCTGGCCGAAGGCGTCGAGACCGAAGCCGTGGCGGCCGAACTGCGTGCGATGCAGTGCGACCTGGTGCAGGGCTACCAGTTCGGCCGGCCGATGCCGGCGGCGGAATTCCGCCGCCTGATCGGCGCCGAGTAGATTCTTGTGAAACAGGCTCTTACTTGCACGACGTTGCCAGCCACTTGCCCGAGTAGTTCTGCTTCATGGTGGTCGGGCCGCGTTTGGCATCCACCATGTTGAACGTCGATTCACCCTTGTAGCTTTCCTCGCCCTGATAGGTGATCGAGCCGGTGCCGGTCATCTTCTGCTCGCCGCTGCATTCGATCTTCCACGTCACGGTGTTGCCCGAGGTCTTGACGTCCTTCTGCTCGCAGCGCTGGCGGCGGTCTTCGTCACTTTGCGGCGGCTGCCGCTTCTCGGCCTGCTCCTTGGTGACGCAGTGCTTGACCACGACGCTCATCGCGCCGCCCGCCGCACCGGGCATCTTGATGCCCATGGCCTCCATCTGCTTGCGCTCGGCGTCGGACATGGCCGGCATCGCCGGCATGCCGCCACCGCTCATCTGGGTGGTGATTTCCCACAGGCCGGGCTTCATGGCGTGGGCGGTGGCCGCCAGGCTTGCGCCGGCGACAATGGCGAGAATGGCGAATCTGCGCATCGGTAGCTCCTTGGTGGAATGATGAATCCAAAGCTGATTGTGCCTGTTCCCGCGGCCTGCGCCAAGCACGAGCCGTACGCACGCGAGTCGTCGCAGCGGCTGAGGGTGTTGCGCGAGCATGCGCTGATTGTGCTGCCGGCCTTGAACGCGGGCTTTCTCTGCATCCCTCCGTTTCGCGATGGTAACGGTCGCATCCTGGGACACGGTTCGTTTGGTATTGCGTCATCGCCAGGGCGAGGGAATGCTCGTATGGGAGAGACGCGGCCCCGCCGCACGCTGGCCGAAGAAGGGGTAATCAGCTTTTGATAGGGGTAATAGTGAGGGGAATAGCCCTCGCTATTTCCCCTTCGCCCACGAATCCTTGAGCGTCACCGCGCGGTTGAACACCGGTGCACCGGGCCTCGAATCGATGCGGTCGGCGACGAAATAGCCGTGGCGCTCGAACTGGACGCGGTCTTCGGCGGCGGCGTCCTTCAGCGCTGCTTCGAGTTGTGCGGTGACGACGACCTTCGAGCGGGGATTGAGATCGCCGATGAAGTCGAGTCCGCCTTCACCCGGCGCCTCGACGGCGAACAGGCGGTCATAGAGCCTTACCTCGCACGCATAGGCGTGCCGGGCCGCGACCCAGTGGATATTGCCCTTGACCTTGTAGCTGTCCGAACCTGGCGTGCCGGATTTCGAGTCGGGCAGGTAGTCGCAATGAACCGCCGTGATGTTGCCGTCCGCATCGCGCTCGGCCCCGGCGCACTTGACCACGAAGCCATAGCGCAGGCGCACGGTGTTGCCGGGGAAAAGGCGGAAATAGCCCTTCGACGGGGCCTCCATGAAGTCCTCGCGTTCGATCCAGAGTTCCCTTGAAAAGGCCACCGCGCGCTTGCCCCACTCAGGCTTTTGCGGGTGATTGGGGGCGAGGCATTGCTCTTCCTGCCCTTCCGGGTAGTTGTCGATGATCAGTTTGCCCGGGTCGAGTACCGCTGTGCGGCGCGGTGCGGTTTCGTTCAGGTGTTCGCGCTGGCAATCTTCCAGCACGCTGATGTCGATCCATGAATCGGACTTGGAGACGCCGATCATTTCGCTGAAGCGGCGAAAGCCCTCCGGCGTGAAGCCGCGGCGGCGCGCGCCGACCAGCGTCGGCAGGCGCGGGTCGTCCCAGCCATCGACGTGCTTTTCCTCCACGAGTTGGATCAGCTTGCGCTTGGACAGCACGACATAGGAAAGATTGAGCCGGGCGAATTCGATCTGTTGCGGTAGCGGCGTATTGACGCAGCCTAGTTCGGCCAGACGCGCCAGCAGCCAGTCGTAGAAGGGGCGCTGGTCTTCGAACTCCAGGGTGCAGATCGAGTGTGTGATGTTCTCCAGCGCGTCTTCGATCGGGTGGGCATAGGTGTACATCGGATACACACACCAGACATCGCCCGTGTTGTGGTGCGTGGCGTGGCGGATGCGATAGATGGGCGGGTCGCGCATGTTGATGTTGCCCGATGACATGTCGATTTTCGCCCGCAGGATGTGGGTGCCGTCGGGGAATTCGCCGGCGCGCATGGCGCGAAACAGGGCGAGATTCTCGGCCGGCGCGCGCGAGCGGAAGGGCGAGTTCCGGCCCGGGTCGGTCAGGGTGCCGCGGCTGGCGCGCATCTCGTCCCCGGTCTGCGAATCGACATAGGCGTGGCCGGCCTCGATCAGCCTTTCGGCGAAGTCGTACATCCACTGAAAATAATCCGAGGCGAAGTACTGGTTGTCCTGCCAGTCGAAGCCGAGCCAGCGCACCGCGTCGATGATCGAATCGACGTATTCCTGGTCTTCCTTTTCCGGATTGGTGTCGTCGAAGCGCAGGTGGCAAGCGCCGCCGTAATCCAGCGCGAGGCCGAAATTCAGGCAGATCGACTTGGCGTGGCCGAAGTGCAGGTAGCCGTTCGGCTCCGGCGGAAAGCGGGTGCGGATGGTTGCCGTGTCGCCGGCGCCGGCTCCTTGCTGGGCAGCCGGACCTGGCCGGCCGCTCCAGAGGCGCGACGCGTATTTGCCGGCCCTGAGGTCGGCGTCGATGATGTGACGAATGAAGTTGGAAGGCTTTTCGATATCGACCATGATGACGGCGTGCGGTTGGAGCGAAGCTGCAATTCTACCGGCAGGCGTAAAATCGCGGCAATGAACACTTTCTCCCCGACCCCCTGTCCGAGAAAGGGGGTGAAGCCGGTTCGCGTGCTTGTTCCGCTCCGGTGTGATGATTTGCTGCCGCCTTGGGGCGGCCCTGCGTACGCAGCATGAACTGGCTGGGTCTCACCGCCATGGCGGCGGAGCAATTCTCGGCGCCTGGCTGCGCTGGGGCCTCGGCCTCTGGCTCAATCCGGTGTTGCCGTCCATGCCGCTGGGCACTCTGGCGGCAAACTTGATTGGTGGCTACCTGATTGGCGCGGCGGTGGCGGTGTTCCACCTCAATGTCGATTTGTCGCCCGAGTTGCGTCTATTTTTCATCACGGGCTTTCTTGGCGCGCTGACGACTTTCTCCACCTTCTCCGTCGAAGTGGTGGCCCTGATCCAGCGCGCCGAGTATGGCTGGGCGCTGGGTACCGCGTCCGCGCACCTGTTCGGTTCGCTATTGATGACCGGGTTGGGCATCGTCACCATTCACAAGTTGGCGCTGTAGTCGTTTGCGCCGTCTCGCCGGCGCCGACTTTTGTTGGCATTCGGCATTGGTAAGCAGCAAAAGAGGAGGAAGCTGGCGCGGGCAAACGGGGTATTGCCGCTGAATCCGTCCTGATGTGGCAAATTGACGTACAATAGGGCGTCGAGTCCCTGGAGGCGTTTGCCATGTCCGCCGCCACCCATGCCCCTGAATCCGCCCGCATCAACCTGCGCACCAGCCCCGAAGCCAAGGCGCTGATCGAACGCGCTGCTGCGCTGATGGGCACCACCGTGTCCGGCTTCATGTTGCAGAACGCCTACGAGGCGGCGCGCCGGGTGGTGGCGGACAACGACACGATCATGTTGTCGCAGCGCGATTTTGAGGCTTTCATCGCGGCTTGCGAGAACCCGCAGGAACCAAACGAGGCATTGCGCGCATTGATGGCTCGGCGCTGAATGGGTCTCCGCATCGAAATGCTGGCTGTTGCGCACCGGCGCGACGGTTTCGACTGCGGCGAACCGGCGCTCAACGAGTTTCTGTCGCGTCTGGCCGGCCAGCAGCAACGCCGGGGTTTTGGCAAGACCTATGTCGCGCTGGCCGAGGATAGTGTCAGCGTCATTGGCTTTGTGACCTTGAGCGCCGGCCAAGTGGCGACGTCGCGACTTCCGTCCCCGCTCAAACTACCGCGCTATCCGGTACCGGTGTTGCGTATCGGCCGATTGGCAGTCGATACACGACGTCAGGGGCACGGCGTGGGCAGCGGCTTGCTCGGATTCGCGCTGAATCTGGCGAGCGAATGGTCTCGACGCGTGGGTGTGTATGGAGTCGCCGTGGAAGCCAAACGTGATCAGGCGCGCGTCTTCTATCTCGGGCTGGGTTTTCTGTCTGGAGTTGATGATCCTCTGCACATGATCCTGCCGCTTTCGACTTTGGCACGTGCGACGCCCGATCACGGCGCAAGCCGGTGAAGTTCGACCCAGAGGCCCGGCGGGCGGCGCGGCCGCTAATTGCCTATGACGAAGCGCTGCCGGTCAGTGCGCGCCGCGCCGAGATCGCCGGGGCGATACTCGGGCACCAGGTGGTGGTGGTCTGCGGCGAGACCGGTTCCGGCAAGACCACGCAACTGCCGAAGATCTGCCTGGAAATCGGCCGCGGCCTGCACGGCATGATCGGCCATACCCAGCCGCGCCGCATCGCCGCGCGCGCCACCGCGACGCGCATCGCGCAGGAACTCAAGTCGGAGCTCGGCCGCCATGTCGGGTTCAAGATCCGCTTCACCGACCGCGTCAGCGAGGAGAGCTACATCAAGCTGATGACGGACGGCATCCTGCTCGCCGAAACCCAGACCGACCCGCTGCTCAGGCAGTACGACACGATCCTGATCGACGAGGCGCACGAACGCAGCCTGAATATCGATTTCCTGCTCGGTTACCTGAAGTCGGTGCTGGCGAGACGGCGAGACCTGAAGCTCATCGTGACGTCGGCGACGCTGGATGCGGAGCGTTTCAGCACGCACTTCGCCATTGGCGGCGAGGCGGCGCCGGTGATCGAGGTCTCGGGCCGGCTCTATCCGATTGAGACCCGCTTCCGCCCCTGGGAAGACAGGAAGGATGGAGACTTGAATGACGCCATCGTCGACGCCGTGGACGAGGCTCACCGCGAAGGCCCAGGCGACGTGTTGGTGTTCCTCCCCGGCGAGCGCGAGATACGCGAGGCCGCCGAGGCACTACGCAAACACTCATTTGGCAAACTCGCACCGGGCCTGGAAGTGCTGCCGCTGTTCGCGCGCCAGTCGGCGGCGGAGCAGGGTCGGGTGTTCACCGCGCACCATGGCCGCCGCGTGGTGCTGGCGACCAACGTCGCCGAGACCTCGCTGACGGTGCCCGGTATCCGCTACGTGATCGATTCGGGCCTGGCGCGCGTCAAGCGTTACTCCCATCGCAACAAGGTCGAGCAGTTGCAGGTCGAGCCAATCTCGCAGGCGGCGGCGAGCCAGCGTGCCGGACGTTGCGGACGGGTTTCGGCGGGCATCTGCTTCAAGCTCTACGACGCGGAAGACTTCAACAAGCGGCCGGCCTATACCGAGCCCGAGATCCTGCGCTCCAGCCTCGCCGGCGTGATCCTGCGAATGAAGTCGCTGCACCTGGGTGATGTCGAGGACTTTCCCTTCCTCGAGGCGCCGCCTCCGCGGATGATCGCGGACGGCTATAACCTGCTCGCTGAACTGGGCGCGCTGGAAGAGACCACGAAGGAACTCACCCAGGTCGGCCGCGAGTTGGCCAAACTTCCCCTCGACCCTAAGATCGGCCGCATGATCCTCGCCGCGCGCGAGCACGGGTGCCTGCGTGAGGTATTGATCATCGCCGCCGCCCTCGGCACCCAGGACCCGCGCGACCGGCCGCAGGAGCATGCGGCGACCGCCGACCAGGCGCACGCCAAGTGGAAGGACGAGAAATCGGAGTTCCTGTCCTATCTGAAGCTCTGGCAGGCGGCCGACGAAATCTGGAAGCACGAGACCAGCAACAAGCAGCGCCAGTGGTGCCGGCAGAACTTCATCAACTGGCTGCGTATGCGCGAATGGCGCGATGTGCATGCGCAACTGCATGTGGTGTGCACCGAACACGGCTGGAAGGAGAACCAGTTGCCTGCTTCCTACGAGGCCGTGCACAAGGCACTGCTCACCGGCCTGCTCGGGCACATCGGTTTGAAGAACGAGGAAGACAACAGCTATCTTGGCGCCCGCGGCATCAAGTTCTTCCTCCATCCCGGTTCAAGCCTGGTTAAGAAGGCGGGACGCTGGATCGTTGCAGCCGAACTGGTGGAAACCTCGCGATTGTTTGCCAGATGCATCGCGAAGATCGAGCCGGAATGGCTGGAGCAGGTCGGCGGCCACCTGATCCGGCGCCATGTCTATGAGCCGCACTGGGAGAAGGGGCCGGGGCAGGTCGTGGCTTGGGAGCGCGTCACCCTGCACGGCCTGATGCTGCACGCCAAGCGCCGGGTGCACTACGGGCCGAGCGACCCGAAGCTGGCGCGCGAAATCCTGATCCGGCAGGCGCTGGTCGAAGGCCAGGTCGGCGAGGACTGGGTGCGCAAGTGGCGCTTCTTCCAGCACAACGCCAAATTGATGAAGGAAATCCAGGCGCTCGAACACAAGTCGCGACGGCCCGACGTGCTGGTCGATGACGAGCTGATCCATGCCTTCTACGACGCCAGGATTCCCGAGGGCATCATCACGCTGGCGGCCTTCGACCACTGGCGGCGCGAGGCGGAAGCGGCGGACCCGAAGCTGCTCTGCCTGGAGAAGGAACAGTTGATGCGTCACGAGGCGGCGGGGATCACCTCCGACGCCTTCCCGCCTGCATTGATGCATCGTCACCAGAGTTTCAAGTTGAGCTACCGCCACGACCCCGGCGCCGCCGATGACGGCGTGACGCTGGCGCTGCCGCTGACCGCACTCAACCAGTTGCCGGCGAATCGCTGCGAGTGGCTGGTGCCGGGCCTGCTAAAGGAAAAAATCCTCGCGCTGCTGAAGACCCTGCAGCAGAAGTATCGCCATCGGCTGCAGCCGCTCGACGAGTTCGCGACGGATTTCTGCGAGGGCGGGCAGGATCTCGACGAGTCGCTGGTGCGCGCGCTGACGCGTGCGGCCGAGGAGCATCTGGCGCTGAAGCTGCCGCTCGATGCCTTCCGCACCGGCGAACTGCGGCCGCACTTGTTCATGAATTTCCGCCTCATCGACGAGCATGGTGGCACGCTGGCGATATCGCGCAATCTCGCCGAATTGCGCGCCGAGTATCGCGACCGCGTCGAGCAGGCCTACGCCGCGGCGGAAGAAATAGGGGTCAGACCACGATTTTATGAATCTCAAAATCATGGTCTGACCCCCATTTCCGGTGGTTTGTCCCCTGTTTTTACGGCATGGACCTTCGGGCCCTTGCCGGAGTTGATGGAGTTGAGGGTCTGCGCCGCTACCACGCTGGGTTTTCCGGCGCTGCTCGACATCGGCGAGAGCGTGCGTCTGGGTGCCTTCGATACCGAGGACAAGGCCCGCGCCGAACATCGTCGCGGCATGGCACGGCTGTTCGCGTTGCAATTCGCGGCGCAGGTCAAGGCCATCGAAAAGCTGCCGGGCCTGCGTGACATCGCGCTGCAATTCATGGCGCTGGGTACGGAAAAGGAACTCAGGGAACAGTTGCTCGCGGTGACGCTCGAACGCACCTGTCTGATGGATCCGCTACCCACCGACGAGTCGGCGTTCGCGGCACGGCGCGATGCGGCGCGCGGCCGGATCCTGCTGGTGGCGCAGGAGATCCTGCGGCTGATCGGCGGCATCCTGGCCGAGCACGCCGGGCTGGCGAAGAAACTCGCCGTGATGCAGAACGCCTTTCCGCAGGCCTGCGCCGACATCGGCGCCCAATTGACTGAGCTGATGCCCAGGTCGTTCATCGCCGCCACGCCTTTCGAGCGCCTACAGCACTATCCACGCTACCTCAAGGCCATCAGCCTGCGTCTGGAAAAGGCGCGCAGCGACCCGGCCCGCGACGCGCGCCTGATGGCCGACTGGCAGGCGCTGGGCAAGCCCTGGGAGCGCGAACGCAATGCGATGCTGAAATCCGGCCAGCAAGGCGATCCCTTCCTCGACGAATTTCGCTGGCTGCTCGAAGAACTGCGCGTTGCCCTTTTTGCTCAGGAGCTGAAGACATCTTCGCCGGTTTCGGTGAAACGATTGCAGAAAATGTGGGATGCACAGCATCACAGCTAGGCGCAATACTCGTCACCCAATGCTGTTTCTGGTGTGTTCTGTCACTTTCCCCGACAGGAAACCTGGCGATGGCACGCACACTTGCAGTCCTTCCCGAGGGTGGGCATCCTTGCTCAACAGCCGACGGACAATCTCGATCGAACGCTGCTCGGACAACGCGCGCCTGATCTGGTTTTGAACTTCCACGGGGCCACGATAAACGCTGCGCGCAAAAATGTTCAGCGGTATTCGCGAGCGACGGGCAGGCCTGGCTAAACGGCGCAAGTCGCCCGCTTTTGGAATAGTGCATTCGGACTATTGCACGCAAGCCCCAGTTGTACGAGCATATCTGGATAGACACGCCTGCCACTAATCCAATCCACAGGGATCGCCACAATGTGGCTTTCCAATGATCAGTAGCGAAAACCGGGAAAGGCGATCAAGTAAGCGAGGGCCGGTCGGAGGGTTCTATTGAAGAGGAACTGGAGGAATTTTTGCCATGATAATCGTGCAACTGTTTGGTGCGTTGGCTAGTGTAGGTGTGATGATTCTGTTGGCGAATGCTGCGCTGCATGCCGTTTCCTGCTTGAGCGAAACGGCTCGAGATGTCGACGGGCCTTTGCGATAGTTTGAAGATTTGTTCGCGTTGGGTTGCCGATCGGTCAGCGTCCTTGGGTGTTGCCCCACAGGAGCTTGTGCAACTGAAGCTGAAAGCGCACCAGCAGGCCGTCGTCCAGAATCCATTGCGCGAGTTGCGTCGGATCGAGTTGCCCCTGCACAGGTGAGAACAGGACCTGGCAACGCTCCAAGAGTCGGCGCTGGCGACACGCCGAAAGCGCCCAGTCGTAGTCCTCGCGTGAGGCAAGCACCAACTTCAACTCGTCACGGGCAGTCAACAGGTCGAGATTCTCCCAGAGGTTTTTTCCCGTTTCTCCAGAGCCGGGCGCCTTGAGGTCGACGATACGCGCCACGCGCGGATCGACGCCGGCAATGTCGAGCGCGCCACTGGTTTCCAGCGATACCGAATGACCAGCGTCGCACAGAGCGACGAGAAGGGGTAGGCAGCCTTTTTGTGCCAGTGGTTCGCCACCGGTGACACAGACCGTCGCGCAGTTGAATTCGGCGACGCGCCGCAGGATCTCGGCAATGCCGAGGTACTCCCCTCCGCTGAAGGCGTAGGCCGTATCGCACCAGACGCAGCGCAAGGGGCAGCCGGTCAGCCGCACGAATACCGTGGGCAGCCCGACGCGGCTGGATTCGCCCTGGATGGAGTGAAAGATTTCGGTGACGCGCAGCATGGTATCGGGTTCGGCGGGCACTACCAACCCGGCTCGCAATTGTTTTAAACGTTCGCGGTGAGTTTGTCGAACCGCCGCTACCTTGCTGCTACAGGCCTTCGACATGCTCAGGCCGAACGGTTTGCGGCTGATCGGACTACTTCTTCTTCAACCTGAGCTTCGCCTTCTTGCCAGCCTCGCTGTTGGGGTAATTTTCGGCCAGCAGGTCGAGAGTCACCCGGGCGCCCTTTACATCCTTGATTGCTTCGAGGCTCGCCACTCGGCTTTCCAGTGCCGTCGGGACGCGCTCATCCTTGGGCCAGCCGGCGGCAAACTTGCCGAAGAGCTCGGCGGCGCCGGCGTGGTCCTTGGTCTGGGCGGATGCGTAAGCCCCCCAGTAGTGAGCAGACGCCGCCAGGCTGCTGTTCGGGTAGGTCTTGATGAAGGCCACGAAGGACGCGGCGGCCTCCTTGAATTTCGCCGCCTTGAGGCCGGCCAGCGCGGCTTCGTAGTCGCGCGTTTCGAGTGCGGGGTCGGCTTTCGGTGGCTCGGTCTTGGCGTCGGCCGGCGCCGGTTCGAGTTTCCTCAGTCGGCTGTCGAGGTCGACGTAAAAATCCTTCTGGCGTTTCTGCGCGGCTTCCAGATCATGGGTAAGGACTTCTATCTGACCGCGTAACTTGGCGATATCGACCTTGATGGCTTCGACCTGGTTGGCGAAGTCCATCTGGTTGCGGCTGACGGTGTCGACACGTTTGCCGAGGTCCGTCATTTCCGTCCGAAGCTGCTCGATCCGCTGGCGCGCTTCCTCGTCGTCAAACAGGCCTGCCCTTGCGGGCATCGACAGGGCCGCTGCCAGCAGTAGCGCGCTCAGCAAGGAGACCAGCGGGCCCCGCATGTTCAGAACTCACCAGAATAGAGCATGTCACCGCGACGATTCTTTGCCCAGCACTCGTCGCTGGCGTCGGTGCAAGCCGGCTTTTCCTCGCCAAGACTCACCGACTCAAGCTGGTCTTCACGGGTGCCGAGCAGGGCCAGCGCCTTCTTGACCGCGTCGGCGCGCTTCTGGCCCAGCGCCAGGTTGTACTCGCGGCTGCCGCGCTCATCGGCATTGCCCTGGATCAGCATCTTCATGGTCGGATTTGCCGAGAGAAACTTGCCATGCGCTGTCAGCAGCGCCTGGAACTCATCCTTGACCACATAACTGTCGTAGTCGAAGTAGACGCTGCGCTTTGACAGGGGGCTGCGCGGATCCTTCAGCGCGGCAATGCTGCTGGGATCGAAGGTTTCCAGTTTTACCGGCGCTACCGGCGTGGTGTCAACCTTGACCGCGCCGGGAGTGCGCGATTCGACTCCAGCCGGGTTCTGTTCGGGCGCCGGTGGCTGCGAGCCACAGGCGGCGAGCAGCAAAGTCAGGGCTGAGAGGGCAATGATCCCACCGCGAAATCGCCGTTTTGCGACGTTCTGCCCCCAGGGGGCCAGGAAATACTTGGGACGGCCCGGCGTGTTTCTTGAGAGGCGTGCGCGCATGATGGCTTCCTTGATGAATTCGGCGACTTATCTGACCAATGGACCCCAGGCGGGTTCCCGCACGTCGGCGGCCTGCACGGAGAGCTTTTGCTTGACGCGGCCGTCGCTGGAGACCGCGGCCAGCACGCCGCGTCCTCCAATCTCCGTGGCATAGAGGATCATGCGGCCGTTGGGGGCGAAACTGGGCGATTCATCCTTGGCGGAATCGGTGAGGATCTGCGTCTGTTTGGTGGCGAGGTCCATCAGCGCGAGCTGGAAGCGGCCGCCGTTGCGCGCGATGAAGGCGAGGCTCTTGCCATCCGGGGAAGGGCGCGGCGTGACGTTATAGCTGCCCTCGAAGGTGACCCGTTCGGCGCCCGCCCCCGCGCTGGATGTGGCAATGCGGTAGATCTGCGGACTGCCGCCGCGATCGGACGTGAAGTAGATGAACTGGCCGTCCGGCGACCAGCGCGGCTCGGTGTCGATGCCCGACGAGCTGGCGATGCGCGTCACGCCGCTGCCGTCGGCATTCACGACATACAGTTGCGATGACCCATCTTTGGATAACACCACGGCGAGTTGTTTGCCGGTGGGCGACCAGGCGGGTGCCGAATTCGATCCCTTGAAGTTGGCGGCGACGTGACGACGTCCGCTGGCCAGATCATGCACATACACCACCGGCTTCTTGGCCTCGAAAGACACGTAGGCGAGCTTGCCGCCATCGGGCGACCAGGCCGGAGAGATGATCGGCTCGCGCGACGCCAGCGCGGCCTGATCGTTGTTGCCATCGGCATCGGCAATCTTCAGCTCGTAGCGGCCGGTGCTCTTCACCACATAGGCGATTCGCGTCGAGAATACGCCTGGCTCTCCGGTGAGTTTTTCGTAGATGAAGTCGGCGATGCGGTGCGCGGTGGCGCGCAATTGCGCGCCGGTATGCAGATAAGCCGCACTGCCCAGCGCGGCTTGCTTGGGAACGTCGGACAGGCGTACGCGGGTTTCGTAGCGGCCATCGGCGACGGTGGACACGCTGCCGCCGGCCACCGCGTCGGCGCCGCGCTCCTTGAGATCGTCGAAGGGCGGCGTGGCGTTGTCGGCCAGTGGGCCGGCGGCATCGATCAGGCGGAACAGACCGCTGCGTTCGAGATCGGCGCGTACCACCGAGGCCAGCGCCTGGGTGACGAAGCGCTCGCCGCGGAAGTCGGCAATGGCCACGGGCAGCCGGTTGGCCCCGGCACCGGTAATTTCGACCGTGAGTTGCGCGTGGCTGGAGGCAGAACACAAGGCCAGAGCGGCGGCGCAGCCGAGAAAAAGACGATGTAATCTCATGACGTGAATTATAGCGCTCGACCCGGTTTGGCTTGAACCCGGAACAGGCGGGTAAATCCGCTGCGCGAGCAGGTCGCCGCGCCGATTCCTAGTCCTCCAGTGGCCGGTAGCGCAAATCGAGCGCACGCGAGAAGAGGTCGGCCTGCGCCGGCTTGGGCAGGGGACTGGATTTCAGAATGGCGCGTTCGATGGCCGCATCCAGGGCCGCGTGGCCCGAGGAACGCTTGAGTCGGACAGTAAGGACTTCACCGCTGGGCAACTGAGTCACCTCGAACATCGCCTCGGGATTGCCCTTGATTTCCGGCGGCAACACTATGTTGCCGCGAATCTTGCCGCGGATGCGATCAAGATAATCGGCGATGGCCTTGTTGTGGGAGGTGGCGGCTTGTGCCGCCAGCTTCTGCTCGAACTCCTGCGCCGCGCTGTCGACTTGCTTGCGCTGTGCCAGTTGTTCAGCCTCGCGCTTGAGCTGTTCCTGGAAGGGATCGCTGCGCGGTTTCGGCTCCACTTTCGGCTCCACTTTCGGTTCCACTTTCGGTTCCACTTTCGGCTCCACCTTTGGCTCGGGCTTGGGCTTGTCCTTGATGGCGATATCAGGCTTCGGCGGCGGTGGCGCGGGCTGCGGCTTTGGCGCGGGAACTGGAGGCGGCTCGACAGTCGGCGCTCGCGGTACGGCGACCGGGGCGACAACCGCTGGTGCTGGAGTGGCACGCACCAACTCGACTTCGACCACGTCTGTCGCTTTGGTCTGCCAGCGCACACCATAGAACAGCAGGCCGGCAAGCAGCAGATGCACCGCAACGGCCAGTGCGATGGAAATGCGCTTGCCGGCCAGGTTGGAGGGCGGCAGGATCGGCGATTCGTCGCTCAACTACTTTACCGCCATCGGTTGCACGAGAAGGCCGATCCTGGCCACCTGTTGTCGCTGCAATTCGTCCATGACGCCGAGCACCACTTCGTATTTCACGCTGCGGTCACCGGCAATCAGCACCGCCTGTTGCGGGTTGGCTGCCTGCGCTTCCCTGATCCGCCCGGCGAGGTCGGTCCGTGTCACGATCTGTTCCGCGCTGCCCTTGGCCCGGTCGCGCAGCGCCAGGGAAGCATCGGCCTTGATGATCACCTCCAGCGGTGCAACCGGCGGCTGGCTGCTCTTGCCGATGCTGGGCAGATCCACGCTACCGGTCTGGATCATCGGTGCGGTAACCATGAAGATGACGAGCAACACCAGCATCACGTCGATGTAGGGAACCACGTTGATCTCGTTCATGAGCTTTCGTTTTCTCGTGGGTAACTCCAATGAGAAAACGAGAGATCATGACCTAGTGTGTGCTTCCCCCCAGCCCCCCTTCCCGGAAAGGGGGTGACAAGGTTTGAATTGCGCTGCGCGCAACGGCCTGGTACAGAAGACCTGAGGGACGACGCCTAAGCATGGGTGGTTTCCTTGCGTCCGAAAAAATGGGCCTTCAGCCGCTCGTAAAGGGACAAGGGATCGTAGTTTGCATTCTTGTCGAAGAAATTGCGCCGCCAGCTTTCACTCCAGAAGTGTACGCCATGGCACTCCGGCGGGAGCATGGTCAATCCACTGATCAGCGCACCCATGTTCCAGAACGGTACCGGACAAAACAGGTTCGGATTGAGCAGCGCAGCCGTCATGTGAAACTTTTCGATCGCGCCGTGCAGCAGCAAGGGGCCGGTCATTGCGCCGTCGGCGGAAATGGTCGAGGCACGGGCAATGTCAAGGCAATCCTTGGTGAGGGGACTGCCGGCCGGCGCTTTCATCACGCAGCCCGAGGCGCGGATACGCAGCTTGCCCTCGTCCCCGGCCTGCGCCGGAAGCATTTCGGACGCGAAGAAATAGTCCATCCCGGCGGCAAAATCGAGCGGTTTGAGACACACCACGTCGATGTCTGCCCAGATGCCTCCGCGCGCCTGGAGCAGCGCGTAGCTGAACCTGTCGGAAAAACGGGTCGGCCTCGGGCCGGCCGCGGAGTTCTGCGTGTCGGCTTCCGCCGAAAGAATCTCCCTCGCGTCGATAATGCGCAGCCCCCTGGGTTCATTCGCCGGCTTGCCGTAGGTATACAAATGGACTTCGTGGCCGCTCGCAAGCCAGGAGGTGAGTGACAGGCTTTCCAGCACCGAAAGCGGCCCGCCGACCCAGAGCATCTGCACCGGCGGCAAGGCCGTGGTCCCCGGCGCGACGGCGGACTGCGTCGCGATGCTCATGTTAGCCTTGCCGAGCACGGCGCCGGAGAGACCGACGGCTTATGCATGCGCGAGTTCCTTGCGTCCCAGATAGCGGGCCTTCAGCCGCTCGTAGAGTGAGAGCGGATCGTAGCGGGCATTCTTGTCGCAGAAATTGCGCCGCCAGATCTCGTTCCAGAAGTGTACGGCATGGGTTTCCACGCCGATCAACTGCGGGCCCTGAAGCAATGAGCTTACGTTCCAGTGGTCGATCGGACAGAACACCTCCGGCGCCACAAGGTCTGCCGCCAATTTCCTTTCGTTTATCAGGGTCGTCAGCAGGATCGGCCCGGCGCTACCCCAGGGAGCCGTGTCGCCGTCGACTTGCGAAGCACGTTCAAAACATTCGAGCAGCAGGGGATCGCCCGCCGGCGCCTGCATCGCGCAATTGTTGGCTCGTATGGGCAGGCTGCCCTGTCCGCTCGCCTGGGGCGTTCGCTCGGTCGCGAAAAATCGCGGCCGCTCGACGGCAAACGTGAGCGGGCGCACGCAGACGATATCGGTGTCGCACCAGAGGCCGCCGCGCGCATGCAACAGCCGGTAACGGAACAGGTTGGAAAAGAAGGCCCAACCGCCGGCGCCGATGCCGCGTTGCGCGGCGCGTCGTTGCGGCCCGTCGTGCAGCACTTCGTTGGCGTTCATCACCCGTGCGCCATCCGGTACATTCGGCACGTCGCCGTAGGTGTATAGGTGCACGGCATGGCCGTTGGCGAGAAAGGAGGCTATCGACAGGCGTTCGAGTGCCGACAGAGGACCTTCGACCCAGAGCATCTGCACCGGCGGCAACGACATTGCGCCCGGAGTCACCGCGTCTGCCGCTGCAGGATGTTGGAGAACTCTTCCATGAAGCTCTCGAAGCGCACGGCGACCCGATCCACGTCATGGGCGAAACGGTTGTAGGCGATCACCGCCGGAATCGCGGCGAAGAGGCCGATGGCGGTGGCGACCAGAGCCTCGGCAATCCCGGGTGCGACTGCGGAAAGCGTCGCGGTGCTCATGTTGGCCAGTCCGCGAAAGGCGTGCATGATGCCCCACACCGTGCCGAACAGACCGACATAGGGCGAGACCGAACCGACCGAGGCGAGAAAGGCCAGATGCGCCTCCAGATCGTCGATTTCGCGCTGGTAGGTGGCGCGCATCGCGCGTCGGGCACCGTCGACCACGGCGGTGGGATCGATGGCCTTCTGCCCGCGCAGCTTGGTGAATTCGCGGTAGCCGGCTTCGAAGATTCGCTCCAGCGCGCCGGTCTGGTGGCGGTTGTTGATGGCGCTCTGGTACAGCGCGTTGAGGTCGCCGCCGCTCCAGAAATCCCGTTCGAACTTGTCCGTCTTGACCCGCGCATCGCGAATCGCGAAGGCCTTGCGGAAGATCCAGTACCACGAAGTCAGCGAGACCATCGTCAGCAGCAGCATCACCAGCTTGACCACCAGGCTGGCGTTGATGACGAGTTCGATGATCGAAAGGTCTTGGGTCACGTTCATTGCGAGGGTTCCTGCAGGGCTGATAGTTGTCTGAGGAGGGCGTGCGGCATCCGAATTGGCCGGCCGCTCGCCGGATCAATGCAGGCGAGGCAAATTTTCGCATCCAGCAGGAGTTCCTCGTCACGCAGGATGCGCTGGCCAAAGCTGGCCTGCGCCCGACCCAGCGAGGCGATGGTGGTCTCGACCGTCAGCAGATCGTCGAGCCTTGCCGGTTTCAGGTACTCGGCGGCGACGGAGTGCACGACGAAAACGATGCCCTTCTCCATCAACTGTCGTTGGCTGTGTCCAAGTGCGCGCAGGAACTCGGTGCGACCGCGTTCCATGAACCGCAAATAGTTCGCGTAATAGACGATGCCCGCGGCGTCTGTGTCCTCGTAATAGACACGCATCGAAATTGTTGGCCTGGGGCCGCTGCTACCGATACTGTCAGCCATCCGGCAATTGTACATTGTCGGTTGCACATGCTATCTCCTACAATTTGCCCGTGACAGCGCTTGGTGCGGAAGATGACCACACATAACTGGCTTGACTATTTCGGCGCCCGGTTCGACTGCGGCGAATCCGTCGAACCCAGATATCGCTACGCAATCTTTAGTTCGCAGAGGACAGGCAGCAACTATCTCTGCGCCCGTTTGCTCAACGTAAAGGATTGCCTGGGCATCCCGATGGAGTACCTGCACGCCGACGCCGTCCGGGTGATGGGATGCAGGCTGTTTCCTGGGGTTGCGGGGGCGGTTAGCGTAGGAAGTTACCTTAATGCTGTAGCCGGGGTTCGGACCACTCGCGACGGGTGGTTTGGAACCAAGATTCAGCCGAACCAGATGCTTCCGCTATTGGACGGCGACTTCGCCAGGATTGTTGGATTCCTCCGGGGTTTTGATCGCCTGATATTCATGACGCGGGGTGACAAGTTGGGACAGGCCATCTCCGGGGCCATAGCGCATGCGACAGGCGTATGGTTCAATTTCGGTGACGAGCCGGATCTGGAGGGGATGGACGTCGCTCGGTTATTTCCGCGAATCGATCATCTCCAGTTGCAGTATGTCGAGGCGGAGAGATTGATCCGGGCGATTGGCAGCCAGTTGGCGGACCACCCCCTGTTGCACATCAGTTACGAAGAAGTTCTGGAGAACCCCAACGAAGTTTTTCAGCGTGTTTTGGGGTTCCTGGGAATTGTCGACCCAGCGCTGGTGGAAGAGAAAGTCATCGCGCTTCCTACGCAGAGGCCGCCGGGAGTACTGGCTGAGCGGGTGAGAGCCGCCTATCTGGTGCGCCTTGCAGAAAGCCAATAGCATTCTGCCTTCGATGCATTCCGGCCGGGCCAATCACCCAGACGGGTTTCGCCAGCGAATTGAATAGCCGACCTTGCGATCCAGGCGGATGAGTAGATTCATGGCGCGCGTCGTCGTGTCTTCTAGGTTAATTTCGAGGGTCGCCTGATTCTGCGCGGTGCTTCGCGCGGCGTCGATCGCTTGATTGGCGCGGGCATAGAGCGCCTTTCTTTGTTCCAGGGGAAGCTCCGTTCCCAGCAGCTTCATCAGATCCAGCTTGGCGATCAGGTAAAGGGAGTTGATCCGGTGCTGCCACCAGCGATTCTTGTTGGCGTAATGGGCCGTTCGCCCATCATCGCCGTGCGGTATGCTGGCAATGAGGCTCCCGGGAAACTGCTTTTCCGAACACCCGGCGGCTGCAAGCCGTAGGTAGAGGTCCTCAGGTGAGCCACCCCATCCTTCATAGACTTCATCGTACCCCCCTACGCGCCAGAAATCCTCCCGCCGGCAGGCAAAGGTTCCCCACGTTTCCATGGTGACGGGCCTCGCCCGCAGGAAGGTCCTCTCCGCGCATTCCCGGCCGATGCAGAACGCGAATTCGGGGGCGAGCATGATGTCTGCGTCGACGAAGCAGAACAGGGAAGTTTCCGCCGCGATGGCGCCGAGATTCCTGGCGCGGCATTGATTGAACAGCGGATCGTCATTGATCCTGACAACCGTGACTTGGGGGAAATTCGCCGCAACCCATTGCGCGGTTCCTGCGGACAGCCATAGTCGACGACAATGCATTCCGCATTGAGCTTGCATCACCATCAGCGGGAGGGTTTCCCGCAGATGATGCAGGCGGCCCTTGCAGGTGGTGATCAGGGAAAGACTTCCGCTCATGGGCTTTGCCCGACGCTCCCCGCGACCTGCTCGATGTCATAAGTCCAGCGGCGCTTGATTGCCAATCCCTCGGGTACCGGTATCACATGCCGGATAGGCAGCGTGATGGTGATCTGGCCAGAGAGTTCGCCTCGCTGCCAGTTCTCGACCAGCGTTCTTCTGATCTCGGCATAGACCGCCCGACGCGTTTCCGCGGGAAGCACGTTCTGTCCCGACTCCCGCATCAGGTCATACTTGATGTGATTGTAGAAACAGTTGACCCGCCGACTGAGTTCGATGTCGGCGATTTCAAAATGTGCGGAGCGCATTTGGTCGTCGTGAGGCATGGCGCGCAGCAGCTTTCCGTCAAAAGAGGCACAGCGGCGCCCGAAATGATTCAGGCGAAAATAGAGGTCGTTGTCTTCGCCGCCGTAGCCCTCGAGAGTTTCGTCATATCCGTCGAGTGCGAAAAAATCTCCGCGATGACATACGAAGCTTCCCGAGGTTTCGCGGGTTAGCGGCAGGGGGCGACAATAGTTTCCGTAACGCAGTGCGCTGGCCAGGTCGCATGCAAAACCGGGTTCGATGAGGACATCGGCATCGAGGAAGGCGAGCCATTCGCGTGCTGCGGCCCTGGCGCCAAGATTGCGGGCCCGCGCCGCGTGAAACCGGGTCGCTTGTTCCACCTTGACGACTTTGACCGTGGGGCAATTCTCCTTTACCCACGCCGCCGTGCCGTCAGGGCAGTCGTAGTCCACCACGATGCACTCGGCGTTGGGCTGCGCGGCCATTCTGGGCAGTGTTTGCCGCAGATGGTCGAGGCGGCCCTTGCAGGTGACAACGAAGGATAGCGACGAAACGGCCTGGCTCGTCACGACGCATCACTCCAGAGTTCGCGATTGCCGCTGTCAGGTCTTTCCAGCGCGAAATGCCGCCAGATGCTTGCCGTCGCCACCCGTCCGCGCGGTGTGCGTTGCAGGTAGCCTTGCTGGATCAGAAAGGGTTCCAGGACGTCCTCGATGGTGTCGCGCGCCTCGCCGATGGCGGCCGCAAGGTTGTCTACTCCCACCGGGCCGCCGCCGAACTTCTCCAGTATCGCGCCCAGCAGCTTTCTGTCCATCACGTCGAGGCCGAGGTGATCGACATCGAGCATGGTCAGCGCCGCATCCGCCACGGTCCGCGTGATCTTGCCGTCGGCCTTGACCTCGGCGAAGTCGCGCACGCGGCGCAGCAGGCGATTCGAGATGCGCGGCGTGCCGCGCGAGCGTTTGGCGATTTCCACAGCGCCGTCTTCGACGATGTCGCAATTGAGCAGGTGCGCCGAGCGGCGCACGATCAGCGCGAGCTCTTCCGGGGTGTAGAACTCCAGGCGGGCGACGATGCCGAAGCGGTCGCGCAAGGGATTGGTCAGCATGCCGGCGCGCGTGGTGGCGCCAATCAGCGTGAAGGGTGGCAGGTCGAGCTTGACCGAGCGCGCCGAGGGTCCTTCGCCGATCATGATGTCGATCTGGAAATCCTCCAGCGCCGGGTAGAGAATTTCCTCGACCACCGGTGAGAGTCGATGGATTTCGTCGATGAACAGTACGTCGTGCGGTTCGAGGTTGGTCAGCATCGCGGCCAGGTCGCCGGCGCGCTCCAGCACCGGCCCCGAGGTGTGGCGCAGATTGACGCCCATTTCGTGGGCGATGATGTGCGCCAGCGTGGTCTTGCCGAGGCCGGGCGGGCCGAACAGCAGCACATGGTCCATCGACTCGGCGCGCCGCTTGGCCGCCTCGATGAAGATTTCGAGCTGGTTGCGGATCTTCTGCTGTCCGACGTAATCCGCCAGCCGCTTCGGCCGCAGCGCGCGCTCCAGCACGTCTTCCTGCGCGGACTCCTTGCCCGCCGAGATCAGACGTTCGGGCGCGGGATCGGCGAACTTGTCGGTCTGGATGGTCATGGTCAGGGCGCTTTGTACGGGCCAAGAAAACGCGCGCCATTGAAGTGGATCAGGTGCGAAGGTTCATCTGCCGTCCACACTACGGTTTCCCAGGCGATTTCTCCCGGAAGGTCGGCCATGATGGCGCGGCTCGGGAGCGCCGTTACGAATATCAGGCCCGCCGTTGATCGCGCGCACAGCTTGGTCAGCTCGGCGTGCCGCTTGTCATCGATCAGGCCATGATTGGTTACCGCCTCGACCAGTAGCAGCCAATTTTTCTCGACCGAGTGAAGCATTACATGCGGCATCTTGCCGCGCGAATCAACATCGATACCCAAGTCCGCCAGCAACGCTAATTCGCTGGGCTCCAAGTCGTCACGAGTGTCGTCCACATAGATTGCCACGCAATCAGGCACAAAGCGCGGCGCAAAATCTTCCACAACGGCGCGAATAAGGGCAGCGTGCTCGAAATGCGAAAATTGTAGAACTGGTAATGTCTCGGCCATGGATAACTCCGGAGTCGACTACGTCGCGTCCGTGGTGGCCGCTTTTTCTTCCCAATCGGCATAGGTAGTGCCGGTCCCGAGCACCTTCCACTCTTTTCGTCCATTCAGGCTTGTTGTTCCAATCACGGCCGCCGCATCGCTAGGGCTGTTGAAGGGGACGTCCTGCGTAAATACCAAGAGACCTCGCCGCTCGTCTCTAACAAGAATGTCGCGTTCCATGAGAGTGCGACGCGCCTTTCGATAACCATCCCTCAGCGATGAGTACTCTTCCATTCTGGCGGTGGAACCCTGGCAGACCCAAAATGCACCGTCTCTTAGATAGGCGACACCGCGAGCCGCGCCTTTGGCAAGCTCAAAATGGGTTTCCTCCCCAACGGCCAAGGGAATAGTTGGCTGCCCCACGGAGCGCGTTCCAGCATGGACTGAGTCAGGAAAACTGAAAAGCGGACAACCGATCGCCGGCATGATGAGGGCGAGGAAGCTCACAAAGTCTTCAAGGTTGGCGACCTCTCCGTCCGGTAGGCGGTCATAGCTCAAATCCTGCTTGTCGTTAGTGATGCGGGTAATCAACGGTGCGCGTTTAGCTTGCATGATGAGGCGCGCTTCAAGAAACCGGATATGTGACTTCGAAAACCAGGAGTCCTTGGAAACGGCCACATAGGCCCGACTCCAGAACGCCTTTTTCTTGGCGTGAGAACGTAGTCGGGCTGCAAGGTTGTCACTTTCGCCTATATAACCTTCCAATCCAAAATCTTCCTCTGAATTGGGGCCGGTCAAAATAAACTCCTGACCTTTTCAATTCATCCCTTGCAACAAGCTCCTCAAGTTTGCTTTTCGGGGCAGACAATACCTTGGCGTTTTGCGAAGAAGCATCTGCAATCACAAGACTGTTCCAGCTACGCTCGGAGAAGTGCAGGTTTATGGATAAGCCGGCGGTGTTGTTCATTTCAAAACACTAATCTTTCAATAAGTCCCGCAGGTGCGCGTTCAGCTACGAATCGATTGCCGACTCAGTCGAATCCTCGATGCCAGGATCAGTCAATGAATAGCGCATGACCGAGGAGAGTTCTTCTTCAACGACGTCACCGCACAAGTTTAGCCGATTGGATCATCCGCCCTTGGACAGCAGCTTCAGCGCCGCACGGATGCCGTCCGAAACCGAAACCTCGGGCGTCAGCCCCTGCATCGCCGAGAGCGCCTCGCGTTCGTTGTAACCGAGCGCCAGCAGCGCGTTCATGATGTCGGAGGCGGCATCGGGCGCCGTGTCGCCGGCGCCGACTCTTGCGCTTGCGGTGGCCAGCGTCTTCGGCAGCCGGTCGCGCAGTTCCAGCAGCAGGCGCTCGGCGGTTTTCTTGCCGATGCCGGGTACCTTGGTCAGTCGTCCGGCTTCCTGCAAGGTGACGGCCTGCGCAAGTTCCGTCACCGACATGCCGGAGAGCACGGCCAGCGCAGTGCGCGCGCCGATGCCGCTGATTTTCAGCAACTGGCGGAAAGCGCTGCGTTCGTCCTGCGAAGCGAAGCCGTAGAGGAAGTGGCCGTCCTCGCGCACGATCAGGTGGGTATGCAGCGACACTTTCTCGCCCGCAGCCGGCAGGTTGTAGAAAGTGCTCATCGGCACATCGATTTCATAGCCGAGGCCTTGCACATCCACCGTGATGGAAGGCGGGTTCTTTTCGACAAGGACTCCGGTGATGCGAGCAATCATGGCAACTCCCTGGTTGGATCCGAGCCGTGGCCATCGAGCATTTCCCCGATGCGCCGGACCAGATTGCCGATCACCGCGCGCTGGTCGAATGCGGCGTATTTGGCGGCAAACGCCCGGGCGTTGGCGCGCCAGGATGGATTATTGATCAGGTCGGCGATTGCGCCGCGCAGGTCACCCGCCGGCTGTTCCGGATTCACCAGTCGACCGGCGCCCATTTCCTCCACGCGTCGCGCGACCAGAAACTGCTCCAGGTGTCCGGGCAGCATCAGCAGCGGTTTGCCGGCCAGCAGAAAGGCCGTCGTCGTCGCCAGGCTGGCGTAGGTGATCGCCGCATCGGCTTCGCGCGTCATTTGCTCGATGTCGGCCGGATGGTCAAGAAAGCTCAGATGCGGCGCAACGAAACGCGCGGCCATGGCGGGCGGCATGTTCGGAAAATACAGCACCGTGGATTGCCCCAGGGCCAGCAGCGCGGCCAGTACGGCTTCGAGGTGGGGGCTCTCGGGGCGCAGGTAGGCGAACAGGCGCGGCGTCCGGCCGGCCGGCCAGGTCACGCGGCGTCCGGCGCCGGCGCTGGGCAGACTGCCCCAGTAACGCGCCGGCCCGCGGTCGGCATAGTGGTCGAGTTCGGGGAAGGTCACCAGCGCCTCTTCGGCCACGTCGAACAGGTCGGCCAGGTGTGGCAACTGCGCGCAGCCGTAGCGAGCCAGGACCTGGTTTACCGCGGCGAGCGCGCTTTGGTCGAGCTGGCTGATGGTCTGTTCGGGCAGCGGCGCCCACGGCCGCATGTTGGGCAGGGGGCTGCGGCGCGGCGGGGCGGTGAAGCCGTTGGAGAACAGCATGACCGGCAGACCCATGCTGCGCGCGGCGAGCAGCGCAGTCGGCGCGTGGTCGGCCAGCACCAGCCTGGCGCCGGTGAGGCGCATGGCTTCGCGCCAGCCGCCGACCAGGCCGAACAGGGCGCGCGGTTCGGCGTAGCCGAAGCGCAGCAGGATATCGGCATAGGTCAGGGGCGGGCCCGGCCGGGTGGCTTCGGGTACGCTCGGCGCGGCAAGCCAGGTGAAGCCCGCGCCGGCCAGGAAGTCGCCGACAACCGCCGGCTGGGTCACCATCCAATGCACTTCGTGACCCTGGTCGCGCAAGGCGCGCGCCAGCGGCATGAAGGCCCCGACATGGCCAAGATTCGCGCCGAATTCCCAGGCGTAGAGAATGGACTGCTTTCCCCCCGGCCTCGTTTCCGCGAAAGCAGATGACGTCGGCTCGGCCGCGGTGCGACCTCCGGGCGATTGGCCATGCGGGCAGGGCGCCGGCGCGTCCATTACACCAGCCTGCCGCGGCGCACCCGCCTGCCCTAGCGAGCCAGCGCGCCCATGCCCTGCCCGCCGTGGGCGTGGGCAATCGCGCAGGCCAGCGCGTCGGCGGCGTCGGCGCTGGGTGCGCCGGGCAGATCGAGCAGGCGGGCGACCATGGCGGCTACCTGTTGCTTCGCCGCCTTGCCGTGACCAACCACCGCCTGCTTGACCTGCAGCGCGGTGTATTCCGCCACCGGCAGTTTTGCCGTCACCAGCGCGGCGATCGCCGCGCCGCGTGCCTGGCCGAGCAGCAGCGTGGATTGCGGATTGACGTTGACGAAGACGATTTCCACCGCCGCCTGCTGCGGCCGGTAGGTGGCGATGATCTCCAGGAGCCCGTCGAGGATGGTCTTGATCCGCGCTGGCAAGCCGCCCGCCGCGTCCGTCTTGTGCAGCCGCTGGCGACGTA
The DNA here is from genome assembly GCA_016712985.1 of Sulfuritalea sp. Lineage (GTDB taxonomy): Bacteria > Pseudomonadota > Gammaproteobacteria > Burkholderiales > Rhodocyclaceae > Sulfuritalea. Next base: position 140,315 of record JADJQA010000002.1, on the reverse strand, counting down.
GCCGAGTTTGCTGCCAGCCTTGTCGATGACGCCGAACCCGGTCGAGCGCAGGCCGGGGTCAATGCCGAGGATGCGGATGGGTTTCACGCCACCTCAGCGGTGGCAAGCCAATACACGGAAGCTGCGCCAGCAACAGCCCTGCCTCCGGATGGTCGTCATTTCCGCGCAAGATATACGCCCCATACCGCGAGCGCCATGCCGAGGAGCGCCATGCCGGCCAGGCGTTCGTCGAACAGGAACCAGGCGATCAGCGCGGTGCTGGGCGGCACCAGATAGAACAGGCTGGCGAGGTTCACCGCACTGCCGCGCCGGATCAGCGTGTTGAGCAGGAGACCGCGCCGAGGAGAGCACCAGCACCAGCCAGGCGAGCGCGAAGATGAAGTCCGGCACCCATTCGACGCGGAAGCTGTCGCTCAGCCCGACGACCACGCCGGTGGCGACGGCGGTAGGCGGGAACTGGGCGATGGCTCCGGTACGCCAGTCGAAGATCGGGCAGAACCGCTTCTGGTACAGGGTGCCGACGGTGATCCCGGCGAGTGCCGCCAGCGCGGGCCACAGCGCCTCCAGACCGAAGCTGCTGCCGAGCTTGCCCGACACGACCAGGGCCACGCCGACGAAGCCGAGCACCAGCCCGAACCATTGGCGCGCCAGCACCGCTTCATTCAGCAGCCAGCCGGCGCCGACGGCGGTCAAGAGCGGCTGGATGCCGACCACCAGGCTGGTGACGCCGGCCGGCAGGCCCTTCGAGATGGCGATGAAAACGCCGCCGAGGTACACCGCGTGCACCAGCAGGCCGGCGACGCCGATGTGGAACCACTGGCGCCCATCCTTCGGCCACGGCGCGCGCATCAACAGCGCCAGCAGCGTCATCAGCGAAAGCACCAGCAGGTAGCGGATCAGCAGGAAGGAGAGCGGGTCGGCATGCGGCAAGCCGAACTTGGCGCCGATGAAGCCGGTGCTCCAGAGCAGGACGAAGAGCAGCGGGGCGAAGCGCACCAGTGAAGCGGTTCCCAAGCTATTCGTCGATCACGGCCGTGGTGAGACCTCTTGCACGTCGTCCAGCGCTTCGAGTGCGTCAAGCAGCTTCTGCATCTTCAGCGCGTCCTCACCTTCGAACGCCGTTTCGTTCTGCGGCTTCATGGTCACTTCGCCGAACTCCGGCTTGAAGCCGGCTTTCTCCAGCGCGTCCTTGACCGCGGCCAGGTCATTGGGCGGGGAGATGACCTCGATCGAGCCGTCTTCGTTGGTTACCACATCCTCGGCGCCGGCCTCGATGGCCGCATCCATCAGCGCGGCCTCGCTGGTGCCGGGGCAAAGAGCATCTGTCCGCAGTGCGTGAACAGGAAGGCCACGCTGCCATCGGTGCCCATGTTGCCGCCGTGCTTGGCAAAGGCATGGCGCACTTCCGCCACCGTGCGCACCTTGTTGTCGGTAAGGCAATCCACCATCACCGCCGCGCCGTTGATGCCGTAGCCCTCGTAGCGGACTTCCTCGTAGTTAACGCCTTCAAGCTGCCCGGTGCCGCGCTTGACGGCGTTGTCGATATTGTCCTTGGGCAGGCTCTGCGCCTTGGCCTTTTCGATGGCCAGCCGCAGGCGCGGGTTGGCGCCGACATCGCCGCCGCCCATCTTGGCGGCGACGGTGATTTCCTTGATCAGCTTGGTGAACACCTTGCCCCGCTTGGCGTCCTGACGCCCCTTGCGATGCTGGATATTGGCCCATTTGGAATGGCCTGCCATGATGACGTCCCTGATTTGAACTCGATTGGAAGACGATGCAAATTCTACCATTCCAAGGTTGCTCACGTAGAATACGTGTGACTTCGTTTCGTCATTCGGAGGCGCCATGAAACAGAACATCACGCTTTCGCTCGATACCCGCCTGCTGCGTGAAGCCAAGCTGCTTGCTGCGCAGCGTCACACGAGCGTCAGCGGACTTCTCGCAGAAGAACTCGAAACCATTGTTAGCCGCGAAAGCGACTACGACCGGTGCCGCCGCGCGGCGCTGGCATTGATGCAAGAAGGTTTGCCCCTAGGCGGAAGCCGGCCGGTGCGGGACGAACTGCATGATCGATGAGCGCTGCTTTGTGGATAGCAACGTGCTGATCTACGCTTACGACCGCGACGCAGGCGAAAAGCGCGAGCGCGCGGGCGAAGTGCTTGGAGGACTTTGGGGATCCGCGACGGGCGTCGTGTCCGTGCAGGTATTGCAGGAATTCTTTGCCAATGCCACGCGCAAGCACAAGCGACCATTGGATTTGGCCAGGGCTCGCGAAGTGGTGGGAATCTACGGCGCATGGGTGGCCGTCCCGACCGATACCTCGCACGTTCTTCGGGCTGTCGATATCATGAAGGGCTACTCCCTGTCGTTTTGGGACAGCATGATCGTCGCCCTCGCCGAAGCCACGCAATGCCGCATCGTGCTTTCCGAAGACATTCAGCACGGCCAGACCATCGCCGGCGTGCGCGTCGAAAATCCTTTCCTGACCACCTGACCCAAAGATGAAATCCCTGCCATGACCCAGCCACTGCCCATCGCCAGGAGCGGCGAGACCGAACTTTCCCTGCTGCCGCAACTCGCCAACCGCCACGGCCTGATCACCGGCGCCACCGGCACCGGCAAGACGGTGACCCTGCAACGCATGGCCGAGCAGTTGTCGAACGCCGGCGTCCCGGTGTTCCTTGCCGATGCCAAGGGCGACCTGTCGGGGCTTGGCGTCGCCGGAGCCGCCTCGGAGAAGTTGCAGAAGCGGCTCGATGCCCTCGGCATCAAGGACTGGACTCCGCAGGCCAACCCGATCGTGTTCTGGGATGTGTTCGGCGAATCCGGCCATCCGGTGCGCGCGACGATTTCCGACATGGGGCCGCTGTTGCTGGCGCGCCTGCTCAACCTCAACGACACCCAGGGCGGCGTGCTGCAACTGGTGTTCAAGGTCGCCGACGACCAGGGCCTGCTGCTGCTCGACCTCAAGGATTTGCGGGCGATGGTGCAGCATGTCGGCGAACAAGCGGCAGATTACAAGACCAAGTACGGCAACGTCTCGGCGGCCTCGATCGGCGCCATCCAGCGCGGCCTGCTGACGCTGGAAGAACAGGGTGGGACAAGCTTCTTCGGCGAGCCCATGCTCGATATCGAAGACCTGATGCAAACGCAGGATGGCCGCGGCGTGATCAACGTGCTGGCGGCCGAAAAGCTGATGAACTCGCCGCGCCTGTACGGCTGCTTCCTGCTCTGGCTGCTGGCCGAGCTATTCGAGCAACTGCCCGAGGCGGGCGACCTGCCCAAGCCGAAGCTGGCCTTCTTTTTCGACGAGGCGCATCTGCTCTTCAGCGACGCGCCGCCGGCGCTGATGGAGAAGGTCGAGCAAGTGGTGCGCCTGATCCGCTCGAAGGGCGTTGGCGTGTATTTCGTCACGCAGAACCCGCTCGACATACCCGACAAGGTGCTCGGCCAGTTGGGCAACCGCGTCCAGCATGCGCTGCGCGCCTTCACGCCGCGCGACCAGAAGGCGGTCAAGGCGGCGGCCGATACCCTGCGCGCCAATCCGGCTTTCGACGCCGCGGCTGTGATCACCGAACTCGGCGTCGGCGAGGCGCTGGTGTCCTTCCTCGACGAACACGGCCGACCGACCGTGGTCGAACGTGGCATGGTGCTGCCGCCCGCCTCGCGCATCGGGCCACTGAGCGCCGAAGAGCGCCGCGCCGCGATCGCCGCTTCTCCGATCGCTGGGCATTACGAAAAGCTGCTCGATCGCGAATCGGCCTACGAGAAACTGCAAGGCGCCGCGGTGCCGCAGGGCGCCGGCCAAGACGCGGCCCCCGGACCCGGCGCCGGTCAAAAGGCGCCCGCCCCAGCACAACCCTCCGGCGGTGGCTTCTTCGGCGGTCTCGGCGACACACTGGGCGGCATGTTCGGCGGAGGCGGCGCGAGCGCCGGTACGCGCGGCAGGCAGTCCGTGGCCGAAGCCGCCGTGAGCCGCGCCGTGCGCGCCATTGGTTCTTCGGTGGGTCGCGAGATCGTGCGCGGCGTATTGGGCTCGATCATGGGTGGCCGCCGCCGGTGACCTTCGCCGCCGGGGCCGGCGCCGCGCATCGCAATGGCATGGCCCTCGCTGTCCTGGCAGCGTTCGGGTTTTCCTTCAAGGCGATCCTGGTCAAGCTGGCCTATCCCTATGGCGTCGAAGCCATCACGCTGCTGGCCCTGCGCATGGCCTTCGCGCTGCCGGCCTTCCTCTGGGTCGGCTTCAGCGCGTCGCGCAACGCACCGGCCCTGGGCCTGCGCGACTGGAGCGCGGTCGCCGTCCTCGCCCTGCTCGGCTACTATGGCGCCAGCATCCTGGACTTCCAATGGCCTCAAGTACATTTCCGCCGGCCTGGAACGGCTGATCCTGTTCACCACCGACGCTCACGCTGCTGTTCGGCGTGGTGCTGCACGGCCGTGCATCACCCGCCGCGAGGTCCTGGCGCTGGCGCTGTGCTACGCCGGCATCGCGGCAGCCTTCGCCCACGACCTGCAAATCGCCGGCGACGCGGCGGTGGTGTGGCTTGGCGGCGGCCTGGTGGTCGCCTCGTCGGTCAGCTATGCGCTGTATCTCTCCGGCAGCGCCGGCATGATCGCGAAACTCGGCGCTGCGCGCTGCACCGCCCTGGTGATGCTGGCGGCGACGGCCGCCACCGGAGGCCACTTCCTGGCGACGCAGCCGCTGGCGGCGCTGGTGCAGCCCTGGCGGTGTATGCGCTGGGCGCCGCGATGGGCCTGTTCTGCACCGTGCTGCCGGTCTTCGCCCTGTCCGCCGCGATTCGCCGCATCGGCAGCGGGCAGGTGGCGCTGGTGGGCATGCTCGGGCCGCTGCTGACCATCGTCTTCGCCTGGCTGCTGCTGGGCGAGGGTTTCTCGACCGCACAGATGGTCGGCTGCGCGCTGGTGATCGCCGGCGTCGCTTCGGTGAGCCGCAGGTAGTCCGCAGTCTGATGGGCTGATCTTTCGTTCCCGCGCACTTCGATTTTCTGGAGACACCATGAAACCCAGCCTGCTAGAGCGAATCACCATCGAGCCCGGCAAATGCGGCGGGCGTCCTTGCATCCGTGGGCAGCGCATGCATGTCACGGATGTTCTCGGCTTGCTGGGTGCGGGTGCTTCCCATCAGGAAATCCTGGAGGACTATCCCTTCCTCGAAGAAGCTGACATTCTCGCGGCGCTGGAATATGCCGCTGTGCAAACCGACCACGCCATCCTTATTGGCGCATGAGTCTGTTGGTGGATAACCAGTTGCCGGAGGCGCTGGCTCGCTATCTCGGCGCTCGCGGCTGGGACTCTGTTCATGTGCGGGATGTCGGTCTTGACGAAGCCAGCGATCAAGTCGTCTGGGAATATGCCAAGGCGCGTTCCCTGACGATTGTTACCAAGGACGAAGATTTTCAGGCGCTCGCCAATCGGCAAGGTTCCGTTACGCCGCAGGTCGTCTGGGTTGGACTTGGCAATTGCCGCAAGGCGGCGTTGCTGGAAGCGTTTTCGAGAATCCTTCCGTCGCTGAAAGAGTTGCTGGCTGCTGGTGATGCCGTGGTTGAAATCCGGTAGCTGGTCAATTTGGTACTTGGGTTCTTCGATTACATCCGAGCCTGGCCCTTTTGATTTCCTTTGATTTCGAGAGAACGCATCACCCAAATGATGAAAAGAGCAAAAACCTGACTTTGACAGCGCCGAGTAACACGCCTCTCGGCAAGCCGCATGGCGCAAGGCATTCGGCGTTGTTGCCGAAAGCGGTGTGTATCTAGGCGGGGAAGGTGCTCAGCCCAGATTCAGGATTGGTTTTGGCGGTTTGATTTTCAGCGATTTCAATCGCTTAGCGGCATCCGACGAAGGCTCGGTCACCTGCCAGACACGGCCGTTAGGCTGGACAATAGCGCCAACTGTATGCGTTTCAGATCATCCCGGATATTGCGCCACGTATCCTGACATGCGTGCTCGATGGTTCGCTCAAGCAATAGCGACAGGACGGTGATGGCGATGTGCGCATGAATGCGGTGGGGCGCCCAGTGGAACACCGGACGCATCTTCAACCCGCGCTTCATCGTCCGCCAGGCTTCTTCCACCCGCTGCTGCTGTTTGTAGCCCAGCGCCATGTCTTCGGCCCGTGAGCGTGTCGTCGTTGCTATGCACGACGAACTTGCCGTCGAAGCGCTCCAGTTCGGTGATCGCCTGGCGGTCGATCGCCAGGCCCCGTTTCGTTTCCTTCAGCAAGCGCCCGTAGCGGGCGCTGGTGCGCAGCAGCACAAACCCGTTTGGTGTGGCTCACCTTGGCCAGATCGGACAGACTGGCCAGTTCCGCCTCGGCTCGTTCAGCAGTTCCTCACGAGGCGACTTCTGGCGTTTGGCTTCCAGCGGATTGAAGCAGACCGCATAGCGTCGCCGCCGCTCCCCCTCGCCGACGATGACTTCCCTGACCTCCAGATTCTCGGCAACCCTGCGATAGCGTCCCGGACGTGACAGCACCTCCTCGGTGACTTCGTCACCACGGCGCATCGGCATGGCCAGCAGGTATTGCCGCCGCCCTTGGATAGCGTCTGCAAATTCGCCTGCGAGACCATGCCGGCATCGCCGACAAAGAGACAGCGGGTGAGTTGCCAGCCGCGCAGGTCTTCCTTGACCTTCGCCACCGTGGTGACGTCGACCGTGTTGCCGGGAACGCCCAGTGACGCACCGGAAAGCCATCCGCGTGGCTACCAGGGCAAACAGGGCGCGTTCGACGTCGAACCCGAGATGCCGCGCGCCGGCTTGTTGCCGCAGGATGGCGTCTGCCGAGCTGCTTCCAGGTGGCTTCAAGCACATAGATGTCGCCATAGGGCCAGGCGCAGATCAGCCCAGTCGCCGCCGGCACTTATGATTTCTTCAGGGGAACAACGGCGCAGGATGCTCTTGGCTGGCCGACGTAGGGCGCTCGATGGCTTCGGGGTCGTCGGCGCGCCCGCAGTGTTGACGATGCTGGCTTGCGATCTGCCCTTGCCCGCATCCCAGACGTTCTCCGCCAGTTGCAGGTAGGTCACCACGCTACCATCCGCCCGTCGTTGTTTGCTCTCGCGTAAATACAGGCCCTATCGCGAGGCGTAGAACTCTTGGCAGAAAGGCAACAATCCATGTATCTGGGCGTTTGGGCGACTTAACGCCCGCAAACCCGCGTCGTTACTGGGAGACGGCCAAAATTATGTCTCGAGGTGTCAAAGTCGGGCTTGGCGCTGGCGCTGTGCTATGCCGGCATTGCGGCGGCATTCGCCCACGACCTGCAAGTAGCCGGCGACGCGGCTGTGGTGTCGCTCGGCGGCGGCCTGGTGTGCGCCTCGTCGGTCAGCTACGCGCTGGATCTTTCCGGCAGCGCCGGCATGATCGCGAAACTCGGCGCTGCGCGCTGCACCGCCCTGGTGATGCTGGCGGCGACGGCCGCCACCGGAGGCCACTTTCTGGCGACGCAGCCGCTGGCGGCGCTGGTGCAGCCCTGGCCGGTGTATGCGCTGGGCGCCGCGATGGGCCTGTTCTGCACCGTGCTGCCGGTCTTCGCCCTGTGTCCGCCGCGATTCGCCGCATCGGCAGCGGGCAGGTGGCGCTGGTGGGCGTGCTCGGGCCGCTGCTGACCATCGTCTTCGCCTGGCTGCTGCTCGACGAGGGCTTCTCGACCACGCAGATGATCGGTTGCGCGCTGGTCATCGCCGGTGTCGCTTCGGTGAGCCGCAGGTAGCCGCGAATGGCTGCGTCGGCTAGCGGCCCAGGCGGCGGCAAAGCTCCAGGGTAAGCCCCGCCTGGTTCATGCTGTAGAAATGCAGGCCCGGTGCGCCCCGTTCGAGCAGGCGCCCGCAGAGTTCGGTCACCACGTCCAGGCCAAACGCCCGGATGGAATCGGCGTCGTCGCCGAAGCTTTCGAACTTGCGCCGCATCCAGCGCGGTATCTCGGCGCCGCAGGCGTCGGAAAACCGCGCCAGCTTCGAGAAGCTCCCAATCGGCATGATGCCCGGCACGATCGGCACCGCGACGCCGAGCGCCCTGGCCTGATCGACGAAATGCTCATAGGCATCGGCATTGTAGAAGTACTGCGTGATGGCCGAATCCGCGCCGGCATCGATCTTGCGCTTGAAGTTCAGCAGGTCTTCGCGCGGGCTCCTAGCCTGCGGATGCCATTCGGGATAGGCCGCCACTTCGATGTGAAAGCTGTCGCCGGTTTCGGCGCGAACGAATGCCACCAGTTCGTTGGCATAGCGGAACTCGCCGGCATCGGCCATGCCGGACGGAAGATCGCCGCGCAAGGCAACCAGCCGGCGGATGCCGCGCTCCCCTGAAAGTGCCGAGCAACTCGCGGATTCCACCCTGCGTCGAGCCGATGCAGGACAGGTGGCGCGGCCGCATGGCCGGCGGCGGCAATTTCCATCACCGCGGCCAGCGTGCGCTCGCGCGTCGAGCCCCCCGCGCCGTAGGTGACCGAAAAGAACTCCGGCTTCAGCACGGCAAGCCTGCTCACCGTGGTGCGCAGCTTTTCCGTTCCCTCGCTGGTTTGCGGCGGGAAAAACTCGATCGACAGTTCAAGACTCATTACGGATTCCCGAATTTTGTTGGCGCGGCCCGTTCATGACCGCGGCGAACTCAGTAGCAGCCGCGTCAGCAGCCAGGAGATCAGGCTGTACACCATCGAGCCGAAGATCCCGGTCCAGATTCCGCCCACCACGAAGCCGTTGAGGAACCACGCCGCCAGCAAAAACATCATGCCGTTGATGACGAAGATGAACAGCCCCAGCGTCAATAGCGTGACCGGCAACGTCAGCAGCAACAGGCACGGGCCTGATCACGGTGTTGATCAGGCCCAGCACCAGCGCCGCCCCGAGGGCCGTGGCGAAACCGTCGATATGGATCGAGGGCACCACGTAGGGCAGGGCCAGCAGGGCAATGGCATTGATCAGCCAGAGAGCGAGCAGACGCATCAGGGTTTCCTCGCGTTCACTGATCTGTCCGTCGTTCCGGCGCAGGCCGCAATCCAGTGGAATCGACGAACTGGACCCCGGCTTGCGCCGGGGTGACAGCGGTCGGGTTGATCAGTGGCTCCTGGGCAGTTGAGCATTGCGGCGGACTCAGTAGCGATACGTGTCCCCCTTGTAGGGCCCGGCCTTGGGCACGCCGATGTAGGCGGCCTGCTGGTCGGTCAGTTCCGACAACTGGGCATTCAGCTTTTTCAGTTGCAGGCGCGCCACCTTTTCGTCGAGGTGCTTGGGCAGGGTGTAGACGCCCACCGGGTAGTCGGCGTTGCGCGAGAACAGCTCGATCTGCGCGATGGTCTGGTTGGCGAACGACGACGACATCACGTAGCTCGGATGCCCGGTGCCGCAGCCGAGGTTCACCAGGCGGCCCTTGGCCAGCAGGATGATGCGCTTGCCATCGGGGAAGATGATGTGATCGACCTGCGGCTTGATTTCTTCCCACTGGTACTTCTCGACCGAAGCGACGTCGATCTCGTTGTCGAAGTGGCCGATGTTGCAGACGATGGCCTGGTCCTTCATCTTCGCCATGTGCTCGTGGGTGATGACGTGGTAATTGCCGGTGCAGGTGACGAAGATGTCGGCCTTGTTTGCGGCGTATTCCATGGTCACCACACGGTAGCCTTCCATCGCCGCCTGCAGCGCGCAGATCGGGTCGATCTCGGTGACCCAGACTTGCGCCGACAGCGCGCGCATGGCCTGCGCTGAGCCCTTGCCGACGTCGCCATAGCCAGCGATCAGGGCAACCTTGCCGGCGATCATCACGTCGGTGGCGCGCTTGATGCCGTCGACGAGCGACTCGCGGCAGCCGTAGAGGTTGTCGAACTTCGACTTGGTGACCGAGTCGTTGACGTTGATCGCGGGGATCTTCAGCTCGCCGCGCTCGTGCATCTGGTACAGGCGATGCACGCCGGTGGTGGTCTCTTCGGTGACGCCCTTGATTTGCGCCAGGCGCGTCGAGTACCAGGTCTTGTCGACAGCCAGCTTGGCCTTGATCGCGGCGAAGAGGATGCGTTCTTCCTCTGAACCCGGCTTGGCCAGCACCGAGATGTCCTTTTCCGCCCTGGAACCCAGGTGCAGCAGCAGTGTTGCGTCGCCGCCATCGTCGAGGATCATGTTGGAAAAGCCGCCATCGGGCCATTCGAAGATGCGATGGGTGTAATCCCAGTAGTCGACCAGCGTCTCGCCCTTGACGGCAAACACGGCGATGCCATCGGCGGCAATCGCGGCGGCTGCGTGATCTTGGGTCGAGAAGATGTTGCACGAGGCCCAGCGGACTTCGGCGCCCAGCGCGGTCAGCGTCTCGATCAGCACCGCGGTCTGGATTGTCATGTGCAGGCTGCCGGTGATGCGCGCGCCCTTGAGCGGCTGGCTCTTGGCGAATTCCTCGCGGATGGCCATGAGGCCGGGCATCTCGGTCTCGGCGATGCGGATTTCCTTGCGGCCCCAGGCGGCGAGCCCGAGGTCGGCGATTGCATAGTCCTGGATTGCAGTAACAGCGTCAGTCACGGCGTTCATGAAAGCTCCTTGAACAGTGACCGGGAGGGAGGTGAACTCACCCTGCCCGGTACGGGTGGGTGAGCGCAGTTTGAAAATGGTCCGAGCCTGGGGGGTAAGCGGAAACTACCCTTGCAGCGCTCCTCGGAAGGTTCCATTATATCGATTTCCGGCATTTGTGTTTGCGCACTGCCGCAATCTGATCTATAATCGCGCCTCTCTGACGCGGGGTGGAGCAGTCTGGCAGCTCGTCGGGCTCATAACCCGAAGGTCGAAGGTTCAAATCCTTCCCCCGCAACCAACAAAGACAAGGGCTTACAGGCAATCGCTTGTGAGCCCTTTGTCTGTCTGGCGAATCATGCAGGGGCTATGCAGGGTTTGCCGGTCAATGCAGACAGCTCACCACGGTCCTTCCAGCCCGGACTCTTCGCGCCACCGCTTCGTTTGGAGCGCCAGACGAGCGGGCGAAGCTGTCCCGCTGTTCCCGCTGTTCCCGCCGTCGCGGTAGTCGGGCGCTTGCCCGGTCAGAACATCAGAGTGCCGTCAGCTTCAACTTCAATTTCCTGGCGTACTTCGCCAGCAAGGAATCCAGCGTTGCCAGGCTCTTGGCCTTGGCTTCGAGTGCGACGGCCAAGTGCAGCGAGTCACCGGCCCGTAGGCCCGTGGTGGCATCCAGCGTCAGCACAGCGGCTCGATGAAAGGTCGCAGGCCCTACCGGCAGCAGTTGAAGATCGTTGGCGCACAGACGCTCGAAACGCTGCCATGCTTCCTGTCCTTCGGCTTCGGTGATTTGGCTGATGCACTGTTTGATGCCCAAGGCGCTGGCGAACTCGGTAACGCACCACATTGCCGACACCAGTTCGTCAGTACAGGCGGCATACCAGCGGGCCACGTCGGCACTCTTGGGTTCGTCCAGGTGCAGCGCCACCAGAACGCTGGTATCGACGTACACCATCAATAGCGTCCCCCGTGCCGCACTTCGTCCATGACGGACTGACCCAGCGGCATGGCTTCGCGTGCTGTCGACAGCTCACGCGCGAAAGCCTTGCGGTTCCATGTTGCCGGGCGGATGGTCAGCCCGCCGTCCATGGTCAGGCATGCTTCCACGCTGTCGCCTTCCTTGATGCCAATACTGCGGACGTACTCGGCGGGAATGCCAAATGGAGTCTTGAGGATCCGGTTGAGGCAGGCAGCGTAGGGGAACGATATCCGGAATGGTGAAAAGCCTTGAAGTTGTCCCCTGGGGAGAGCAATTGCCTGATTTCGAGTTATTGCAACACGAACTGCCGACGCTCCCGATTACTGAATCCAAAGGCTTGAGGTAGGCTGCGTGCATTCGGCTCGTGCAACCGCTGGTCTGGCCTGGCTGAATTCGCGCAGCGAAGGCCGCCACTACACGATGGCGTTCACCGGTTAGCCTCCTGAACACCCGCTTCCACTCACAGAGATTCCCCATACCCCATGCGATTCATCCATACCGCTGACTGGCATCTTGGCCGCGTCTACCACTCCCTCTCGCTACTTGAGGATCAGGCGCACATGCTCGATCACTTCGTCGCGCTGGTCAGTGATCTCAGGCCCGACGCGGTACTTGTTGCCGGTGACGTATCGACCGCTCCGGTTCCGCCCGCCGATGCCGTCCGCCTTCTCGACGACACCCTGACCCGCATTGTCATCGGCGCCGGCATTCCCGTGGTGCTGATCGCCGGCAACCACGACGGCCCCGACCGGCTCGGGTTTGGTTCCCGCCTGCTGTCGAGCGCGGGCCTCACGGTGCGCGGCGTACCCGCCGCTACTTCACTGCCCGTCATCTTCAAGGATGCCGATGGCGAAGTTGCCGTCTATCCGCTGCCCTACGCCGATCCCGCGCAAAGTCGTCAAGCGTTCGAGGATGAGACCTTGCTGGATCACCAATGGCGCTGGCGCTGCAGATGCATCGCTTGCGCGCCGCCCAAGATCCCGCGCGGCGTTCGGTGGTGGTGGCGCATGCGTTTGTTCAGGGCGGTTCCGTGACCGACTCGAGCGCCCGCTTTCGGTGGGCGGCACCGGCAGCGTGGGAACGGATGTCTTCGCGGGCATCGATTACGTGGCCCTCGGGCATCTGCACCGTCCGCAGATCATCGGCGGCAATCAGCGCATCCACTACTCCGGATCGCTGCTCGGTATTCGTTTGCCGAGGCTGATCACGGCAAGAGTGTTTCGGTCGTGGAACTCAACGGTCGCCGCGAACTGTCGATCGAACGCATCGGCCTGGTTCCGCGCCATGACCTTCGAATCCTCGAAGGAACGCTGCAATCGCTGATCGAGGCCGCCGCGCAGGACACCCATCGTGAAGACTATGTTCTGGCGCGCCTCACCGACAGCGGGGCCTTGCTCGACGCAATGACCAAATTGCGCACGGCCTACCCGAATGCCTTGTCGATCGAACGGCCGCAGTTCGCCGGGAAGCTGGCGGGATTGGAGGGTGGCCGCGATCATCGGCGCGTCGGCATGCAGGAACTGTTCTCCGGCTTTACCAGGAGATGACCGGCACACCTCTCGCCCCGGCCGCCGTGACTCTGCTGCAAGGCGAACTCGGCCGGCAGGCACAGTTGGCGCGGGAGGTGCAGGCATGAAGCCGCGTAGCCTTGCCATGCAAGCCTTCGGCCCCTTTGCGAATCGTGGAACTGTCGACTTCACCCGCTTGCCGGAAGACAGCCTGTTCCTGATCCACGGCCCCACCGGCGCCGGAAAATCCACCCTGTTCGACGGCATCTGCTTCGCGCTGTACGGCGATACGTCCGGCGGCGAACGCCAGCCGCGCGGAAATGCGCAGCCATCACGCCGCCGACACGGTGCAGACCGAAGTGGAACTGGAGTTCGAACTGGGTGCCCGACGCTTCCGCGTCAAGCGCATTCCCGAACAGGAACGTGCCGCCCTGCGCGGCAAGGACGGGCTGGTGAAGGTACCGGCCAAGGCCGAATTGCACGAATGGGACGACACGGAGTGGACGCTGTTGGCTTCCCGCAGCGGCGAAGTCACTGCGCAAGTCGAAGGCTTGCTCGGCTTCGAGGCCGCGCAGTTCCGCCAGGTCATCATGCTGCCGCAAAACCAGTTTCGCGAACTGCTGGCCGCGGACTCCAGGGAGCGCGAAAAAATCCTCGAAGCCTTGTTCAGCACGCTGCAATGCAAACAACTGCAGGAACAGCTTCAATCCGCCGCCCGCGCCATGGAAGTCCAGGCGACAGAGGCCAGGCAGCGTCGCGCGACGCTGTACCAGCAAGCGGAAATCACCACCGACGAGGAACTGACACAAAAGATGGTCCAACTCGGCGAGACCCTGGTCACGCTCACGGCCGACGAAGCGAACCTGCGGCTTGCCGCGAACGCCGCCGCCGCAGCGGTATCAGCCGGCGAAGCGCTGGCCGCCAGGTTTCAGGAACGCCAGCTTGCCGCCACTGCACTCGACAGGCTGCAGGAGGCCGAGGCTGCAATGGGCGCCCGGCGCGAGAGCCTGGCCGCTGCCCGCCGTGCCCAGCAGGTGCTCCCCGCCCGAAGCGCATTCCATGCTGCGACCGAACAACATCAGCAACAGGTCGCGCAGGTGGAGAAGGCCACCGCCGCTGCTGCCAAGGCCCAACGCCGCTCTGGCAAAGGCCGCGGCCGCGTTCGCTGTTGAAGAAGCGCGTGCACCGGAACGCTCGAAGCCACCCGGAGCTCAATCGTCTGGAGGGCTTGCGAGCGGCGGCGGCGCGGCTGGTAGAGGCCGAATCCGTGCGCGTGGCAGCCGTCAAGGCTCGCGACGACGCCAGGAAGTTGTTCGAAAAGCTCGACCGGGACGCCCGCGGCCAAGCCGAGAAGCGAAAGGCGCTTGCCGCCAGCCTGGAGAAGATCGCCCCGCTCGCGGCAAAGGCAGAGATGCTCAAACGCGATATCGCGGTCCAGGAAGACAGACTCGATAGCCTGAAGAAACTCGTCGAAGCCGCGAAGCTTGGCGAACAGGCGAAGGAGGCCCTCGCCAGCGCCGACCAGGCCGTGACGAAAGCCGGCGAGGGGCTCGATCTCGCAAGGAAGCATCGCGACGCACTGGATCTTGCCTGGCGCACAGGGCAGGCGGCAGTATTGGCACGGCACCTGGTCGACGGGGGCCCTTGCCCGGTCTGTGGCAGCGAGGAACACCCGCATCCGGCCGAAGACACTGACGCGATCCCGGCCGATGCCGAGATAGAAGCCGCACAGACTGCCTTCACCAGCGCCGAGGCAGCCCTTGAGCGCAGCCGCGCCGCAAGAACGCTGGCCGCGACAAACGTCACCACGCAGACAGCCACATTCGACGCACTTCGTTCTGCGCTGGGCCTGGCCGATGGCGCCCCGCTTCCGGCAATCAAGCCGGCAACGGAAGCCATCGCCTCATTGCGCGAGCAGGAAAAGCAGGCGACGGCCGCACAGAAGGAGATGGACACGCAAAAATCCCAGTGCACCTCGATCGATGCCGCCATTGCGGACATCGCCCAGAAGCTCGACGCCGCGCGTGAGTCCTCGGGCCGGGCGTCGGAAGAAGCATCCAAAGCGGAAGGGCTGGCCCACGCCCATGCCCAGGCCGTTCCGGGAGTCCTTGCGCGGCAGCGATGCATTGGAGTCGGCGTTGGCACCGTGCGGTCGAGGATCGAATCTCTCGAACGCGCACTGGTCGCGTGCGCGCCGCCCACCAAAAGGCCCAGGCAGATGTCGCAGCGAGCGAAGGCGACCCGGACGGCCCAGAATGCAGCGCTTCGCGGAATGTGTCGCGAGGCTGGCCGCCGCCCGGACCAGCTTCGCCGCAGCACTGACCGATGCCGGGTTTGCCGACGAAGCCGTGTTTGACGCTGCACTCATCCTCCCGGCAGGCTGGCTGAACTGGAACAACAGATCAAGGCCCACGACCTGGCAATCGCCGCCGCCAGGGAGCGCCTTGTCCGCGCCGCCGCCGCGGTTGCCGGGCTTCCCGCGCCGGAGCTGGAGGCGCTGCGCAATGCGCTTGCAGCGGCGCAGCAGGCGCTGGAGGAATTGCTGGCGCGCCAGAACACTGCCCGCGCGCAACTCAATGGCGCGCGGCGAACCGCCGGCATGCTCGACGAGATCCGCCGCGAGCTTGGCGACCTGGAAGAGCGCTACCGCGTGATGGGTGATCTGGCCGCTGTCGCCAACGGGCGCAATGGCGCCAATCTCACCTTCCAGCGTTATGTGCTGGCCGCGCTGCTCGACGATGTGCTGTTGCAGGCATCGCTGCGCCTGCGCGCCATGAGCCGCAACCGCTACCCTGCAACGCAGTCAGGCGGTGGCCGACGGCCGTCGTGCGGCGGGCCTGGACCTGGAGGTGCTCGACGACTGCACCGGGCGCGTGCGCCCGGCCAGCACCCTGTCAGGCGGAGAAGGATTTCTCGCCTCGCTTTCCCTCGCCCTGGGTCTCTCGGACGTGGTTCAGGGCTATGCGGGCGGTATTCAGCTCGATACCTTGTTCATCGACGAAGGCTTCGGCAGTCTCGACCCCGAGTCGCTCGACCTGGCCATGAAAACCCTGATCGACCTGCGGCAACAGGGTCGCCGCGTAGGCATCATCAGCCACGTCGATGAACTCAAGCGCGAGATCGCCTGCGGCATCGAGGTAAGGGTCTCGCCGGGCGGCAGCAGCGTGCATATCGTCTAAGGAGACGAAAGCGCGATGACTGCGGGCGGGAGTCGGAGGGTTCAAAGTTACGCACTCAATTGTTGAGTGCGCAGGCATGACATCCTCAGCCAAGCTGACAAAACTCCAGTTGGCGGCCCAAGCATGTCTTGGTGAAGACCAACGGAAAGCTGTGTGCGGGAAACTCGCTTGCACGGTTTGATGAGGGAGGGCAAGCGCAAGCCTGTTCTCTACTCTTTGATCAAAGAACAGGTAATGATTTATTTGCCTTCAAACCGGGGTTTGCGCTTTTCCCGGAACGCATTTAACCCTTCTTGATAATCGCGGCTATCGTATGACCACGCGGCGGAGCCCCTGAATCCGGCTCGAACAGTTCGGGCGTAACCGTGCGGGCGCTGGCGAGTAGCCGCAATTCTTCCTTCATCACCGCGATGCTTAAAGGCGAGTTGGCGACAATCTGGGTGGCCAGGCCATAAACGAAGCTCTCGATTTCCTCTGCGGGCTTGATGTAGTTGATTATGCCCAGGTTCAGGGCTTGCACAGTGGGGATCGGTTGTGCCGTGAACAACATCTCCTTGGCAACCGGTAGCGGGATCATGTTCATCAACGTCAGGATGCCACCCAGGTTATAAGGAACACCCAGTTTTGCCGGGGTAATGGCGAAGGTTGATTCGGGCGTCGCGACCAGAATATCGCAGGCCATCGCCACTTCGCAGCCGCCGCCCCACACCCCGCCTTCGATGAGCGCGATGACCGGCGCGGGAAACTCCTGAATGGCGCGGACCATGACCCGCAGCGAATCACTCCAGCCCAATGGGTCGCGGCCCCGGTCGGGAAGTTCACTGACATCATGGCCGGCAGACCAGACTTTTACGCCGGGCGGGGCGCGCAGCACTGCGGCGCGGATGTTTTTCTCCCGAAAGCATTCCAGCGCGACGGTGACTTCATGGATTAACGCCTCGCTGAGCGCGTTGCGCTTTTGCACGTGGTTCAGCACGATGGTGCCAATCGCATCCTGGGTTTCGGTCAATATGAGCGGCATGGGTTTCTCCTTTGGAAAGTGACGGAAAACGAATAAAGGCCGTAATCTGCCTGTGCGGGGGGTAACGTCAAACTATACAGAACCGATAACCGATACCGGTTTCAGTGATGAACTGGCGGGCCCCGCCGGATCCGCTTCCAGCTTCTGGCGCAGATGGCCCATATAAATGCGCAGATAGCGGCCGCGCTCCACAAAGGCCGGTCCCCAGACTTCCCGCAGCAATTGCCAATGGGTCAGCAGCTTGACGGTTTGCTGATCAACGCCGCCAGCAAGCGAAACTCAATCAGCGTGGAATCGGATCGGCTGGTCATTGCGCAAGACCCGCCGATGCTCCAACTCTGCACTGACTTCACCGAATCCAGGCCACCGCCGGTTCAGGCAAGACCCAGTTGGCGGTGAGTCTGCTGGAGGATGACCGGCAGACTTGATGCGTCCGTACCGAATGCGGTCCGTGGGTTCCTCCTCTCGGTAAAGGGGAATCGATGAATCGACCGAGCCAAGATCCTGCATTGGGAATGCTCGCCTCAAGGGTGCCGTCATTTCTCGGCTAAACGCCCCAAGGAGTCGCGCAGCTCCCACTCGTCCCTGACCGCCAAAGCGTATGATGTGCAGAAAATACTGCACATCTTGTGCGTCACAGGAGGCCATCATGGGTATTTCCGCAAGCGACGTTATTCCCCTCTCGCACGCTAGAGCAAACTTCTCCGACCTGGCTGAACAGGTCAAGGCCGGTGCCGAGAAGATCATCACCAAGAACGGCGAGAGTTATGTCGCCCTCATCGACGCCGAGCGCCTGGACTATTACCACCAGTTGGAGCGCGAGCGCATTCACCTGCTGCTGATCGACGAGGCATCGAAGGGACTCGATGATGTGGCTGCTGGCAAGGTGAAGGACGCACGCAGCGTGATTCAGGCCATCAAGCGCCGCCGCAGCGCATAAGTTGGGGCGGGGCTGCTTGTGGCAAAAAAACCTGTGGTCAAACTCACCACTAATTTCGGAGGCGCAACCTCGAAGGCATCGAACTTTTCCTGACCGAAGTACAAGCACCGCTGGCCTTCGACGGCTTGCTGGATGAACTGCTTGAAACGGTGATTCCCAACCTTGGGCGCTTCCCGGAAATGGGCAGGCCATTTATGGCCCGCCAGCCGCGCTCGGTTGAGACCACCAATGCACTGGCAACGCTCCGTGCAAAGTTGTCGGCGCTGACGCCTGACACAGACGCCTTGCGCGAATACGTCCTGAAGGATTACCTGCTGCTCTACGCGCCGATTGGCGGAGCGATCTACCTGCTCGCCATCAGGCATCAGCGGCAGCTTTCGTTCGACTTTGAAGGCCATTGGGGACGATAGGCCAACGCCATAGTACTATCTGGAATAAGTGTTCAAGAAGAAAGCCACAAGGGGGATACGTGAAAGCGCCTGAAGAAAACCTGCTCAGATTTCTGAAGAAGTCGCTTCAGTCCGTAATCCCGGTTTTCTTGTTCGCGACGGTGATTGGAGTCCGGCATGTCCCCTGAAGAACAAGCCCGCCTGAAGATCGACGACAAGCTTACCCAAGCTGGCTGGGTCATTCAGGACATGAAACAGCTCAACCTCGGCGCCGCAATGGGCGTCGCGGTCCGTGAATACCGCACCGACACCGGCCCGGCGGATTACGTGCTGTTCGTCAATCGCAATGCCGTGGGTGTCATTGAAGCCAAGAAAGACAGCGGGTGAGAACCTCACCGTCGTGGAGAGCCAGACCGAGCGCTACGCCACCGCCAGCCTGAAATGGCGCAAGGACAATACGCCGCTGCGTTTCCTGTTCGAGGCGACGGGCCAGATCATTCGCTTCACCGACAACAGCGACCCCGCCCCGCGCTCGCGGGAGATTTTCCACTTCTTCAAGCCGGAAACGCTGGCGACCTGGCTGGCGCAACCGGGAACCCTGCGCCGTCGATTGGCCGAGCAGATGCCTGCCCCGGAGAAGCTGCCCGTACTGCTACGGGTTCAGACGCCCGACGCGCCGCCGTCGGAAAAGCCGGTGCGCAAACCCTACCATCTGGCGCTCGTCATCGACCTACGGCCTTGGCCGCCACTTCAACGAGGACCTGATGGTCGGCATGGCGAAGCGCGGACAGGGCAACCACTCTTCCGGCGACACCGCCCCCACCTGTTCTGAGCCCTTCGGCGAAGAGTTCGATCTGATCTCCAACGCTGATCAACAAACCGGCCGCTCAGGGCTCTTGAAAACCTGCTTCCGATGCCACTCCAGAAAATCTGCTTGCGGCAAATACTCCCTGCTCTGCGGCAGGATCAGGCTCGCCCTGTGGTACGCGAGCATTCTTCCGGCGGCATCGTCGCCGCCATTCAGATGCTGGCTGAAAACCATCTGATAGCTGCCCGGCAGGATCGCGAAGGCGCCAAGATCAAAAAACCTTGTGGTGCAGTGAGCACAAGGCGATCCCGTTGGGCACGATATCCGGACCCAGCGCCTGGAACCATTTGATGTGCGCGGCCTCCAAACCGATGGTCTGGCGGCCCAGTCGCAGATCGTGGCCGCAGACGCTACAGCGGTATTGATAGGCGAGCAGCACCTTCTCGCGGAACGCGGGATCGCGACGACGCGCTTGTTCCTGTGCCGATGCGACGCCGGACAGATCGTCCGGAAGACCAACGGCGGCGAGCACGTCGGCGCGGATGGACTCAGGGAAATGCGCATCGACGATGCGTCGGGCGATGGTCGCGACCAGTTCCGGATCGCTCTGCAGGGCGGCGCGCAAAATGGGTGGGAAGCCGCCACGGACGCGGTTTTCGCGCAACTCCGTCAGAGTGGGCGTAGCTGAAGGGGGCGGGCAAGAATGGCCTGCGGGCCTTCCAGTTGCCTAAAGCCATCTGTCTGCAGATGCCAGAAAGGATAGTGACGGGAGTTGCCTGATCCATCCGGCCCGAACTCCTCAAGCAGTTCCTTCAGGTGGGGTTCAGCTTCGTTCCAGTCCATCGTCGCCGTCCTGCCAGCGCCGACTCTTGCGAGGGCAAACAGGACCAGCAGCGGTTTATGCACGGCGCGCTGGTCGCCACGCTGCCAGACGCGCATGCGGTCAAATGCCTGGAGGATTTCATTGCGGGTCATCGCCAGTATTGTGCCTTGTCCGGGAGCACCCAGCGTACGCCGCCTCTCGGGTCTTCACGGTCGCCGCGATAACGGGGAATCAGGTGAATGTGCAGGTGCGCGACCGTCTGTCCGGCCGCGGGACCGTCATTGATGCCGATGTTGTAGCCATCGGGATGGAATTCGGATTCGAGGCCAGTCCTTGCGGAGTCGAGCAAGGCCAGCATGGCGGTCCGCTCGTCGCTGGCAAGGTCGAAGAACGATGCGATATGCCGGCGCGGAATGATGAGCGTATGGCCCGGTGAAACAGGAAATCCGTCCCTGACAGCGACGGCAGATTCATTTTCGGCGACGATGCGTACTCGCGGCAAGGTACAGAACACAATGGTTTCTTCATACTGGATGTTTCTCGGTCAGGTTGGTCAAATGCCAGGCTCTTTGAGATCGTCAGTCACCATCCGAAAGTCTGTACTTTGCCCGAACAATGAACGGGCGTCGTCGTGGAGTCTCTCGTCAGACAATGTTTCGTACTCGATCCCGATCTGCTGGCGTCCGGCAATCCGCGAACGGAGCCTGCCGCATTGTCTCGGCTCATGCCCGGTATTTGCCCTTCTTCCCGGCGGACCATTTGAATCGCCGGAAGGCCGCGTCGCCGAGCAACGGTCCGTTCCGATGGCAGCCCTACTCTGGTGCGCGTGAATCGACATTGATCGTCACAGGACCATCATTGATCAGGTGGATCTTCATGTCGGTGCCGAAAACCCCCGTCGGCACCGGTTTGCCCAGGTTGGCCGAGAGCTTCGGAACGAAGCGCGCGAAGAGGGGCGCGGAAACATCGCCACGTGCCGCCCGACTCCAGGAGGGACGATTGCCTCTTTGAGCGAGGCGCACAGGGTGAACTGCGGACACAGCGAGGACCTCGCCACCAATGTCCAGAACACTGCGATTCGTGACGCCTGCGTCATCCGGGAAAAGTCGCAGGCGAACGATCTTGCCGGTCATCCAGTCGAGATCGGCTTCGACATCGTCGTTCTCGAAACCGGCGAGCAGGAGCAGCCCAACGCCGATCTTCCGGGTTGTTTCGCCGTCGATGGAAACGGACGCTTCGCTGACGCGCTGGATCACGACTCGCATGGTGGGGCGAGTTTAGCAATCCCCGGCCGCATTGCCGATCGCGTGAGGCCAGCGGATTAGATCGCTTCGCCGGCGACCCGCAGTTCGCCGAACCGCGCCGGCAACCCGGAACGCCGCCGCGTCGGCGTCTGTATGGCCTTTCCAGCACTGCGGCGCCGCTGACCAGCGCCTCGCGTGCTGGCGCGCTCGGGTCACGGCGGTATAGACCAGTTCGCGAGTCAGCACCGGATTGTGGTCCTCGGGAAGCAGGACAAGCACCTGGTCGAACTCGGAACCCTGCGGACTTGTGCCTGCACCGTCATCGCAAAGGCGGTTTCGTGCGCGGGCAGGCGAACCGGGGCCACGGCGCGGAATCCGGTATCGCCTTCCGGGAAGAACACCATCAGCGCGTCGCTGTCATCCGTCATGACGATGCCGATGTCGCCGTTGAACAGCTTCAGCACATAGTCATTGCGCAGAACCATCACGGGCCGGCCGGGATACCACTCGGAGTGCTCGCCGGAATCGAGCGGGTGCTTGAGGGCGGAGCGGAAATGCTTGCTGACCAGCCGATTGATCGCCTCGACGCCGCGCGCACCGTCGCGAACGGCGCACAGTGTGCGGAAGCGTGCGAAGGCGTCCGTCGCCGCGCTTGGGTTCCTCCCATCGGCGCGCAGCGCTTCGAGATAGGCTGCGTAGCCGGCGAGTATCGCCTGCTCCGATTCGTCACACGGTACGGACCCGCCATCGTCGAGCCACTGCAAGCTGCCGCTCGTATCCGCACCCAGCCGGGCGATGGCCGCGGCGCTGTCGCCGGAATTGATCGCGGCGGCCAGTTGTCCGATGCCCGAGTCGCTTGCAAAGCGGAAGTTGCGCGTGAGCCAGACGACCTGGTCTCTGAGCCCGCTCTGCGCCACTGGCTCGGGTGCCTGTATGGCTGCACCGGGCATCGCGCACAGGGATGCGATCCGATCGATCCGCGCTGCGGACAGCGACGGGTCGGCGCTGAGTTCGGCGAACACCGCGCCGGACTCGACAGCGGCAAGCTGGTCCTTGTCTCCCAACAGGATGATGCGGGCGTCGTCGGGTACGGCTTCGATCAGGCGGGTCGCCAGCGCCAGGTCGAGCATCGACGCTTCATCGACGACCAGGGCATCGATCGCCAGCCGGTTGCCGGCGTGGTGACGGAAGCGGCCGCCGGCGGGCATCACGCCGAGAAGCCGGTGGATCGTGTAGGACTCGGTGGGCAGCCGTGCCTGGATTTCCGCCGGCAGGTGGCTGGCCCGGGCAGACGCACGGCCTCGGTCATGCGCGCGCGGCGGCCTTGCCGGTGGGTGCGGCCATCGCGATGCGGCAATCCGGATCCTGTTCGAGCAGGCAGGCCAGCAGGCTGACCACGGTCGTCGTCTTGCCGGTCCCCGGGGCCGCCGCTGATGATGGTGACCTTGCCCAGCAGCGCCATCGCGACGGCGATCTGTTGCCAGTCGGCGGCGTCGCCGAGGCTTGCCCGATTGGCGGCAAACAGCGACGCCAGCCGTGCGCCGAGGGATGCAGGAATCCCGGGGGCGGCCGGCGCGGCATGTCGCCCCGCGAGGCTGCGGGCAAGCCGGCGCTCGTAGTCGAAATACCGGTGCAGATACAGCCGGCCGTCCTGGTCCAGGATCAGGGGCATGGCGCCGCGCGATTCGGGTTGGCCGGGTTGGCCGGGCTGGCCAGTAACGCCCGACTCCAGCAGCCGCTGCCGCACCGTCTCGGTATCCGATCCGTCATTCAGGGCTGCAGCGATATCGGACAGATCGGTGCAGACATCGCCGTCGAGTGTCGCCATGCTGACCACGAAGGCAGTGCACTGGGCGACCCGCGCGGCATTTTCCGGGGCGCCGGTATCGCGCGACCAGCGCCGTATCCGGTCGGCGAAGCCGTCCGCGAGCACGCGACCCGACAGTGCGGCAGTATCAGCAGCTCATCGCGTGACCTCCGTCGACAGTTGACCCAAGCGAGGATGTACCCTGCTGACCAAACAGCGCGTTGAGTTGCAGGATCGCCTCGTGCGGCGGGACATGGGCGTAGACGCCGGCGGCGCTGCCGTCGCCGTTGCACCATGAAGGCCGCACGCCACGGACGAACAGATAGAGCACGCCGCCGCAGTGGGTCACGTAGCGGTAGCCGGGGATGCGCCGTTGCAGATAGCGGTCGAGCGCGACGGCATACAGCAGATACTGCAGGTGATAGCCGTGTTCGGCCATCGCGTTCGCGACCGGGCCGGCGTCGTAGTCGGCCTTCGCGTAGCCAAGGTGATTCGACTTCCAGTCGAGGATGTAGAAGCGACCCCGGTGCTCGAAGATCAGGTCGATGAAGCCCTTCAGATAGCCTTCGAGGCGGCTGAAGGTCAGGCGCGGTCCGGCATAGCCGAGTTGCGACAGCAGGCCGTTCAGGTCCGTCGCGGAAAGATCGGGCACCGGGAAGTTGAACTCGAGTTCGTTCAGCCGGCGCCGGCGGGTGACGCTGTCGAGGCGCAAGCCGTCAAGGATTTCAGTGCCTGTCACGTCGGCCAGCATCTGCCACAGCATTGCGCGCAAGCGCTCGCGGCCCTCGGCCTGATGTTCGCCCGGCAGCGATTGCGGATGGTTCTCCAGTGCGAGCGCGATGGCCCGGTCCCAGGTGCCGGTGTCGGTGAAGTCGGCCTCTTCGAACACGGCATGCACGCACTCGCCGGCGGCCGCCCCGCGCGGAAAGCGCAGGATATCCTCGGGGGCGATGTGGGCGGGGGCGACAGCCGCGGCCGGAGCCAAGCCGATACGGGCATCGTGGTCGCTGGCGGCGTTTTCGCTGATGGCGCCATAGCTCAACCCGCTGTAGCTGCTCAGGCGCCAGCCGCCCGGAATCGCGGCCGGCGCAGCCAGGGCGGAGAGCGAAGCCGGGTCTGGCCGGGTCGGGCTCAGCGGCAGGCCGGCGTCTGGCGGCAGGCCCGACACATCGATCGAGTCGGGTGCCGTCGCGGCGAGCGCCCCCCACGCGGCCGCTATTTCGGTCGGCGTGGGTTTCGCCGCAAACCATTCCTCGGGCGTGTGTCCCTGCCCGGCAACCAGCCAGTTCAGCATGCTGCGCGTGCTCTCGGTGACCGAAGGGTTGCCGAAGGACTGGTTCGTGTAGCAACCCGCCACCAGATAGCAGCGATGCACGGCGCGGGTCAGGGCGACGTAGATGAGGCGCAGAAACTCGGCGGTGTTTTCGCGCTTGATTTTTGCCTTGATCCCGTTCGCTTCATCCTTGTCGATGGCGTCGCCGCGATAGTCGATGACCGGCATCCCCGCATCGTCGTGATATTCCGATCCATAGATGCCGGTGCCGCCGAAGCTCGTCCGGCCATCCCACAGATAGGGACAGAACACGATCGGGTATTCGAGTCCTTTGGCCTTGTGGATGGTGATGATCTTGACCAGGTTCTGGTCGGATTCCAGGCGCAGCTGCGCCGCTTCATCCGCGCTGTCCTCGTTGCGCTGCATGCGAAGGTAGCGCAACAGCGCCTCCGGCGACGGGTGCGACTCGGACGCCTGGTGCAGGCACTCGCCGAGGTGCAGGAGGTTGGTCAGGCGTCGCTCGCCGTCGGCACGAACCAGCATGCGTCCGGCAACCTTTTCGGTGGCCAGGAGCTTGCGGTACATGGGTCCGAAACCGCGGCGCAGCCACTGTTCGCGATAGTCGCTGAAGCGGAGCATGCGCTCCATCAGGGCGGCTTCATCGGCGGCGATGGCTTCGACCGCGGCGGCGTCACAACCGATCAGTTCGGTCGCCAGCGCGGCGCGCAGCAGGCGATCGCGCGTCGGTTCCAGAACGCTGGTCAGCACCCGCAGGACCTCCTCGGCATCGGTGCTCTGGAACACGCTGGCCTGCGATATCTCGACGCTGCCGACGCCAAGGGCTTCGAGGGCGTGCTTCATCTCGCCGCCCTGGGCGTGGCTGCGCACCAGCACGGCGATGTCGCCGGCGCGCAAGGGGCTGCCGGCCACGCGGATGCGATTGTCCCCGGCCTCGCGCAGGAGTCGGGCGGTCTCGGCGGCGACCGCTTGCGCGACCGCCAGACGGGCACTATTTTTCGGCAGCGGGCCGTCGTCGTTGCCGGGCAGCGTCCAGACCTGGAGCGCGGCTCTGGCCTCCGAGTCGTCGATGAACTCGTTGCGCGGCTTGTCGCCGAACTCGACCGGATGGTAGTCGAGTCCGGGCAGCATGAAGACACGGGGATTGGCCGCAAACAGCCCGTTCAAGGCGGCGAGCAGTTCGCGGCTTGAGCGCTGGTTGGCGACCAGGGAGGACTCGTGCGTCGCCTGCTGCCGGGCGCGCAGATAGGTGTGCAGGTCGGCGTGGCGGAAACTGTAGATCGCCTGCTTCGGATCGCCGACGAGAAACAGCGGCGTGTCCGCGGCGCCGTAGATCGAGCGGAAGATCTCGAACTGCAGCGGATCGGTGTCCTGGAATTCGTCGATCAGCGCGACGGGGAAACGCGCCTTCAGTGAGGCGGCGAGCCAGGGATAGCTGCCATTGGTCAGGCGATCATGAACATTGAACAGCATGTCATCGAAGGACACGACACGACGCGCATGCTTGGACTGGCGCAGGCGGACGCCGGCCTCGACGAGCAGCGTCCGGATCAGGCGCAGGCGACGCAGGGTTAGCGCGCCATCGATGGTCTCGCGCAGGCCAAGGAAGCATTCCGCTGCCGTGAAGAACGGGTGGCGCGGTGGCGTTGCCCCCTTTCTCTTGCGGTTGTCGAGGGTGGAGTCGCGATACAGGCGAAGGTACTTGTCGAGCGGGGCGAGCGGGTCGGCGGTGCGGAACAGTTCGTCCCACTGCGCTGCGCCCTCACTTACTGACGCCTCCTTGTAGGTCGTACCGTTTAGCGAACCCAGCGAGCGGATCAACAAGTCGGCGATGGTGACACGCTGATCGGTCCAGAGGCGGCGGACGTCGGCATAGGCGGCGCGCAGCGCGGCGGAGTCGATGACCGGTTCCGCGTCCAGGTTGTCGGGCCACAGGGGAATGGCCAGGGGCTTGGCGAGGTGCCGCTTGAGCAAACGCGCGTAGGTCTCGGGTTTGTCTTTCTTGCCGATGATGAAGGAGATCAATTCCGCCGGCAGGGCATCGCCGGCAATGTGGCGACGCCAGAAATCGTGCACCGACTCCATCAGCAGGTCGCTGTCGTCCTGGATCAGTTCCATCGCCATCGGCAGGCCGGCGGCGAAGGGATTGTCGCCCAGCGCGCGCTGGCAGAAGCCGTGAATGGTGAAGATCGAGGCTTCGTCGAAGGTGCGCAGCGCAAGCTCCAGGCGCCGGATCATGTCGTCTTCGGCGATGTTCTGCCGTTGCGCGAGTCCGGTTACCAGTGTCGGCACGAACGGGTCGCCGCCGGGAGCAATTCCGCTCACCAGGTAATCGCGGGTTTCGACGATCCGGGTGCGAATCCGCTCGCGCAGTTCCGCCGTCGCCGCGTTGGTGAAGGTCACCACCAGGATCTGCTGCACGTCGAAGCCGCGTTCGAGCAGCAGGCGCAGGTACAGCCCGCAGATGTTCCACGTCTTGCCGGTACCGGCGGATGCCTCGATCAGGTTGATGCCGTCGAGGTCGCACTGGAACACGTCGAGGTCAGGGATGCTGCTCATAGCCGGTCGTCCTCGATGCAGTTCATCATCGGCGAGAACACCGTCGCGGCGCACTGTTCGAAATCCTCGTCGAGGGGGTCGTCGACGCCGCGCAGGGCAAGCCGGTAGGCCGGGTCTTCCTCTTCTCCCCAGGGGCGGTCGCGCGTGGACCGCCATTTGGCGCTCGCTTTGGAGAGACTCTCTCCGTTAGCGACGTACTTCCAGGCGGACTTCGGAAAGAAATGAAGCGGCTCGCGCAGGCCGCGCCGATACAGCGTCAGCAGTTCTTGCAGAATTCCATTTCCATCTTCGCAGGGATGCAAGCGGTACTCGCCATTGCGGGAAATCCAGCGCGTTTCGAGCGCGACCTCATCGGGACGGAGCGCACAGAGGAGCAGGTGGGTGAGCCAGCCCTCCATATAGTCGGTGGGTTGCGTGTCAGCGTAGCGGTGACGGACCAGGCCACCGGAACGCAGGTCGGCAAACGCCGCCGCGAGTCGCCATGATTCGCCGTCCAGGTCGAAGCTCAAGGTGCGGTGGCACGGCGGCAGGCAGGGCGAGGCTTCGGCGGCAGTGACCTGCATCGCGAACCCCTTGAGCGTCGCCAGTTCAAGATCGATCAGCGAGGCCCCCAGGGTGCCGGGCGGGTACTCGATGCCGGCCAGCGCAAGCACGCGCAGGTCATCGTCGCTCATGCCGCTACGATAGTGCGGAAGGAGCCGCTCGGCCAGCGCCGTGCGCGCGGAGAAATCCGCCAGGAAGGGCTCGTCATCGGCGAGCGCGTCCTCGTCACGGCCGAGGACAATCCCGAGGCGCTCACGGAGCAGATAGCGGCAGGGGTTCCTGAAAAAACGTACCAGCTGGTCAAGCGATACGTCGCGCCATTCTGCGCCCGGTTCAGCAAGAGGGGTGCTGAAAAACCGGGTTGTCAATTCGGTCGATGCTTCGTCATCCCCATCGTCATCGCTATTGTCTTCGCCCGAATCGGCGGGCAACGACACCGCCGCTTGGCGGGCGGTACCCAGCCCCTGCCGCTGGGCTTCGCATAGTTCGGCATTGAAGCTGCGCACGCGCGGATCGGTATCGGCCGCGAAGTAGCGCGCCGAAAACGGCTGCAACGGGTGTTCGAGCACGAGGCGACGCCGGGCTTCGTCGCGCTGCTGTGGCGAGCTCGGATCGGTGCAGGTGGCCGGCACCAGAAGTTCGATCAGTTCGGAGACCAGGATGGACGCCGGCAGGGGCGCGTTGTCACGAATGCTGCGACCGGTGTAGCTCAGGTAAAACGTTTCGCGAGCCGCCAGCAGCAGATCAAGAAACAGGTTGCGTTCGTCGGTGCGGCGCTGCCGGTCGCCGGGACGCGGGCTGAGCGCCATCAGATCGAACTCGGCCGGGCGCATCGCCGACGGGAAGGCGCCATCGTTCAGTCCGACGACGCAGATGACGCGGAAGGGCAGGCTGCGCAGGCTGCTGATCGACGAGAAGCTCAGTTTCCCGGTGGGCACGCCGCCACGCGCGGGATCGTCGAGCAACGACTCGAGCGCGGAGCGAACCACGTCGAGCGTCAGGTTTTCCGTGACCCCGCCGCGAGCCATGTTGCCGTGGAGCTCGCGAATGGCATCGCGTACTTCGGCGAGATCGTCGATGTCGTGCTTGTCGGCGGCCAGGAAGTCGTCGAGCGTGTCGAACAGCAGCGTTCTCCAAGCCTCTGCGGCCTTCGGCTGCCGCGCGTTGCGGCGCAGGCGTGCCAGTTCATCGATGAAATGCGCAAAGCGGCCGAGCAGCACGGCCTCCGCGCCCTCCACTCCGCCGGCAGGTACGCGATCATGCCAGGCGGACGCAGCTTCCTTGGGCAAGGCGTAACCCAGAAACAGCCGCTGCAGCCCGTCGTCGAAACTGTGGCGATCGACGCCGGGCACATCGTATTGGGCGCGATGACTCCCGTCGAGGGCCCAGCGGATGCCGGAACTGGTGATCCAGTCACGGATGAGGTCGAGGTCATCCGTCCCAATGCCGAAGCGCCGGGCTAGGATCGCTTGCTGCAGCAGGTCGAACACGTCGCTCGCGGTGAAGCGGGATGTCGCGACCGTCAGCAACTGGATGAACGCGCGGGCAGCTTCGTCGATGGTGCTGCGCGCCCGGCCCGTCAGCGCGAACGGGATGGTGCGTTCGCGCGGCGCATTGCCGAATACCGCCTCGATCAGGGGGCCGGCGGCTTCGAGGTCGGGAGTCACGACCAGGATGTCGGCCGCAGTCAGCGGATTGGATGGATTGCTTGCTGCCAGCAGGGCGAGAAGCTGGTCCTGCAGCACTTCGAGTTCGCGGGTGAGGGAATGACAGACATGGATCTCGATGCTGCGGTCTCCGGGTTCGGTGACCAGGCTACCCGGGGCGATGTCGACGAGGTTCAGGACCGTGTTTTGCAGTCGGGCGAGCAGGGTGTCGGACGCCTGTTCCGCGAATCCGCCGTCATCGACCGGCGCATCACCCGAGCGTTCCAGCACCAGCTCGATGTGCGCTTTGGTTTGCTGGCCCCAGTCCGCCAGCAGCGGGTTGCCGGTCTCGTGGTAATCCGTCTCGCCGCGCACGTTCATGTAGCTGAGTCGTCGCCGGTCGACGATATCGAACCAGAACTCGCGGCACGGGTTGTACGTACAGCCGCAGATCCATCCAGCGGCCGAGCTGCTGAAGAACGTCGATGTAGAGCGGCGGCATTGCCGGCAGACAGAATACATGGGCGGCTTCGGGCAAGCCGAAGCGGTCAGTTGCGCCTGCCGTGGTTTCCACCGTCTTGAGGAAACGCGAGGCGGGATGCTCCCGTTCGGTGCCCAGTTGCGACGTGATCGTTCGCCACAGCGCGGCCTGCCACGCCTGGTCTTCCGCGACGTTGGCTGTTTCACCCTTGATCGAAACCGCCTTTCCCGCAGACCAGGCGGCAAGCCATTCAGGCCGGTAGGTGATGTATTGCTCGAACAGCGAGGCGACCCGGGTAGCGAAATCCAGGCGTGCCACCGCATCGACGGCGTTCAGGTAACTGGCTAGCCTGGGGAATCCGCTGGCGAATTGTGGATCCGAGAGGATCTGGAAAATCCGCCAGGCCAATACCGGCGCCGCAAACGGCGATTCGGAGTCGATGCCGGGTACCACGTTGGCGATCTGGCGCCAGAGCCATTGCGCGAGGTAGGCGAACTCGACGTTGGCGCAGACGCCATGACGAGTCGCGATGGACAGCGTCAGGTCGCGACGCAGGGCTGCGCTGGGGATGATGATCTGCTCGGCGGCAAAAGGCGACGCCGGGCCACTCGCGACCGCCGAGAGCAACTCGTCACGCAGGGTTTCGTAGTGGTTGGCGAAGCTGAGCTTGAGCATCGGTGAGCGCGCCTGGGACTGGTCCAACAAAAAGCTGTGAAGGGATGTTACAAACCAAGAGGCTCACCAGATGAGCTTGCCGGCTGCCAGGGCCTGGTAGCTAGCTACCCAGACATTGGTACAGCACCTCCACCAGTGCCGGATGAGCCTCTGCCTTGCCGGCCAGCAGGGTCAGCAGCGGCTTGATGCGGGCCTGCATCGGTTTCGGGACCGCGGCAAAGGCATCCTTGAGTTCAAAGCTGTCGTTCTCGGCCAGCACGGCCCCCAGCACCAGAGCCTGTTGCATGTCCTTGGCGGCTTTTTCCGTGGAACCGCGGCGCTGCGTGCTGGCGTAGAACTTGTGCCAGATGAGGCGCGCCGCTTGCGGCAGGCGCAGCGGGATGCAGTGTCCCCCCGCCAGCATCGCGCCACGTTCCGTATCGACCAGCAGATAGTCATAGTAGGGGATGGCCTGCGCCACGCACTCGAGCTCGGCACATTGATGACGGCGCCGAGAACCCTGCCCGGTGCCAGCACATCCACGCGCAGTCCGTCCACGCCCGGCAGTTTGACGGAGGTCGACGGTGCGGTTGAAGGCAGACCCGGCACGGCCACAAAGGGCAGGCCGGTGCCTTTCATGGTGTCCAGAAACGGCAGTGGTGCGGCCAGTTTCAGCTCTTGCCGGCGCGCGAGGTCGATGTCCAGCGTCCGTGCAGTGACGGCGATGGCCCCTAGTTCATTGAGCCACGCCATGTAGCCCAGGGTGCCGACCAGAATCAGGCCGGCTTCGAAGGCCTGCTGGTTGTGCAGTTCCACCAGCACCCGGGCGGTCGCCTTGTCGGCCACCTGGAATTCCAGCTTGCGCAAGGCGGCCACCTGTTTGGCAGCCCACTCGGCAAAGGCCATTCGTTCGCGCGTGGCATTCAGGGCTTCTTGGTTGCCTTCCTTGCAGACCAGTTCTTCCGAGGCCTTGCGGGGGACGATATAGAAGACCCGGTACCAGTAGGCCCGGCCGCTTCCGGCGCGCAGGGCGAGCGAGCCCGGCGTGCCCGGCAGCAATTCGCCGGCGCCCACGGTGCGCTCTTTCAGCTCCGCATACTGCGTGCGGAAAGCCAGTTCATGCGCACGGTAGAGCGGTTTCGCCATGGCATACCCCGCGATTGAAAACTATGGGGTTCGAATGTACCACGCTCATACCCCATGATATTGAAAGCTATGGGGTATGAATTGCCATGAATGCTTACCGCCGCATCGCCGGCGCCGACTGTTCCCATCGGCTACCAGCGCCAGTGCCGATAACCAGGGCGCCGGGGGGGAAGGCAGGCAAGCCCCGTAGAATTGCCTCCATGCTGACCATTACCAGCCTCTCGAAGCGTCACGCCAATGCCGTGCAAGCGGTTTTCAGCGGCCTGAGCTTTTCCGTTCAGGCCGGCGAAGTCGTTGCGCTGGTTGGCGAATCGGGCGTCGGCAAGAGCACCTTGCTGAATTGCATCGCCGGGCTGGAACCGGCGGACGAGGGCTCGATCCTGGTCGGCCGGCAGGCGCAGGACATCGTCCGCCTCGGCGAAGCGGCGCGCGCCGCGCTGCGGGCGTCCAGCATCGGCTTCGTGTTCCAGGCCTTCCATGTCCTGCCGACGCTGAGCGTGGCGCAGAACATTGCGGTGCCCCTGCTGTTGGCCGGCGTCGCGGCGGGCGAGCATGCGGCACGCATCGAGGCGCTGCTGGCGCGGGTGGGGCTTGCCGGCTTTGGCCCGCGCTGGCCGGCGTCGCTTTCCGGCGGCGAATTGCAGCGGGTGGCGATCGCGCGGGCGCTGGTGCATCGGCCGGCGCTGATCCTGGCCGACGAGCCGACCGGCAACCTCGATCCGCGCACCGCCGATGAAATCCTCGCGCTGCTGCTGGAACGGGTCCGCGAGCAGCATGCCGCCGCGCTGATCGTCACGCATTCGCAACATGTGGCGCAGTGCTGCGACCGCGTGCTGACGTTGACCCCGGAGGGACTCCAATGATCCGCCTGGCCTGGTGGCTGGTGCGGGCCCAGTTTACGACGCGTCGGATGGCGACCGCCTTGTCGATGCTGGCGATTGCGCTCGGCGTGGCGCTGGGTTATGCCATCCACCTGATCAACGCGGCGGCGCTGGCGGATTTCTCACAGGCGATGAAAAGCGTGCAGGGCGAGCCGGACGCCGTGATCGCCCCGCGCGACAGCGCCGGGCAGGTGCCGCTGGCGCTGATCAACGAGATTGCCAGGGACGCGGACGTGGCCATCATCGCGCCGGTGATCGAAACCCGCGTGCGCATCGACAACGCCACCATGGCGGTCAAGCTGATCGGGCTGGATGTCTTCAGTGCCGCGGCAGTGACGCCCAAGCTGCTGCCGCGGCAGAGCGACCGCGTCGCCGGCGGCAGCGTTTTCGAGGACGGCGTGTATGCCTCGCCGACACTCCTGGCCCGCTTCAAGCTGGCCCCCGGCGACGCCGTCACGCTGGTCCGCGGCGACACCCACTGGCGCACGCGGATTGCCGGGGACCTGCCCGCCGCGCGGCCCGATGATTTGTTGCTGGTGGCCGACATTGCCTGGGTGCAGGCGCGTTTCGGGCCGGCCGGCGGGGTCAGCGAAGGGCGCGTGCGCCTGGCGTCGGGCGTCAGGGTTGGCAACTGGTTGGGCGCCTGGGCTGGCCGCCTCCCCGCGGGTCTGGCGCTGCGCGCCGCGGAAGACGACAGCGCACGCGTCTCGAACGTCTCGCGCGCCTACCGCGTCAATCTCAACGTGCTGGCGCTGGTGGCCCTGCTGACCGGCGCCTTCCTGGTGTTCGCCACGCAGTTGACCGCCGTGGCGCAGCGCTCGACGCAGTTTGCGCTGCTCGGCGTGCTCGGGCTGTCGCCGCGCCTGCGCCTGTGGCAGGTCCTGCTGGAGGGCCTGGCCATCGGCGTGCCGGGCGCCGGCCTCGGCCTGGTTCTCGGCTACGTGATGTCTTTGGCATTCACCCAGGTGATCGGCGGCGACCTCGGTGGCGGCTACTTCTCGGGCAGCGCGCCGGCCATCCTGCCCCGGCCGGCCCCCGCGCTGGGCTTCTTTGCCCTGGGCTGCGCGGCCAGCCTGACCGGCGCGCTGTACCCCGCCTGGCTGAATCGCATCCAGCCGCTGGCGCAGGCGCTGAAGACCGGCTTCGCGCAAAGCCCGCCATCCGGCGGGGCCGCGCCGCGCCGGCGCCGCTGGCTGAAGGGTGCAGCGATGGCATTGGTGGCCTTGGCAGCTATCGGCCTGACGCGCCTGCCGGCGCTGTTCGACCTGCCGCTGGCCGGCTATGCCGCGATCGCGCTGGTGCTGGTGCTCGGAATTGGCGCGGCCCCCCCGGTGACGCAGATCGTCTTCGGCGCGCTGGCCCGGCTGCGCCTGCCGGCGCCGCTGCGCATCGCCGTGCAGAACATCGTCCAGGCGCCGCTGATGGCGCAGGTCGCGGCAAGCGGCCTGATCGTCAGCTTCGCGCTGACGGTCAGCATGGTGACCATGGTGTCGAGCTTCCGGACTGCCGTCGATCAGTGGCTGGACGTGGTACTGCCCGCGCCGATGTATGTGCGCAGCAAGGGCGTCCCGCTGCCGCGCGAGTTGCTCGGCGCGCTGGCGCAGCCTGCGGCCCCCTTCGAGAAGGTCGAGCGCTCCGCCGCCGTTTCGCTTTCACTCGATCCGCAACGGCCTGCCGTCGCGCTGCTGGTGCGCGAACTGGACCGCGCGGAGGCGGCAGCGCGCCTGCCCTTCACCGGGGCGGTGCTCGCGGCGCCGGCGGATCGCCTGGTGGTCTGGATCAGCGAACCGATGCAGCAACTGTATCGGCTGGCGCCCGGCCAGAGTCTGCGTCTGCCCCTGCTCGGGCGCGAGGTCGAGGCCTTCATCGGCGGGACGTGGCGCGACTATGCACGCCAGTTCGGCGCGGTGGTGATCGGTGCCGCCGACTATGTCGCGCTCGGCGGCAGGTTCGAGCCCACCGATCTGGCCCTCTGGCCGCGCCCCGGCGAGGAAGCCGCGGCGCGCACCTGGCTGGCGAAATTCACCGCCGATTACGGCCTGGAGATGGCCGAGAGCGGCGAGATCCGCAAACTGAGCCTGTCGATTTTCGACAAGAGCTTTGCCGTCACCTATGCGCTGGAGGCCGCCGCGATGCTGATTGGCTTGTTCGGCCTGGCGGTCACGCTGGCGGCCGGCGTCTGGTTGCGTGCGCGCGAACTGGCCACCCTGAGCGCGCTGGGCTTCGACCGCGCGATGCTGACCCGCGCCGTGATGTTCGAAGGCGCAATGATCGCCGGCATCGGCCTGGTGATCGGCCTGGCCTGTGGCGTGGCGGTCGGCGCGATCCTGACCCATGTGGTCAATCCGCAGGCGTTTCACTGGCGCATGAAGCTGGAGATTCCCTGGCTGCAGGTGCTGCCCGGCGCGGCGCTGAGTCTGCTGGCGGGCATCTTTGCCAGCCGCTTTGCCGCGCGCCAGGCCACCCGGCTGCCGGTGGCGCAGGTGCTGGCGAACGCCCAGTAGCCGCGCGCGACCACGAT
Source organism: Sulfuritalea sp. (assembly GCA_016712985.1). Taxonomy (GTDB): domain Bacteria; phylum Pseudomonadota; class Gammaproteobacteria; order Burkholderiales; family Rhodocyclaceae; genus Sulfuritalea. Next base: position 105,387 of record JADJQA010000002.1, on the reverse strand, counting down.
GCGACGCCGTTCCTTCCTGCTGTCTGCCTTGCTGCTCGGCGCGCTGCGCGGCGCAGCGGCCGGCGACGGCGGTGTGCGCTATGCCTCGGTCGAGCGGCGCACGCGGCTGGCCTTTCCGCGCGACCACGGCGCGCACCCGGCGTTTCGTACCGAGTGGTGGTACGTCACCGGCGCGCTGGATTTGCCGCGGCCGGACATGGGCTTCCAGCTCACCTTTTTTCGCACCCGCCCCGGCCGCGCGGAAGACCTGGACTCGCCGATTGCGGCCCGGCAGATCCTCTTTGCCCACGCCGCGATCACGCGGCCGGGCGCGGGCCTGCTGCACGCCGAGCGCGCGGCGCGAGCCAACCTGGGCGCGGGATTCTCGACGGCGGATTGCGACGTGCATATCGGTGCCTGGCAAATCCGCCGTCATGACGAGGGGCAAGGCGGCGAGTCCATCCGGATCAGCATGCAGGATGCCTCGTTCGCCTTCGATCTGGTCCTGAAACCCGCGCAGCCGTTGATGCTGCAAGGCGACCAAGGTTATTCGCGGAAGGGTCCGCGCCCCGAACTCGCCAGTCACTATGTCAGTTGGCCGCAGTTGCAAGTCGAGGGCGCCGTGGCGCTCGACGGCAAGCGCGAGAAGGCGGCAGGCCGCGCCTGGTTCGATCACGAATGGTCCAGCGAAGTGCTCGGCCCCGACAGCGTCGGCTGGGACTGGGTGGGCATCAACCTCGATGACGGCGGCGCGCTGATGGCGTTTCGGATACGCGATGCGCGTGGCGCAAGTGTCTACGCCCACGCCGCGCTGCGCGACCGGGGCGGCCGGACACGGCAGTTCGACGCCGGCGAGGTGCAGTTCACCCCGATCCGCACCTGGACCTCGCCGCGCAACGGAGCGCACTATCCCGTGGAACTGGAGATTCGCTTTGGGCCGCACACCGTGCAGACCTCGCCTGTGCTGGACGATCAGGAACTATCGACCCACCGCCCGGCCCTGATCAATTATTGGGAAGGCCTGGTCAAGGTTTCAGGTACGCTCAGCGGCCGCGGCTATCTCGAACTGACCGGCTACGCCGGCGCGCTGAAGCTGTGAGAACAAGGGAACCACGATGATCGCCGACATCAGGAATTTCTTCATGCAGTTGATCGAGCCCGCCGCCGGGACGTCCGCCGTCGCCCCGGAACACGCCCTGCAACTGGCAACGGCGGCGCTGCTGGTCGAAATGATGCGCATGGACGGAAGCGTGACGGCAGACGAAACGGCCACGGTGACCAGGGCCCTGCAAACCCGGTTCGACCTCGGTCCCGAAGAAGTCGGCGCACTCATGACGCTGGCCACGGCCGAGGCGCGCCAGGCGACCGATTACTTCCAGTTCACATCGCTGATCAACAAGTCCTTCAGCGCCGAGCAGAAGATCCAGGTCATCGAATCCCTGTGGCAGGCTGCCTTCGCCGACGGCCGTCTCGATGCCCACGAACAGCATTTCATGAGCAAGATCTCCGATCTGCTCTACGTGCCGCACTCGGCCTACATCGCCGCCAAGCAGCGGGCGCGGGCAAAGGGTTGAGGCTTGGCGGTGACTTTTCCCTTGGAACGCCGTATCGCCAGCGCCGACTCGTGCGCCGTCGATGCACAAGCGCAGTCGTTTGGGTGCCCTGAAGCCGAACCATGCCAATCGACGCTACCGGCCGATCACACTCCCTGAACATTGGCAGCCGGTCGGCCGTCCAGCGTGCATGCTGGTGCCCTATATTGTCGATACAGCGACCTCGGCCGCGCCAAGCCCATGATTCGCCCGCTCAGGATCTGGATCGCATCAAGCGCATCGATGGACACCCGCCTCGTGGTCGAGTCCTACGAGCAAGAGGAGTACCTGCTGTTCTCCGGCTTCGACGATGCCGATGCCTCGCTCGACCACGAGAAGCTGGAAAAATGGGCCGACGACATGGTGCTCTCGGCCGAGAAAGCGCTCGCCGATACCAAGGAGCAGATCAAGGCGCTGCGGCGGCAGGCGCGCCAGGCGGTGACGCTCGAAGAGCAGCACGGGATTCAGCAGCAGGTGCAGAAGCTGGAAAAGCAGCAGCGCCGCCAGCGGCAGGACATCTTCAAGGCCGAGGACGAAATCATGGAGAAGCGCGATGCCCTGATCGAATCCCTGGAGCGGCGCCTCGCGCAGCACACCGCGACCGAGACCCTTTTCACCATCCGCTGGGCCGTCGCGTGAAGCGGCCCGGTTGCGTGCCGCCAACCGGCGGACTCGGAAGGCTGGCGACGGCCGCCACTTCCGAGTGCACTTCCTAGTTATGGACCTGCTCGACGCACTGCGCCACACCGAAGGCAAGACCCTCGAGTTCAAGCGCGACCTGTCGTCGCCCGCGGGGCTGCTGCGCACGGTGGTTGCCTTCGCCAACACGGCCGGCGGCGTTGTCCTCGTCGGAGTGGAGGACGGGACTCGGCACGTACGCGGTGTTGCCGACCCGTTCGCCCTGGAAGAGCGGATCGCCAGCCTGATCACCGACTCCATCGCCCCGCGCCTGTTGCCGGACCTCGAAATCCTGGCGTATCGCAAGACCCACGTGGTGGCGGTCCAGGTCCATCCCAGCCCTGCGCGTCCGCATCATCTCGTCAGCGCTGGTGTCCAGGCGGGGACTTACGTGCGGGTGGGTTCGACCAACCGGCGGGCCGATGACGCGCTCATCGCCGAGATGCAGCGTTTCGCCCGCGGCGAGGCATTCGACGAATGTGCGATACCCGGCCTCGACTCGGAAGCGATCGACTTCCGAGCCGCTTCTGAGTCCTTCGCGGCGGTCAGGCGGCTGGGCAAGAAGGATCTGGACACCCTCCGTCTGGTGACCGCACACCAGGGGCGCCAGGTGCCGACCGCGGGCGGCATTCTGCTGTTCGGCCGCGACCGGCTTCGACACTTTCCCGATGCCTGGATCCAGGTCGGTCGATTCAACGGCACGGATCGCGCCAGGATCGCCGATCACGCCGAACTGAAAGGCCCACTGCTGGAAGCCATCGAACAAGCCATCGCCTTCGTGGAAAAGCACTCGAGCCATGGCGCGCGCATCGGCCGGCTGCGACGCAGCGAGCACTGGTCCCTGCCGCCCGTGGCCGTGCGCGAGGCCGTGATCAACGCAGCGGCGCACAGCGACTATTCCCAGGCGGGCGCACCGATCCGCATCGCCCTGTTCGATGACCGGCTGGAGGTCGAGAACCCTGGGCTGCTGCCCTTCGGCCTCACCGTCGCCGATCTGCCGCTGGGCGTCTCCAAGCTGCGCAATCGGGTCATCGGCCGGGTGTTCCACGAACTCGGTCTGGTTGAGCAGTGGGGCAGCGGCATCCAGCGCATGATCGCGGCCTGCCGCGACGCCGGGCTCGCGGCTCCGGTGCTGGAGGAAATCGGCATCCGCTTTCGCGTGACCCTGTGCACGGCGCAGGTGCAGTCGGCCACGCTCGACAAAACCGCTCGGGCCATCGTCGCCCTGGTCCGCGCACCCGAGGGGCTCGCGACACGGGAGATCGCCGACCGGATCGGACTCACCCCGCGCGCCACCCGCACGCGACTCGCCGCCCTCGTTGCCCTTGGTTTGGTGCGCGAAATTGGCACCGGTCCGCAGGATCCCAAACGCCGCTATTTCTCGACGGAAGCCCCATGAGCCAGAAATACGACAAGCTGAAATCCCTGCTGCGGGAGCTGTTCCAGCTCGACCAGCCGGACCTGGATTTCGGCCTCTACCGCGTCATGCACGCCAAGAGCGCCGAAGTGTCGACTTTCCTCGACCGTGACCTGCTGCCGCAAGTGCAGACGGCCTTCGGCCAGTACAAGACCGCCGACAAGGCCGAGATGGAAAAGGAGTTGGCCAGGGTCATCGCGGGCATCGAGGCGGCGGGCATGGACCCCGCGCAATCGGCGCCTCGCCGAGGCGCTGGCAAAGTGCGGGCTGATCGAACGCTCTGGCCAGGGCATGAACCTGATGTTCGAGAGCGCGATCCGGCAGGGCAAGGCGCTTCCCAGCTTCGCGTCGGCCCATGAGGTGCGCCTGACCCTGTACGGTACGGTCGCCAGCCCGGCATTCGTGCGTTTCATCGAGCGACTGGGTGAGGAGAAGCTCAAGTCGTTCTCCACCTACGACTTTATCGCGTTCGATCATTTGCGGCGCGAGCAGGGTTTACCCAAAGATCCAGGCCATGAAATCGGGCGGTTTGGTCGGCGGCGATGCGGATGCCACGCCGAACGAGACTCACCTGAACGCCCGGCATGTGTGCTTCCTCGACCTTGATCGAATCACCTTCGAGCTGGGGCGCTTCAAGGCCGAACGTGGCTGGTACAACCTGAACCTGACGCGCCGGGGTATCGAAGAACTGCTCGCCGACCAGAGCTGGTACCGCCTGCAGATTCCCGCCGAGGAACTGGCCTTCGATTCATTCGAGAAAGTGCGGCTGTGGGACGAGATCGCCGTCTCGCTGCTCAAGAAATATACCGAGCGCTACTACCGCTTCCGCAAGCGCGATTGGGAATTGCCGCACCTGGAGTATCGCGACCTGGAGGGCGACGACCCCAACTTCCTGTGCGTGAAGGAATCATCGGAAGAAGGCTACTACCGCGTCCTGATTGACAGGTCGCAGGAGGAGATCGTGGCCAAGCTTGGGGAACTCAAGACATCGATCGAGAAGGGCGACCTCAAGCCCTGGGAGTTCCGCGGCATGAAGGCGATCTGGTTCGGCAAGCACTTGTACCAGCCATTGCTCTATCTGGACTCGAATATCGTCGAGATCAGTCCCGCGCCGCTGAACAAGGGCGAGCGGCAGTTCGTCGAGGATCTCAAGGCCTTCCACGGCGGCAACGCCGATTTCTTCAAGACCAGGGATCTCTACCTGCTGCGCAACCTGAGCAAGGGTCGCGGCGTCGGTTTCTTCGAGGCCGGCAACTTTCATCCCGACTTCATCCTGTGGCTGCTCGCGGACGGCCAGCAGCAAGTGATTTTTGTGGACCCCAAGGGCATCCGCAACATCGGCTGGGACGACCCCAAGATCCGGTTCTGCGAAACCGTCAAGGAGATCGAGCAGCGACTCAGGGACCCCGATGTGCACTTGCAGTCCTACATCGTTTCCAACACATCATCCGCGACGATGAGAATGCTCTGGAGCAAGGACAAGGATGAGATGCTGAAGCGAAACGTGCTGTTCCAGGAAGAGGACCGGGACAGTTATGTGCGGAGCATGCTCGACGTGGCCGGTAATGGAGGCGCTGCGCAATGAACGCTATCACTGTTACGGCGGACGCGCGGGGCGCGAGGTAACGACGCGCAACTGACCGCGCTGCCGCCGGTGTGGGTCGGGAGTAAACCAAGCTTTGCGCCTCCCCCGCGCCGACGTTCACTCCACCGTCAGCACCTTGCCGTTATGCTTCGGCCCGAGCTTCAGCAGAAACGGCGCCGCGCGCCTGGCCCAGGTCGCCGGCGATTCGTACTGGCCGGCCTCTTCGCCGAATGAAGTGCGCAGCATGTCGGTATCGATGATGCCCGGATTCAGCGGGATGGCCGCCATGCCCTGAGGCAGTTCTTGCGCCAGCGCCCGCGTCAGGCCTTCGATGGCCCACTTGCTGGCGCAGTAGGGCGCCACGTCGGGCGCGGTGCCGCGGCCCCAGCCGGAACTGAAATTGACGATCGCGCCACGGCCTGCTGCAATCATCGCGGGCACGAAATGGCGCAGCAGGTTGGCGGCGCCCTTGACGTTCACGTCGATCAGCGCGTCGAATTCCGCCGCCGGTACTTCCCACAGGGGCGCCGGGGTGTTCATCAGCGCGGCGTTGTTGATCAGGATGTCGGGCGGTCCCAGCGTCGTCAGCACATGGCGCGCCCACTGGCCGACCTGCATGTCGTCGGCGACGTCCACACGTGCGAACTGGTGAGGCGCGGCGAAGCTCGGCCGGAGTGCCTCGATCGCCGCGGCCGAACGCCCGCATCCGGCGACGATGTGTCCGCCGGCGGCGAACTCGTCGAGCATGGCGCGACCGAGGCCGCGGGTAACACCTGTCATCACGATGCGCCTGGGTGGTGTGCTCATGGAGCGTCCTTCCCGGTTATCTGCGATCACTGGCAGGTCCCGATCCCGCGTTGGGCGGCGGCGGACTGTTGGTCAGGCTAACCGACAAGGAACAGCCCGCGAGCGATGCGGCCAATACCGCAAGCAACATCGCCCCTCGGAACAGCAGCGACGCATGGATGGGTTTCACGATGGATTGGTCAGAGCCGCATTCGCGGCTACCTGAACTTTTCGACCAGTTGATGCAGCTTGGCCTGAATCTCCTTGGCCTTTTCGGCTTCGCGGCGCTGTTCCGCCTGTTTGCGAAAGCGTTCCCTGAGGCTGTCGGCGGCCAGCTTTTTCTGTTCCGGCGTGACCTCGCCCGATGCCGCGCCGTCGAGCCCGTAGCGGGCGCCGCCCGCCGCCACCGCCTTGAGGTAGCGGGTGGAGGCCGTATGGCGCTGCAGCGCCTTGCGCACCGCATCCTTGTCGAGCCCGGGATGCGCCGCCATGACCGACTTGTGGATTCCAATGGCCAGCGGCTGGGCGTCGCGAAACACCGTGTAGGTGGCGGCCAGCTCGGCGAAGACCGGATCGCGTGGCGGGGGAGTGCTGCTCATGGGGCGAATTATGCGCGACGGATGCGGGCTTCGTCCACAACTCCGCGACTTCTGTCGGACTCCCGCCGGCTGCGTTGGCGCGGTCTTCAAGACGTGGTCGAAGTCGTTTTAGCGGCATTCCGGAAAGCGTTCTCCCTGTAGTGCCCAGTGGCGGCTACAAGCCTCGCGCCCACGTCGGCCGCAGCCCGGCCTTGTCCGGGGCCACGATGGCTGCCCGGATTTCGCGGAGCAGTCGCGGCTTCTCGGCGCCGAGCGTGCCTTTCAGCACCAGGCGGTTCGAGGCATGGTCGCTGCGGAAGACGGTGCGCTTCAGGTCCAGCGCCGAGATGAAGGCTTCCATTTCGATGAACAGTTCGTGCTCGCTGCACGGTTGCCATTCGGGGAATGCGGCGCGGAAGCGCTTTTCGCCCTGCGGGAAGCTCACTACCAGCGTTGCCAGGTATTCCGGCTGCGTGGCGTTGGCCAGGCGCGCGGAATTCACCGCGTGCTGCGGTGATAGCGCCTTGCCGCCGAGGCCGTTCAGGATCATCACCGAGCGCTTGATGCCGGCCTGTTGCAGCTTGTCGAGGGCTTCGCAGGTGCTGGCGAAGGTCTCGCCCTTGTGCACCTTTGCCAACACGTCGTCATCGCCCGATTCGGCGCCGACATAGGCCATGGCCAGACCGGCGGCAGCCAGTTCCCTGAGTTCGTCGACCGATTTCTTCTTCAGGTTGCGCGGCAGGCAGTAGCTGGAGACGCGGCGCACCGCCGGCAGGTGTTCGCGGATCGCGCCGAGGATCTCCAGCAAGCGCCGGGTCGGCAGCACCAGGGCATCACCGTCGGCGAGGAACACGCGCCGGATCCCGTCGCCGAAGCGCTCGCCGCAACGGCGCAGGGTCTCCAGCGTTTCCGCCGCATCGCGCGCGCGGAAATGTTTCTGCGGCGCCGTGTACATTTCGCAGAAGGTGCATTTGTTCCACGAGCAGCCGTCGGTCACCGGCAGGATCAGCGATTCCGCCTCGCTGGGCGGGCGGAACACGGGATCGACATAGCGGATGGGGAAGCCGGGGTTCATGTGGTCATTGCCCTGAATTCGGCAGCGAACCGCGCTCGACGCAGAGGACGCAGAGGCGCAGAGAAGGCGGAGAAGATCGGCGTCGGACTTCCGTTGGGCGAGTCATTGCTTTTCCTCTGCGTCTCTGCGCTCTCTGTGTTGAAACAGGTTTCAAAGCATTTTCCAGGATTATCGCAGGACTCCGCGCGGTATGATGCGTCGCGCTCCAAGCCTCCCTCCAATCCGTGTCCTTCCCCGCCCTCGCCTTTGTCGACCTCGAAACCACCGGCGCCACGGCGACGGCCGACCGCATTACCGAAATCGGCATTGTCGAGGTGGACGAAGACGGCGTGCGCGAGTGGTCCTGCCTGGTCAATCCGGGTACGCCGATCTCGCCCTTCATCGAGCGCCTGACCGGGATTTCCGATGCGATGGTGGCGCATGCACCGGCCTTCGGGGATGTTGCAGCCGAGGTCAGGGCGCGGCTCGCAGGGCGGCTTTTCATTGCCCATAACGCGCGCTTCGATTACGGTTTCCTGAAGAACGAATTCAAGCGCGCCGGGGAGGATTTTCGCGCCACGGTGTTGTGTACCGTCAGACTTTCGCGCAAGCTGTTTCCGCAGCATGTGCGGCACAACCTGGACAGCCTGATCGAGCGCCACGATCTGACCGTGAGCAGCCGTCATCGCGCCCTGGGCGACGCGCGGCTGATCCACCAGTTCTGGAACCGGGTGCGGGCCGAGGTGGCGCCGGAACTGCTGGCCGAGACGGTCAGGCTGCTCACCGCGCGCCCGAGCCTGCCCGCGGGTCTTGACCCGGCGGCGGTCGATGATCTGCCGGAAGGCGCGGGCGTCTACCTGTTCTATGGCGAGAACGATCTGCCGCTGTATGTCGGCAAGAGCAAGGAACTGAAGAAGCGCGTGCTGTCCCATTTCGCCGCCGACCATGCGGCGGCCAGGGAGATGAGCCTGGCGCAGCAGGTGCGACGGATCGAGTGCATCGAAACCGGCGGCGAGATCGGCGCGCTGCTGAAGGAGGCGGCGTTGATCAAGCAATTGCAGCCGATGCACAACCGCACCTTGCGCCGCAATGAAGAGCAGTGCTTCTGGCAGCTCGTCGAAGCGCGCTCCGGCGGCGAATGGCGGCCGCTGCTGATGCTCGCCAGCGATCTCGAGTTCCGCCGTCAGGAGCACTTGTACGGGCCGTTCAAGACTGCAAGGGAAGCCAAACGCACCCTGACCGAACTGGCGAAGGAACACGGTCTCTGTCACTCGCTGCTCGGGCTGGAAAAGCTCAAGACCGGCCAGCCCTGTTTTGCGCACCAGTTGCAGCAATGCCAGGGCGCCTGCGTCGGCAAGGAGCCGGTGTCGTTCCACAGCGCGCGCCTGATGGCGGCGTTGGGCCGCCACCGACTTGCAGCCTGGCCCTTCCCGGGCCCGGCATGGATCAGGGAGGGCGATGAGGCGCACCTGATCGATCACTGGCGCCATCTCGGCACCGCGCGCAGCGAAGCGGAACTGTACGACCTGCTGGAGGCGCCGACGCCCGCCTTCGATCGCGACAGCTATCGCATCCCTGGTCAAGGCGCTTGCGCGCATGGTGCCGCTGGCGGCCGGGGCGGGATCCAAGCTCGAAACCTCTCTCGACACGGCGAGCACGGAGACACAGAGGAAACGGAGAAGGGCACAGGGAACGCAGGGCGGGGGATTGCCCTGGTGAACCCATCTGTGCGGTGGGCCAGGTCTTTCTCTGTGCTCTCTGTGGCTCCGTGTCCTCTGTGTTTGAAGCGGTTGCCGGTTCAGTCAGCGTACAGCCGCCGGCTTGCTGCGCAGCCGCGCCAGCCGATCCTTGATGTCCGCCATGACCGCGGCGGCGGCTTTTTCGCCTTCGAGCACGGCGCGGTGGCGGCCGGCAAAATCGGTGGCGGGCAGCTCGGCGGTGACCGGGCGAATCACGATATCCGCTTCCGCCGTCTCGTAACGGCTTATCGACTGCCCCATGATGGCGAAGGTTTGCAGCAGCACGTCGAGCGTGCTCGAGGTGCGTGCGTCGCGCGGCTTGACGGAGATGTCGACGGCAATCACGAAATTGGCGCCGAGGCTGCGCGCTGCGCGCGCCGGGATCGGGCTGACGAGGCCGCCATCGACATACTCGCGGCCGTTGATGCTCACCGGCTGGAACACACCGGGCACCGCGGACGAGGCGCGCACCGCCATGCCGGTGTTGCCGCTGCGAAAGACCACCGATTCGCCGCTCTTCAGATCCGTGGCGACCACGCCGAAGCTGCGCGGCAGTTTTTCCAGCGGCCGGTTGGCGACCGAGCGATTGACGAAGTTCTGCAGCGCTTCGCCCTTGAACACGCCACGGTCGGGCAGGGACCAGTCGCCAATCTGGCCCTCGTCCATCTCCATTGCCATCTTCTGCAGCTCGAAGCCGGAAAGACCGGAGGAGTAAAGCGCGCCGACCACGGCGCCGGCGCTGGTGCCGACCACGATGTCGGGAACGATGCCCTGTGCTTCGAGCGCCTTGATCACGCCGATGTGGGCGAAGCCGCGCGCCGCGCCGCCGCCCAGGGCAAGGCCGATCTTGATTGGCACCGGCGCCGGTGCTGGCGCCGCCTTCTCGCCGAGCAAGGCGCAGCCGGGCAGCCAGGCGACGGCAAGCACGGTCAGCAGTAGGCGAGGGCTGGCGAGCATACGAAAACGTTTGTCAGGCGCCACACGTGGGCGCTGGTCGCAAAAGGCCTGGCCGCTTGGTGCTGTGCTGGGCCAATCGTCGTCATTCCCGCGCAGGAACGTCAGCCCGGACCCCGATCCGGGGCGGGAGCGACGCGTAAAAGGATGCCGCGCCAGAAGAATTTACCAGCACCCCGCTAGCTTGACGGGCCGGGTTTCCTGCCGGGGCTCTTGGGCGGAATGTATCCCGCCACGCGGCACAGCACGGCCTCGATCTTCTCGCCGTCGTTGAATCGGGTCACGCTGCACTTGGAGATCTCGCCGCGCGCCGACAGGTCGGAAATCGAGCGGCGCACCTTGGCCAGCGAGAGCCCCGTCGCGGCAGCAATTTCCGAGTCGAAGCGCTGACCATTGTCTTTGAGGTATTGCATTATCTCTTGCATATCCAATGCTCCGCTTGAAGGTGAAAACATGGTATCCACCGCCTGCATTATTCAAAACTGCCAAATGCCTGCCGTCCAGAAGGACGGGAAACGGGTCGGCCGCCACTTTCTGCCAACCCCCGCAAAGTGCTGGTGGGCCCAGCGAGACTCGAACTCGCAACCAAAGGATTATGAGTCCTCTGCTCTAACCATTGAGCTACAGGCCCTGCGTGGAACCGCAACGGCCCGCGTTGCATGAGCCGTTGGTGATGCGCAATCAGGTCTCGGAATCGAGGAAGCTGCGCAGTTTTTCCGAACGGGTCGGGTGACGCAGCTTGCGCAATGCCTTGGCTTCGATCTGGCGGATGCGTTCGCGGGTGACATCGAACTGCTTGCCAACTTCTTCCAGCGTGTGATCGGTGTTCATTTCAATACCGAAACGCATGCGCAGCACCTTCGCTTCGCGCGGCGTCAGGCTGTCGAGCACTTCCTTGGTGACTTCACGCAGCGACGCGAACAGCGCCGCGTCGCCCGGCGACAGCGTTGCCTGGTCCTCGATGAAATCGCCGAGGTGGGAATCGTCGTCGTCGCCGATCGGCGTTTCCATCGAAATCGGTTCCTTGGAGATCTTGAGGATCTTGCGGATCTTCTCCTCGGGCATTTCCATCTTCACCGCCAGCGTCGCCGGATCGGGCTCCAGCCCGGTTTCCTGGAGGATCTGGCGGCTGATGCGGTTCATCTTGTTGATGGTCTCGATCATGTGCACCGGGATGCGGATGGTGCGCGCCTGGTCGGCGATCGAGCGGGTAATCGCCTGGCGAATCCACCACGTGGCGTAGGTCGAGAACTTGTAGCCGCGACGGTATTCGAACTTGTCGACTGCCTTCATCAGGCCGATGTTGCCTTCCTGGATCAGGTCGAGGAACTGCAAGCCGCGATTGGTGTATTTCTTGGCGATCGAGATCACCAGGCGCAGGTTGGCCTCGGTCATTTCGCGCTTGGCGCGACGCGCCTTGGCTTCGCCGGTGGACATCTGCTTGTTGATGTCCTTGAGCTCCTTCAGCGGAATGCCGATGCGGGTCTGCAGGTCGATCAGGCGCTGCTGCTCTTCGAGGATGTTCGGCGCGGCGCGCATCAATTGCGAGCAATACGGCTTGCTGGCCTGAACCTCGTGCTTGAGCCATTCCATGTCGGTCTCATGGCCGGGGAAACTCTTGATGAAATGCGCGCGCGGCATGTGCGCCTTGTCGACACAGAGATGCAGGATCTTGCGTTCGTGGCTGCGCACCGCCTCGACCATGCCGCGCACCGAGTCGCAGAGGCGCTCGATCGACTTGGCGGTGAAGCGGATGTTCAGAAGTTCGTCGGAAATCTGCCTTTGCAGGCGCAGATAGCCCTTGTCCTGGGAGCCCTTCTTCGCCAGGGTCGGCTGCAGCCTGGCAAACAGCGCATGGATCACCGAGAAGCGCTCGAGGGCATCGATCTTGAGTTGCAGCAGCGAGGCGGAAATCCTCGCGCTGCCGTCGTCGTCCTCGTCCTCGGTATCTTCCTCGACCTTCAGTTCTTCGTCTTCGGCCAGCGCCTCGATGTCGTCGGGCGAGGCGTTCGGATCGATCAGGCCATCGACCAGCTCGTCGATGCGCATTTCGTCGCGCGCCACCTTGGCGGCGGTTTCCAGCATCGCAGCGATGGTGGTCGGGCAGGCGGAAATCGCCATGATCATGTGCTTCAAGCCATCCTCGATGCGCTTGGCAATTTCGATCTCGCCCTCGCGGGTAAGGAGTTCGACCGAGCCCATTTCGCGCATGTACATGCGCACCGGGTCTGTGGTGCGGCCGAATTCCGAATCGACCGTGGACAGCGCCTGTTCTGCTTCTTCCTCGACCGCTTCGGCATCGACCGGCGCCGGGGCGGATTCGTTGAGCAGGAGGTCATCGACCACCGGCGCCTCGTCGAACACCTGGATCGCCATGTCGTTGAAGGTCGAGATGATCGATTCGATCTGCTCCGCATCCACCAGGTCGTCGGGCAGATGGTCGTTGATCTCGGCATACGTCAGATAGCCGCGCTCCTTGCCCAGCGCGATAAGGTTCTTCAGGCGTGTGCGCTTGGTGTCCATGTCGACCGGCTTGGCTTCGGGCGCGATGAGCTTTTCCCGGCCTCGGCGGCCGCGCGATTCGGCGATCGCCTTGGCCGCGGATTTGGCGGCAACGGGCTGGGCTGCGGGCTGAACTGCGGGCCTGGTCGGCTCGGCCGTGGGGGCGACAGCGGCCGGCGCCGCAACTTTCGCGGTCGTGCCTGATGTCTTGGCGGCAGCGACTTTTGCCGGTGCGGCTTTGGCAGCAGCGCTGCCCAAGGTCTTGGCGGCAGTTTTGTTGGGGACAGGCTTTTTGATCGGCGCGACCTTAGTCGGCGCGGGTTTCTTCGCGACCGGCTTGGCAGCGGCCTTCGACTTGCTCTGCTTCGCGATTTCCTTCGGCATGACTATCCTCGGCTGGGACGCGATTGCGGCGCGGCGGTGCCGGTCCGCGCGATGCGCGCGGGCAGACCAACAGCGGCGCGCCGTGAAAGCGCTGGAGAACCGAGGATTATATCAGATCGGGGGACCGCTCGTCGAGGGCGCGGCGGGCCGTTTCTTTGCCAGCAGTTCGGCCAGACGTTGCCTTTCTTCCGGGTTCAAGCCCTGCCTGGCGCGAGCGGTGAGCTGCTCGATTTCGGCGGTGAGGGCGGTGTGGCGCAGGCGCACGACTGAATCGTTGAACATGGCTTCAAGCGCGCCAAGATCGACTTCTTCGACCATGTTTGCCGCGATCGCGGCAATCAGCGCCTCGTGCGGCGTGTTGCGGAAGAATTCCAGCAGCAGGCCGAAACCGCCCGCGGGCATTTCCCCGTGGTCGATGGCGTCGGCGATGGCACTCAGCGCCTGGCCTTCCGGACGTTCGACATTGATCAGTTCCAGGGGCAGGCGCGCCGCCCATTCCGGCTTGTGCAGCACGATCTGGAGGAGTTTGTATTCGACCGAGGACGGCGTCGGCCGCTGTCGCGTTCTCGGCGGCGCCGGGCGGCCGCGCGCGGCGGGCTTGAGACCGCACTGAGTTTCCACCTCGGCCTGAGTCAGGGCCGACGCCTCGGCCACGGCCTTGACCAGTTGCACGCGCAAGATCGGAGCGGCGAGCCGCGTCAGGTGCGGCTTGGCTTCGTGCACCAGGCGGGCGCGGCCCTCGGCGCTGGCCAGATCGACGTCGGTCTTGAGTTCGCGCAACAGGAATTCTGTCAGCGTGGTGGGATGGGCGACCAGGCGCCGGAAGGTCTCCGCGCCTTCGGCACGGACGAAGCTGTCGGGATCGTGTTCCGGCGGCAGGAACAGGAAGCCGGCCGACTTGTCGTCCGACAGTTGTTCCAGGCTGGCTTCCAGCGCCCGCCAGGCGGCCTTGCGCCCGGCGGCGTCGCCGTCGAAGCAGAACACCACTTTCGATGCCTGACGCAGCAGTTTGTGCACATGGGTGGGAGTGCATGCGGTGCCCAGCGTGGCCACGGCATTGCCCACGCCATGCTGCGCCAGCGCCACGACGTCCATGTAGCCTTCGACCACAATGACGGTGTCGGTGTCGCGGATCGCCTGCCGCGCCTGGGTCAGGCCATAGAGCTCGCGACCTTTCTCGAACAGCGGAGTTTCCGGCGAATTCAGGTACTTTGGTCCAACTGACGTTCCGTCGGCATTTGCCTCCTTCGAGTGGCCGATCACCCGGCCGCCAAAGCCGATCACGTTGCCGCGCTGGTCGAGGATCGGAAACATCACCCGGTCGCGGAAGCGGTCGTAGCGGCGGCCCTGCTCGTTGACGATGACCAGCCCGCATTCGACCAGCGCCGGGTCATTGTAATCAGCGAAGGTCTGTTGCAAGGCCTGCCAGTCGGCGGGTGCGTAGCCAAGGCCGAACCTGGCGGCGATTTCACCCGTCAGGCCGCGATTCTTCAGGTAGTCGACAGCCTTTGGCGCGGTCTTCAATTGCTCGCGATAGAAGTGCATCGCACGCGCCATCAACTCGGTCAGCGGCGCTTTCTTCGCCCGGATCGCAGCGTTGCGCTCTTCGTGCGGCACCTGCATGCCCGCGGCGGAGGCCAGATCCTCGACCGCCTCGATGAAGCCGATGCCAGCATGCTGCATCAGGAAGCCGATGGCGCTGCCGTGCGCGCCACAGCCGAAGCAGTGATAGAACTGCTTCGACGGACTGACCGTGAAGGACGGGGTTTTCTCGGAATGGAAGGGGCAGCAGGCGCTGTAGTTGGCGCCCGCCTTGCGCAGCGGGACGTAGCGTTCGATCACATCGACGATGTCGATGCGGGCAAGCAGTTCCTGGACGAAGCTTTCGGGAATCACGCGACCATTATGCCCGGAAGCCGGGCGGCGGCCGAACCGGGGATGGGTCCCGTGCTACGCCCCCGCAAGCCTCGCCTTGACGAGCTTCGAGACTTCCCCCATGTCGGCGCGGCCGGCCACCTGGGGCTTGACCAACGCAATCACCTTGCCCATGTCCGATGGCACCTTGGCGCCTGAGGCGGCGATAGCGGCCGCGACGATCGCCTCGACCTCGGCGGCGCCCAGGCCCTGCGGCATGTAGGTCGCCAGCACCGAGACCTCGAACTTCTCCGCATCGGCCAGATCCTGGCGTTTGGCGGCTTCGTACTGGGTGATCGAGTCCTTGCGCTGCTTGAGCATTTTTTCGATCACGGCAATCACTGCCGCGTCGTCGATCACCACTTTCTCGTCGACCCGTTTCTGCTTGATGGCCGCGCGTAGCAGGCTCAGCGCGTCTTTCCTGGCCCGCTCGCCAGCCTTCATCGCGACCTTCCAATCATCGTCGATACGCGTTTCAAGTGTCATCAGACCATCCTTTTCAGTCGCCTGGATACCGACCCTGGCTCACGCCGGGGACATATCCCGCCAGGGAATACCTTCCCTGCGTCGCGCAGGGACACAAAAACACAAAAACCGCCGGGAGGCGGTTTCCGTCATGATGCGGTGAGGCTGCGGTTCGCTTGTTGCCGCGAACCACAGCCTGGCTCAAAACATCTTGGGCGGCAGGAGCTGGCTGCGAATGCGCTTGTGATGGCGCTTGACTGCCGCCGCGGCCTTGCGCTTGCGCTCGGTGGTGGGCTTTTCGTAGAACTCGCGTGCGCGCAGCTCGGTGAGCAGGCCAGTCTTTTCGATGGCGCGCTTGAAGCGACGGATCGCGACTTCGAACGGCTCGTTTTCCTTGAGGCGAATACCCGGCATTGAAATTGTCCTGGAGAGGCGGGAAAGGCGCGGATTCTAAACGCTTTGCCCTTGATGTCAATCGTCGTCTCGCCTTCGCAGCGTATTGGCGCGCTTCAAACTGCTATTGGTTACAAAGATACGGAACCAGTCGCGTATTCTGATGTATTCGGTTGGAGAGGCATCCAGCTCTTACATACTGCTGCTCCAAACGTCATGTTGAAGCAATACGTATAGATAAAAATTAGTTTCTTGCCCTAGCTTGAGGCTGCCACCTGTCCCATTTCGTGTGTAGAACCCGTAACCCTAGACGCAATCGGCGGACTGACAATGGGCGCCGATTTCATAACGGCAGCAGTCGCTATGAAAGCCTTTGAGCGAGGGATGAAGACAGTTCGCGGTTCCAGCGTCCGCAAAGAAGCCAAAAAAACGGCACCATGAACCGCATTGAAAACCAACTTCCGAAGGGAACCACTATTGTTGTCGTTGATGATGTGATTACTACCGGGAACTCAACCAAGCATGCATGCACGCATTTTGCGGAAGCAGGTTACCGGATCATCGGCATCGTCGCATTGGTTGATAGAGAGCAAGGCGGACGCCAAGCCTTGGAAGCGCAATATCGCATGGTGCGCGCCGTATTCAAGCGATCGGACTTCCCCCGAATCACCCAATATCAACAAGGCAAAATGTCGAAACACCCTGGTTGATTCGTTGGGAAGGGAGCTTTGTTATCACTGGCTCAGCAGCCAGATAGATATCTGCGATCACTATCTCGACGCTGCAGATCGGGATGTTGCTGACGATCCTGTCGGTGTGTTTGTCATTCGGCAATCTCTAAGCGAAATCCAGTATTTGTACGACCCACCGAATGGCTTGGAGGTTACTCGTGCGAATGCAATGGATTCACTGTATGTGCCGGCCCTTCGCGACGCAATTCTTTCGCTTGAAAGCGATAACGAATTCAAGATGCTGAATCGTCTGATTCAGGTCTTGAGCATCTGAAGATTACGAGTGCTCGTCGCACATTCGTACCGTGTGATCGCTCATCGTCATCGTTAATGCTCCGAAGTTCAAGCTCATATCGGGGCGTCAAACATTATGACGTAGGGGTTGTGGCTTCGCGGTGTCAGCGCCGGCCGCGCAGGGCCCTGACTTCAAAGGCCACGGCATCGAGTTCGGCGTCCTTGGCATCCACCAGAGCCAGGCGGTGCTTGCCCGGCTGCGGCAGCCAGCGGCTGGCGCGGTCGGCGCGACCGGCGGGTTGGCCGTCGATGCGCCATTGCCAGCCAGCCCCGCGCCCCTTGCCGACAGTTGCAGCGGGGGCCGCTGGCGACCCGGTGGAATGTCCGGGTCGAGCGCGATCACCATTCCCTCGGCCGGGTAGCTGATCCGTGCCAGGGCCTGTGCCTGGGCAGGACGCACGACGCTGCGCTCGGTGCCGCCGATAAACCACTCGCGCCGTTGCGGCTCGGCCGTGTGCTGCGCGGACGGCTCGAAGCGGATCGTTTGCGCCACCATTCCCGGTGGCGCCTCGGCCCGCCCTGCTGTTCACCCTGCCGCGTCCGGCAGCGTCGCCGCGGTGCAGCCAGTCCATCACCTCGCGCCATACCGGCGCCGCGCCCGATACCGGATACATCGCCTCGCCGCGCCCGAAGCGTGCCACCCACCGCGACCGTACTCCGGCGCGAGAAGCCCGCACCCGGTTGTCGCGCATGTCCTTGCTGGTACCGGTCTTGGCCGCGCTCCAGTAGGGTGTGGCGAGCCAGGATTCGAGGCCGAAGCTGCCGGCGCGCGCGGCGTGGTCTGCCAGGATGTCGCCGACCAGGAAGCTGGCTTATGGCGACATCGCCCGACGCAGGCTACCGCCAAATGTGCCACAGGAGTCGGCCCGGCAGGCCGGGCGCCTTGCGCTTCGGGCGTCGCGCGCGCAGGCTGCTCCAGCGCCATCGTTGGCCAGCGTGCGGTAGGCATTGGCTTCAGCATCAGCAGGGATATGTCCGCGGAGCCCAGCGCCAGGCTGTCGGCCGTACCAGTCGCCGCGCTCAGTCAGGCTATCGAAGCCGAAGCGGCGCAGGCGCTGCTGGAATTCGTCGGCGCCGATGCGCACCAGCGTCTTACCGCCGGCACGTTGAGCGAGCCGGCCAGCGCCATGCGCGCGCTGCCCAGCCGCGATAGTCAGGCTCGTAGTTCTGCGGCGCGTAGAGCCCGTTGCCGGTGGCCAGCGTCGGCGCATCCTCGATCAGCGAGGCCGCGGTCAGGTCGCGGCGTTCGAAGGCCAGGCCGTAGAGAAGGGCTTGAGCGTCGAGGGCCGGCCTGGCGTAGCGCGCGGTGACGCCATCCACCTCGGCGGCATCCGAGGTTCGCCGCTGGAGCCGACCCATCGAGGATTTCGCCCGACGCGTTGTCCGCCACCAGCACTGCGCCATCTTCGACGTTGCGCTTTTCCAGCGCGCCCAGGTGGCGGCGTAGCGTCTCGCCGGCAAAGCGCTGCCACCGGCGTCCAGTGTGGATTTGATGCGCTGGCCGGGCTGCGTCAGCAGCTTCACGGCCAGATGCGGGGCCAGTTGCGGCGTCTGGTCGGGGCGATGCAGCACGCTGCCCAAGGCCACGGCGGCCACGGCATCGATGTCCCGGCACAGCGCCTCGCGCTGCATTTCCCTGAGCAGGCTCTCAGGCGCGTCCGCGCGACGAGGTCGGGCCTGGCGTTCGAGTGCGCGCAGCAGGGCCGCGGCTAGCGCGGCTTCCTGTTCGTCGAGACCTTCCGGCCGCCTTGCCGAACAGCCCGCGGCTCATCGCTGCGACGCCTTCAGGTTCGCCGCGAAACGGCACCAGGTTCAGATAGGCTTCGAGGATCTGGTCCTTGCTCCAGTGCCGTTCAGGGAGCAACGCGCCGGCGGTCTGAGTCAATCTTCTCCAACAAGCTGCCGGCCCTTGCGCCGCGACTCCGCGTCAGGCAGGCCGACCAATTGCATGCTCCAAGGTGCTGGCGCCGCGCCTCCTCTCATTCACAGGTTGCCCCAAGCTCCCGCCGCGGCGGCATGCCACGATCCACCGTGGCTGTCGAAAGCCTGTCCTCGGAAATCAGCACCCGCGCGGTGCAGCGCCGGGGAGATGTCCCGCAGCTTGACCCAGGGCAGGCGGCGCGCGCTGCGGTCAGGCGCCCGCGTCGCCAGCGGCGTGCCGTCGCGCGCCGGCAAGCCAGGCGTCGGAAGGCTGGTGCGCCGCGCGCGCTTTCGGCGGGAAGGCAGCGCCAGCGCTGGCGGGCTGGTCAGCAGCAGCGTCAGCGCCGCGACGCAGTGCGCGGGCGGCTCATTCAGCGCAGAAACCGTGGAGAAATCCTGGCACGAGCGGGCCGCAGCGGGTTGCTGACCGGAGCACAGCTACCGGAATGTGCGTTCCGTACGCTGGGGATGGCCGACACCGCCCAAGCCCGATCCGCCACGCGCAGTGGATTTATTACGAGCCCTCAACCCGAATGCCCGCCTCAGCCAGTGCGCCGCTTCATCAGCACCCTTGGCCCGGGCAAGGCAGGTGCCGGTGGCGCCGACCCTTGCAGCAAATCGATGAAATTCCCGCTCGCCAGTTGGGTACGCGCGTCAGGACTTGGGCTCCGGCGTGCAGCGCAAGCCACGCCGCCAGCAGAAATGGGGCGTCTCCGGCCGTCGTCGCGCTCCAGATACAGGATCGGGATGCCCCTGCACGCTGCCTCGACAAGGTCCCGTAGCCGGGCTTGGTGATTACCGCGTCGACGCCGGCGAGCAGGCCGCTGAAGCTCAGCGCCGGCACGTCGATGCTGCGCACGTCATCGCCCGATCTGCAACTCGCCCGGCACCAGCCAGTTCAGGCCGGGGTGCGCGGCCAGTCTTGCAGCGGCAGGAAACTTCGATGCCGCCCGTGGCCCGGCAGAATCAGCGTTCGCTTTGCGAGATCGAGCCGCTGCGCCACGTCTGCGCGGTCGCGGCGGCCGATGCGCGCTATCGGCCCGATCTCGATGTCGCCTCGACATATCCCGCCATCGGCGGCCCAGGCGTGACGCGCAGGAACCCCAGGCCGGCGTTGTAGGCCGCCAGCATCTGGGCGTGGATCTCGGCGGCCCGCGGCTCGCCGCCGGTAATGGGCAAACAAGGTCGGCCCAGTTCAGCGAGCATAGGGATGCCGCCGGAATTCCGGCAGCGGCGGCTGCCCCCGCGCCAGGTAGGCGACATTGGTGAGCAGCGCATCGACGCCGTGATGCCCCCGCAACCAAGCCGCCTCGGCCGCGGCTCGCTGCGGCCACCGGCGTGGAACTCGCGGTAGCGCGCTCGCTGGCGGCCAGATCGACCTCGACCGCGTTTGACATCACAAAGCCGAAATCGCGCCTCCAGGCACGTGGCGAAACCAGCGCCGATGCGCTGCGCCCAGCCGTTCGCGCGGCAGCGCGCTGCGCCGTCAGGCGCAGGTCGGGCGCCAGTGCGCGAAGGGCATCAAGCACCGGCGCGGTCTGCGCCGGTGGCCCAGGCCGTGGGCTGAAATATCGACCAGCAGATGCATTCCGGATGACTAGACGGGATTCAGGGTCTTCGTGCGCGCAGTGTCAGGGGATGCATGGCCTTTGCCACCAGTTTGACTCCCCAGCGCGGCGTAGACGCGGCTGACGGTCTCGAAGCGCGGTTGCGCCTCGGGGCACTGGCATAGCCCAGCCACAGTGCCTCGCGACTAATGCCGGATGCCTTGGCGAAGTATCGCTCATGCCACACGTGCGAGCAATGTCTCCAAGCGCTGCGGCACGCAGGGCGGCCGGATCGTTCGCCGTCGGATGTCGGTCAAATAAGCTGCGATAGCGTCCTCAGTATCGAGAACGGCAGCGGCGTCCAGGATTCGGTAGCTCGGTCGCGCCAGTGCGTTTGGCCATGTTCCTTTCCTCCAATCAGTCAGCACTGCCAACGAGGCCTCAGCGCGTTTGATATCGCGCTTTTTGACCCGCGTTTAGAAACCGCCCGCAAGCAACACGATCAGTTGCGTTACGCGCTGGTAGAAATAGACACGCCAGCCTGCGCCCCAATCAATGCGCAGTTCCGACACCCCTACGCTCACGGGTTCGACGTCACGCCCTTCAAACCCAGTTCAGGCGCTGATCCGTGCGACAACGACACTGCGAACCGTCACATCAGGCACGCCTCACTCCAAGCCACGCCGGAAGTTCGGCAAGAGGTTTGATCGAAAGCAAGGGGAGACCTATAATCGACCGATTACATCGTCGTCCAGTCGCACAAACTGCCGCGCCAAGAGTCGGCGCTGGCGGCGGCGGCGCCGGAAATGCATTCAGGCTCAGACAGCATGAGGCGACGCGCGACGCGCCGGTCGACAAGAAACTGGGCGCCTCGCAAGCATCCATCTAACCCGAGTTTGTAAACAGGCGTCATAAATCGCGGTTTCCCGCGGGGTCGAATTCCATAACTCATTGATTTTATTAGCGGCCCGATTTTCCGCTAAAATGTAGTGCCATAATCGGTGTTTCGGGCGGTTTCCGGCCTGCTTTTTGCGTTACGCTTGCGGGCATGTTCATCCGTACCACGCCGACCCGCAACAGCACGACGGGCGAAACCTATATCACCCACCGCCTGGTGGAGAGCCGCCGTGTCGGCGGCAAGGTACGACAGGTCACCCTGCTCAATCTCGGACGCCATTTCCCTCTGGCCAAGGAACGCTGGCCGGATCTGTGTGCGCGCCTCGAACAGCTCTTGTCCGGGCAGCAGGCACTGATGCCGATGGCGGTTATGGAGAGCGTGGAGCGGTACGCCCAGCATTGTTTTGCCCGGCTGGTGGCCCAAGGCGGCGCAGCGACGTCGTCCAGTACGGCAACCGCCGCGTCGGCCGCGTCGGCCGCCGCCTTTGTCGAGGTCGATCCGGACAGCATGGAATTCAGCCAGCCGCGCTCCATCGGCGTTGAGCACGTCGCCCTGGCGGCGATGCGCGAACTGGCCTTCGAGCCGCTGCTCGATTCGCTGGGGATCAACGGCGTGATGCGCACCGCCATTGTCGGCTCGATCATCGCCCGCATGGCGGTACCGGGGTCGGAGTTGGCCAGTCATCGCTGGCTGACGGCAACGAGCGGTCTGGGCGATCTGCTGGAGGTGGATCTGGCGGCGCTGCCCGCTGTCGCGCCTGTATCGCGCCTCGGACCTGTTGATGAAGCACCGCGAGGAGATCGAGACCCGGCTGTTTGCCCCGGATCGAAACGCTGTTCGGTCTGGAGGCGAGCGTGACGTTGTACGACCTGACCAACACCTATTTCGAAGGCGCGGCGGCGGCGAATCCCAAGGCGGCACGAGGCCGTTCGAAGGAGAAGCGCAGTGACTGCCCGCTGCTGACCCCTGGGCGTGGTCTGTGATGGCAGCGGCTTCATCCGCCGCTCGCGGGTCTTCGCCGGCAATGCGGTGGAGTGCCGTACCTTGGAGGGAATGCTGATCGGTCTGGCGGCGCCGGCCGGAGCTTTGGTGATCATGGACCGGGGCATTGCCACGGCGGCGAATCTGGTGTGGCTTGTGGAACACGGGTATCGCTATCTGGTGGTGAGCCGCGAGCGCGAGCGTCGCTTTGACGCTGAGGGGGCGATTGATCTCGTGTCCGCCGGTGAGGAGACAATCCATGTGGTGCGGGAACTCTCCGAGGATGGACAGGAGGTGCGGCTGCATTGCCGTTCGCCCGGTCGGGCGCAGAAGAGACCAGGATCATGACGCGCTTCTGCACCCGCTTCGAGGCGGGCCTGACGAAACTGGCCAATGGACTGACGACCGCGCGTGGGGAGAAGCGTCCGGATCACCTTCAGGAACGCATCGGACGTCTGAAGGCGGCCAGTCGCGGTGCGGGACAGCATTACACGGTGACTCTGGAGACCGATGCGGCTGGCCAGGCGGTTACGGCCTTGCGCTGGGGAGAAGACGCCTGTCCCCGGCACGATGCTGACCGATCCGGGGGTCTATTGTTTGCGCAGCAACGAACTATCCTGGGATGCCGAGCGGTTGTGGCGTACCTACATGATGCTGACGGATCTTGAGGCGGTGTTCCGCAGCCTGAAGGGGGAACTGGGGTTGCGTCCGATCTTCCATTCGAAGGAGGAACGCTCCGACGGCCATCTGTTCATCTCGGTGCTGGCCTATCAACTCGTCCAGACGATTCGCCGGCGCTTGAGGGCCAAAGGGCATCCACGACTCCTGGTCCAGTTTGCGCGAGGTGCTGGCGGTGCAGCGCCGCGTCACGGCCAGCTTCGTGCAGAGGGACAACCGCACCTTGCATGTGCGCAAGGCCACGCGCCCCGAGCCCGATCTCCTGCAGATTTATGATGCTCTTGGCCTGGCTCACCGGCCCGGAGGTGTTCAGAAAACTGATCTCCTGACTCCCCACAACGCCAATGTAGCGCCACTCGCGAAATTTTTTTGGTGCATCTGCTTGATGCTTCGAGAGTTTTTGAGACGGCCGACAAACATGGGCTAAGGAAGCGCTGAATAAGCCGTCACACCGGCGAATGCCGGTGTCCAGTACCTTGATTCGCATGGATTCCGGCGTTCGCCGGAATGACGATTTGGTACTTAATCAGTGTCTCCCTAAAGGTTCATTCCCTGCGTGGCCGGAGTTCGGTAAGCCCGGCGCGAACAAAGGCCAGCTCGGCAGCCGAGAAGTCCCATTGCTCTATGACGCAGCAGCCCGGGGATGAATCCGTGCCCCAGCGCAGCAGGTTCACCGAGTTCGGCACACCCCGGCGCACCCGCGACGAGACCGCCGTGCCGGCCTGCACTGCCCACATCGGCCGCGCCAGGCCGTGAAGCGCCATCACGTAGGGCAGGTGGATGTGCCCGCCCATGACGAGGTCGGCGCCGGCGGCGGCCCAGCGCTGCAGTGCGGCGGCGTGCCCGCGCAGCCGGTTCGGCACATCTTCGGCGCGCGTCACGGCCACGGGCTGGTGCACCACCACCACGCGCAACTGTGCGGCACCGGCGCCCGCGAGCAGCCGGGCGACGCGGTCGACCTGAAGCCCCGATACCTCGCCATGCTTGTGCCGCCAGGCCCGGGTGGTGTTGACGCAGACCACCATCAGGTCAGGCGAGGAGTGCACGGGTTCGAGATCGTCACCGAACGCAGCGATGTGCCGCGCATAGGGCCGGCGCAGGCGTGCCCACAGGTCAAACAGCGGAATGTCGTGGTTGCCCGGAACCGCCAGCACCGGCGCGCCCAAACGCTGCATGAAGGCGCGGGCCACCCGGAACTGCGCCGGCCGCGCGCGCTGCGTGATGTCGCCCGAGAGCACGAGCAGATCGGGCCGCTGCTGCCGGGCCAGCGCCACCAGCGCTTCGACGACCGGCGGCTGTTCGGTGCCGAAGTGCGGGTCCGAGATCTGCAGCAGGACGCTCATCCGCCCGTTTCCCCGGTGTCGCTTGCGGCGCCCGACGCGGCTTGATTGCGCGGGGGCATCAGCAGGTACAAGGGCTTGGCGAGCACGCGGAAGTCGAGCGGCGCGCGCATCTTCATCACCTCACCGTCAAAGGCCACCTTGACCAAACGGCGGCCCGGTGCGAGCGTCGGCCTGACCACCATGTGGTGGAACTCGAAGCGCTCCACGCTCTGCGCTTCGCCGAGCGTACCCATCGCGCCGTGCAGCATCAGCCGGATCATCGACAGCGTTCCGATGGGTCGCAGCATCAGCGCGGCGATGCTGCCTGCGCCAGGCGTGCCGGCCAGGGTGTCCTCCGGCTCCGCACCGAACTGCTGCAGTTGCAGCCGGTTGTTGCCCACGAAGAGCGTCAAGGCCTGCATGTCGCGAACCGTGCCGCCCATTGCGATGTGCAGTCGCAGCCGGCGTTGTGCGCGCAGCAGCGTCGCACAGGCCGCCACAAACGCCACCCAGCGGCTGCGGCCGAAACGCGCTTTGTAGGCTTCGCGGTCTTCCAGCAGGTCGGGGTAGAGCCCGAGGCTGGCATTTACCAGGAACACGCGGTCGTTGATGCCGGCCACCTGGACCGGCGCCGGCGCCACACGCAGCAGCAGGCCTGCGGCCTCGGACGGATCCGCCGGGATGCCATGCGTTCGGGCAAAGTAGTTGAACGTGCCCTGCGGCACCACCCCCATGGCGCAGCCCGCGGCGTGCGCGGCCTGCGCCACCGTGTTGAGGGTGCCGTCGCCGCCGACGGCGACCACGGCCGTGCGGGCTGACACGGCCCTTGCCGCAGCCTCATGCGCCACCCGAACCAGCTCGGTGGGGCGGCAGAACAGCAAATCCCCGCGCCGTCGGCCAGCCCGCAGCGCGGCTTCGATGACTTCGCGCTTCGAGTCCGCGTCGCTGCTGCCCGCTGCCGCATTGACGACGAACTGCAGCGGTGACGCCGGGTCGATCTCGGGGCAGACAGCCATGGGACGCTCGGGTCAGACCGGGTCCAGGGATCTCAATCGTGGCGCAGCAGGTCACCGAAGACGGTGTGCTCGCCTTCCTTGCGATCGGCGCCCGGTGCGTCGTACAGCACGAGCCAGCTCGCCTTGCCACCCGACAGGGCCGTTGGCAGGTCGCAAATCGCCTCGGCGCGGTTGGTGCCGCGCCCATGAGGCAGCGAGACCGACCCGGTCAGCGCCGCCTCGAAGCGCACCGGGTCGCGGTTGGCCGCGAGCAAGGGCCTGGCTGCAGGCCACTTGAAGACGCGGATATCGCCGTTCAGCACCATCGTCGGACCGGCCAGGATGTAGAGGTCATCGCCGGAGAAGTGCAGGTCCCGCACGCCCAGGCCCTCGAGCTGCAGGAAGTGTTTGCGGATCAGCGTGCCGCTGTCGTCCAGGGGCGCCAGGCGCAGTTCATCACCACGGCTCTCGACCGCGATTTCGAGCAGCGCCGACCAGCCGCGCAGCACCGGGCCGCGCAAGCCGAGCGCAACCGGCGGCCGTCCACGGCCAGACCTTCGATGTCGAAGCCGTTGTCCTTGCCTGGGATCGCCATGTAGGGACCGAAGTGCGGGTCATCGCCGAGCGCACGGGTGAGCAGGTTCGTTCGGAAATCACCCTTCAGGCGCAGCGCCCGCCGTCCGTCCGTCGCCTGTCGCACCAGGCAGGGCTCGCCATTGGGGTTGGGCTCGATCGGCAGGCAGGCCAGCAGACGGCGATTGCCGTCGAGAGCGAGCTTCGCCAGCCGCCTGGCGTTTTCGGCATGGTCCCAGTCCGGCTTGGCGTTCTTGCGCTTCAGGCCATGCGAGCCCACCACCCAGAGGAAGCCATCGGCGACGGCCATGCCTTCCAGGTCGGCCTCTTCCCCGGCCGTGCCGGGCAGGTCCAGCAAATCGGCCAGCGGGAAATCACGCACCTCGCCGAAGCGCAAGGCCTCGCGCCCCACGGGATCGAGGCGGCGCAGGCGGTCTATGCCGCAGGCTTCGTCGCCGGCCACCCAGAGCCAGTCCCCGGTGAAGGCCGCGCCCGACAGGTTGGATTGAACCAGGGAGCCGGGCGAGAACTCCAGGCGGACGGCATTCGCGTTTCGAGTGTTGGGCATGGGACTGGTTCTCCGCGGGATGAAGTGGCTGGAAGGTCTGGCGTTCGACTAACCCGTCATCAGGGCGCGCAGGACATAGGGCAGTATGCCGCCAGGCCGGTAGTAGTCGACCTCGACCGGGGTGTCGATGCGACACAGCAAGGGTACTTCCCGGCGCGAGCCGTCGCCGCGCCTGATCACCAGGATTGCCTCCATCTGCGGACGGATGTCGTCGAGGCCGACGATGTCGAATTCCTCGTTGCCCTTGATGCCGATCGACTCGACCGAGTCGGCGCCCTTGAACTGCAAGGGCAACACGCCCATGCCCACCAGGTTGGAGCGGTGGATGCGCTCGAAACTGCGGGCGACCACCGCTTTGACGCCCAGCAACTGCATACCCTTGGCCGCCCAGTCGCGGGACGAGCCGGTGCCGTACTCCTCGCCGCCGAATACCACGGTGGGCGTGCCCTGGGCGATGTAGTTCATCGCCGCGTCGTAAATGAACATCTGCTTCCCCGATGGCTGGAACAGCGTCATCCCTCCTTCCACGCGGGTGCCGTCCTCGCGCGGCGGGATCATGAGGTTCTTGATGCGCACATTGGCGAAGCTGCCGCGGATCATCACCTCGTGGTTGCCGCGGCGCGAGCCGTAGCTGTTGAAATCGGCCTTCCCGACGCCGTGGTCGACCAGGTACTGCCCGGCGGGGGAGCCCACCTTGATGGTGCCGGCGGGGCTGATGTGGTCGGTGGTGATCGAGTCGCCGAACACGCCGAGTGCCCGCGCGCCGCGGATGTTGCCCTGTGCCGACTGCGGCACCATGCTGAAGTCCCTGAAGAACGGCGGCTCGGCGATGTAGGTGGATTTCGGCCAGTCATAGACCTGACCCTGCGCCGAGGGTACGTCGCTCCACAGGTCGCCGGGGCGCGTGAGCTTCCGGTAATTGGCGATGTAGCTGCCGGGGTCCATCGCCAGTTTCATCAGCGCCTGCACTTCGGCGCTCGACGGCCAGACGTCGCCGATCCACACCTCCCTGCCGCCGCTGCCCTTGACCAGCGGCTCGGTCATCAAGTCCCGGAGCACGCTTCCGGCGATCGCGTAGGCCACCACCAGCGGGGGCGAGGCGAGGAAATTTGCCTTGATGGCGGGATGGATGCGCGCCTCGAAGTTGCGGTTGCCCGAGAGCACCGCGGCACAGACCAGATCGTTTTCCTGGATCACCTGATTCAGCGCGGGCGTCAGGTCGCCGGAATTGCCGATGCAGGTGGTGCAACCGTAGGCGGTGACCGGGAAACCGAGTTTCTCAGGTTCAGGTTCTCGGCGCTCTTGGAAAAGCCGTTCTCGTCCGCCGGTTTGCCGAAGAGATCGACAAAGGTGGATTTGACCTTGCCGAGCTCGATCCGGTCCTGCGGGCGCTTGGGTCCCGCGAGCGAGGGCGTGACGGCGCCGAGGTCAAGCTTGACCACCTGGCTGTAGTCGAACTGCCCCGGCATGGGTACGCCGTACAGGCCCTGCGCCTTGAAATACGCAACGAAAGCGTCGATCTCCGCGGCGCTGCGGCCGGTGCCCTCGAAGTAGTCAAGCGTCGCCTGGTCCACGGGGAAGAATCCCATCGTGGCCCCATACTCCGGGGCCATGTTGGCGATGGTCGCGCGGTCGGCCAAGGTCAGCGCCTCGACGCCTTCACCGTAAAACTCGACGAATTTCCCCACCACCTTCTCCTTGCGCAACTGCTCGGTGATGGTGAGCACCAGATCGGTGGCGGTGCAACCCTCCCGCAGCCGACCCGATAGCTCGAAACCGACCACGTCCGGGGTAAGGAAACACATGGGCTGGCCCAGCATCGCGGCTTCCGCCTCGATGCCGCCGACACCCCAGCCGACCACGCCGATGCCATTGATCATCGATGGTGTGGCTGTCGGTGCCGACCAGGGTGTCGGGATAGACGATCGTCTCCTTGCCGACCTGTTTCTGGTGCACGCCGCGCGCCAGGTACTCGAGATTCACCTGATGAACGATGCCGATGCCCGGCGGCACCACGCGGAAGGTGTCGAAGGCCTGCAGCACCACGCGCGCGACGACGAAGGGAATCTCGTCGACCCGCCGGGCGCCGGGCGCCCAGTTGGCCAGTTGCCGGACATGCTCTTCGGTGACCTTCTTGCCGTCGCAGTTGCGCAGCACCGATTCGAGCACGATGCGAATCGAAATCGGCAGACGCGAAACCTTGCCCATCATGGCCTGTTCGAGTGCCGGCAGCGAATGAAACTTGCCGGTCTTCCCGGACCCCAGGGGGAATTCCCGCAGGGCGTTGAATGGATCATGACTCATCTCGAACTCTCCCTCTTGATGAAGTTATTGGGCGGTATCCGGGACTGCCGGCGGATTCCCTTGGCGCGCGGGACCACGGCCACGGTGCATCGTGGCAGCCTGCCTCGTCGCTACCGGTGGACGCAGTCAGTCGGTATTTTGTTCCGAATGCTCGTGGAATCGCGATGGATCTTCGCACCTGATTGGCAAGGAGCCTCAGCCCGTCATTCCGGGGTCGCGAAGCGGAACCCGGAATCCAGGAAACGCGGCTGGAAATTTCCTGGATTCCGGGTTCTGCCCTGGCGGGCAGCCCCGGAATAGCCTGCCCCGGACTCGATCCGGGGACGAATCGGGACTTGTTCGGCACTGCCTTGGAAGAATTGCGGCAGAATCGCGTCATGAAACTGCGCACGGCGATCCTTTGGCAACCAGGCGGCGCCGGACGTTTCGGCATCCTCCCGCGAGCATGGCGCTGGTTCTGCTGCTCGCCCATCTGCACACCTTGCCGGCCTGGCGTATGAGTTCCACGTTTTTTTCGCCGCACCGCTGGCGCTGGTGGCGTGGTTCCTCGGACTGCGCTGGGGATTGGGCGCGGCAATCCTTGTGGTCGCGCTATGGGTTACGGGCAGACCAGATGCTCGGCGGCGATCAGCTCCGCGCTGCCGCTGATTCTCAACAGTGTTGCGCGGCTGTCGATCTACTGCACCGGCGTCTGGCTCCTGGTGCGACTGCGCAAGTTGCTTGATGTCGAAACGCGCCTGGCGCGCGAAGACGCACTGACGCACTTGCCCAACCGTCGCGAGTTTTGAGCTGGGGCGTCAGGCGCTGGCACAGGCGCAGCGCGAGGCACGCTGATCACTGCCGCGTTCATCGATCTCGACAAGTTCAAGGAAGTTAACGACCAACGCGGTCACGCCGCCGGCGATGCGCTGCTGGCGTGCGTTGCCGCCGGCTTCGCGCGCGGCTGCGAGCCAGCGATATTGCCGGGCGCATCGGCGGCGATGAGTTTGCGCTGCTGCTGCCCGGCATGGATGGCGCGTCGGCGAAGGCCTACATCGAGGATCTGCGGCACCGACTGCTGCAAGCGATGAGGGGACGCCAGTGGCCGGTGACTTTCAGCATCGGGGTCGCGAGTTATGCCCGGGCGCCCGCCGATCTTGAGGGCCTGCTGGCCGAGGCGGATAGCCTCATGTACGAAGTCAAGAACGGTGGCAGGAATCGCGTCCTGCAAAAGGATCTCTCGTCACCATAAGCACGACCTTCCCCGGCCAGCCGGCAGACCGATCCCCTCCGCCACCGCGCCAACGGACGCCTGGCACCGCAGCGCCGGAAGTCGGTTCGCGGACAAGTTGGCAGCCGGCGCGAATGCTCGGCTCAGCGCCAAAGGCTCAGCGGCGGATCGATGACGACGGCGCGCAGGATGAGCGCTGCGCGAGACAAACCCCACCAAACGGCCGCCCTGGCCGGTGATGGGAACGCCGTCCACCCGGTTTTCGAGCATGACCGCGGCGATGCGCCGAATGTCACCAACCACCGTGTAGTGCCGACCTTCTGATCCGGTTTCTATGGATTTCAGTTACTTGGCTGTTTCCACTCCCGCCAATAGCGGAAGTCGGGCTAACTCCCTGTGCTTTTCTCGGTGTTCTGTGTGTCAAATGAGGTTTATGGGTTAGGGGAATCATCGAGTTTCCCACGCCGCACGAATCGCCGCCACGCCATGGGCGCCGGCTCGCTGCGCCAGATCGAGATCAGCTCGCGACAGTCCGCCCAAAGCAAAAGTCGGTAGCGGCGGCACGCCAAGCGCCGCCGCAAGACTGTCCCAGCCAATGCCTGCCATGCCCGGATGGCTGGCGCTGGCGCGGACCGGTCCAAAGACCGCAAAGTCGCAGCCCAGCCGGCCGGCACTTTCGAGTTCCGCAACCGAATGACAGGATGCCGCGACCAGCGGAAAATCCGGCCGGCTGGGTAGCGCCGCAAGTTGGCTCGCCGGCAGGTGCAGCCCATCGGCTCCGGAAGCCTTCGCCAATCCCGCGTCGCCGTTGACCAATACCCGCGCCCCATGCCGATGGCAGAGCTCAACCGCGGCCTGGACGAAGGACCGACGACGCGCCGGATCAAGCTTGGGTTCGCGCAATTGAACCAGCTTCAATCCATTCGCCAGCGTCCGAGCCAGGGCCGACAGTTGGGCGTCCACGCCGATCTGGCCGGCATCGCTTATCGCGTAAAACTCCGGCAAGGCGAGCGCCGCCAGCACCGGGGCGTTGGCCGGGAGCATCGGTGAAACGTACGGCGCAACTGCTCGCTGCCAGGCCAGCGCGCTATGCACACGGTCTTGCAACGCGCCGCGCCAGCGCCGCACCCGGAAGAAGTTCAGCCGCACATGCGCATGCTCGTACACGTGCTGGCGGCGCAGCCAGGGGTCGGCGCGCAGTACCTCGATGTCCAGCTCCTCCCGCAGTTCACGCAGCAGCGCGGCATGCGGCGTCTCTCCAGGCTCGAGCGTGCCGCCGGGAAACTCCCAGAATCCCTCGTAGAAGCTGCCGGGCGCGCGTTGTCCGAGCAGAAATTCGGTTGTGCCATCCGCCGCGGGGCGCTCGACGACGGCGGCGGCGACCTCGGTCAGCTTCACGTCGCGCCGCCGGAGCCGGCCGGCGCAATGCCGGCCGTGGAGCGGGGGCCGGGCTTTTTGGCGTGGCGCCCGGCATGGTCGCGGGCGAACTGCCAGGCTACCCGGCCGCTGCGCGAGCCGCGCATCAGGCTCCATTGCAAGGCTTCGCCGCGCGCCGCTGCTATCTGCTGAGGCGAGGCGCCAAACTCGGCCAGCCAGTGGCCGCAGATCTCCAGATAGTGATCCTGGCTGAACGGGTAGAAGGACAGCCACAGGCCGAACCGCTCTGACAGCGAGACCTTTTCTTCGGTGGTTTCGCCGGGATGGATGTCGCCATCGGCAGTGGATAGGGTTTCGAGGTTTTCCGACATCTTTTCGGGCATCAGGTGGCGGCGGTTGGAGGTCGCATACACCAGCAGGTTGTCCGGCATGCCGCTGATCGAACCGTCGAGGATGCTCTTCATCGCCTTGAAGCCCGGCTCGCCCGACTCGAAGGAGAGGTCATCGCAGAAGATGATGAAGCGCTCGCGGCGGCCGACAATCAGATCGACGATCTCCGGCAGATGCACCAGATCATCCTTGTCCACTTCGATCAAGCGCAGCCCCCTGGCCGAAAACTGATTGAACACGGCCTTGACCAGGGAGCTCTTGCCGGTACCGCGGGCGCCCGTCAGCAGCACGTTATTGGCACTGCGCCGGGCAAGGAACTGGCGGGTGTTCTGTGCAATCCGTTGCTTCTGCTCGTCCACCGCCTGCAAGTCCTCGAAGCGGATGCGGTGCGGCAGCTTGACCGCTTCCAGCCAGCCGCGACCGCCGCGGGTACGCCAGCGAAATGCCGTCGCCGACCAGTCCGGTGGCGGCAGAGGCGGCGGCAGGATCGCTTCGAGACGATCGAACAAGGCATCGAGACGCTCGATCAGGGGGGCAACAGCGCGGGCGAAGTCGGTCATCGCTATCTCGTGGGATGGACCCACTCCCGCCAGCGCAGCGCAAGCACGATGACGGAAATGGCTGCTACAAGGAATCGGGCCTGGATCGGTTAAGCTTGCGGGCCCCTGAAAGCAGCGAACTTTAGCAGATTCATGTTTCGACTCCTCCCCGCAATCATTGCCCTGACCCTGGCCGGCTGCGCGCAACTGGCCGGCCAGACCGACACGCGCGCGGACGCGTGTGCGGCCCTCGCCGGCTGTCCGGTTTGCCCGGTTTGCCCTCCGGTCGAGCCACCCAGGCCCGCTGAGAAGCCCCACCAGGCCGCCGAATGGAACGAGCTGCCGGGCTGGAACGAGGACGATCCCGGCGCCGTCTTCGCCGCGTTTGTCGGCAGTTGCCGCAGCCTGGAAAGGCAGGCGCACTGGCAACCTGCATGCACCTCGGCGCGCTCGCTGAGCGACAAGACCGCGCCGGCCCTGCGCGCCTGGTTCGAGGCGCAGTTCCGCCCCTGGGCGCTGGTCAATCCGGACGGTACCCGCAGCGGACTGATCACCGGCTATTACGAACCGATCCTTAAGGGCAGCCGCTCCGGCAGCCGCGGCTACCCCTACCCGGTTTTCGGTCCGCCCGACGATCTGATCGTCGTGGAACTCGCCGAGATCTACCCGGAACTCAAGCACCTGCGTCTGCGCGGGCGCCTCGAAGGCCGCAAGCTTGTCCCTTACTACTCCAGAGCCGAGTGGGTCCCACAGGAGAGCAAGCGCTCACAAAATGCCTTGTTGTGGATCGACGACCCGATTGATCTGTTCTTCATGCAGATCCAGGGCTCCGGCCAGGTACAGCTCACGGATGGGCGCCGCGTGCGCCTGAATTACGCCGACCAGAACGGACACCCGTATCGTTCCATCGGCCGCTGGCTGATCGAGCGCGGCGAACTCAAGGCCGAGCAGGCCTCGATGCAGGGCATCAAGGCCTGGGCCAGGGCCAACCCCGCGCGACTGGCCGAACTGCTCAACACCAACCCCAGCCTGGTGTTTTTTCGCGAACTGCCGGTCGAAGGCAGCGGACCGCAGGGCGCCATGGGGCTGGCGCTGACGCCGGAACGCTCCCTCGCCGTCGATTCGCGCTACGTCCCGCTCGGTGCGCCAATATGGCTTGCGACGACAAGACCCAATAGCGAGCAAGCGCTCACCCGGCTGATGCTCGCACAGGACACCGGCGGTGCCATTCGTGGCGTGGTGCGTGCCGATTTTTATTGGGGCAGCGGCGTCGATGCCGGCAATCAGGCGGGGAAAATGCGTCAGCAAGGACGAATGTGGGTACTGATGCCGAGGAGCTATCAGGCACCCTGACCCAGGGTAACGCACGGAATTGGACATTTGCGCCGCCAGCCCGGTCCGGCTGCCAGCTACTGCGCACAGATCTCCCCATGCAGGTGCGCGAAAATGGCTAAATGCACCAGAACCATGCGTACTTTGCTGCCCTACCTATCCATCCAACTGATTTATAATTGATTTTCTCACAGGAATGTTCATTGCTTTGATGCCTCCCATTCGTGCCTTTGGTCACTGGGAGCCCCAAAATGGAGAATTTCAAAACATCCGCCGACGTATTGTTCATTCTGCTCGGCGCCATCATGATA
Organism: Sulfuritalea sp.; assembly: GCA_016712985.1. Lineage (GTDB taxonomy): Bacteria > Pseudomonadota > Gammaproteobacteria > Burkholderiales > Rhodocyclaceae > Sulfuritalea. The sequence goes on along the minus strand of JADJQA010000002.1, from coordinate 71,397 downwards.
CTGGCCATGCATGCCGGTTTTGCCTTTCTGGAACTGGGCACGGTGCGCAAGAAGAACCAGATCAATGCCCTGGTCAAGATCCTCGCGGATTTTTCGGTTTCGACGCTGGCCTACTTTTTCATCGGTTACGGCATCTCCTATGGTGTGCATTTCTTCGTCGGCGCGGAAACCCTGGCGCAAAAGAGCGGCTATGAACTGACCAAGTTCTTCTTCCTGCTGACCTTCGCCGCTGCGATTCCGGCGATCGTCTCCGGCGGCATCGCCGAGCGCTTCCTCTTCGGCCCGCAACTCGCCGCCACCTTCCTGCTGGTCGGCTTCATCTATCCTATCTTCGAGGGCATTGCCTGGAACCGTGCCTACGGCATCCAGGACTGGCTCAAGGCCGGCTTTGGCGAAGAGTTCCACGATTTCGCCGGCTCGGTGGTAGTGCACGCCGTCGGCGGCTGGGCCGCGCTGGCCGCGGTACTCCTGCTCGGCGCCCGGCGCGGCCGCTACCACCAAGATGGCGGCATAGCGGCGCACCCGCCGTCGAGCGTGCCCTTTCTCGCGCTCGGCGCCTGGATACTGGTGGTCGGCTGGTTCGGCTTCAATGTCATGAGCGCGCAAACGCTGGACAAGGTCTCGGGCCTGGTGGCGATGAACTCCTTGATGGCGATGGTCGGTGGTACGCTGGTCGCGCTGGCGGCCGGCAGGAACGACCCCGGCTTTGTCCATAACGGTCCACTGGCCGGGCTGGTGGCCGTCTGCGCCGGGTCGGACCTGATGCATCCGCTGGGTGCACTGGTCACCGGCGGCATGGCGGGCGCCATCTTCGTCGGCATGTTCACGCTCACGCAGAACCGCTGGAAGATCGATGACGTACTCGGGGTCTGGCCGCTGCACGGCCTCTGCGGCGCCTGGGGCGGGCTCGCCGCCGGCATCTTCGGCGCCAAGGCGCTGGGCGGCCTGGGCGGTGTCGCCTTCCTGAGTCAGCTTGCGGGTACGGCGCTCGGCATCCTGGTGGCGCTGGGCGGCGGGTCTATGGTCTATGGCCTGCTGAAATTCACCGTCGGAATACGGATGGATGCCGAAGCTGAATTCAACGGCGCCGACCTGACCGTGCACAAGATCTCGGCCAGCGCGGAGCGGGAAACCCTCTGGTAGCGATGTTCTACCCTGTTGCCTCCCGATAAAAACCGGTCCGGTCGCGCCAAAGGTTGCGAAGCGTTGCCCACTGCGAATCCAACGAAATCCATTCAGTCTTCGCGCCAAGGGACGCCCGCGCGCCCACGGCACGTCCCTGAGCTTGCAAGTTCGGGCGCCGAAAAATGCATTAACAAAATGGCTTGACGTTCTTAAGATCGTTAATACAAATTTGACTGTGGTCACATACGACGAAACAGAAGCGCCAAAGCCAACCTTCAAGCACGGTATTGATCTGGCCCGGTGTGCTGCGATGTTCGGTGCGCCGATGCTGACCGCGGAAGATGCCCGCGAATCCTATGGCGAACAGCGCCTGAAAGTCTGTGGTGGCTGGGTCGTCGTGTGGCGGTGCTGGTGTGGACTGACCGTGAAACGGGGCCGCATCTGATTTCTTCCCGAGATGGTGACAAACGTGAAACAGAAACCTACTTCAAAGTCTTCCTTTAGTCAGGCGCAGAGGGCCGCTGCGCTGGCCGCCGCACCCGATTCGCCTGTTGTTGATGCAGAGAATCCACCCACGCAGCCAACCGATTGGGCCGGCGCAGTGCTTAGTCGGTCGTTACCGGAGCTGCGCGAAAAGCTCGCCAAGCGGCACCGGGGGCCAAGCCGTGCGCCGCTCAAGGTGCCGACGACGATCCGCTTTGATCCAGAGGTACTGGCTGCGCTGAAGGCATCGGGAAAAGGCTGGCAGACGCGTGTGAACGAAGCCATGCGCGAGTGGGTCAAGTCCCACTCACGCACCTAGTCCCTGACCGAAAACCTGTTCAATTCAGGCACGGCATCGCCTTGGAGATCCTGGACGCCAGCCGGCGCGTGCAAAACCCATCCGCCATGGAGTTTGCCGTCAAGGCCGCTTGATTCCGCTTTTTGTGGCGAAGTTCTCGGCACGGGCATCGACAGCCCTGCCTGCGGTAGGTCGGCGCGGGCGGGACGGCGAAATTGGGACGCTCCATGGGAGGCAAATGTCACCTTCGCGGTGAGGGAAAACCGTGGCCCATCCCCTGTTTCCGTCAGGTTGCTGCCTGGGACGATCAGAAGAACTGCTTGGCAACGTTGGCGATGGCCAGGGCAATGAGAACGCCCATCATCCATTTGATGCTGCCGACCTCGCCCTTCAAGGCAATCAACTCGGTTTTCAACTCCGAGATATCCGTCTTTGTTGCCAATTGCGAATCCATGGCCTACGCCAAGGCGGACACCAAAGCCTCGGCTTCAGCCTTCGCCTGAGCCGCAGGCACCCCTGCGCTCATTAGCTTCTCGACAAACTTGAGGGTATCGAAGGCGATCGTTGTCATGAGGGCGCTCTACCAGAAAAAAACGGCCACGCGAAGGTGGCCGCTTGCGTTGCAGATTTGGAAAGCCAGGAATAATTCGTGCTTGGCCCCTTTAATTGGCCCTTTAATTGCTCGCGTTCAGAAGAACTGCTTTGAAAAGTTGGCGATGGCAAGGGCTATGAGCGCTCCCATCATCCATTTCAACAGATTCAAATCGGCCTTGACCGGTGCAAGTTCAATTTGCAGATCCTTGCGCGTAACGAGTTCGGTTTCCTCGATCGCACTCCGCATTGCCTCGGTCAAGCCTTCGGCCTGCTTCTGGTCGAAACCCGCCTCCTGCAGTTTGCGGACAAATCTGTGTGTATCGAATGCGATCGTGACCATGGCAACTCCCTCGGGAGCGACTCTACCAGAAAAAACGGCCACCCGAAGGCGGCCGTTTGCATTGCGGCTTGGGAGAGCCAGGATTAATTCGAGCCTGGCCCCTTTAATCGGTTCAGGCACGGCATCGCCTTGGAGATCCTGGACGCCAGCCGGCGCGTGCAAAACCCATCCGCCATGGAGTTTGCCGTCAAGGCCGCTTGATTCCGCTTTTTGTGGCGAAGTTCTCGGCACGGGCATCGACAGCCCTGCCTGCGGTAGGTCGGCGCGGGCGGGACAGCGGGGCGCTCCATGGGGCAATGTCACCTTCGCGGTGAGGGAAAACCGTGGCCCCATCCCTGTTTCCTAGGTTGCTGCAGGGACGATCAGAAGAACTGCTTGGCGACGTTGGCGATGGCCGGGGCAATGAGAACGCCCATCATCCATTTGATGCTGCCGACCTCGCCCTTCAAGAGCGACAACTCGGTTTTCAACTCCGAGATATCCGTCTTTGTTGCCAATTGCGAATCCATGGCCTACGCCAAGGCGGACACAAAGCCTCGGCTTCAACCTTCGCCTGAGCCGCGGGCACCTGGCTCGTGGCTTCTCGACAAACTTGAGGGTATCGAAGGCGATCGTTGTCATGAGGGCACCCTACCAGAAAAAAAAAACGGGCGCCGAAGCGCCCGTTTCCAATTCAAATAACGCGGTTAGGCGATATTAGAACGAGTGACGAATACCAGCGGCAAAAACCGAAGCGTCGCCACCAATCATCGGCTGACCGATACCGTTACTCGCCGTAGTAGCAGTAACGATACCGCGACCAGCAGCACCGTCGTTGCTCAGAGCAGTGTAGCCAGTGTACAGAGGTCGTGCGCTTGGACAGGTCATATGTGAAGAGCAACGCCCACGCGTCCGCGTCGGGATTACCTACATCCACGCTCGACTTGGCATAGCCCAGAGAAACCGCGCCTTTTGACAAGACAGGGACGGTAACGCCGAGCGAATACTTGTCGCCGCTGGCGGCAGGAGTGTGTTGTCCCCATCCTGGTTTTGCCACGAGCCATAGATCTTCGCAACCCCGAAGTCATAACTGGCGCCCAGACCCCATTCATCGATATCGTTGTCGGTTCCAGTGTAGCCCGCGCCTGTATTGCCATTGTTGGCACGGCGCGAGATTGCAGCGTAAACACCACCAATCTTCAACGGGCCGTTGGCATAGTTCAAGCCGAAGTTATTGGCGTAGTTATCGTCGGTCATGTCATTGGCGCCAACAGCAGGAGACGCAATGGCAACGCCGCGAGTCGCTTCTTCGGTCACGCGCGCGTGGTTGTATTCAAACGAGAAGCCGCTGAAGTTCGGCGAAACGTAGGCGACAGCGTCGTTGTGACGGCCACCCGTTCCGCAGGAGAGAGTCGTCGCGAGACCAAGCTTGCCGATGGTATCAAACGCACTGCCAGCAAACGGGCCGTTGAACGCGCAGGTAAAATTGTACCCGGCACCCTGGAGACGACCGGCAACGACAGTACCCCACTTGTCTGAGCTGAGGCCAGCATACGTCTGACGGCTCGCCGAACCAGTCCAAGGCACCGGCGGCGCCAACGCCGGTATTGGCATCGGGCTGCAACATGTATTCCAGCGTAAAGATAGCCTTCAGGCCATTGCCCAGATCTTCCTGACCCTTGAAGCCAAGGCGCGAACCGGACAGCAGACCATTGTCAATGGCCCAGCCTGAATTCTTGCCGTCGGCGGTGACGTAGGTAACGCCCACATCAACAAGACCGTAGATGGTCACGTTCGATTGTGCGAAAGCAGAACCGGAAACGAGGCCAGCGACGGCGAGAGCGATAACTTTCTTTTGCATGAATTTCTCCAATAGGTTTAGACGGTTTGCAGTAACGCCAAATAGTCAGTCATTGCGCGCTGCCACTACCCGAATCCGGGAAGCTGGGAGCATTCTGCCTTTGCCGGCGGCACCAGGCAATCACTGGCTGGCTTTTCGCGCAACCGACGAGGCGTTTTGTGGTTTTCCCGCAACAAGCCTTGCCGTACCGTCGGGGCCAGCGCGTTGCATCCCTTTGGAAACGTTCGCTGAACGGGGTACAAGACGGGCAGGTAGGCGCAGAGGGACTTGGCGCGTATGATTTTGACCATGACTCCAACAATTTTTCGTGAGGGTGGCTTTCGCTTTTACTTCTTCTCGCGAGAGGAGCCGAGAATGCATGTGCATGTTCAAGGCCAAAACGGCGAGGCCAAGTTCTGGCTTGAGCCGACTGTTGCGCTGGCGCAGCACGCCGGCCTGTCTCGGCGGGAGATCAACGAAGCCCTTTACCTCGTTCAGGAGCATGAAAATGACATTCGCAGCGCACGGCGCAAGCATTTCTCCCGTTGAAGTAACCAACATCTCCCGGCATGGCTTCTGGGTCTTGCTGACTGATGAAAACTTTCCTGCCGTTCTCGGAATTTCCATGGTTCCGTGATGCGGCGGTAGGCAAATTCTGCATGTCGAACTCCCATCTCCGAATCACCTTTACTGGCCTGAGCTGGACGTCGACCTTGCAGTCGAGTCCATACGGCATCGAAGCGCTTTCCGCTGCTTAGCCAGGTCGGCGCATAGCGCTGCGAAACATTGCGGGACAGACCACAATGGCTTGCGGGCGAAGACGCGCGTGTTTCAATCGATCTCGCCGCGTGCGATGGCGAGCAACTCGTCTTCGTCCGCCCGCGTAAGCGGAAGCGTCGGACCGGACGCCAAACCTTCCTCGATCAAAGCCCGCAGACGGTTCTTGGCTTCCTCGGCCTGATCCTTCCGAATCAGATCTCGATTGCAACAGCCGGCCCCGCAAAAATGCAGCTTCTTTCTGGTGGCGCACGGCCAGGATCGTTACGCTGTCACCCGCGACGCGATAGCGCGCCATGTAGCGCGTTGTCCGAGCAGACTATGCGTGGCATTTGGGCGGTTCGACATCGCCGCCGCCTCCCGACTCCGAGCCGCCGCTCGCGCCGGGCACAGCCCGCCCGTCGCGCCACGCCGGGCTCGCGGCGTTCGCGCTGCTCTTCGCGCGTGCGTATTGCTGGTGGCTTCGCGCGCCGCCGGCGGGCCGGCGCCTTGGCCCGGCCGGCTGGTTGGGTCCGCCCGCTTCTCGGCGTTCGGTCGGTCGCCTTCGTCGAGGCCTGAATCGCGCATGATCGCCGTGGATGTTGGCGATCCCCTTTTCCGCGAGGCTCAGGCGTTCCTCGAGGGGACTGCAGGCAGCCTTCCCATGAAGTTGTCGGAGGTATCGGCGCGAAAGTCGCGCAATTCGTTGCGCAAGGCTTTCAAGTGTTCGAGGATAAGGTTTTCGACATTTTTCCGTCATGATGCGATTCTCCTTGGCGGCAGAAGTGTAGCGTAAAGGCGTCCAAGTCGCGATTTCGTCGGGCTCGTGCATGGTGGGCGAAGCCGGCCGGGCGCTCGGCGCTCGCTGGTACCAGCGGCTCGCCTGGCTCGCTTGGGCGTCGATCGGCGGCAGCAGGGCAAGGGGCTTGGCAAGTTGCTCCCGATGGATGCGCTGTACCGATGCTCTCGCCTGTCCGCGGAGATCGACTCAGGCGGCGATGGCGTGTTCCACCGTTGACAGGGTAGGCCCCGTTTTGTTTGGCATCCAGCAGCACGATCTCCACGGTCGTGCCATCCGCAGCAAAGCTGATATGGGTGTTCCAGTCCTGCGAAACCTCGCGACTTACGGGTTTGTCCGAGAGATGGATGACCAGAATGTCGTCCTCGTCGTAATAGGTCGTTCGCATGGCGTCCATTGTAGATCAGTCAAGCGGGCGAAGCCCCAGCATCTCGCGACTGAAATCCTCACAGCCTGATGGGCGGGATAATTGCGTATCCATAGTTCCCGCCAAGCGAACATCGACACGGGCTGACTGAGGAGGATCCCGAGGCGGGGTGCAATTGAAACTGTTGGTCAATGGACGTGGAACGGTCGAACAGAGGGGTAAAGCTAGCGGAGGCTAAAGAAAGAGAAAGGTTATGCCGAAATCTGGAAAGGTAAATGACCTTCAGGAGGCGGAAATGATTCATCGGGGAGAAGTTGGGGCGAAAGGAACGGAAGAGATTGCGAAGCGGCTGGAGCGTCACCCGGTGCTGAAGGCGCGAATGGCGAGATTGCTGGATGTGGTGGAAAACGCGTCTGGGGATGTGCGGCGGGCGGCAGACGCCGAACGACGGGCAATCGACGAATTGCGGATGATGGGACAGGAGGTTCTGCAGGGGTGGGGCCAAATGTTGGCGGAACAGGAAGCGCGAGGACTGGAGGCCAGCGGAAATGTCGTCCGACAGGTAAAAAAAACTTCACTGGTACAGCACGTTCGGTCAGATTGAGGTCACGGAGCAGACCTACCTGGAGAAGTTGGATGGCAAGTTGAAGCGGCCGTTTCTGGCGGCGGCGGAGATTTGCTGTCGGGGCTACTCGCTACCGCTGCAACGCGTGATCACGGACTTCGGGGTGGATAACGCGTTTGGACAGGTGCCCGGCAAACTCAAGGAACACTACGGAATTGCTCTGTCGGAGAGCGCGGCAACGACCATCACCGAGAAGCATGCGCGAGCCGTCACCGAAACGGTCATGACGCCGGTAATCCGGCCCACGGCGGAGCCGCTGACCCTGGTGGTGGAAATGGATGGCAGCATGATTCCCTTGGTCGAGACGGGAACCGCCGAGGGCGTCACGGACTTGCGTAAGACCCGGAAGTTGCTGTGGAAAGAAGCCAAACTCGGTTTGGTAAGACGCGCCGACGAAGTTAAGCCCGTGTTTGCCGTGACCCTGGGCGATGCCGCCGCTGCAGGTGCCGACCTGAAGCGACTGGCGCTGGCGGCAGGATTGAATGCGCGCAGCCGAGTTCATGGCTTGGGCGATGGTGCGACCTGGATTGCCGAACAGATTGAGCAGCAGTTCGGTACCCAGGGTAGCTACCTGATTGATTTCTTCCATGTTAGCGACTACCTGGCGGCAGCGGCCAAAGTCTGCGGCGGGGAACACGCCGAGAGTTGGATGGTGCTCCAGAAGGAGCACCTGAAGACAGACCAACTGTCGGCGCTAATGGCGACGTTGTTACCTTTCCAGGAGGCGGATTCCATCCCCTCCAACGAGGCGCCGGTTCGTCAGTGCTTCCGGTATATCACCAACCGTCCCGGCCAGTTCAATTACCAGGAGGCCATCGCCGCCAATTTGCCGATCGGTTCCGGCGAGGTCGAAAGCGCTCATCGCTACGTCATCCAGAAACGACTCAAACTTCCCGGCGCCTGGTGGCTCAAAGACAATGCTCAAGCCATGCTCAACCTTCGAACCGCCCGCGCTAACAATCGCTGGGACTATTATTGGGATGCCTGGCCGCTTGAACCTGGACCAACAGTTTCAATTGCACGCGTCCCCTGAATTCGGTTTGACCGGCGGCCCGGCACTCTATATACTGCACGGTTCTCTGCGTCATCCCACTTGGAGTCTCCCATCATGTATGCGGTCATAAAAACCGGCGGCAAGCAGTATCGCGTTGCAGCTGGCGAAAAACTTAAAGTAGAACAGATACCGGCTGATGTAGGCACTGAAATCACTCTCGACCAGGTTCTGATGGTCGGCGAAGGCGAATCGGTCAAGATCGGTTCGCCCATGCTCGCCGGCGCCCAGGTGACCGCGAAAGTGATTGCCCAGGGTCGTCATCCGAAGGTCACGATTTTCAAGATGCGCCGTCGCAAGCACTACCAGAAGCACCAGGGCCATCGCCAGAACTTCACCGAAATCGAGATCAGCGGCATCGCCGCCTGAGCCCGACCAGAGAACCAGGAGCTAGAACATGGCACACAAAAAAGCAGGCGGCAGTTCCCGCAACGGCCGCGACTCGGAATCGAAACGCCTTGGCGTCAAGAGCTATGGCGGTGAACTGATTTCCGCCGGCAGCATCATCGTGCGGCAGCGCGGCACCGAGTTCCATCCCGGCGACAACGTCGGCATGGGCAAGGACCACACGCTGTTTGCCAAGGTCGAAGGCAAGGTGCTGTTCGCCATCAAGGGCCCGGCCAAGCGCCGCGTCGTCAGCATCGTTCCGGCGGCCGCCTAGGTTCCTCCTTCCCGAGATGAAAGCCCTATCGCGACGATAGGGCTTTCGCGTTTTTGGTGCGCGGTTTCCCCAAACCGGATACCGTTCGCAGTGAGCCTGTCGAACTGCGCCAATCGATCAGCCACAGACCTTCGACAAGCTCAGGCCGAACGGAGTCCCATTCTCGGAATGCAATACCAGACCCATGAAATTCTTCGACGAAGCGCGCATAGAAGTTCTCGCCGGCGACGGCGGCAACGGCGCGGTGTCGTTTCGCCGCGAGAAATACATTCCCCTGGGCGGGCCGGACGGCGGCGACGGCGGCAAGGGTGCGAGCATCTGGGCCGTCGCTGACCGCAACCTCAACACCCTGATCGACTTCCGTTACAACCGGGTGTTTCGCGGCCAGAAGGGCGAGAACGGCCACGGCTCGGACCGCTACGGCAAGGGCGGGGCAGACATGGAACTGCGCATGCCGGTGGGCACCGTAATCACCGACAGCGCCTCCGGTGAGCTGATCGCCGACCTCGACACCGACGGCAAGCGCTGGCTGATCGCCAAGGGCGGCATCGGCGGACTCGGCAATTCGCACTTCAAGTCCAGCACCAATCGCGCCCCGCGGCAAAACACGCCGGGACAGGAGGGCGAAAAGCGCGAGCTGAAGCTGGAACTCAAGGTGCTGGCCGACGTCGGCCTGCTGGGCCTGCCCAATGCCGGCAAATCCACGTTCATTCGCGCCGTTTCCGCGGCGAAACCCAAGGTCGCCGATTACCCCTTCACCACGCTGCATCCGAATCTCGGCGTGGTGCGCGTCGACGATAACCGCAGCTTCGTCATCGCCGACATTCCCGGCCTGATCGAAGGCGCGGCGGAAGGCGCCGGCCTCGGCCACCGCTTCCTCAAGCACTTGCAGCGCACCGGCCTGCTGCTGCATCTGGTGGATGTTTCGCCCTTCGATCCGGAAGCCGATCCGGCGCGCGATGCGGCTGCGATTCTCGAAGAACTGAGAAAGTACGATCAAGCCCTGTTCGACAAGCCACGCTGGCTGCTGGTCAACAAGATCGACCTGGTGCCCGGCGAAGACCGCGCGGCGCGTATCAAGGCGCTGACGGACAGCTACCGACCGCAGCGCAGCTTCGTGATTTCCGCGATCAGCGGCGAGGGCTGCCGCGAAGTCAATTTCGCGGTCATGGACCATCTCGAATGCCAAAGGCACCAGCATGAGACGGCAGATAGCTGAGGCGAAGCGCCTGGTGGTCAAGGTGGGCAGTGCGCTGGTCACCAACAACGGCGAGGGCCTGGCCCACGATTTCATCGCGGAATGCGCGCGCCAGATCGCCGCGCTGCACGCCGACGGGCGGCAGGTGCTGCTGGTCTCCTCCGGCGCGATTGCCGCCGGCATGCAGCGCTTGGGCTGGACCACGCGGCCGCGTGCCATGCATGACCTGCAGGCAGCAGCAGCCGTTGGCCAGATGGGCCTGGCGCAGGCCTATGAAACCACCTTCCTGGAACATGGCTTGAAAGCCGCGCAGGTCCTGCTGACCCACGATGACCTGGCCGACCGCACGCGTTACCTCAACGCCCGCTCGACCCTGCAAACCCTGCTCGACCTCGACGTGGTGCCGGTCATCAACGAGAACGACACGGTGGTTACCGACGAGATCAAGTTCGGCGACAACGACACGCTCGGGGCGCTGGTGGCAAATCTGGTGGAAGCCGACGCGCTGGTGATCCTGACTGACCAGAAGGGCCTCTACAGCGCCGATCCGCGCCTGGACCCCGCCGCGAACCTGATTGGCGAGGGGCGCGCCGACGATAGCCGCTTCGAGGCCATGGCCGGCGGCGCCGGCTCGGGCATCTCCAGGGGCGGCATGATCACCAAGGTGCGCGCCGCCCGGCGCGCCGCCAAGAGCGGGGCGCATACCCTGATCGTCAGCGGCCGCGAGCCGGATTCGCTGCTGGCCGCGGCGCGCGGCGAGGCCATCGGCACCCTGCTCTATGCCGTCGAATCGCCGCTGGCCGCACGCAAGCAATGGCTGGCCGACCATCTGCAACTGGCCGGAGCGCTGACGCTCGATGCCGGCGCGGTGCAGGCGCTGGGCGGCGGCCGCAGCCTGCTGTCAGTTGGCGTGGTGCGTGTCGAGGGTGATTTCCAGCGCGGCGCGGCGGTTGCCTGTCGCGCCCCCGATGGCCGCGAGGTTGCGCGCGGCCTGATCAGCTATTCAAGCTCGGAAGCGCGCCGCATCGCCGGCCACGGCACGCAGGACATCGAAGCCCTGCTCGGCTACATCGACGGCGCGGAACTGATCCACCGCGACAACCTGGTGCTGCTCTGACCCTGGAACCGGGAACACCAGTTTCTTCAGATCATGGTCACGCGGGCGAATTTTCGCTTGCCGACCTGCAACACGACGCACTCTCCGGCGCTAAGCGCCGCGGCGCGATCGGCAACTTTCTCACCGTTGATCCGGACCCCGCCGCCATCGATCATCCGTAGGGCATCGGAGGTGCTCGGCGTCAGTCCGGCGGCCTTCAGCACCTGCGCCAGGGAGCCGGCCGCAACACGGACCTCGGGCATGTCCGCGGGCAATACGCCGCGCTGAAAACGTGCTTCGAACTCGGCCAGTGCGGCGTCCGCCTCCCGCGCCGAATGGAAACGGGCGACGATCTCCTGTCCCAGCAGCACCTTGACGTCGCGCGGATTGCGCCCGTCGGCCACTTCGCGCTTGAACCGGGCGATCTCGTCATCGGCGCGAAACGACAGCAGCTCGTAGTAACGCCACATCAGTTCATCCGACACCGACATCAGCTTGCCGAAGATTTCGGTGGGCGATTCGGCAATGCCGATGTAATTGCCCAGCGATTTCGACATCTTGTTGACGCCGTCCAGGCCTTCCAGCAGCGGCATCATCAGGACGCACTGCGGTGCCTGGCCGTAGTGCTTCTGCAACTCGCGTCCGACCAGCAGATTGAACTTCTGGTCGACGCCACCGAGTTCGACATCGGCCTTCATCGCCACCGAATCGTAGCCCTGGCACAGCGGATAGAGGAATTCATGGATCGCGATCGGCAAACCGCTGCTGTAGCGTTTGGAAAAGTCGTCGCGTTCCAGCATCCGCGCGACGGTGTGGCGGGCGGCCAGCTTGATCATGCCGGCCGCGCCGAGCGGCTCGAACCAGGTCGAGTTGAAGCAGACCTCGGTGCTGTGCGGATCGAGGATCTTGAACACCTGTTCGCGGTAGGTGTCGGCGTTTTCGAGTATCTGCTCGCGGGACAGCGGCGGGCGGGTCGCGTTCTTGCCGCTCGGATCGCCGATCATTCCGGTGAAGTCGCCGATCAGGAACATCACGTGGTGGCCGAGATCCTGGAAGTGCCGCAGTTTGTTGATCAGCACCGTATGCCCGAGATGAAGGTCCGGTGCGGTCGGATCGAAGCCCGCCTTGATGCGCAAGGGACGGTCCGACTTGAGTTTCTCGACGAGTTCCGACTCGATCAGCAGTTCGTCGGCGCCACGCTTGATCAGCGCAAGTTGGGAGTCGATCTCGATCATGAGGCTTAACCTGGGTTGACGGAAGGGGGATTTTTGTTACACTCACCCAACTTTTCAGGCGGCCCACCCATCCAATTGCACGAAAACAAGAGCGGGATTTTAGCGCAACTCCTGGACTACCGATTCGAACGACCCGGACACTTCCAGGCCGGCCTCGTGGTTTTCGGCGTTTCGCTGTTCAGCATGGTCGCCGCCTTTGGCACCGTGAATGATGCCGGTCTCGCGGACATAACCCAACAGCAAGTGGTCGAGCAGCTCGCGCTGCCTGACCAGAGTGTCAACGAGGACCCTAGCCAGAGCTTCCTGCATGAAGAGCGGGTGCAGCGCGGCGACACGGTGACGGGGCTGCTGCAGCGGCTCGGCATCGATGATCCGGCCGCAGTCGGATTCCTGAAAGGCAACGCGACTGCCCAGAACCTGTTCCGCCAACTCGGCCCCGGCAAGAATCTGACGGCGCGCACCGGCGCTCAGGGCGAGCTGCAGACGCTGGTTTTCCCGCTGAATGGCGGCAAGGATCAGGCCCTGGTGGTTGAACGCGGTCCCGACGGATTTTCCGCGTCCGAGCAAACCCTGGCGCTGGAAACCCAGGTGGTGATGAAGTCCGCCGAGGTCCGCTATTCGCTGTTCGGCGCATCCGATGCGGCGGGGATTCCGGATGCGGTCGCGACGCAACTGGCCGACATTTTCGGTGGCGACATCGACTTTCACCGCGATCTGCGCAAGGGTGACCGCTTCGCCGTGATTTACGAATCAGTCAACTACCTCGGTCGTCCGATACGTACCGGGCGCATCCTCGCCGCCGAGTTTGTGAACAACGGCAAGACCTATCGCGCAGCGTGGTTCGCCGATCCAGCCGGCGGCGAGAACAGCAGCGGCTATTACACGGCCGACGGCAAGAACATCCGCAAGGCCTTCCTGCGCTCACCGTTGGAATTCTCGCGGATTACCTCGGGTTTCAGCACCGCGCGCTTTCATCCCATCCTGCAGAAATGGCGCGCCCACAAAGGCATCGACTACGGCGCACCGGTAGGCACCCGCGTCAAGGCAACCGGCGACGGCGTGGTCGAGCACGTCGGCGTCCAGGGGGGTTATGGCAAGGTGGTGATCCTGCGCCACCAGAGCCGCTACACCACGCTTTACGGTCACCTCTCGGCCTTTGCGCCCGGCCTGCGCAAGGGCAGCCGTGTCGGCCAGGGCGACGTCATCGGCTTCGTTGGAGCCACGGGAATGGCCAGCGGCCCGCACCTGCATTACGAATTTCGCGTCAGCGACATGCATCAGAATCCCCTGGCAATGGCTCTGCCCGGCGCACCACCCCTGCTGCCCCGACAGCTTGGCCTGTTCCGGGCGCAAACCGCGGCCCCACTTGCCCGTCTTGACCTGATTCGCGGATTCAACCTCGCCCAGGCTGACTGAAATGGCGTTGGCTGCGCCGCTGGTCATTGGGCTAATGTCCGGGACCAGCTTGGATGGCGTCGATGCCGTCCTCGCCGACTTCTCGGACAAGCTTCCACGCACGCTGGCGACCTTCTGGTTGCCGTATCCGACCACCATTCGTCAGCAGGCTCTGAAGCTGCAGTCGGCGCAACACGATGAAATCCACGCCGCCGCGCTGCTCGCCAATGAGCTGGCGCGTTGCTATGCGCAGGCGGTGCACGAGGTGCTTGGCGGCGCGGGCGCCACCGCGGCGCAGGTTGCGGCCATCGGCTGCCACGGGCAGACCATCCGCCATCGGCCGGCAAACGGCTACAGCGTGCAACTGAACAATCCCGCCCTGCTGGCTGAGCTGTGCGGAATCGCCGTCGTGGCTGATTTCCGCAGCCGCGACATCGCCGCGGGGGGCCAGGGCGCACCTCTGGTGCCGGCCTTTCATGCCGCCGCATTCGGCGATCCAAAGCGGCATCGGGTCATCCTCAATGTCGGCGGCATCGCCAACCTGACGGACCTGAACCCGGGTCAGGCGGTGCGAGGTTTCGACTGCGGTCCGGGCAACCTGCTGATGGATGCCTGGATCGAGCGCCATCAGGGGCAGCGCTACGATGAAGCCGGACGCTGGGCGACCCAAGGGCAGGCGCTGGCGGAACTGCTGCGCAGCCTGCTCGCCGATGGCTTCTTCAGCGCAAGCCCGCCCAAGAGCTGCGGGCGCGACGAGTTCAACATCGCGTGGCTGGAGTGTCGTCTGGCGGGCAGCGAACGGCCGGAGGATGTCCAGGCCACGTTGCTGGAACTCACCGCCTTGTCCGCAACCCAAGCCATCGGGCGCTGGTGCGGCAGCCCTGACCAACTCTTCGTCTGCGGCGGTGGTGCGCACAACCAGGCGCTGATGGCGCGCCTGCAACAGCATCTGCCGGATTGCCGTGTCGCCAGCACCGACTCTTTGGGCCAAGCGCCGGACTGGGTCGAAGCGCTGGCCTTTGCCTGGCTGGCCTGGCGCACGCTGCGCGGCGAACCGGGCAACCTGGCGGAAGTGACCGGCGCCAGCGGCCCGCGAGTGCTGGGCGCGATCTATCCGCGGTAGTCCCGCCAAGGGATACCGTCCCCGGCCAAGCACGGGGACATAACGACAAAGGGCGTGTGGGCCCTGCCCCCGCGCCCTTCGTTCAAGCCAGTCGAATCAGGACGAGAAGGACGACCCGCAACCGCAGGTACTGGTGGCATTCGGGTTCTTGATGACGAATTGCGAACCTTCAAGACCTTCAGAGTAGTCGATCTCGGCGCCCACCAGGTACTGATAGCTCATCGGATCGATCAGCAGGGACACGCCATTCTTTTCCATCACCGTGTCGTCTTCATTGGTCACTTCGTCGAAGGTGAAGCCATACTGGAAGCCGGAGCAACCGCCCCCGGTCACAAACACCCGCAGTTTGAGTTCGGGATTGCCTTCCTCGGCGATGAGCTCCTTGACCTTGCTCGCCGCGTTGTCGGTGAAATTGAGCGGTGCCGGCATTTCGGTGGGTGCATTCATGGTGTTCTCCTGTGGGGGGCCGCAATGGATATATTAGCGTGAAACAACTCGTTCGGTGCGAGGGGTAATAGTAATAGTCGAGCGAAGCGAGCCGACTAGGAGCCTCCCCGTGAGGGGATGATGGGAGGGGCGGGCGTTCAGTTCGCCTTTCGCGTGTTTCATCATCAGGGGTGCCGCGCCACTGCTTCAAACATGTAGGTGGGTCCACGAATTATGATTTCAATGGCACGGAAGGTCAATTGCTGGCCGCCAGCTTTAGCTCAACCGCCTTCGCCGGCAGGCCATGGTGCACGAGACGCCCCTGCACTATGGCCCCAAGATGGATCTCGATGGTGCTGTACTCGACATCTCCCGTGACCCTGGCACGCGTCTGAAGTTCCAGGAAATCGCTGGAATGCACCGACCCGATGACCGTGCCATTGACCACCAGGTGCGAAACCGAGATCTCGCCCTCGACCCTCGCGTGCTCGCTGATCACCAGCGTCGCCGGCTGTCCGTCGACGCCGCGTATATTGCCCTTGATTTCGCCATCGACGCGCAGGCCGCCGGTAAAGCTCACGTCGCCGACCAGCGTGGTGCCGGTGCCGATCAGGCTGTCGATGCGTCCTTGCGGCTTGCTTTTCTTCTTGCCAAACATCGTCCAAATCTCCTGAAAGCTAATGTTCATCACGGCGTCTTCTTGGCGTCCTGCTGGTCAAAGGGCCACACTCTGACTGGCCTTGACTACTCCATCTTCGACCAAACGGGCCTCGACACGCAGAATTCGCGCCTCGGTGGCCACCCTGAATGTGCCTTCCAGGCGCCGGAAGTAGCGGAAAGCGACTTGATACTGGCTGGCAGCGGGATCGCCGGCGGCGGGAAACTGCATCATAACAGTCTCCTTGCCTCGCTGGACGGTGGCAATCAACTGGATCGTGCCATTGAATTCCTTGTCCTTCTTGTCGCCGGTTTGCGCCAGCAGCATGCGATAGCGATATTGTCCGCCGCCCTCGGGAAGAATCTGCAGTCTGCTGATCGCCCGGCCGGAATTCCCCGTCTGCCTTCCCGCCAAGCTTTCAAACGTTGCCAGATCCGCCGTGAGACGGGTGTTCTCTTCTTCCAGCGTCTTGATCTGCACGGAGAGCTGCTCCTGCGAAGTGCTTTCGATACGCAGGCGGCTCTCGCTGGAATTGGCCACCTTGCGGGCGCTTTCCAGCTCGGACTCAAGGTGCACGATGCGCTCGCGCATTGCCGCGATTTCGTGCTCGCTGTCGCCCTGGTGAAAACCCGCGAAGCGCTGCCCGGCGTCATAAATCCAGCCCGCCAGGGCCAGCGAAATGCCGGCAAGAACCACCACGGCCAACGCCCGCCAGTACCACGGCAGATGTGTCCGCACCGCGACGCGCGGCGCCGAAATGCCGAAGCGACTTCGCAGCCGCCTCAGCGTCAGGGCAAGACGGGAACTAGCGAAAGACCCGAACATTCGTCCAAGCCAAACAACAGGTTCATGTTCTGCACGGCCTGTCCGGCGGCTCCCTTGACCAGGTTGTCGATTACCGAGAGCACGACCAATGTGTCGCCGCCCTGTGGCCGATGCAGGGCGATTCGACAGGAATTGGCCGCGCGCACCGAACGCGTCTCGGGATGGGATTTCGGCGGCAACACGTCGACAAAAGGCTCGGCGGCGTAGCGCTGCTCGAACAGGGCCTGGAAATCCTCTTCGCGGGTGATGCGGGCGTAAAGCGTCGCGTGGATGCCGCGAATCATCGGCGTCAGATGCGGCACGAAAGTCAGGCCGATATCGCTCGCCGCCTTGCCCGCAGCGCGCGCCAGTCCCTGGCGGATCTCGGGCAGGTGGCGGTGACCCGGCACCGCGTAGGCCTTGAAATTGTCCGAGGCCTCGGAAAACAGGATGCCAACTTCGGCCTTGCGACCGGCGCCGGACACACCCGACTTGGCATCCGCGATCAAGTGATCGAGGTCGATGCAGCCGGCCTCGACCAGCGGCAGGAAACCCAGTTGTGTCGCCGTGGGGTAGCAACCCGGATTGGCCACCAGGCGCGCCGTGCGGATCTGCTCGCGATTCACCTCGGGCAGGCCATACACCGCCTCGGCGACCAGCGCCGGGCTGGCATGGCTCATGCCATACCACTGCTCCCACAGCGCCACGTCCTTGATGCGGAAATCGGCGGCCAGGTCGATGACTTTCACTCCTGCGTCGAGCAGGCGTGGCGCCTGCTGCATGGCGATGCCGTTGGGCGTGGCAAAGAACACCACGTCGCAATCGTCAAGCAGAGCATCCTTCGGATCGCTGAACTTAAGTCCGACTGAACCACGCAGGCTGGGGAACATCTCGGCCACCGCGGTCCCGGCCTCGCCGCGCGAGGTGATGGCGGTGAGTTCAACCCCCGGGTGCCTCGCCAGCAGGCGCAGCAATTCCACCCCGGTGTAGCCCGTGCCGCCGACGATTCCTGCCTTGATCATGCCGAGCTCCTTGTCGCGAAGACTTGATGGTAACCCGTGAAGTGAACCACAGACAAAAAAGCCGCCCGAAGGCGGCGTTTTGTGCAACAGCGATACGGCCGCTGAAGCCTAGCGCTTCGAGAACTGCTTGCGCCGGCGCGCCTTGCGGAAGCCGACCTTCTTGCGCTCGACTTCGCGCGCATCGCGGGTGACGAAACCGGCGCCCGACAGCGCGGGTTTCAGCGTCGCATCATATTCAATCAGGGCGCGGGTGATTCCGTGACGCACGGCGCCGGCCTGGCCAGACTCGCCACCGCCCTCGACATTCACCAGGATATCGAAGGTACTGGTGTGCTGGGTCAGTTCAAGCGGCTGACGCACGACCATGCGACCGGTTTCACGCGAAAAGAACTCGTCGACCGGTTTGTCGTTTACCACGAACTTGCCGCTGCCGGTGCGCAGAAACACGCGGGCAATGGCCGTCTTGCGGCGACCGGTTCCATAGTATTGGGTGACTGCCATTGAAAACTCCTTGAATTTCCCGCGCTCAGAGCTCGAGCGACTTCGGCTGCTGGGCGGTGTGCGGGTGGACAGTGCCGGCGTAGCACTTCATCTTCTTCAGCATCGCGTAGCCCAGCGGGCCCTTCGGCAGCATGCCCTTGACGGCCTTTTCCAGGATGCGGCCGGGAAAACGCTGCTGCAGCTTGGTGAAATTGGTTTCATTGACGCCGCCCGGATAGCCCGTGTGGCGGTAGTACTTCTTGTCCTCGGCCTTGTTGCCGGTGACGCGCAGTTTCTCCACGTTGACCACAACGATGTAATCGCCGGTATCAACGTGCGGCGTGAAGATGGGCTTATGCTTGCCCCGCAGTCTGTGCGCGATCACGGCAGCCAGGCGGCCGAGCACCTTGTCCGTCGCATCGACCACAAACCAGTCGTGCTGAACCTCTTGCGGCTTCGCGGAAAATGTCTTCATTCTGGTGTTCCTTGCGTGCTTCGATAACCCGGACGGCGCAAAGGGATGGAATGGATGGAATCCGTCCATGCGCTTCTTGGAAAGCCAAGCAGTTTAACCAATCGCCAGCGGCTCTGTCAAACGGCAATTGCCGCGCTTGCGCGACGAGCCGCCACCATGCGCGCTTCCGCCCGACAAATACCGGTCGAAGCACGTCATGGATGCTCAGAATTCCCCGAGCGCTCCGGCGCGCATGATCTTGTCGATCGCGTCGCGCACCAGGATGGAATTCTCGCGCATCTTGCCGGTGATCTTGTTCGGGTTCGGGCTGGCGTCGAGCCAGCGCACGTCCCAGTCCAGGGTCATGACCCAAATCTTCTTGTATGCATCTTCCACCACCGCAACGCGACAAGGCAGGAAGATGGCGAACTCGAGGCTGTAATCAAGGATCTCGCGCGCCACCAGCGCGTCGCAGAAACTGAAGAACTCGACGCGCGGCGTCTCGGTCTGGCCGGTAATGGCAATGATGTCCTTCCACAGCGGGTTGTGGCCGACGAACTTGAAGTTGATCTCGTTGGCCTTGACCTTCATCGCCTCGACGACTTCGTCATATTTGAGGCCTTCCTTGGCCTGATACTTGACCGCCATCATCGCGATCATGTCGCGCAGCGAGAAAGGGTTGACCGCCATCATGCTGGAGACGGCGTTGGCGCGGGCCTCAGCGCTGATCGAGGGGTGCACGGTGTTTGGCACGTGCTCTTCGGCAGGACGGGTGGGCGGAAACTGAATGTTGTACGGCAGCGGCGTCGTCTGGCGCAGATCCTGCGAGGGCAGCTTACTCGGCGACTTGTCCTGCTTGACCGGTTCGTCGGCGTGCGCGCTCAGGACAAGGGCGGCGAAGAGCGCGGGAAGCAGTGTTGCGATGTTCCGCAGCATGGGAATCATCCTCCAAAAGGCGGTGAAACGGGGAAGGCGAACGCCCTCCCCGTTCTTGCGGTGATGCGGACGAGAACGCCCTACTTCTTGGCGGTTTCAGCGCCGGCCTTGGCGGCATCGGCACCCGCCTTGGCCATCTCGCCACTGGCCTTGGCACCCGATTTGGCCGTCTTAGTTGCCGCCTTGGTGGTGGTCTTGGTGGTACCGACCATCGACTTGTTCATGTCGTCGGCCATCTTCGGCATGGCGGTCATCGCCACCGACATCGCGTTCATCATCTGCACCATCAGCGCCGGGTTCATCATTTTCATCATGGCGTCCATCATCTGCGGATTTGTCATCATGCCCACCCACTGATTCATCATTTCGGGCGACATGAACTGCATCATGCTGTTGATCATCTTCGGATCGGTCATGGCCACCATGAAGGGCGTCCACAACTTCGGATCCATCATGCCCATCATGCTGTTCATCAGCTTGGGGTCGGTCATGGCCGTCATCCACGGCATCATGATGGCGGGATCCATCATCTTCATCATGGAATCCATCAGCTTGGGATCAAGCATGGCGTTCATCCACGGCGTCATGATGTTCGGATCCATCATCTTCATCATGGAGTCCATCAACTTGGGATCGGTCATGGCCGTCATCCAAGGCGTCCACAGCTTGGGATCCATCATGCCCATCATGCTGTTCATCAGCTTGGGATCGGTCATCGCGGTGATGAAGGGCATCCATACCTTGGGCTCGACCATGGCCATCATGGAATTCATCATTTCCGGATCGGTCATCGCGGTGACAAAGGGCATCCACACCTTGGGATCCACCACCGACATCATCGAATTGATCATTTTCGGATCGGTCATCGCGGTGATGAAGGGCGTCCACACCTTCGGATCACCCATGGCGATCATCGAGTTGATCATTTTTGGATCGGTCATGACGTTGATCCACGGCGTCCACATCTTCGGATCGCCCATCGCGATCATCGCGTTGATCATTTTCGGATCGGTCATGCTGTTGATCCACGGCGTCCACACCTTCGGGTCGGCCATCTGCATCATCGATGCCATCATCTTCGGATCGGTCATGGCGTTGATCCAGGGGCCCCAAACCTTGGGATCGACCATGCCCATCATCGAATTCATCATCTGCGGATTGGTCATGGCGGTCATCCAGTCGCCCATGCCCTTGCTCCAGTCGCCCATCGCGGGCATTTGCACGGCATCGGCCGCCATGCCGGAGACGGGAGCATGCAGTGCCATCGCCAGCGCCGCGGTCATCAGGGATTTACGGAATTGCATAGCTACCTCCAATTGGTTGGTCAATTCAAACTTGAAAAAACTCCGTTTGGAGGCACGGTCGACGCTGACAACAGGTCGCCCCTCTTTTCCTCCGCGCTACCACTGCAACGCCGATACGCTGTCGGCATTGTCGATTATTGATACGGTGCTACTTTACCCATCCCGACGGCGCCCAACCCATGTTCCTGCTTATGCCCCAATAAACCTTGTTATAACCAGGGTCAGGCTTCGCGCAGCATTCGCCAGTATTCAAATTTCATCGTCGCGGCGGCGCCAGCGACGATGCCGACGAAAGTGATGATCGACCCGATCGACAGCGTCGAGAAGCCGGTAACGCCCTGGCCGATCGTGCAACCCATAGCCGTGACGCCGCCAAAGCCCATCAGCGTGCCGCCGATGATGTGGCGGAACATGTCCTGCGCGGAGACGAAGTGTTCCCAGCGAAAGGCCTTGGTCGCCACGGCATAGAGAAAGGAACCGACGCCGACGCCAAAGACCGCGGCGATGCCCCAGGTGACCACCGTGCCCGTGTCGGTCCACAGCGACCACAGTTCCAGCGTGTAGCCCGAGGGCGCAATGAAAGACATCGACTCGGCCAGCTTCGAGTTGGTCCCCATGGCCATCTCGGTCAGAGTCTCCGGGTTTTCCGCCCAGCCGATCTTGCCGGTGACATACCAGCCGGCGACCACGACACTGCCGAGGACAATGCCGGCGATGAAGTTGTCCTTGTTCTCCCAGAACGACTTGTTCAGCAGCACATAGGCCAGCAGGATCGCGGCGATCAGCAGCGCAATGACCAGTTGCGCGGTCGCCAGATCCATGCCCAGGCTGCCGTGCAGCAAATGCGGCAAGGTCTGGTGGGTCGGCAGGTTCACTGTCACGGTCGGGGATTGCAGCAAGTCAATGCGCGGCACGGCGAGGATGCCGCGCAGCGTGACGTTGGCCGCATAGGCCATGTAGATGAAGACCACCACGGCCTTCAGGTTGCCGCCGCCGACGCGCACCAGGGTCTTGTTACCGCAGCCAGAGGCCAGCGTCATGCCGATGCCGAAGATCAGGCCGCCGACGAGATGCGCCAGCCAAGGCAGGCTCTGGCCAGTGTAGATGGTGTTGGCGAGATTGATCTTGCCGGTGTAGGCCAGCAGATTGGTGCCCAGGATGGCGACAGCGATGGCCAGCAGCCAAGCTCGCATGCGCCCCATGTCGCCCATGTTGACCGCATCCGACACGGCGCCCATGGTGCAGAAATTGGTCTTGTTGGCGAAGAAACCAAAGATCAGCCCGAGGCCGAAGCCCCACCAGACGACGGTCTTCGCCAGCGCCTGCATTTCCGGCATGGTCCCCTAACTCCTCGTTCGAACAAGCTTGTGTGGAGGATTGTCTGTCAAAGGCCATACAGCGGTAACTCAAAAGTTTTGCTGCTCGGATAACCCTGCTCTATCCACGGTTTATCTGCCCGATAGCGGGTCCTGGTAGCGCGTGCCATCGACAATTTCCGCCTCATCGAAACCGGCGCGGCGCAGCCGGCAGGAATCGCAGCGCCCGCAGGCACGGCCTTCGGCGTCGGCCTGGTAGCAGGAAACCGTGAGCCGGAAGTCAACGCCCAGGGCCGCGCCGCTGCGAATGATGTCGGCCTTCGACAACTCGATCAACGGCGCATGAAGCCTGAGTGGGCGGCCCTCGACCGCCGCCTTGGTCGCCAAGTTGGCGAGCGCCTCGAAAGCGCGGATGAATTCCGGCCGGCAATCGGGATAGCCCGAGTAGTCCACGGCATTGACGCCGACGAAGATGTCCTGCGCGCCCAGCACCTCGCCCCAGGCCAGCGCCAGCGACAGCATGATGGTGTTGCGCGCCGGCACGTAGGTCACCGGAATTCCCGGCTGCACGCCCGCGGTCGGCACGGCGATCGACCGGTCGGTCAGTGCCGAGCCGCCCAACTGGCCGAGATCGAGCTTCAGCACGCGGTGGGCGGCCGCCCCCAAGGCCTTGGCGATGCGCGCCGCGGCGTGCAACTCGGCGCCGTGGCGCTGTCCGTAATCGAGGGACAGACAGTGGCAGGCAAAGCCCTGCGCGCGCGCCAGAGCCAGTACCGTGGCGGAATCAAGACCGCCGGAGAGAAGAACGACCGCTGGTCTCACCCCTCTCCCCTTGCGGCAGAGGACCGGGGGAGAGGAGGGATTTCATTCACCGCAGTCATTGCCGCCACGAACACCCTGTCCAGAATGGTGATGATTTCATCGTTCCAGAACCGCGTCACCTTGAACCCTTACGCACGCATCCCTCTCGTTTTTAATCGTGTCGCCAGTGCCGTCAAGTTCCCATTGCTCTCCCCAACCCCTCTTACGAGGGGAGAGGGGATTTTGGCTTGACGTCCAACACGCTCGATTGCACCCCCTGGATGGTAGCAAACGGCTGGCCGTCGCGGCTGTTCTATAATTCGCGCTCCTCCTCATTCCTTGCGCGATCGATGATGGCAAAGAAAGTGTTCATCCGCACCTTCGGCTGCCAGATGAACGAATACGACTCCGACAAGATGGCCGACGTGCTGGCCGGCAGCGACGGCGTGGTCAAGACGGAAAACCCCGAGGAAGCCGACATCATCCTGTTCAACACCTGCTCGGTGCGCGAAAAGGCGCAGGAGAAGGTGTTCCACGACCTCGGCCGGGTCAGGCACCTGAAGCAACTCAACCCGAACCTGGTGATCGGCGTCGGCGGCTGCGTCGCCAGCCAGGAGGGCGCGGCCATCGTCGCCCGCGCGCCCTATGTCGATCTCGTCTTCGGGCCGCAGACCTTGCACCGCCTGCCGCAAATGATCGCCGCGCGCCGCAGCAGCGGGAAGGCGCAGGTCGACATTTCTTTCCCGGAACTCGAAAAGTTCGACGTGCTGACGCCGACCTATGCTCGCATGGAGAGCCCGTCCCCGGCGACGGGCCGCCCCGAGGCAGGGACCGCCAGCGACACGGAGCCGCGCAGCGGCGAACCTCAGTCACCGCCGCCCCTGGGTCGGGGGCCGGAGGGGGGGGCGTCGTTCGTCTCGATCATGGAAGGCTGCTCCAAGTATTGCAGTTTCTGCGTCGTGCCCTACACGCGCGGCGAGGAAGTCTCGCGCCCGCTGGCCGACGTGGTCGCTGAAATCACCGGGCTCGTCGCGCGCGGCGTGCGCGAAGTCACGCTGCTGGGCCAGAACGTCAATGCCTACCGGGGAACATTCGGCGGCGGGACCGATGACGAAGACCTTGGCGCAGACCTCGCCTTCCTGATCGAAACCATCGCCGACATGCCCGACATCGAACGCATCCGCTATACCACCTCGCATCCGCGCGAAATGACGCAAAGGCTGATTGACGTTTACCGCACCACGCCGAAACTCGTATCGCATCTGCACCTGCCGGTACAGTCCGGCTCGGACCGGATCCTGGCGGCCATGAAGCGCGGCTATTCGGTGCTCGAATTCAAGTCGCTGGTGAAAAAACTCCGGGCGGCGCGGCCCGATCTTTCGCTCTCGTCCGACTTCATCATCGGCTTCCCCGGCGAAACCGAAGCGGACTTCGAAAAGACCATGCGCCTGGTCGAGGAGCTGAATTTCGACAACAGCTTTTCCTTCGTCTACAGCCCGCGCCCCGGTACCCCCGCCGCCGACATGGCCGACGACACGCCGGCGGAGCTCAAGGTACAGCGGCTGATGCGCCTGCAGAAAACCATCGAAGCGCAGGCACTGAAGATCAGCCAGGCGATGGTCGGCACGCGACAGCGCGTCCTCGTCGAAGCTCGTGCCAGAAAGGATGCCAGCGAACTGGCCGGGCGCACCGACAACAATCGCGTGGTTAACTTCGCCGGCAACGCAGGCCTGATCGGCTGTTTTGTCGACGTCACCATCACCGCCGCGCTGCCGCACAGCTTGCGCGGCGCATTGGTCAAACTTCCCGAAGTGGCCGAGGCGGCCGTTCTTCCCTGAGACATCAACCACCGGAAAACAATGCCCTGAGCAAATCGCCGAACACTGCGCCACGACCGCTGACGCTTTCCCTGCAACCGTCTGACAACGCGCGGCTGCGCAACCTCTGCGGTGCGCTCGACGAGAACCTGCGCCAGATCGAGGCGGCTTTCGACGTGATCATCAGCCGTCGCGGCCAGCATTGCCGGATCAGCGGCGAAGCGTCGCAGTCGCGGCTGGCGGCCACGGCCCTGCAGCATTTCTATGAGCAGGCAAGTGAACCGCTGTCGATCGACGAACTTCAACTCGGCCTGGTCGAAATTGCGCGCAACCGCAACAAGAGCGCCGCCGCCCCGCCCAATGCCGGTCTGCTGACGAAAAAGCCCGATCTGCACGGTCGCACACCGAACCAGGCAGCCTATCTGCTCAACATCCAGGAACACGACATCACCTTCGGCATTGGCCCGGCCGGCACCGGCAAGACCTACCTCGCGGTCGCCTCGGCGATCGATGCCTTCGAGCGCGACCAGGTCAGCCGCATCGTCCTCACCCGTCCGGCGGTCGAGGCCGGCGAGCGGCTGGGTTTCCTGCCCGGCGACCTGGCGCAGAAAATCGATCCCTATCTGCGTCCGCTCTACGATGCGCTGTACGACCTGATGGGCTTCGACAAGGTGTCCAAGCTGTTCGAGAAGCAGAACATCGAGATCGCACCGCTGGCCTACATGCGCGGACGCACGCTGAATCATGCCTTCATCATCCTCGACGAGGCGCAGAACACCACGCCGGAACAGATGAAGATGTTTCTGACCCGCATCGGCATCGGCGCCAGGGCGGTGATCACCGGCGACGTCACGCAGATCGACCTGCCGCGCGGGCAGAAGTCCGGGCTGGTCGAGGCACGGCGCATCCTGGCCGGTGTCCGCGGCCTGGCCTTCACCGACTTTGATGCCTCGGACGTCGTGCGTCACCCGCTGGTGGCGCGCATAGTCGACGCCTACCAGAAGCATGGCGCCGCGCGCGAAACCCCGTCTGCCTGAGCTGCGCCTGGCGGTGCAATATCCGGGCGGACAGCGCGGCGCGCCGACGCGACCACAGCTTCGCCGCTGGGTTCGCGCGGCCTGCGCCGGGCCCGCCGAAGTGACGATCCGCTTCGTCTGCAGCGAAGAGGGGCAGCGCCTCAACCGCGATTACCGCGGCAGCGACCAGGCCACCAACGTGCTGTCCTTCCCCTACGCGGCGGACCCCCGCCTCAGTGGCGATCTGGTGCTCTGTCTGCCGGTCGTGGAGCGCGAGGCGCAGGACCAGGGGAAGTCGCCCGAAGCCCACTTCGCGCACCTGATCGTGCATGGTATGCTGCATTTGCAGGGCTATGACCACGACACCGACAACGATGACGCCGAACGCATGGAAGCAATGGAACGCGAGATCCTGAGAGTTCTCGGTTACCCCGATCCTTACGGTTAAGCATGGACCCATCCAGCAGACCCAGTCTGATCGAACGGCTTACCGCGCTGCTGCTGCGCGAACCGAAAGACCGCGAACAACTCGTTGCCCTGCTGCACGGCGCATTCGAGCACCATCTGATGGACGCCGATGCGCTTTCGATCATCGAAGGCGCGCTTTCGGTGGCCGACCGGGCGGTGCGCGACATCATGGTGCCGCGCGCCCAGATGGACGTCGTGGACATCAAAGATGCGCCGGAACAAATCATCGACGTAGTGCTCGAGGCGGCGCATTCGCGCTTCCCCGCGATCGGCGAGAGCAAGGACGACGTGCTCGGCATTTTGCTGGCCAAGGATCTGCTGCGCTATTGCGCCGGCAAGGAATTCGACCTGCGCGACACACTGCGTCCGGCGATCTTCGTGCCCGAATCAAAACGGCTGAACGTGCTGCTGCGCGAATTTCGGGCATCGCGCAACCACATGGCGATCGTCGTCGACGAATACGGCGGCGTTGCCGGGCTGGTTACCATCGAAGACGTGCTGGAGCAGATCGTCGGCGACATCGAAGACGAATATGACTTCGATGAAACCGAAGACAATATTGTCAGGGATAACACCGGCCGCTACCGCGTCAAGGCCGTGACCGAAATAGCCGACTTCAACGCCGCGTTCGACACCGGGTTCCCGGACAAGCACTTCGACACCGTCGGCGGTCTGGTGATTCATCATCTCGGCCGCCTGCCCAAGCGCAATGAAGTGCTCACCATCGAGGGTCTGCGCATGCAGGTATTGCGCGCCGACAGTCGCCGCGTGCATACCCTGCTGGTCGATCCGCAGAAGGATCTGCCGCTTTCAACGCCTGCAGCCGGCGACGAATGAGGCAGCGGCGGGCGGCCGCTCCCGTGCGCGCCACGCTTGCCGCGTTCGCCCTGGGCGCCTTCTGCGTCCTCGGTTTCGCGCCTTTCAATGCCCATTTCCCCGTATGGCCGGCGCCGACTCTTGCGCTGGCGGGCCTGTACTTGCTATGGCGCCAGACATCCTCCGCGCGGCAGGCGATGTTGCTCGGCCTGGCCTGGGGCGCCGGCTGCTTCCTCTTCGGCGTGTCGTGGATCTACGTCAGCCTGTCACAGTTCGGCGGCATGGCGCCGCCTGCCGCGGCCGCTGCGACATTGCTGTTCTGCCTCTACCTGGCCCTGTTTCCCGCGCTGGCCGGCGGGCTGTTCCTGCGCTGGCGCACGGACACCCAGCTCGATGTACTGCTGTTCGCCGGCTTGTGGATGCTCTGCGAATGGCTGCGCGGCACGCTGTTCACCGGCTTTCCCTGGCTGGCGGTCGGTTATGCACAAAGTCCGCCGAGCCCGTTGGCCGGCTGGGCATCTGTGCTCGGGGTCTACGGCGTTGGCTTCATTGTCGCCGTGATCGGCGGGCTGCTGGGCCACATGTGCCAAGCCGGCTGGCGCAAGCCCGCGGCATGGGCGGCAATCGTGGTGCTGGCCGGCCTCGGTGCCCTGTTGCGGATGATGGACTGGACCCAGCCGGTCGGTTCGCCATTCTCGGTCGCGCTGCTCCAGGGAAACGTGCCGCAAAGCCTCAAGTGGGACCCGAAGCGGCTGCCGCTGTCGGTGGATGCCTATCTGGGCCTGGCAAGCGCCCATCCGGCGAGCCTAACCGTGCTACCGGAAACCGCGTTGCCGCTGTACTTCAATGAAGTTCCGCGCGAGGTGCTGCGCGGCCTGACGCGCCACGGCGACGCGCTGATCGGCGTCGCCGTCGGCACAACCGCCGGCGGCTACACCAACGGCGCGGTCGCGCTTACCCAGAACCTCGCCACCAGTGCCTACAGCAAGCGTCACCTGGTGCCTTTCGGCGAATACCCGCCGCCGGGCTTTGCCTGGTTCTTCCGCTTTGCGCACATCCCGATGTCGGATTTCACCGCCGGGCCGGCATGGCAGGAGCCCCTGAAAATCGCCGGGCAACACATCGCGCCCAACATCTGCTACGAGGACCTGTTCGGCGAGGAGCTGCTCTCCGCCCTGCCGGCCGCGACTTTGCTGGTGAATCTTTCCAACACGGCGTGGTTCGGCGATTCCCTGGCGCAGCCGCAACACCTGCAGATCGCCCAATTGCGCGCCATCGAAACCGGCCGCGTGATGCTGCGCGCAACCAACACCGGCATGACCGCCATGGTGGGGCCGGATGGCGCCATCGCAGCCGCATTGCCGCCCTTCGTCAGAGCGGCGCTGGTGGTCCAAGCCCAAGGGCGCACCGGCCTGACACCCTATGCCCGCTGGGGCAATCTGCTGGCGCTGCTGATCGCAGTCGGCGCCTGCCTGACGGCGCTACGCCGCAGCATTCAAAGTCTGTAGGCGGCCAGGTCAATCGTCAGCGTCGGCCGGTCCATGGCCTTCAGCGCGGCACACAGGAAACGGCGTGCCGCGGGCGTCAGCGGCTTGTAGTCCGCCGATTTGAAGTTCAACGCGAGCAGCAGGATCTGGTCGACCAGCAGCAGCTTTCCCATCGGATTCGGGGTTTCCAGGCCCGCGTCGAGGAATGCCTGGTGGATCCAGTTCCGCGCGCCGGCGGCATCAAAAGCTGCAAGCCCTTCCGCACCCAGAGCGAAATCGTACCGCTCGCCGTTCTTCAACACCACGCTGACTTGATGATCCACGTTACCGCTCCTTTGGCCTTGCATGCAATTTGGCGGATGATACCGGAAGCGGCAGGCAGTCAGGCGGTCCGCTGTTCGTGCAGGCCCAGTTCCTCTTTCATCAGCTTTCGGATCAGAAATTTCTGGATCTTGCCGGTGACCGTCATCGGGAACTCTTCGACAAACCGGATGTAACGCGGAATCTTGTAGTGGGCGATCTGGCCCTCGCAGAACGCCCGCACGTCGGCCTCGCTCACCTTCTGCCCCTCGCGCAGCATGATCCAGGCGCAGAGTTCCTCGCCGTACTTCTCGTCGGGAATCCCGACCACCTGAACATCCTGAATCTTCGGGTGGCGGAAGAGGAACTCCTCGACCTCCCGCGGGTAGATGTTCTCGCCGCCGCGAATGATCATGTCCTTGATGCGTCCGACGATATTGCAATAGCCCTCCGCGTCGATGGTCGCCATGTCCCCGGTGTGCATCCAGCCGGCCGCATCGATCGCTTCCGCGGTCCGTTGCGGATCATCCCAGTAGCCGAGCATGACCGAGTAACCCCGCGTCAATAGCTCCCCCGGTTCGCCACGCGGAACGATGCGGCCATTCGCGTCGACCACCTTGACTTCGACATGCGGATGGATGCGGCCGACAGTCGATACGCGGCGATCGATCGGATCCTCGGTCGAACTCTGGAAGCTCACCGGCGATGTTTCTGTCATGCCGTAGGCGATCGTCACTTGTTGCATGTTCATTTCGCCGACAACGCGCTTCATGACCTCGACAGGGCATGGCGACCCGGCCATGATGCCGGTACGCAGCGACGACAGGTCGAACTCCGCGAAGCGCGGATGGTCCAGTTGGGCGATGAACATGGTCGGCACTCCATGCAGGCCCGTGCAGCGTTCCACGGCGACCGCCTCGAGCGTCAGCAGGGGATCGAAACCTTCGGCCGGATACACCATGCTGGCGCCGTGCGTCACGCAGGCCATGTTTCCCAGCACCATGCCAAAACAGTGATACAGGGGAACGGGGATGCACAGGCGGTCGGCAGAGGTCAGACGCATGGCTTCGCCGACGAAATGTCCGTTGTTGACTATGTTGTGGTGGGAAAGCGTCGCCCCCTTGGGAACCCCGGTCGTGCCCGAGGTGAACTGGATGTTGATCGGGTCGTCGAACTGCAAGTCATTGCCCAGCGCCGCGAGGGCATCGAGTTCGTCACTGGCCGGCCGTGTCAGCAGGCTGTCGAAATTCAGCATGCCGGATGTCTGTTCCACGCCGAGGCGGATCACGTATTGCAGGCCGGGCAGGCGGGCGGCGTGCAACGGCCCCGATGCCTGGCTTGCCAGTTCGGGCGCGAGATCGCCGATCATTTCGAGATAGTTGCTGCTCTTGAAGCCCGCGGCGAGAATCAGCGCGCGACAGCTCACCTTGTTCAGCGCATATTCCAGTTCTGCGCGGCGATAGGCCGGGTTGATATTCACCATCACCAGGCCCGCCTTGGCGGTGGCGAACTGGGTCAGGACCCACTCCAGGTTGTTCTGCGACCAGATGCCAACCCGGTCACCGCGTTTCAGGCCAAGGCGAATCAATCCGCAGGCGAGCCGGTCAACCCGCTCACGCAGCTCCGCGTAGCTCAGCCGAAGGCCTTGATGCCTTACCACCAGCGCCTGCCGGCTTGCGTACCGGGCGCAGGCGTCATCGAAGCAACTGCCTATCGTCGCCCCGATCAGCGGCGCGGAGCTGGCGCCATGCACGTAGCTAAATCCAGTATCCATGCTGTCTCCTCTGTGCGTTTGTCCGGCGCGCCGACCGCTCTGGGCTATTTCGCGACCAGCAACCCGGACAAGGCGAACAATACATCGCCGGCGGGACCGCTGACCGCCGCGGTGACATTGGCCCGGTCGGCTCGAACCGTGCCTTGCAGTGACTGCCCGTTGTCCTTGCTTGACAGCACAACGCCGGAGCTGCCGTAAAGCACGAGCTGCCCGTCGTCCCGCTGCAGCACCGCAGTCAGCGACTGCCGGGAATCAACGGGAACCTCGCGCCATGTCAGTCCCCTGTCGGTACTGCGATACACATGGCCACGCATGCCGGCGGCCAGGATGCTGCCATCCTGCAGGACAAGCCCGGTCCAGAACGACCCTTTGTTGTCGGTCTGGGTGGCCTTCCAGTTTCTGCCCGCGTCGTCGGAGCGAAAAATCGACCCTGACTCGGCCACCACGAAAACCAGGCCATTGGCTCCCGCGAAGATCTGCATCAGGTGTTTGTCGCCCTGCTCACCCGCTTCGACAAGCCGGCGTTCGCGCCAGGTCTTGCCGCCGTCGTCGGTTTCCAGCACCAGGCCGAACTGCCCGACGGCGATACCATGCAGCGCGTTCTCGAACCATATCGACAGCAGGACGCGCTCCTTGCCTGGCTCGTCACGCTGAAGTTGCCAGGTTTCGCCGCCATCGGCCGTCGTCACAATGGTGCCGTCATGGCCGGCGGCCCAGCCGCGCTTGTCATCGAGGAAGAAGACGCTGGTCAGCACGGCCCTGGTCGGCACGGCTTTGGCTTGGCGATACGCCTTGCCGTCGTCGGCGAGGATCACGATGCCGTAGTCGCCGACCGCGACAATGCGCTTGCCGGCCAGCGCGGCCGCCATGACAGGGGCCTTTTCGGGCGCCACCAGGCGTGGCGGCTCCGTCAGACTGGAGATCGCGCGCGAAGGCTGCCGCTCGACAGCGGCAGCCGCTGAAAGGATGGCCAGTAACGCCAACGCCAGTGCGACAACAGACAGTTTGGGTCTCATGTTGGATATCCAGTTCAGGCCGGGTCAATGACCAATGGCCGGCGCCTTGACAGGCCCCTTGCGCGGGAACAACGAATCCAGCACAACCGCAAAGGCCGGCAGCACGGTAATCGCCATCACCATATTCACCATGAACATGAAAGTCAGCAGGATGCCCATGTCGGCCTGGAACTTCAGATCCGAGAGGGACCAGGTGGCGACACCGACCGACAGGGTAATCGCGGTGAATACCGTGGCAATGCCGACTTCGCGCAGCGCGCCCTGCAATGCCGGTTTCATCGCCTGCCCCTGCGACAGATGGATCAGCAGGCGGTTGTAAATGTAAAACGCATAGTCGACACCGATGCCGGTGGCCAGCACCATCACTGGCAGGGTGGCCACGGTCAGGCCGATATCCAGGGCTTTCATGAACCAGTAGCCGAGGAAGGTCGCCACGGTCAGGGGCACGCAACAGGCAAGCATCGCCCGCCAATCGCGGTAGGCGAGCAGCACCAGGATCATGATCGCGGCGTACACATACAGCATCATCGGCAGTTCGCGCGCCTCGATCTCCTCGTTGGTGGCCGCGAGCACGCCGATATTCCCCGAAGCCAGCAGTACCTTGATGCCCAGTTTCTCGGGGTTGAACTGCTGGCGGAACTCCTTGACGGCGGCGATCGCCGGCGTGATGGTGCTGGCCTTGTGATCGGCGAGGTAGATATTGGCCGCCATCATCGTGCAGGCCCGATTGAACAGGCCCCCCGCCTCGGGCAGATAACCGACCGCAACCTGCAGGGCCTTGCTGTCGCGCGGCAGGGCGGTCATCTTCGGATTGCCCTCGTTCAAGCCGGCGTTGGCAAACTTCGCCAGCGCCGAGATCGATGTTACCGAAAGCACTCCCGGCACCTGCGTCATGTGCTGGGTAAACTGATCGATGTAGTTGACAACCTCGAAGTTGTTGCAGGAGTCATTGGGCGTTTCAAAGACGACAGTCAGTACGTCCATGCCGAGATCGAAGCGACTGACGATGTTTTCCACATCCCGGTTGTAGCGCGAGTCGGCCCGCAATTCCGGCGCTCCCGGCTGCAGGGCGCCGATGTGACGGCCATGGCTTTGCCACACTGCGACACCGAAAAGCACCGCGGTGAGGCCAAGGACCACCCGCGCATGATTGAGGTCCGCAATGAAACCCAGGCGCTCGATGAGCAGACCACGCCGCGCCTGGATCTTCTCCAGATCAAGCGCATAGCCCCGGTAAAATTTGAAGTACGAGGCCACGACTGGCAGCATGATCAGATTGGTAATGATCTTGTAGCCAACACCGATCGACGCGGTAATGCCCAGTTCGCGAATCATCGGGATCGGGATCAATACCAGGGTGACGAAGCCGACAAATGCGGTGACCAGCGCCAGCGTGCCGGGAATGAACAGGCTGGAAAAACTCTCGCGCGCCGCGGCCGTGGCGCCTGCGCCCGCGGCCACCGCTTTCGAGATTGCGTTGATCTGCTGCACACCATGCGAAACACCGATGGCGAACACCAGAAAGGGCACCAGAATGCCCAGTGGATCGAGGCCGTAACCCAGCAGCGCCAGGGTGCCGAACTGCCAGACCACCGATACCATCGAGCAGGCGATCGGCAGTACGGTCAGCAGCACCGAGCGGCAATACCAGTACACCGAGAGCGCAGTCAGCAAGGCGGCCAGGGCAAAAAATCCCGCCACGCCCTTGGCGCCGGCGGCGATATCGCCGATCTGCTTGGCAAAGCCGATGATCTCGATGGCGTGATCGCCGGTTTCAAGCTTGCCGCGGATATCGGTTTCTAGCTTTTGCGCAAGTTGGAGGTAGTCGAGTTGTTGGTGCGTTTGCGGATCTTCCTCCAGCAGGTCGGCCACCACCATCGCCGCGCTGTTGTCGTTGGCGACGAGGCTGCCCATGTAGCCGCCGCGCACCACGCGATCGCGAATGCGGGCCATTTTCTCGGCATCCAGCGCATCCGGCGTGATGTTGCCGCCGATCACGTCTTCGGCGTTGAAGCCTTCCTCGGTCAGTTCATAGACGCGGGTGTTAGGCGTCCACAGCGATTGCACCGAGCGGCGATCGACTCCCGGCAGGAACAGCACCGCCTGGGTGACTTCATGCAGTTTCGTCAGCGATTCCTTGGTCCAGATGTCGCCGTGCTTGGCGCGGACCACCACCATGATGCGGTTGGAACCGAACAACTGCTCGCGGTACTTGAAAAACGTCTGGGTGTATTCGTGCCCGATCGGCAGTTGCTTGTCGAATCCCGCCGACATGCGCAACTGCGTCGCCAGATATCCCATCACCACCGTGAACACCAGCAGCACCGCCAGCGTCGGCACCCGGTAGCGAAAGAAGAAGTTCTCGAGGGACTTGACGAAGTTGACAATGCTGGGCATCGAGTGGAATCCCCGGATTCAGGTGCGGAGCGGATTGGGTCGACAAAAGGGCGGGAAAGTCGGCGACAGCGCCGGCTTTCCCGCCCGCCGGAGGAAGGTCAGAAAATCTTGGAAACCGAAATGGTCAGTACGTCGCGGTCGCGCAGCATGTTCATGTTGCCGCCGCCCCAGAAGGTGGTGTAGCCGACGCCTGCCTTCCACTCGTTGTGATAGTCGAAGTTGAAATTCAGCGCCACGGCCTTCCGGCCTTCAACGAAGGGCAAGGCCGTAGGACTGGTGCCGTTTACGTCGTGGTAGAAGTCGAGCACCGGCGTCAGGGTCCAGCCCGACTGGAAGATGTTGGCATAGGTCAGACTGACCTCGGCGACATAGCCCCACGAGGTCTTGTCAGGCAGTTGGTAGTTGTTGAGCAGATAGGGAACGGCACCCGACAGGTCGAGATTCGGATAGTGGGTAACAGCCACTTCGCCGAGGAAGGCGCCCTCGGCGGCGCCGAGGGGAGCCGTGATCGATTGCGGCAGCAGGTAGAAACCGGTCAAGTGTGCCTGGTATTTTTTCTCTTCGACAGAACCATCCGACATCGCCGCGAAGGCGCACTTGCCGCTTGCCGCCTGCAGGCTGTAAGGGCCGGCAAATGGAACTGTCGGATCAATGGCGACGCTGTCGCGGGGGCGGTACGAAAGTTCGGCGCCGATTGCCCAGTCTCCCAGTTTGGTATTGATTGACACGCCGTAAAGGCTTTTGTCTTCACCGTACTGCTCGACCGCAGCCACGCCAAGAACGTTGGTGCCAGCGAGGGCCGGATCAAACCTGAAGCCGACGAAGGGAATCTTGTCGTGATAGCGAATGTAGTAGGCGGCGAATTCGGTATCGCCCTCCGCTGGCTTGAAGCGGAGGTTGATGCCGTATTGGCCACTATCACCCGGCTCATCGCGTTCAACCGGGATGACGCCGGCGCCGCCGTTTGCCGGGCTAAGCGCTGCGAGCGTGCGGCCGCGCTTCGGATCGAAGTCGCCACCTGTTGCAGGTATACCAAAGTCGTCCAACAAACTTTGCGGAATGAACGCACCGCGCGTGCCGCCTTTGCCGATGAAGTCGGCAGCAGACCAGTAGGTACTGGCCGGATCAAACTTGAAACTGTTCCAGCGGAACTGGTAGTAGGCTTCGGTCGAAAAGCCGTTGCCGAGGCCGGAACTGAATGAAATCATCGGCGCCGGGATGAAGACCTCCTTGACCTGGACGCCGGGGATGTGGATTTTGCGCAGGTCTAGGGCATTGACCGCATTGATACCACCGATGATGAAGATGTCCTCGCCCCAGTTAATGGCCTGGTTGCCGAGTTTGACCTTGGCAGACTGGTCGCCAATCTTGAGATCCTTGGACACCCAGAAGTCCAGCAGGCTGATGTTCTTCTCCATCGCGTCTTCGGCGTCGTCATCGAGCGGTGTGCGCCGGGTATTATCGGCGCGCAGGTCTGTCGACCAGGTGAATCGGCCGAGTGCCGACCAGTTACCTTTCTGCGTCAGGAACAGTTCGTGGGTGCCTTTGAAGACGGCGGAGACAATGTCGTGTTTGTTGTAATTCAGGTTTCCGTCATCGGTGTTCAAATAGTTGAAATCAGGATTGGCATAGCCGGTCGCACCGTGGATGCGCGGATCGCCTACTGTCGGCACATTACCGCCGTTATCGTTGCCGATGATCGACTTGTCCGGCGACTGCATGCGCATCTGTGCGCCGAAGGAAATCGTCGAATCGAAACTGCCGGTGATGCCGTTTTCCATTTCGAACTTGACGGCCGCAGCCGGGTTGGCAAACGTGGCGCCGAGCGTCGCGATGGCGAGCGCCAGCGGCTTGAGTTGCAGGCTTGTTTTTTTCATGATGTCATCCTCCTCTTATCGGTTGGCGCGGATCAGCGCTCGCCGGCACGGCGCAGTTCGTCGGGACTGAAACGCTTGGCATCGATGCGTCCTTCGTCGCCGGCCAACCAGTCGGTCGGCTTGGCTTCCTGTGTCGAGTTCTCGGCCATGTAGCGGTTGACGTTCAGATCCCAGGACATGAATTCCTGGCTGACGCAGGCGCCGAGTTCGATCGCCGGATAGATCGAGCCCTCCATCACCCGCCACAGCTTGCCCTGGGCGTCGTACTGGTCGGCATTGAGCAGCATCCAGGTGTCTTCATCAAGATAGAAAGTCCGCTTGGCGAACATGTGGCGCATGCCCTGCTTTAACGTCGCCTCGACCTTCCAGACGCGGTGCAGCTCGTAGCGGATCAGGTCGCGATTCGGGTAAAGGCCGCCATAGACATCCTTGACCGGGCGCTTGGCGACGAACTTGAAGCTGTTGTACGGCACGTACAGTTCCTGCTTGCCGACCAGCTTCCAGTCGTATCGGTCGAGGCTGCCGGCGAACATCGGGTACTGGTCGGCGGTCTCGAGGTTCTCGTAGCCCGGAATCGGGTTGTCGTAGTCGAAGGCCGGCAAACGGCGGACGCGGCGCTGGCCAGGAAAATACATCCAGGCGTCGTTGGCCTTGTTCATGAAGTAGTGCGCAAGAATTACCTCGCCGGTGCGCGAGGGCGGGGCGGTCGCGGTGTTGAGGATCTTCATCTGTGCGTCGCCGACGTCCTCGGGCGCATTGGCCTTGGTCGAGGCAAAGGGCATCAGGGTCACCTGGTCCTGGGCCAGGCCATAGAAGGTACCGTCCGGATTGATGAAGTTGGTCTGGTAGTACTCGAAGCGGCCCGTGCCCTGCCAGCGCAGTCGATGGTTCCAGACCGCCTCGGCCCCGTTCTTCGGAATGGGGAAGGGAAGGCGCCGCCGAGTGCGGCGGCGAGGCCGTCCTTGCCGTCGGTGGTGAGCTTGGCCAGGGTCGCGTTCTTCTTGGTCCGCTCGTTGATCAGCTCCGGATAGCCGCAGGAGCGGTGCGTCGGATAGACATCCATGCGGTAGCCCTTGCGCGTCTTGAGCAGTTCGATCTGGCCGGCCGTCAGCTTGTCCTTGTACTTGTCGACATTCGTCGCGTCGATCGAGAACAGTGGCTTGTCGGCGGCAAAGGGGTCGACCCGCGGGTCGCTGATCTTTCGCGTTCCCTTCGGCGTGCCGCCCTTGAATTCCGGGATGCTGCCTTCCTTGTTGCCGGCACGCTCTGCGCCGACAGGGGTCAACTCCTTGCCCAGCTTGGCCGCCTCGGATTCGGATACCGCGGCCTGGGCGCCGCCGGCCAAAAACATCAGCACTGCGGCCGACAGGGTTGACTGCAACAGCTTGCGTTTCGACTTCATCTCGCTCCCCCTTCTATTGATAAGTTATTCGATCTTGTAGCCCATTTGCTGCAAGCGCCCGACCACCGACGCCCGTACCGCGGCGACGTCATTGAGCGGAGTTGCGCGCAGGCGGGCTACCTCGTCTCGCGTATAAGGCAACAGATTCGCTGGTACGGCATGCGGACTCAGGGCCACCACCATCCAGTTAAGCAACTCGGCTGTTTCGCCATCGCCCAGGGACGATTGCGCGGTGCCCGGCACCTGAACCAGAAATGCCCGGCCCTCTGGCAGTCGCAGAAAGTGCCCGACACGATCCTTCATGTTGGGAATGCCGTTTTGCGCACTGCCGCTGCCGTCCGGCTGATGGCATCCCGAGCAGTGCAGCAGAAAGTTGGTGCGCGGACGCTCGCCGGCCAGCGCCGCGAGCGGCAACAGCACCGCCAGCAATGGCAGCCAGAGCATCGGCTTCCGGCACGCTGTCATCCGCTATTCCCCGACTTCCGCACGAATTCGCTCACGCTGCTTGCGCACTGCCGCGGGCTGCATTCGCTTGCCGCGTGCCTTGGCAAACAGTGCGGCGGGGATTTCCTCGGAACTGGCATTGAAGGTGCTCAGCACGTAGCCCATGACAGACGCCATCTCTTCGTCGGTCAAGGCCACCGCGGGCATGCTGCCGTCGTACTTGACGCCGCGCGAGGTGATCTTCCCAACCATGCCGGAAACCATTACCTGGGCAAGGTATTCGCGGCCGCCCGGCACCCCGGCCAGTTTGCCCAGCACGCCGGCCACAGGCGGCGCGAGACCCTCGGCGCCGTTGCCGTCGGGCTGATGACAGGCGACGCAGTGTGTCGTGTAGAGCGCGGCGCCGTCGGCGCTGACCGGCCCGCTGCCGACGCAAGCCAGCAGCGCACAAGTGATCAGGAGGTGGTTGCGGCGCCAGCGCACGCTTCAGCCCTTGCCGTCGTCCGCCGTTCCCACCACCGCTGCCACTGTGCAGTGATAGGTGTTCGTCGAGCTGTTGGCCATGCACCAGTTGATATCGCTGTGCACGCCCATCCGGTAGCCGGGCCGCTCGCGCTCGTTGCGATTGCAGCCGCAGCGATTGCAGGTGGTCGCGCCACAGCAGTCGTTGTAGCTGATCAGGTAATCCTTGCCGTCGTTCGGATTGTGGCAGGTCCCGACCCAGGTCACCTTGGAAACCTCGGTTCCCGGCGGGCAAGTCGATATGCCTCCGCCGCAGCAGGTGCAAAGAAAGCCATCGATTGCGCAATAGCGCCAGTACTCGCACGCCGTGTCGCCGTTGCGCTTGTCCGTCTGTTTCGCCGCCGCCACGGCCTTGCCGATACGATCGAAGGGCAGCACGGGCAACAGCAAGGCGCTCCCCACCATCAGCTTGCCGATTCGCGTCAGTGCGCTGCGGCGGGAAATGGACCGTGCAGCCGTGCGCGCCCGCTGCTCGAAAAAATCGTCAAACCACTTCATGGTTC
Organism: Sulfuritalea sp.; assembly: GCA_016712985.1. GTDB lineage: Bacteria > Pseudomonadota > Gammaproteobacteria > Burkholderiales > Rhodocyclaceae > Sulfuritalea. Next base: position 32,392 of record JADJQA010000002.1, on the reverse strand, counting down.
TCTCCTTGCGATTGAGCTTGCATCACGCACGCTGGTCGATGAATTCCTGCACCGAGGCGACGCCGAGTTCCTTGGCTTCAAACAGGCTTTCGATCTGTTCGCGCGAATTCACCAGGCCCTTGGCGCGCACCTTGCCGTCTTCGCCGATCAACACGGCGTAGGGCAGACGGCCAACCTTGAAGGCCATGCCGAGCTCGGTCGATAGCACATAGGGGAAATCGCCCAGACCGGCCTTGCGATAGAAGGCGAGTTGCTCCGGCCGATCGCCGTCGCTGGCGAATATCAGTTCCAGCCATTTGCCCTCGCTGACGCTGATCGACTTCAGGATCGGCAGCAGCTTCTTGCACACCGGACAGGTTGGCGACAGGAAGAACAGGAGCTGGCTCATCTTGCGCGCGGAAAGGCCCACCGCGACCGAGCCGCCGCCGAGCGATTCGAGGCCGAACACCGGGGAGACGTCGCCGACCTTTGGCCCCTGATCCAGCATCAGCGCGCCCATCGGGGCAATCCGTTCGTACAGGATGCCAACCTGGCGGCTGAGCGCCAGTACCACAACCAGCAGCGCAAGGACCACGGCCCACAGGACGATGTTCGAGACAACCAGGGCTTCACTCATGTCAATGCATCCTCAGGGATTGCAGGCGGGGTTGGTTGGCCATCAGTTGATTGGCGGAAACGTAGAGCCCCAGCAGGGCGAGCGTGGTTCCCGCCGCGCTCAGGTAGTCGATCCAGACCAGGGTGCGGGTTTCCGTGTCCGGCAGGCATGCCAGCACCGCTCCCATCAACAGAAAATTGCGTACCACCAGCCCCCAGCTCAGTGTCTGTTCGCCAACGTGAGCGGACAAACCGCCGCAGCCGCAGTCGATGTCGCGACGCCCGCGCAACAGGTTGATGGCCACCGCACCCGTCACCACCAAAAGCAGGACAGCCGCGAGGAAGGCGCCGATCGTCCGCGTCGACGCCGGCAGCAGCAGGGCACCGGCCGCCAGCTCGAGCAGCGGCAAAGCCGTGGCGACCGGGCGGTGCCATGACTCCGGCACGAGTTGATAGTTTTCCACCGCAGCCTGGAAGAGTTCGCGGTCACGCAGCTTTTGCCATGCGCCGGCGAGCAGCACCACCGACAGCGCGGCGCCGATGGCCCGCGCGACCACGGCATCCGTCAGCACATGGGCCAGATCCATCACTGCGGATCCAGTTGCGTGCCAAACTCGGCGAAGGGGCCTTCCGTCTTCATGTGGCGCAGCTTCTGGCCGGCGTCGAACATCGCCAGGGTTCCCTTTTCGGTGGACAAGCCGTAGAGACGCGGTGCATCGCCCTGGGTGACCGACACGACCGTCGAATGATGCCCCGGCACGCGCCCAATCCGTTTTTTGCTGGCGAGATCGAAGGCCCAGATTTCCTTCGCGGCGTCCTTGTGGGTGCCCTCCTTGCCTTTCGGATGCATGCCGACATACAGGCGATTGCTCTTCTGTTGAATGGTCAGCGGCTGGTAACCGCCGGGTCTCCAGCCGGCCTTGACATCGGCCGCCGTGACCAGCGGCCACGGTTCGCCGGGCATCGCTTCCTCGCCGCCGACATTGACATTCTGCACATTGCCCTTGAACGAGAGGAAGCTGTAGTTGTCGCCATTCTGCTCGGCGGAAACGAACAGGGCATCGTCGTCCGCATCGAAAAACTTCCTGCTCTTCTTCCTGCTCGCCGCCTTGCCGTCGCCGTCGAGTGTCACGGTGAGCATCGTGCCGTCGCCGCACAGCGTGGAGAAGCGGTTTGGGCTGCTCTGCGCCGGATAGATCATCCAGCAACCGGGGGTGGGCACTTCACTGGCGAATTTGCCGGCCGTACGGTCAACCACCGTCACCGAGCTGGCCGGCGTCGCGTTCTGCATGAAGACGAAACGCCCATCGGCCGAGCTGCGCACCGCTCCTCGGTAAGGCATCGACTGGGAGTGCTTCGAGGGCACGCTGATCTCCGCCTTCAGCTTCAGCGTGATTGCGTCATATACGTTCAATTCGGCGAATCGCTCGCCGCGGTTGAGCTTGGTGAAGTAGGCGGTGGCAACCAGTATTTCCGAGCGATCGGGCGATAGCGTGGCGTGCCCCGCCAGCCCCAGTGCCACGTGACCCTGAACCTTGAAAGTCTTGCCATCGATGATCAGCAGTTTGCCATCGACGAAGTGGGAGATGACCATGTCAGACAGATACAGGCGGTAGGGATCGGCCGGTGGCAGCGTGGCGACTCCGAGCGTATCGACCGGCAATTCGGCGCAGGCCGCGGAAGCGGCCAAGCCAAGCGCCAGGCCAACGGCAGCAGCATTAAGTGCTTTTGGAAACATCACGACGACCCCTCCTGACAATTTCGGGTTGCGACAGTTTCAAGTTGCGCTACCCATTTCGGCGTCAACCGCCACACAGTTGTTTAAATTCATCTGATGCAGAGACCGTGCCAGACCACTTTTTTTCTTAACATCATGTTTTGATTTGATCAGCCTGGATAGCGCCAATCATCCACGCACCAAACCGCGCATCAAACCCGAACCCGCCGCACCATTGCCGTGCAACATCGACGGAGCTGCGGCCTGTGCAAGCGCTATGCTGGACTTTCTTGTCCTTGCAAAGTCCTCAACCAACATGATCGATCCCACATTGCTCGAAGATGAAATGTCTGCCCGGGTTTCCTCGCTTTTGAAGGCGACACCGGCCGGCGACATCGAGAAAACCTGCGCGCGGCACTCGCCGCGCTTGAGCTTTGTGAAATGGGCGGTGGCAACACGTATTTCCCAGCGCCATGACGTCAGCGTGACAACTCCGATCGTATCGACCGGCAATTCGGCGCGGGCCGCGGAAGCCCCCAGACCGAGCATCAGGCCAATGACAACAAGATTGAGTGCTTGGGAAAACATCACGACAACCACTCCTGACAGCTTCAGGTTTGCGCTACCAATCTCGACAACAAAGGCACGCGGTGTTGAGGCCGCGGATTGCGAGTACCGCCAAGCAATCTAACGAATGTTCAACCCAGCGCGTTATCCAAAATTGGCAATGTGCGAAATAGCAACAGAATGCAACAGAACATGCTGCGACGCACCATCGGATGAAGGGGAAAGCCCCAATGACCTCATTGGCAAGGGCTTGCAGCGGACATGCGCTCTTCATGAACAAGACTGCTCCGGGTGCATTTGCTCCCCGAACCGCTATGCGCTACAGTGAAAACCCAAGCAGGCACTGCAAAAGCCCGGGAACGTCATGCCCAAACTTGCCCGACACATCGAGTCTGAAGTCGTCCTCGCCGAGGCGCTGGCGAGTAGCATTGCTTCGGCGCCGGATCAGGCAGCGCTGTTCCGCAAAACCTTTTCCGAGGATGCCGACGCCCACGCCTAGAGCCTCGAAAAGTGACAGCAGAGTTATGACCAGTTGACGGCCGGCCGATTTCAGGGAGTGTTGCGTGAAATCTGGCTGGGAGACATGCAGCTTTTTCGCGAGACCACCAACCAGGCGGTATTGCAGCGAGGGCGGGCATGGAGCGGCGCCGGCACTTTTGGTGTGCCGCTCGAGATGGATGCCGACGGATTCTTTTGCGACGAGCGGCTCGGGATGGACGGGATGCTGGCCATCGGCCAGGATCAGGATTTCGAGCTGCGCACGCCGCGCTCGTTCGACGTGGTCGGCATCGCGGTCACTGCCAACTGCTACCACTCGATAGTCGAGCCGGCTGCCCAGCCCATGGCGAGTGAGCGAGCAGACAGGCCGCACGTGCTGCCGTGCAACGAGCACTTGCAGCAACTGCGAACGCTGCTGATCGACATTTTCGATGCGCTCGACGCCGACCCCTTGCGCCTCGAAGCCCCACAGATTCAGAAGACCCTGCGCTCGACCCTGGTCGGTCACCTGCAGGCTACGATGCAGCCGGCAAGCGATGTTGCCACCTCGCTCCCCGGCCGTAGCGCCCGCAAGAAGATCGTCGACCGCGCGCGACCATGTCCTCGCCAACCTCCAGGAACCCGTGACCATTGGCGATCTCTGCGAGCACCTTGGCGTCAGCCGGCGCACGCTGCAATATTGCTTTCAGGAAGTGATCGGTACCAACCCGGTGGATTTCCTGCGAGCGATCCGCCTCAACAACGTCCGTCGCGAACTTCGGGCCGCCACCCATGGCGCCGTGCAGATTGCCAACGTTGCCGCCCGCTGGGGGTTCTGGCATCTGTCGCACTTCTGCAACGACTATCGCGCGCTGTTCGGCGAATTGCCCTCGGCAACCCTGCGTCGCCGGCAATAGAACGTCGATCGTTTGCTCCAGCGACAAGACCAGGGGCTTGCCCAACACCTTGGCGGCGCGGTCAGACTGTTGCAGGCTCGGCCAGTGATGCGGGTCTTCCAGATGCTGGGCGGCAGCCCATGAGGTTTCCATCGCGGGGGCGAGGTCCGCCAGGGGCCGGTTGCCGCGTGCGAGTCGAAGGAGCACCGCCGGCTGCGCCAGCGCATCAGGCGCTACCAGATGCGCCTGCTTCCCTTTTTCGGTGGAAGGCAACGGGATATGCTGACCGTCTTCGATGCGGCCACGCAAGCTGAGGCTCAACATTTCCTGAGCGTGAAGCATGGCTTCCGCGTCGGTGTCGCCCTCGGTAATGGCCTCGGGTACCGACTGGGCGGCAATCGCGGGGGCGTTGGCGAGACTCAACAGGGCCGTAGCGCCGAGGGTTCCGACCGCAACCAGCAGGCCGAGCAGAACGGATTTCCTGAAGCCTTTCGCGCTGCCTGGCGCCAACCGGGGCGCACATTTTGCTGGAAGCATTCTCTGTCTGGGCGTGTGTCTGTTGTGCGTTCATGATGGGTCTCCTCGGGTTGGGTTCGGTGCTGCATCGTGTCGTCCGCTTGAGAGCCAATCTCCGCGTCCCGGGTGCAGAAATCTGCGCGATAGTGACGCGGCAATGTGTGAAACATTCACATGTTGCGGTCACTTGTCGCTTGCGTTACATGAAACGGCGGCTCATACTGTTACATGTAACTTTTTCCAAGGGAAAATCATGACTGCGAATGCCGCTTCACGAGTACAAAAGCATCGCGCCGGACTGCGCGCGTCAGGGATGCGGCCTGTGCAAATCTGGGTGCCCGACACCCGACGGCCGGACTTCGCTGACGAGTGCCGACGTCAAGCCCGGCTGGCCTCGGCGGCGGATAGGGCGGATGCGGAATTGCCGGGCTTCATTGATGCGGCCTTGTCCGACGTGGACGGCTGGAGCACATGAAACGCGGGGATTTCGTGACCATCGCCATGCAAGGCGATTTTGGCAAGCCGCGGCCGGCATTGGTGGTGCAGGCCGACCAGTTCGATGAACTCGCGACCGTGACTGTCCTGCTGATGTCAGGGACGCTGGTCGATGCGCCCCTGCTGCGCGTGACGCTCGTTCCAGACGAGAAGAACGGCTTGCGGAAGCCCTCGCAAGTGATGATCGACAAGGCCATGACCATCAAGCGGGACAAGCTCGGCGCGGTGTTTGGCGCGGCCAATGACGAGACCATGCTGAAAGTCGGACGCAGCCTGGCCGTGTTCCTGGGCGTGGTTTGAATGGTCCTCGACGAACGCCCCAGGCCCACCACGAAAGTCGGCGCTGGCAGGACGGCGGCGACACGACTGGAGGAACGTCGAGGTCGACCGTCACCTACCTCCGTTGATCCAGCGGCGCCCTGGCTTCGACCAGGTCGGGCGTATCGAAGCCTTCGGTGAACCAGTTGTAGATTGGCGCGAGAAGATTTCTGTCATCGTCGTGCCGGTCCTGGGCGGTCCACAGCTTCGCGAGGCTCACGCCAGCACGCAGTTCCCAAGCCTTCGCAACATCCCTCTTTCTTTGTTGTCGCCTGGGCTATGGCTTTGTCCAGCAGTTCGATCGCGCAATCATCCTCGCCGATGCTGGCATGCGCTTCGGCAAGGAATCCCCAATGCATCCCTTGAAACAGGCTCGAACCCAGCCTTTCCAAGGCGGTTATCCTCAGCAAGGGGGACGAGACCGATTCGGTATTCTTCATCCTCTCCGGCCGGGTCAAGATCTTCCGCGGCGCCGCCGACGGCGGTGAAGTGGTGGTCAACGCCCAGGGGCCTGGCGAGTGTTTCGGCGAGATGGCGCTTGAGCCGGGAAACCGCTCCACCTCGGTGATGATGCTGGAGCCGAGCCGCATTGCCGTCGTCAAGATGGCCGATTTTGGCGCCTTCCTGATGGCGCACCCGGAGTTTCAGCACGAGCTGGTGCGCAAGCTGCTCAAGCGGGTCCCGGCGCTGACCTGCCATGTGCGAGACCTCGCGCTGCTCGACGTCTATGGCCACGTGGTGCGTAAGCTGCAGGAACTCGCACAGGAGGAGAGCGGGCGCCTGATCCTGCCGGAGTTGATGTCCCAGCAGACGATCGCCAACATCGTCGGCGCGTCGCGCGAAATGGTCTCGCGCATCCTCAAGGATTTGCGCGTCGGCGGTTACCTCGCCACCGGGGGGCGGCGCATCGTCATGATCAAGAAGCCGCCCGCTGCCTGGTAGCGTGGCCACCCCGGCTTGCCGGGACAAACCCTGTAAAATCGCTGCTCTCGCGAATCGACAGGGTTTCCCGATGAACCAAAAACCCACTTTTAGTTCCGACGTCACGCGTGCTCGCGCGCATGAGTCTTCACTGAAAGTCGGCCAACGGCCGACTTTTCAGGAAGTCATCCTGCGCTTGCAGGATTTCTGGAACAAACAGGGCTGCGTCCTGCTCCAGCCTTACGACATCGAAGTCGGCGCCGGCACCTTCCACACCGCCACCTTCCTGCGTGCCATCGGTCCCGAGCCGTGGAGCGCGGCCTATGTGCAGCCCTCGCGGCGGCCCAAGGATGGCCGCTACGGCGAGAATCCGAATCGCCTGCAACACTATTACCAGTATCAGGTGGTGCTCAAGCCCAGCCCGCCGGATATCCAGGAACTCTACCTCGACAGCCTGCGCGCGCTCGGCATCAACACCTCGGAGCATGACATCCGCTTCGTCGAGGACGACTGGGAATCGCCGACCCTCGGCGCCTGGGGACTGGGCTGGGAAGTCTGGCTGGACGGCATGGAAGTCACCCAGTTCACCTATTTCCAGGAAGTCGGGTCGATAGCCTGCCGCCCGGTGCTGGGCGAGATCACCTACGGCATCGAGCGCCTTGCGATGTACCTGCAGGACGTCGAGAATGTCTTCGACCTGGTCTGGGCGCCCGGCGTCACTTATGGCGACGTGTACCACCAGAACGAGGTCGAGCAGTCGACCTACAACTTCGAACACTCCGATGTCGACTGGCTGTTTGCCCAGTTCTCCAAGTTCGAATCCGAGGCCAAGCGGCTGATTGGCCTGAGCCTGCCGCTGCCGGGGTTCGAGATGGTGATGAAGGCCTCGCATACCTTCAATCTGCTCGATGCGCGCGGCGCCATTTCCGTCACCGAACGCGCTGCCTACATCGGCCGCGTGCGCGCGCTGGCGCGTGAAATCGCCCAAGCCTATTACGATTCGCGTGAGCGGCTGGGCTTTCCGATGCTGGGCAAGAAGGATCGGGAGGCCGTGACATGAACGCCCCCTTTCCCCCGCTCCCCTTCGCCAGGAAGGGGATGACGATGGTTCGCGGGCTGTGCCCGCTTGCTGACTTGCTGCCTCCTTGGGGCGGCCCGGCGGAGGCAGCATGAAAGCCACCCTGCTGATCGAACTGCGCACCGAAGAGCTGCCGCCGAAGTCGCTGGCGAAACTGGGGCTGGCTTTCCGCGAGCAGATGCAAAAGGCGCTGGCGGACGCCGGCTTCATCGAGGCCGCCAATTCGGGGCGCTGGTTCGCCACGCCGCGCCGGCTGGCGCTGCAATTCGACGATTGCCTGGAGAACCAGCCGGATCGCGTGATCGAAAAGAAGGGCCCGGCGGTGTCTTCAGGAGTCGGCGCTGACGGGACGCCGACCAAGGCACTGGGAGGCTTCATGCGCTCGGCGGGTGTCGAGTTCGCGCAACTGGAACGCATCAGTGACGGCAAGGCCGAGTACTTCGTCGCCCGCCTCAAGAAGACCGGCGGCCGCATCGATGAATATCTTTCTGACATGGTGGAGGCAGCGCTGAAGAAGCTGCCGGTAGCCAAGCTGATGCGCTGGGGCGCCGGCGAGGCGCAGTTCGTGCGTCCGGTGCATGGCCTGATCCTGATGCATGACGGCCGCACCATTCCCGGACAGATGCTGGGTCTGGTCAGCGACAACACCACGCGCGGCCACCGCTTCATGAGTACCGGCATGCTCACCATCGCACGCGCCGAGGCCTACGAAGCGGTTCTGGAGAAGCAGGGCCACGTCATCGCCTGCTTCGACAAGCGCCGCGCCATGATCGTCGAGCAACTGGATCACGCCGCCGGGTCGCTGACCTGGCTACGCGACGAGGCGCTGCTCGATGAAGTGACGGCCCTTGTCGAGTTCCCCGCCGTGTATGAGGCCCGCTTCGATCCGGAGTTTCTTGCCGTGCCCGCCGAATGCCTGATCCTGACCATGAAGGCGAACCAGAAGTATTTCCCGCTGATGGACGGCGCCGACGACAAGAGCAAGCTGACCCATCGCTTCCTCGTGGTTTCCAACATGAAGGTGGCGGATCCCGCCAACATCATCACCGGCAACGCCCGCGTGGTGCGGCCGCGCCTGGCGGATGCCAAGTTCTTCTTCGAAACCGACAAGAAGACGCCGCTGTCGGCGCGCATCGGCAAGCTGTCGCGGGTGGTCTATCACAACAAGCTGGGCACGCAGGGCGAACGCGTCGATCGCCTGGTCAAGCTTGCCGCCACGTTGGCGCAGCGCATCGGCGCCGACGTGATGCAGGCGGAACGCGCGGCGCTGCTGGCGAAGGCCGACCTGGTCACCGACATGGTCGGCGAATTTCCCGAGCTGCAAGGCATCATGGGCCGCTATTACGCGCTGGCCGACGGCGAGCCTGCGGCGGTGGCGGATGCGATACAGAGCCACTACCAGCCGCGCTTCAACGGCGACGCGCTGCCGCAAGGCCCGGTCGCCTGCGCCGTGGCGCTGGCCGACAAGCTCGATGCGCTGATCGGCTTTTTCGGCATCGGCCAGGTTCCCACCGGTGACAAGGACCCCTTCGGCCTGCGCCGCGCCGCGCTCGGCGTGCTGCGCATCCTGATGGAAACGCCGCTGCCGCTGGCGCTGCCGGAACTGATCGACGACGCCGCCGCGGGCTTTGCGCCTGAGCTGTTCAGCGGCGAGTGGCGCAGCGCCCATGCATCTCCCCCGGCAGCGAAAGAGGCGCCATCAACTTCCCTCTCCCAGGCGGGAGAGGGATCGAAGGAGAGGGCGGCCGTCCCGCCAGGGGATAGCGCTTTGCATAACTTCTTCAAGGAGCGCCTGCGCCACATGCTGCGCGACGCCGGGCACGATCACCGGGCGGTCGATGCGGTGCTGGCGCTGGACCCGGCGCGGATCGACCAGGTTCCGGCGCGGCTGGCCGCCGTCAAGGCCTTCGCCGCGCTGCCCGAAGCCGAAGCACTGGCCGCCGCCAACAAGCGCATCGTCAATATCCTCCGAAAGTCCGGCGCCGAAGCCGGCACCGGCGTCGATGCCGCGCTGCTGCATGAAGCCGCCGAGAAGGCGCTGTTCGCCCGGCTCACGGCCGTGGCGCCCGGCATCGAAGCGCAACTCGCCGCCGGCGACTACACTGCCGCATTGAAGGCGCTGGCCGGCTTGCGCGCTGCGGTCGATGCCTTCTTCGACGGCGTCATGGTGATGGCCGAGGAAGCACCGATCCGCGCCAACCGTCTTGCCCTGCTGTCGCGCCTCGCCGGACTGATGAACCGCGTCGCCGATATTTCGAAGCTTTCCGCGTGAAGGCTGGAAGCATGCGAGCATGGGGTAATTCACGCGCTGTTTTCCCGGTGTCCCAAGCGTTCTCCGTGGTGAAATGCCATTCATGAAACTTGTCATCCTCGACCGCGACGGTGTAATCAACCACGACTCCGACCAATACATCAAGTCGCCTGAGGAGTGGAAGCCGATTCCCGGCAGCCTTACCGCGATAGCCCGCCTGAATCAGGCCGGCTATCGCGTGGTGGTGGCCACCAACCAGTCCGGCATCGGCCGCGGGCTGTTCGAGACCGATACGATGATCGCCATCCATGACAAGATGTTCAAGGCTCTGGCGCAAGTCGGCGGGCACATCGACGCGATCTTCTTCTGCCCGCACACCAACGACGACAACTGCGAATGCCGCAAGCCCAAGCCGGGCATGTTTCGTGATATAGCCGCCCGCTTCAACGCCGATCTCGCGGGGGTGCCGGCGATCGGTGATTCCCTGCGCGACCTTCAGGCCGCCCAGGCAGCCGGTGCGCAGCCGGTGCTGGTGCTGACCGGCAAGGGCCGCAAGATCGCGGACGACCCTGCGCTGCCCCCCGATACCCTGGTGTTTCCCGATCTCGCTGCTGCCGCCGCGCATATCGCCCTCTGAGTCGAGTTCGTGGCCGCAGTCCGCTCCCTGCTGTTCCTGCTGATCTTGCTGGTGGTGACGCCGCCCTACACGCTGGGCGTGATCCTCTGCCGCCCGCTGCCGCACCACATGCGCCGCCAGACCGTGGTGCCGTGGGTGAACTTCACCATCTGGCTGATCAAACATGTGCTCGGCATTCCCTATCGGCTGCGCGGCGCCGAAAACATCCCCGCCGGTGCCGCGGTGGTGCTGGCCAAGCATCAGTCGGCCTGGGAGACGTTCATGCTGCAAGAGGTGTTCAAGGACACCGTGTTCGTCTGGCGCAAGGAGATCAAGTACCTGCCGTTCTTCGGCTGGGCATTGGCCTCGATTCCGATGATCGAGACGGATCGCAGCGCCAGCCGGTCCAGCCTCAGGCGCCTGGTCGAGCAGGGCCGCGATCGCCTCGACAAGGGCTACACGGTGATCATCTTCCCCGAAGGAACCCGCTCGCAGCCCGGATCGAAGAACCGCTACAAGAACGGCGGCGCGCATCTTGCGGTCGAAACCGGCGCGCCGGTGCTTCCCGTGGCGCTCAATTCCGGCGAGTTTTGGGGCCGCAACGCGCTGTTCAAGAAGTGCGGCACCGTTACCGTCAGCATCGGTCCGGCGATCGATCCGGCCGGCCTGACGGCGAATGACATCACCCAGCGTGCCGAGGCCTGGATTGAAGCCGAAATGAGCCGCATCAGCCCGCATCTGTACGCAGGTGCCCAATGACGCATTCGACCAACCGCCACCCGCAACTCGATCTCAAGCTCGATGGCAGCGCGCCTGATCCCGACAGTCGCTGGCACGAGGGCACATCGCTGGCATTTCTCGGCGGCAGCCTGCGCCTGGTGCTCGGCACACAGCACAAGGAGGCGCTACGCGAAGGCGACACGCTGGACTTGCCGCTGCCGCCGCAGGCCACCCCGCGCCAGATCCAGGACCGTGCCGAAGCCTGACTGCGCGCGGAAGCCAGGCGCCACCTGCAGCAGGTCATCGAGCAGAAGGCTGCCGTGGCGGGCCGCCGCGCACCGCGCCTGGTGCTCTCCTTCGCCGCGCGCGGCCACTGGGTCGAGGCCGAGGACCACGAGACCCTGCGTTGCAACTGGCGCCTGATTGAACAACCGATCGCAGTCATCGAGCAGGTGATCGCCCGCGCGATCGCCGCCTTGCCACCGGAAGAACGCGGTTTCGACCTTTTCGATACGCCTGCACCGACGAGCTGATGTTTCTCGAACAGCTCAAATTGTTCCGCCTGCCCGCGCCGCCGCCCGAGGCAAGGACGCGCCACCTGCTGATCGGCGGGCGCATCGTCGAATACCGGCTGAAGCGCGGCGCCAAACGGCTTTCGCTGACCATCGACGAGCGCGGGCTGCGCATCGGCGCGCCGCGTGGCACCTCGCCTGCTGGAATCGAAGCCTTCGTCAAGGGCCACGGCGACTGGGTGCTGAAAAAACTCGGCGAACTCGCCCATGCCAGCCAGCCGCGCCACCTGACCATCAAGGATGGCGCGCGTCTGCCCCTGCTCGGAGCCGATGCCGAAGTACGCGTGCTGCCCGGCGCCAACCGGGTGCGCTGGATCGCCGACATCCTGGTCCTCGAAGCACGGCCCGAAGCCGACCTGGCCCGCCTGGCGACGCGCGCCCTGCAACAGCGGGCGCTCGCCCATTTCGCCGGGCGCCTCGCCCACTACACCGGCCGGCTCGACCTGGCGGCGCCACGACTCGGCCTGTCCTCGGCGCAGACGCGCTGGGGCAGTTGCAGCAGGCAGGGCGGCATCCGCGTGAACTGGCGCCTGATCCACCTGCCGACGCATCTGGGCGACTACGTGGTGGCCCACGAAGTCGCCCACCTGCTTGAAATGAATCACAGTCCGCGATTCTGGGCCGTGGTCGGCTCGGTCTACCCGGACTGGAAAGCCGCCCGCGCCGAGCTGAAGCAGCGCGCCACCTCCCTGCCGATACTTTGAAGGAAAGACCATGCGAATCCTGCACACCATGCTGCGCGTCGGCGACCTCGACAAGTCGCTGGCCTTTTATACCGATGTCCTGGGTATGCGCCTGCTGCGGCGCAACGACTATCCGGAAGGAAAGTTCACTCTCGCCTTCGTCGGCTATCAGGACGAGAAGGACGGCGCGGTGATCGAGTTGACCCACAACTGGGGCGTCGATCGCTACGAGATCGGCACCGGATACGGCCACATCGCACTGGCCGTCGAGGACGCCAAGGCGGCCTGCGACGCGATCCGCCAGCGCGGCGGCAAGGTTACCCGCGAAGCCGGCCCGATGAAGGGCGGCAGCACCGTGCTCGCCTTCGTCGAGGACCCGGACGGCTACAAGATCGAGCTGATCGAGAGAAAGCGCCAGGGCGGAATCGGACATGAGCGCTGACTTACCCAGTTCCTCCACCTTCATGGGGACTAAGGTATGCACACAACCTCGCAAGTGCCTGCCATCGCACCCCTCTACCCTTGCCGGAGAGGGGCCGGGGGAGAGGGCGCATGACGAAGAATCAACGGCTTACCCCTCCAACCCTCTCCCGCAAGGCGAGAGGGAGCTTGTGCGCATACGGTAGCCCCTTGAAAGGGAGGGAGGCACCATTCATGCGATTGTCCGGGCGAGATCCACGCACGGTTCCGTCGAGGGAAAATTCGGGCTAGACTTCCACGGCGAGGACTAGGATACTCCCGGCGGCGCCGTTGAACTTGCCGTTGAATTCCCTGTCCATCCCGTGCTTTCGAGTTCGCTACGCTTTCCACGATATCGGCATAACCAAGCCAGAAGTCCACTTTCAACCTCGACCAAGGATCCATCATGCTCAAGAAAATCGACCATCTCGGCATTGCCGTGACTTCCATCGAAGCAGCCCTTCCCTACTACCAGAACGTGCTCGGCCTTAAGCTCGACCGCGTTGAAGAAGTTGCCTCCCAAAAGGTGAAGACCGCATTCTTTGACATCGGCGGCGTCTGGCTGGAATTGCTGGAGCCGACTTCCCCCGACAGCCCCATCGCCAAGTATCTGGAGAAGAATCCTTCCGGCGGCATCCACCATTTGGCCTTTTTGTCCGACAACGTCGGAAACGAGCTGACTGCCGCCAAGGACAAAGGCATCAAGCTGATTGACGAAACTCCCCGTGGCGGCGCTGGCAACATGGATATTGGGTTCCTGCACCCCAAGACGACTCTGGGCGTGCTGACCGAGTTCTGCTCTCCGGCCAAGGGATAACCGGCCTCAGGCGTGGCTCGACATCCGCGATCATGGGATGACATGAGCAAGCGCCGTTGCTTGTATTCCTTCCTGATTGGGCACAGTGTTCAGCTAGCCTGCCAAGGCACGAACTGAGCTTGCTCTCCCCCTTCAAGGGGGACCTGAAGGGGGAATGGGATCGCACAGATCCGCCAAAATGGCCAAACTCCCCATGCCCACCCCGACCCAGATCGCCATCAACCAGCATGCCGGCGTCGGCGCCGTGCTGGGCGGCCTGGTCGGCGTCGGCAGCCTGATCGGTAACGGCAGCAGCCGCGACGCGGCGATGGTGGCCGGCGCCATTGGCGGGGCGTTGGCAGGGAACGGCGAGAGCGCGCGCGTCACCTGGCCGTAAGCAGGACGCGCCAAGCCATTCACCGTCTAGCGGAAGAGTTTCATGGCAGGTTCCCAACTGATTGCCTGCCATGAGTGCGACCTGATGCAACGCGAAGTGCCGCTGCCGAGAGGCGGGGTGGCGTTTTGCGGGCGTTGCGGCGCCGAGCTTTACCGCAGCCATCCGGACAGCTTCGAGCGCACGCTGGCGTTCACCGTGGCGGCAATTTTTCTGTTCGCCATCGCCAACGCCTTTCCGATCGTCGGCGTCAAGTTGCAGGGGCAAGTGATCCAGACTACGCTGTTCGATACCGTGCGCACGCTCTACAGCGAGGACATGAAATCGGTCGCGGTGCTGGTGTTCGTCACGGCGATGCTGATGCCGGCGATCAAGCTGTTCGCGCTGACCTACCTGTACCTGCCGCTGCGACTGGGCCGGGCTGCGCCGCACTTCGCGCTGGTATTCCGCATGCTGCGGGCAGTGCACCCGTGGAGCATGGTCGAAGTGTTCCTGCTCGGCATCCTGGTTTCAGTAATCAAGCTGGAAAATCTGGCCAGCGTGGTGCCGGGCATTGCGCTGTGGTCGTTCGGCGCGCTGATGTTGCTGATGGCTGCATTGGCGGCGGTTTTCGACCCGCGCGGCTTGTGGACGCGAATGGAAGCCACGCGATGACCGCCCCTGTCACCGCCGCGAGCCTCGGTCTGCTCGGTTGCCATGTCTGCGGCCAACTGTCGCGCGGGGCGGCGCACAGTCACGACGCCTGCTGCCCGCGTTGCGGCGCACCCCTGCATTCGCGCAAGCCAGACAGCATTGCCCGCACCTGGGCGCTGCTGATTGCGGCGATGATTCTCTACATTCCGGCCAACCTGCTGCCGATGATGTACACAAGTTCGCTGTTCGGCTCGCAGGCCGACACCATCATGAGCGGCGTCGTCTACTTCTGGACCTCCGGCTCGTGGTACCTCGCGCTGATCATCTTTTTCGCCAGCATCCTGGTGCCGCTGCTGAAGATGGCCGTGCTGTTGTTTCTGCTGGTGTCGGTGCAGATGCGCTCGCACTGGCAACCGGTTCAGCGCGCACGGCTTTACCGGCTGGTCGAAGTCATCGGCCGCTGGTCGATGCTCGACGTCTACGTCGTGGCGATGATCGTGTCGCTGGTGCAGTTGAAGGCGCTGGCGACCATCCTGCCCGGGCCGGGAGCGATGGCATTCGGCGCGGTGGTGGTGCTGACAATATTCGCGGCGATGGCATTCGACCCACGCCTGATCTGGGATCCCTTGGAGGAAGAGCGTGGCTGAGAACCTGAGCGAGAATCCGCGCCGAAGCGAGCCCGCCGAACTCCCCGCCGCGGTGGCGGCGCCGAGATCGCGCCGCACGGTGCAACTGGTCTGGCTGATCCCGCTGATCGCGGCGCTGGTGGGCGGCTGGCTCGCCATCCGGTCGGTGCTCGATCGCGGGCCGGTCATCACCATTAGCTTCAAGACCGCCGAAGGCCTCGAGGCCGGCAAGTCCAAGCTGAAGTTCAAGGATGTCGATATCGGGCAGGTGAGCAGAGTCGTGCTTGCTCCTGACCTTTCGAGCGTGATCGTGACCGCTGAACTGGTCAAGGGCTCCGATACGCATCTACACGAGGACACGCAGTTCTGGGTAGTACGTCCGCGCATCTCTGGCGGCAGCGTGTCCGGCATCGGCACGCTGCTGTCGGGCGCCTACATCGGCGTCGGCATCGGCAAATCCAAAGAGGCGCGGAGTGAATTCACCGGACTCGAAGTGCCGCCGATTTTTTCCACCGATGCGGCCGGCCGGGAATTCGTGCTGCACAGCCCGGATCTGGGTTCGCTCGACTACGGTTCGCCGGTGTTTTTTCGGCGCCTGCAGGTCGGCCAGATTACCGGCTATGACCTGGACAAGAACGGCAAGGGCGTGACGCTGCGAGTCTTCGTCAACGCGCCGTACGACCAGTACGTAAGCTCCAATACCCGCTTCTGGCACGCCAGCGGTGTTGACCTTTCGCTGAATGCTAGCGGGATCACGCTGGACACCCAATCCATGGTCTCGATCCTGCTCGGCGGCCTCGCGTTCCAGACGCCCACCAGCTCGAGTCCACTGCCACCGGCGGCGCCGAACGCGGTATTCCAACTCTTCGCCAATCGCGTCGAAGCGATGAAGCACCCGGACACCATTGTTGATCGCTTCACAATGATATTCACCGAGTCGTTGCGCGGACTGGTGCCGGGCGCGGTGGTGGATTTTCGCGGCATCGCAGTCGGCGAGGTGGTGTCGATCAACACCCGCTTCGACCCGGTCAAGGGGACGATCACCCTGCCCGTCGAAATCAACTATTTCCCCGAGCGTTTCACCGCGCGAGAGGCCGCGGGCCCACGCACCGGAAGAGCCGCAAGAGACCCCAAGGCGATGACCAACATGCTGGTGGGACGTGGTCTGCGCGCCCAGTTGCGCACCGGCAACCTGCTGACCGGCCAGCTTTACATCGCGCTCGACGTTTTCCCCGATGCGCCGAAGGCCAAGATCGACTGGAGCACGACTCCGCCCGAGTTTCCCACCGTTGTGGGCAGCCTGCAGGACTTGCAGAATTCGCTCACCAGCATCGCCAGGAAACTCGACAAGATGGACTTCGAGGGCATAGGCGCCAACCTGCAGCAGACGCTGAAGACCGCGACGAAAATGATGACGGCGCTCGATACCAGTGTCACCGAACTTACGCCGGAAACCAAGGCAGTTATCGTGGAGGCGCGCCGTACCCTGGATTCCGCCGACCGTGCGCTGGCCAGCGACTCCCCGTTGCTGCAGGACTCGCGCGCCATGATGTCCGAGATTGCGCGCGCCGCACGGGCCTTCCGCATACTCGCCGATTACCTCGAACAACACCCCGAGGCGCTGATCAGCGGCAAGAAAGAGGAGAACAAGTGATGCCGAAATCGATGCAGTTGGCCACTCTGCTGGCCGTCCTGGTGCTCACCGGCTGCGGCAGTTCGCCCAAGGCCAACTTCTACACCCTGGGTTCCGACGCGCCGCCGCCGCGGGCGCCCGCAGCCCCGTATCGAATCGCGATCGGCATCGTGACCGTGCCGGACCTAATCGATCGCCCGCAGATCGTCACGCGCACCGGCGCAAACCAGGTGACGATCGACGAGTTCGCGCGCTGGGCCGAACCGCTGCAGGGCGAAATTCCGCGCGTGATCGCCGCCAACCTGGCGCGTGAAGTGGATGGATCGCTGGTATCGACGTATCAGCAAAGCGCGAATATCGATGCCGACTGCAAGCTGCTGCTCGAAGTGCGACGCTTTGAATCCGCACCCGGAGACGCCGCGACCGTCGAAGTGTTGTGGACGCTGCGGCCCGCCAGGGGCGAGTCGCGGAGCGGCCGCTCGCTTGCGCGCGAAGCGACAGGCGGCCCGGGTTATGACGAACTGGTGGCAGCCCATGCTCGCGCGCTGGCTGCTGTCAGCCGCGAGATTGCAGGCACCGTGCGCGCGGTGCGCGCCAGGCCGTAAGCGGAAATCAGGCCGCCGCCGAGCAGAGTTCTTGCGGACACTTGGCAGCCGAAGAAGCTCCGCGACAATTGATTTCCTGATTAACCAGAATGTTCAGCCAGGACTTGCACGCTCGTCTCGAAGTAGCGCGCCCGTCTCGATGCGGTGTCGGGCGTCACGGCGCGCCGCTTCAGCGCGATTCCTTGATCAGGCGCCCGTTCGAGGGCTGCACGGGCCGCGCGTTGTTGCGGTAGAGGCGCGAGAAGATGGCTACCTGTTCGGCCGAAACCGCCAGCGGCTGCTTCATCACCATCCACAGCACGCCTTCGGTACAGGGCGGCGTGGTCAGCGAGCCCATGTAGGTCCAGTACGCGCGGTTTTCCGGCAGCAACTGCATCAAGTCGATCGGTTCCGCGGGAGACATTTCCATGTCCCGTTCCAGCGGCATGTTGTTCCACAGGGTCTGGATCAGCGGATGTTCGCCGCCCTTTTCCAGCAGCACGCCGATCACTGCCAGTTGGCCTTCGTCGTTCTTGTGCACCAGGTGCACCACCATGTCGTAGACCTTGCCGTTGACGCGCTCTTCCGAGGGGCGGTGAAAATGGAACTGGATCAGTTCATAGCGCTTGCCCATCACCTGCATCGCCAGACCCTCGCCGACACTGACTTGCAGGGTATGGCCGTTGTCGACAATGCGGAACCGGGTCGGCGCGTACTCGAAGCGGATGGTTTCGAGACCGAGCTTGATGCCGTCGCGAATGTCGATCGGCGACTGGCGCCGACCAGTCGCGCAGATCGCATAGTCGCGGTTGAGCTTGCCCCAGTTGGCGGGCGCGCCCTCCCCTTCGTAGGCCCAGTGCGCGGGCATGTGGACTGCGGGAATTGCCGCCCCATGCGCAACCGCCGGCTTCTTCCTGGCTGGCTTGCGTGGGCCGCTGGTGGCGTATTGCAGTTCGCGCAGTCGTCTATCTTCGGCGGTTTCCGCCGGCGACGCGGCAGCGCGGGGAAAGGCTTTGGCCGTCGGGCTGGCTTCGGACTTTGTCCCCGGACTGGTTGGCGCCGCGGATGCAGCGGACTTCTGCCCGAGACTCGCCGCCGCCTGGTCGGCCGCCGCCTTGTCAATTGCCGGCAGGACGATGTGGCGGGGCTTTTCGCCGGAAGGCGTCGGCGCGGCCGTGGCAGGTGCGGCCGCAGGCGGCTCCACAGTCTTGATTGCGGCATCCGCGACCGGCACCAGGCGCACCCGACCGGCTTCGTCCAGCGTGCGCATGTCCGCGTGCATGGCCGTCGGTCGCTCTGGATTCTGCGCGTCCTGAGCGGCGCGACCCGCCGCTTCGGCGACCCCGGCCACCTCGTTGATGGTCCTGGCGCGACAGGCTTCGTTGAGCAGGCGCTCGTCAATGCTGCCGACCTGCACGGCATTTGCGCGCTGACGCGACACCGACTCCTCGCGAACCACCGTGTCGCCGTTGAAATAGACGCGCCGTAGCGTCGTGAAACGGCGAGCATCGCAATCGTAGAGATTCTGCGCATGGATCGCGTTGTAAACGCCCGCCGGATCATTGACTTCGCGGCCAAGGAGGATGCGGCTCCAGCCGGTGGTACCCTTGTCGCCGCGCGAGATGCGTGCCTTGTCGATCTCGATGGTCTCGGTCTTGCCGGTGACGACCCTTTGCCAGTCGGATGCCTGCACCGGAAAGTTCGCCGTCAGGATGAGCACCATCGTGGCCAGCGCGGTGGCAAGAGCCGGCGACATGCGGAACACGGACATGGCTTTCCCTTTATCTTGTTTCGAGCTTTCTTGACTTACGGCGCTGAATCGCAATACTTTAACCGCAATCCCGCGCCAAGCGTATGCCGAATTCGTTCCGAGTGCCCATTCAGCCCCGCGGGTTGCATTCGCCTCGTCTTTCCAGTAGTTTCAAACCCCTCCCCTGCTCCCGCCAGAATCGAGTTCGCCCCATGAATGCCAATGAAAAGTTCATCGCCGCAGACGCCCACGTCGACGCCGCCGCCATCGCGCCCTTGCCCAATTCGCGCAAGATCCACGTTACCGGCAGCCGCCCGGACATCCGTGTGCCGATGCGCGAGATTGCCCCAGAGCCCGACCGGCGACACCCCCGAACCCGCCGGTCACCGTATATGACTGCTCCGGGCCGTATACCGACCCGGCCGCCACCATCGACATCCGCAAGGGCCTGCCCGGCCTGCGCGCGCCATGGATCGCCGAGCGCAACGATACCGAGGAACTCCCCGGCCTGTCGTCAAGCTACGGCCAGCAGCGCTCGGCCGATGCCGAACTGGCCGAACTGCGCTTCGACCTCGCGCGGCGGCCGCGCCGCGCCAGGCCCGGCGCCAACGTGACGCAGATGCACTATGCACGAGCCGGCATCATCACGCCCGAGATGGAGTTCGTCGCCATCCGCGAGAACCAGCGTCTCGAATCACTTCCCGAATCACTGCGCCGGCAGCATCCCGGCGAGAGTTTCGGCGCCGCCATCCCGAAAACCATCACCCCGGAATTCGTCCGCGCCGAAGTCGCCCGCGGCCGCGCCATCATCCCCAACAACATCAACCATCCGGAATCCGAGCCGATGATCATCGGCCGCAACTTCCTGACCAAGATCAACTGCAACATCGGCAATTCGCCGCTGGCCTCGACCATCCAGGACGAAGTCGACAAGATGACCTGGGCCATCCGCTGGGGCGGCGACACGGTGATGGACCTTTCCACCGGCAGGAACATCCACGAAACCCGCGAATGGATCGTGCGCAATTCGCCGGTGCCGATCGGCACGGTGCCGATCTACCAGGCTCTGGAAAAGGTCGACGGCAAAGCCGAGGACCTGACCTGGGAAGTCTTCCGCGACACCCTGATCGAACAGGCCGAGCAGGGCGTGGACTACTTCACCATCCACGCCGGCGTGCTGCTGCGCTACGTGCCGCTGACGGCCAAGCGCATGACCGGCATCGTCAGCCGTGGCGGCTCGATCCTCGCCAAGTGGTGTTTGTCGCACCACAAGGAAAACTTCCTCTACACGCATTTCGAGGACATCTGCGAAATCATGAAGGCCTACGACGTCGCCTTCAGCCTTGGCGACGGCCTGCGTCCCGGCTCGATCTACGACGCCAACGACGAGGCGCAGATGGGCGAGCTGGCGACGCTCGGCGAGCTGACCCAGGTGGCGTGGAAGCACGACGTTCAGGTCATGATCGAGGGTCCCGGCCACGTGCCGATGCACATGATCAAGTACAACATGGACGAGCAGTTACGCCTCTGCGGCGAAGCGCCCTTCTATACGCTGGGGCCGCTGACCACGGACATCGCGCCGGGCTACGACCACATCACCAGCGCCATCGGCGCCGCGATGATCGGCTGGTACGGCACCGCGATGCTCTGCTACGTCACGCCCAAGGAACACCTCGGCCTGCCGGACAAGAACGACGTCAAGGACGGCATCATGGCCTACAAGATCGCCGCGCATGCCGCCGACCTGGCGAAAGGGCACCCCGGCGCACAGGCGCGCGACAACGCGCTGTCCATGGCGCGTTTCGAGTTCCGCTGGGAAGATCAGTTCAACCTCGGCCTCGATCCCGACAAGGCGCGCGAATTCCACGACGAGACCCTGCCGCAGGAAGGCGCCAAGCTGGCCCATTTCTGCTCGATGTGCGGCCCCCATTTCTGCTCGATGAAGATCACCCAGGACGTGCGCGACTACGCCGCCAAACTCGGGGTCTCGGAGCAGGAAGCCCTCAACAAGGGCATGGAGGTGAAGTCGGTGGAATTCGTCAAGGCGGGCAGCGAGATCTACAAGGCGAGCTGACGCCCGTCGCCTCCCCGTCCCTGAAACCCGTCATTCTCGCGCAAGAACGTGACCCCGGACCCCGATCCGGGGCGGGAGTCCAGCGGCTTTGTACTGGATACCGGCCTTGCCGCCCCGCGAAGCGGATTCCAAGGCATGCAAAACCGCCGACAAACGCCTGGCCTTGACGGACGGCCAATGACTCATGCGGCGAGGGGAAGAGAGATATTGGTCTCGACCACGGGGTTGGGCCTATTTGGCACTGCGCGACCCCGTCAATGCCGTGAAGACACCAAGACCGATGAACACTCCACCAGCGAGACGCCGACCGATGTGTCGAACAACGCTGCCACGCAGCATTGGTGCGGCAGCACCGGCGGCCAAAGCGTAGGCGCTGTCGGTTACAGCGGCGATGGTAACGAAGAGAGAACCAAGCGCCATGCTTTGCAACATGGGCGGCGCGTCGGGACTCAGGAACTGCGGCAGAAACGCGGCGAAGAAGATCGTGGTCTTGGGATTGAGCAGAGCGACAACGAAACCATCGCGGAAGACCTGCCCAAGTGGAGCAGCGCCGAGAACGGCGGATGAGTTTGCAGCGGTCGAAGAACGGAGCATTTGCACGCCAAGGTACAAAAGGTAGAGTGCGCCGGCATACTTCACCACGGAGAACGCAAGTGAAGAAACAGCGAACAAAGCCGCAAGACCCACTGAAGCGGCAAGCGCGTTGCCAAGGTTGCCCAGGGCGACTCCGGCTACCGACACCACCCCGGAACGGCGCCCTTGGACAAGGCTGCGCGCAACGATATAGAGCACGCCGGGCCCAGGCGTGACAGCAGGACAAAGCTCGCAAGAAGGAATGCGGAGAACAGGGGCCAAGGCGGAAAGAGATCGGTCATTGCGGCAACCTCGAATAGGTCCGACGTTCAGGGTGCCCGGCGCTACGCGGCTTTATCGCGCGGCGCCCGTGTGGACTGCCGGGTTGGGGCCTGGCCATCAACATAAGCGTCGAGAAGCCGGCGAATCATGCGCTGGTACTGAGTTTGATGCTTTGTAGCCTCCGACTTGAAGAACTCGATACTCTTCTTGCTGAGCGCCAGAGTTACTTTCACGCCTTCTTCACGAAATGCCAATTCGGCTGGTGAAGGGAGCAAGTCGGCAACCACTTGAACCTTACCAAGGGGTTCAGCGGTGTACTTGATTTCAGTTTCGGCGTAACGCCGGCTCTCGCCGGCACCAGCCTTCTCTGAGACTCCGCTACGCTGCGCTTTAGCGAAACTCGCCTTGCTCGTTTTCGCACTCATGGATCGCCTTTCCTTTGCACCAATAACCGGCGCCGATGATTCGAATAACCGAAGCGCGGCAAGTGAACCGCACCGTGAGCACACCGCCGTCCACTTCGCCGAAGCAATAGAACCGTTCTTCGGTTTGGCTGTGAGTCTCGTCGTTGGCTATCACGCGCTGCGGGTCCGCAAAGGCGTATTGGGCACGGGAGAAGGAGACTCCGTGCTTTCCCTGATTTTCGGCGTCCTTGTCGGGGTCCCAATCAAAGCGAGTTTTTGCCCTGGACACAGAATAGCAGTAGCCCATAACAAACGCCATACGAACGTATGGAAAGCTTCAACGTTGAAGCTCAGCCGAGGCCGAAGGCCGTCGGCTGGAGCGCCGCGTTGGGCGTCGGCACGCAATGCGCCGACCATGCATACCTACAGCGGCTCCATTCCAGATTTCCTGACGATGGCGGCCGTTCCCGGCTGTCGTAGCACTTTCAGAAAGGCTAAAGCCGCTTCGGACTGGGACGATTGACTGTGTGCGGCGCCAGAGTAGACCGTGTAGCTCTGGATCTCCGCGGGAATCTGCCCGAGAAACTGGATGCCCTTTACGTGGAGCAACTCGCTGACCTGCTGGAACCCAAGCTCGGCCTCACCGGCAGCCAGAAGGTCACCGATTTGCGCTCCGAGGGCGGCTGCTTGATCTTGGCCTTGATCTGCTCACCTACACCCAACCTGTTGAAGAGGTCGGACAGGTAGCGTCCGCTTGTGCCCGACGAAATGACGATGGACTTGGCACCCAGCAGCGCGGACTTGAGTCCCTCGATCGACGAAACATCGGGTCGGACCGCGGACGGCGCGACCGCCACGCCGATCGATGACCTGGCAAAGTCGGTTCGGCTGCCTTGTGACAACTTGCCTTCCGTGGTTAGGCGTCCGATGTTCTGCGCCGCGTTGACGACGATGTCTGCCACTTCGCCTTCAGTGATCCGCTTCGTGATTGCTTCCGTGCCTGCCCAACTGACGATGACCTTGTTGCCGGAGGACTTCTCGAAGGTTGTCACTGCCTCTGAAACGGATTCCTTTGCCGCATTGGGCGCCAGAACGCGAATATCGGCTGCCGTGGCCTGATGACAAATCGCCGCGGCGCCTGCACAGAGCATTCGGATCAAAAGAGCTACAACTGAAACTGGCTTCATACATACCTCCGTTGGCTGGTGGAGTGCTGCCCGCTGAGCGCCCCCTCGGGGTTGCATAAGAGCTGCTATTCCGATGCCCAACGTTTGAGTTCAGGGGCGCTTGGGTCGAAGGGTTCGGCGTCATAGGATCAGACCGACGGGCCAGCTTCGCGGCTAGAGTGCCAGAACGCGACAACCTCAAGGCGGTTTCCTCGCACTCGATAGTAGAGAAAGTATCGAACGCGGGTGAGGTATAGGCGGCGAACAATATCGGAGCGCGCTGTTTTGTCACTTGGTGCCGATGCCGGGCTCTTCGACGAGCAAGGCCAAGCGCAGCCTCAATATCCTTGCGAATGGCTCCAACGGCAAGCAGGCCGATTCTCGGCCCACCATTCTGCTGCCCGTTCGATTTCCGCTGCGCGCGGGGTTTGATTCTGACGCCGAGAGCCAAGATCAGCCGACACGGCGGAGCCGTGCAAAAAGCGCCTCGGCAGAAATGCCTTCCTCGCGGTCAGCCTCGTCAAGAGCATTAAGCAGTTCGGCTTCCTGTTCGGGTGGAAGCCGTACAGCAACCTCGTCGCCTCGAGCTAGGACGGTCACAGGCGTACCATCGGGCAGCGAAAGGCCTTCGACAACGACTTTGCCACCAACAATGGTTCCGGAAGCTATTTGCATTTGGAAATGGTACTCCACTGAATGTGAAAAGTGCAATCTGACGCCGAACGTCGTAGCTCAGGGACGCGCCGCTTGCGGCGCGGCCCTTGCAACGCAGTGCTGGACGAAGCCGCTACGCGGAGGAGTCGCCGGCTGCTACGCCACGAATTATCCTGCACCTTCATCTCCTCACTACCGAGGGGTTGATTCTGCAATATTTCGTGAGGATAAACCAGCATGACGAACGACATCGCCGCCGACTTTGACCGGCAATACCAGACGCATCTCAAGCACCTCAAGCTCAAGGGGTTGCAACCCAAGACGATAGACGCCTACGCGCGCGCCATTCGCCGAATTGGCGCGTACTTCGATCATCAAATGGACGCATTGACCGAGGCGCAGCTCACCGACTACTTCACCGATCTCATCAGCTCGCACTCCTGGACCACCGTCAAACTCGACCTGTATGGCCTGAAGTTCTACTACGCCCATGTCCTGCGCAAACCCTGGGTGGCGCCCGACCTCATCAAGCCGCCGAAGAGCCAGCGCCTGCCGGACATCGTCACGGTCCAGGAGGCCAGGCGGCTATCTGTTCAATCACAAGGCGCTGGCCAAGGTCTTCCGGGCGAAGCTGCTGGCCGGCATCGAGGCCGCCGGACTGGCGCTTCCCCGTCGCCACCCGGAGAAGTGGGTGGTGGATTGCAAGTCCGTCGGCAGCGGCGAGCCGGCGCTGATCTACCTGGGGCGCTATCTTTACCGGGGAGTCATCGCCGAGAAGGACATCGTCGCCTGCCAGGACGGTCAGGTGAGCTTCCGTTATCGCGACGCCAAGACCGGGAGGATGGAACGGCGCACCGTGTCCGGTGCGCAGTTTCTGTGGCTGGTCTTGCAGCATGTGCTGCCCAAGGGGTTTCGGCGGGCGCGCAACTTCGGCTTTCTGCATCCGAACTGCAAGCGCTTGATCGCTTTGCTGCACCTGCTGCTCAAGTTCGTGCCTGGTCGGGCGCTGGCCTGGGTCAAGGAGCGGGCGCCGATCCTGTGCAGTTGCTGCGGGGCGTTGATGGTGATTGTGAAGACGCGGATTCGCTCGCGGGTCGAAGGGATCCTGCCGGTACCCATTGTCGCCGACGGGGTCCATTGACGATATAAGCGCAGAGCCCCTCGACAGGTGACGGGAGATCAGCGCCCATAAGCTGAGGGGGCGGCTTGCCTTGATCCGGGGCAAATCGGGGCCGCATACACCGGTCAACGACCAAAATCGGCATTGGCTGCCGCAACGGCAGGCACGCAGCGGGCTCTCCAGCACCCGCCCTCCCGGTAAGGCTTCAAACCGTGGTACTTCCCAAATACATATTTCCTGTGAGGGCCGATCGGCGCTCCGGGCCGGGCTCATCCAACAAACGGTTCAGATCGTGGCTGCGCACGATCGAACCTTATTCGTTCGGCCACATACCTATGCGCTACGGGAATGGCGCGATACGTACTGACGCAGCACACCATCCATGCGCGATTGCCAGCCTTCGCCCGTTGACTTGAAGTAGGCAACGACCTCGGGGCTGTAGCGCACCGATACCAGCAGCTTCTTGTTTTCGGACTTCGGCCGCCCGCGCAACGACCGCAAGGGGACCATTGCCTTAAGCTGAGCAGGTGTGAGCGGCTGTGCATCGGGATCGCTCTTGGCCGCCGCGGTAATGGCCTTGTCTTCGGCCACCGTCGGCATGCGAACGGCAGGTCGTTTAGGGATTTTCGACATAGTGCTTTACCTCACGACGATTGGCGCGGAGGCTGATGATCCTTCGCACATTGCCACGATCTACAAAGGCCACGTAGTACAGGATTTCGGTATTTGGAGCGAGCGCGATCATTCGCATCTCGTGGTACTCAAACCGTTCATCAACCCACACCAGCGCGACTTCCCAATCGAGTTCGGCCACCATGAGCAAGGACACACCGCGTTTCGCTTGGTTTGCCTCATCCTTGGCTGGATCGAATTCGATACGCATGCATTACTGTAGCTACAATAAGTGCGCTAGTCAAACGAGCGAAGGTGCGCGCTTCTATGGGCCGGACGCCGCAATTAACCGGCGCGCCGCTTTTTGGCGCGTCCTAGTTGAATTGCTTTGTTGGACCTCAGTTTCCCCAAGCTGAGTGACGCGGCCGCCCGAAATTCGGGCGCGGGGGCACAAAAATCGCCGGACTCGCGCGAAATTCGCCACCTGCCCAGCAGCATGCCCAAGCTTCCTGCCCGCGGCCCTCCGGAATTCATGCTTCCGGGCAATCCTGAAAAGATATTTCCAAGGGGGCGCCCAGCGCTCGGACCGGGCTCGTCCAACAAACGAATAGATCGTGGCTGCGCACGATCTATCCTTATTCGTTAGGCTCGTGATGTTGATTTGCTTTCAACTGCTTCCACTTCCAACGCTGAAGGATTTGGTTTGTATTTCCATATCCACGGCTTAATTTTATATTCTGTGTAAGGAACACCAATTGAAGCCATTACCACATCTGCATAATCACCAACCCAACTATGGTCATTTCCATTATTTGGTAACGAAAACTGCTGCTGTTTTTTATCTATAAGGAATTTCAAGAATTCGCGATTGGCCATTTCTAAATACTGTATTCGAAGAAGGACCGCCTTTTGTTCTTTCTCGATAGCCTTGAGCCTTGGTTGCCTTTTGTGCCACTCAAAAACCTTATGTGACGCGAATAAAGCCAATGCAATAACGGTTCGTACCGAAGTGACCAGCACAAGTACTAGAGCTGCGAAGCCAATATGTCCCCGGTATTTGTTGAATACTTGCAGCACATCTTTATCCAGAACCAGGGTTATGGGCGCGAACCAAAGCAGCCCAAAGACTAAGGTGGCCCCGAGTAGCAAAGACCAACTTGCCCAAAGTTTAGATACTACTTCTGCCGCATCCTTAAGCATTGCGTTTTTAGCCTAACGTTAAGTGTGGCACCAATTTGACGCAACGCTTTCCGTCATGAAGGAAAGCATTGCGTCAAATAGGCTGTATATAACACCAGTTTTTTTGTGCTATGCTGAATTTCATCAGTAACTCAGTCGAATCTAGTAGAGCCTAAAATGTCGTCAACTCCGTCACCTACCGAGTCGGCCGCCGCGCCACGCCTTTTGGAGCAGGTCAGGGGCCGGACACTTGCTTCAAGCATTACAGCGCCCGCACCGAACACGCCTGAGTAGTTTGGATTAGACGATTTATCTCGCATTTTGACAACAGCGCGCAGCCAGCGCCAGGAATGTCGGTGCTGGCTGCGTGTCTGGGACGCCGACTTGCCGGCCCGTGAAGCGGAACTGCCGGCGGGCAAGGCCGGGCAGGTAATGGCATTCAATTCCCCACCACCACCTTCCCGTTCGGCACCTCCCCGAACACGTCCGGCGCATACATCGCCTCGACGCGCGTCGGCGGCAGGGCGAACTCGCCGGCGTTGTTGATGCGCAGCGTGTAGTCGATGCTGAACCTTCCCTTCGGCACGACTTCGTAATAGGCGCGGAAGTTCGCGAAGCTGCGCTCGACGAAGCTCGGCCAGAGACGGCGCGAGCGCAGGTCTTCGTCCATCGTCGCGATCCGCGAATCGCGGCCGTCGCCTTCGCCGAGGATGCGGCTGCCGGCCGGGATCGGGTCGCTGACCACCACCCATGTCATGTCCTGCTCGGCGTCGATGCTGAGCGTGACGCGCCAGAGGTCGCCGCGGCTGAACTTGCCCGTCTCTTTTTGCTGCAGCGGCGTGACCTGCCGGCTGATGCGGTAGCCGAAGGCGCGCGGCTCGCCGGCGGGAATCGCGGCCAGCGCCTGGATGCTGGCCCAGGGCTTGCCGCTGCCTTCATGCGTCACGGCCAGCTTTGCTTCGCCCGCCGGCCAGGGCAGGGCGAGCAGCGGCGTGTCTTCGCCACCCTTCCAGCGATGCTCCGCCCTGGCTGCGCCGAGGCTGGCGCGCGTGGCGCCGGCCACGGCTTCTTTCTCGTGGCGGCGGGCGTACTGGTCGAGCACGATGGCGGCCCAGGCGTTGGCGGTGGTGGTGAACCAGCGGCCGCGCGCCTGGCGTTCCAGTGCGCCGCGCAGCAGTTTCGGCAAGTCGTCGCGCCAGCCGGGGTCGTCCATCACTGCTTCGATCAGGCGGAAGGCGTTGGAATCGCCGCTGACCATCATCCACCACCAGTAGTCGCTTTTCGGTGGTGAAGCCGAGCCGCCCGCCGCTGTAGGACAGGCGGTTCCTCAGTTCGCGTGTCGCGGCGGCGAGCTTTTCGGCGCGCTGCGGCAGCTCGGGAAGGCGCTTCAGCACCAGGGTCCAGTCGATCAAGGCGGAGGTCGGCAGGCGCAGCGCTTCGACGTCGAGTGCCGAGGCGGTCTTGACCGGTTTCCTGCCGGCGCGCGTCAGCGCTTCGAGCGCAAGCAGTTTGGCGGCGAGTTGGCCATCGGTCTGCGCCGGCGACCAGACCGGCGCCTTGAAGCGCGCCTCGACGAAACCGTTCAATCCCTCTTCCATGCGCGTCTTCAAATCGGCGGGCAGGGCAAGACCGCTGGCCAGCGAGACATCCAGCAGATAGGCGGTTAGCGCCACGCTGCCGGCGCTGGTCGCCGACTCGCTGGCGAAGTAGCGCGCCAGGCCGTTGCCGTCGAGCAGCGCCGGCAGGCTGTCGACGACGTCCTTCCAACGCTTTTCGTCATGCAGGCCGACGGCGACCGAGGCCTTTTGTTCGAGGCAGGAGAACGGGTAGTCCTCGAAGTAGCGCTTCAGGCCCGGCGGCGGTGTCGAGAGTTTCGGCGAGAGGCCGATCTCGATGCCACCCCGGCCGGGCAGCGCGCCCTGCGGCAAGCCAACCGGCATCTCGAGCTTGCCGTCGATGCGGGCGAAGCTGGCCTGCTGCACGCTGACCGGCACTGCGGGCTCGATGCGCTGGATGATCCTGAGGCGGTCGCGCGCCGCAGTCTTGTTGCTGTCGTCTTTCTCGGCGGCCTCGAATTCCCACGCCAGACTCGTTGCGCCTTCCGGCGCCTGGGCGGTCCAGGCGATCTCGGTGGCGCCTTCGGCGTCGAGCTTGACCTCCTTCGCCTCCAACACTTGCGCGCCGGCGCGCGCCGTGACGCTGACCGCCATCGCCCGCGCCGTGCCGTTCCTCACGGTCAGCAGCGCCTGGTAGCGATCCTTCTCGCGCACCAGCGGCGGCAAGCCGGAGATCAGTTGCAGGTCCTGCCGCGTGCGTACGGCGGCCGAGCCGGTGCCGAACAGGCTGACGCCGGCGCTGGCAATGCCGACCAGCTTGAATTCGGTCAGCGAATCGTTGATCGGCAGCTTCACCGTTGCCGTACCGTCGGCGCCGACCTTGACGCGAGGCTGCCAGCTCAGCAGGGTATCGAACAGTTCGCGCGCCGGGGCGCGGCCGCCGCCGCCGCCGGGCGGCACGGCCTTGCGGCCGAAGTGGCGCTTGCCGAGCACCTGCGACTGCGCGGTGGCGGTCTCGACTTCGTAAGCGCGGCGTGGTGTCATGGCTTCCAGCAGATCCCAACTGTCATTGGGCCGCAGTTCGAGCAGCGCCTGGTCGACGGCGGCGAAGGCGATCTCGGCGCCGGCCGGCAACGGCTTGCCCTCCGGCGCGCTGACCTTCAGGCGCACGGCGGCCTCCTCGCGCGGCCGGTACTCGCTGCGCTCGGGCAGCACCTCCACCTTGAGGCGCAGGCTCTCGGTGCCGACGCCGAGTTCGGCCAGGCCCATGCGCCAGGCAGGCTTGGCGAGATCGACCATCGCCGTCGGCTGCTGCGGATTCCACCAGTCGCGGAACCACGCCAGCGGCTCGCGCCAACCCCACTGGAACAGCGAATACCACGCCAGCGGCTCGACCCGGCCGCGCACCACCA
This sequence comes from Sulfuritalea sp., assembly GCA_016712985.1. GTDB lineage: Bacteria > Pseudomonadota > Gammaproteobacteria > Burkholderiales > Rhodocyclaceae > Sulfuritalea. The sequence goes on along the minus strand of JADJQA010000002.1, from coordinate 2,064 downwards.
GCACCGAGACGTAGACGTTCGGCGCCCATTCGGCCCTGACCGGCAGATCGATGACCGGCCTGAAACGCGACAGCGGGCGGACGAAGGTTTCGATGATGCCGCCGGCCTCGACCGCGATCAGCGCCGTGGCGTCGCGGAACGGCGTATGTACACGGAATCGCGCCGTCTCGCCGGCCTTGTAGCTGCGCCGCTCGGGAACCACGTCGATGCGGTCCTGGTTGCCGGCGGTGAACCAGGCGTCTTCGCCGCTGCCGGCGGCCCAGTAGCTGGCGCCGCTGCGGGCGGTGTTGCCCTGCGCGTCGCTGGTTTCCGCCAGCAGGAGTATCTCGCCGGGGCCGACCGCCTTCGGTTCACAGCGCAGCAGGCCGCGGGCATCGGTGCGGCCGCTGCACACGGTGCCGAGATCGGCGAACTCCTCGCGGTTCTCGTAGGCGTAAAAGCCGCCGACGATGCGCCGCCGGTGCGAATGCGAAATGCGCCGCTTGGCGCTGACGTGGAGGTCCTGTCCCGCCACCGGATTGCCGTCCAGATCGAGGACCAGCAGATCGACGCGGCCCTTGTCGCTGGGGGAGATCCAATCCGGAATGCGCATGCCCAGCGCCACGGCCGCCGGCCACAGCGGCACGGTGCCGCGCAGGGTCTGGATCTCGCCATTGGGATCGTTGAAGCTCATCTCGGCGTAAAGCTCGGCCGGGCCGCGCGGCTTCTGCCCGAGCGCCACGTCGAGCTTGCCGGCGCCGGCGCGATCGAGTGTCAGCGCCTGCTTGTCCAATACCAACTATTCGCGTTCGCGGCCGTTGTCGATGCCGAATGCCGATAGCCCGGACTCGCCGAAATCGACATTGAAGCGGTAGCCGTCGTAGCCCGGCCAGCTCGGCCAGCTCGGCCGCAGCGTCGCCGACACCTGCACCGGCTGCGCCTTCGCCGCGCCGCCGTTGAGGAAGGACAGGCCCAGCGCCAGCGTCACGCTCTTCGGCGCCACCTGGCGCGCGCCGACGCCCTGCACGCTGCCGGTGAACACCGGCAGGCGGAAGTCGGAGACGCGGAATTCGCCGCCACTGAAGTTGCCGCCGCCGTTGCCGCTGTTGCCACCGTTGTTGCCACCCTTTGCGCCTTGCAGTTCGACCGCATAGCTGCCGCGCTTGGCGGATTCGGGAATCTTCCATTGGCTCAAGGCCACGCCCTGCGCGTCCCAGGCGAGCGGCAGCAGGTACTCGGCGCCGCTGTCATGGCGGATCAGCGCGCGGCCGGGCAGCGTCGCCGGATCGGCAAAGCTCATGCCGCGGCTGCCACGTTCGCGCGCGATGTGCTTCATCGAGACGGTCTGGCCGGGGCGCAGCAAGGTGCGATCGAATATCGTGTGGATCAGGCGTGGGCCCGAGCTTTCGCCCCAGGTGGCGACGCCGAAGCGCCAGGGTTCGATGCCCTCGTTCCAGTCGCTGCGCACGAAGCTGTAGTCGTCATTCAGCCGTGCGCTGACGAACAGGAAGCTCGCGTCCTGGCAACTCGCCTCGGCCAGCGCGCGATCAACCGGCGCGCGCCCCTCGGCGTCCGTCTTGCCGCTCCACAGCAGCGTGCCCTTGCAGTTCGAGATTCTCACCTCGGCGCTTTCCAGCGGCTTGCCGCTGGAAAGCGCCGTGACCCAGACCAGCGCGTTGTCCGCGCCGCGCTTGAAGTGCACCGCCATGTTGGTCACCAGTGCCGCGGCGCGCACATACATCGGCCGCGGCGCATTCTTCTCGCCGGACAGCAGCGCCGCGCCGAGCAGCCGGCTTTCGACCTCGAGGATGTGGTAGCCGGGTTTCGCCAGCGGAATGCCGACCACCTCGAACTCCGCGCTGCCGCCGGGCTTGGGCAGTTCGCGGCGCGTGACGCTGGGCTGCCGCGCGAGATAGCTCAGCTCGCGGCCGTAGAACGGGTCTTCGTATTCCTCGGGCTTGCCGTCCCTGATCAGCTTGAGCTTCTTCGTCTGCCGGTTGAAGCGGGCGATGGCCTGCATCGCGGCGATCACTTCGGCGTCGTCGGTCAGCCGCCGTTCGCTCAGATCGAGCTTGGCTTCGATGT
>JADJQA010000001.1 GCA_016712985.1 Sulfuritalea sp. | reverse complement strand
CCCGTGCATCGATTGCGGACGATGAAGCCATGCGCTCCGCAAAACTTTCTACAATCGCCCGGAAGGGTCTGGAGCTTGGTCTTGCGAAGTGCCCTCGTAGTATTCAATATGCGAGCGAACCGAAATAAGTGCTTGTGAAAGAGCTTTGACACCAGATTGGGTTTCAATTTGTTTAAGGTAGTAGTCCGTTGCCGCAACGTTCATTGTTCGCTGGAAGAGAGCACCGTTGCGCATGCAACGGTATATCTCGATGAAGTCACGGGCCGATGCGAGATTCATGCCGTGTAACTCATGAAGTTGTTCGGCACCCGCCTTTTTCGAGAGCTTCGATTCGAACACTTGCTTCGCGGTCTCGTACGACGCTTCGATTTGTGGCATTTCTATACGCATAGCCATATCCCAAGTGCCTAACGCTAAGTGTGGCACCCATTTGACGCAACGCTTCCCGTCATGACGGAAAACAAGCCGTCAAATAGGCTGTGTATAAAACCAGTATTGTCGACTATCCTGAATTCCATCAACAACTTAATCAAATCTAGTGGGGCCGAAAATGCCGTGAATCCCGTCACCTACCGAGTCGGCCGCCGCGTCCCGGCTGTTGGAGCAGGTCAGGGCCGGATTCGCTTCAAGCATTACAGCATTCGGACGGAACAAGCCTATCTGGATTGGATTAAACGATTTATCCGGTATTTTGGCAAGCGCCATCCGAAAGACATGGGCGCGCAGGAGGTGCAGGAGTTTCTGACCCATCTGGCGGTGGCCGGGCGGGTAGCGGCTTCGACCCAGAACCAGGCCAAGAGCGCCTTGCTGTTCCTGTATCGCGAGGTGCTGGACGTCGAATTGCCCTGGCTCGACGATGTCGAGGCGGCCAAAACGGCCAAGCGGCTGCCGGTGGTGCTGACCGGCCCCAAGGTCATGGCCGTGCTGGCGCGGCTGGAGGGCAGCCACGGCCTGATCGCTCGGCTGCTCGATGGCACCGGCCTGCGCATCATGGAATGCTTGCGGCTGCGGGTGAAGGACGTGGGGTTCGAACGCGGCGAAATCCTGGTGCGCGACGGCAAGGGCTTCAAGGATCGCGTGACGATGCTGCCGGCGAGCGTGGCGCCGGCCCTGCGCGAGCATCTTGAGCGGGTTCGCGAACTCCACCGCCAGGACCTGGCCGCCGGCCATGGCGAGGTATATCTGCGCTATGCGCTGGATCGCAAGTATCCTGCCGCGGGTCGGGAATGGATGTGGCAATACGTCTTCCCGTCGTCCGGCCTGCCTGTCGATCCGCGCGCGGGGGTGGTGCGTCGCCATCACGTGCAGGATCGCAGTCATGTATTCTCCATTGGTGGTCACTGCCTGGCTGCGTGCAGCCAGGCAGGCAGCCACATGGGTTCCTGCCCGATTTCGTACACCGGAAGCAGCCTTTGCCGTGAATTCCTCACCACAATTCGGCACCACAACCATGAACCAGACAATCAGAGGTTTCAAGAAGCCGGTACTGATAGTCGCCGGCGTCATCCTCGCCGTCCTGGCCTTCGCCTGGCTGGCGCTGCCTTCGATCGTCCAGTGGCAGGCCGAGAAGTTCATCACCGAGAAGACCGGCCACCGTCTGAGTCTTGCCCGGCCGGAGATCAATCCGCTGGCCCTCAGCATGCGTCTGCGCGAGCTGCGACTCACTGATCCGGCCGGCGCGCCGCTGGTCGCCATTGGCGAACTGTTTCTCGACATGTCGGCGGCGAGCCTGACCCGGCGCGCGCTGGTGTTCGATGCGATCAGTGTGGACGGCCTGAACGCCAGCCTGATTCAGCGTGGGGATGGCGGTTCGAACTGGAGTGCCTTGCTTGAAGCGCTGAAAACCAGGGAGCCGCAGCCCGAGTCCGGCGGCCTGCCGCGCCTCGACATCCTGCATCTGCGGGTGAGCGGCGCGCAAATGGAGCTTAGCGACCAGCGTGTGAGGCCGGCCTTCGTCACTCGCGTCGAACCGCTTGATCTGGAGCTCACCGACATATCGACCCTGCCCGATGACGTCGGCAAGTTCCGGTTGACGGCGAAGACCCTGTTCGGGGCGCAACTGGCCTGGCAAGGGGACCTTGTGCTTAATCCCCTGGCGAGCAGCGGCCGCATCGAACTTGGCGAGATTGATCTGGCGCGCCTGGCGCCCCTGTTGCAGGACAAGCTGCCGATTGCGCCGCCATCCGGCATTGCGGCCTTTGCCGCCGACTACCATTTGAAGCAGCAGGGCGGCGCCCTGAACCTGAGCCTCGAACGGATTGGTCTTTCGATCTCCGCCTTGCGGCTGCAGCGAGCGGCGGGTGACTCGGCGCCGCAGCTTGCCGTTGACCGCGTCGAGGTCAAGGACGGGCGCTTCGATCTGGGGACCCAAAAGCTCACGCTCGGCGCCATCCAGTTTCAGGGCTATCGCGTCGAAGCGGTCCTCGAAAGCAAGGATCGCATGCCAGTGCTGACGCTCGATGAGATCAGCTTGACCGATGCCGGGGTCGATATCGCCCAGCGCAATGTGACACTGGCGGCGCTCACCATCACGGGCGGCAGCCTTCGCGTCCAACGCAATGCTCAGGGCAGGATTGATCTGGTTGGGGCCCGACGCGATGCCCAGGGCAGGATCGGTCTGCTTGGCATCATCGACAGCCTCAATGAAAAACCCGCGCCGAAGCCTGTTGTCGCCACCGGGCCGGCAGCAGCCTCGTCGCCCGCAGCGGCAGCGGCGCCCCAGACACCCTCGGCACCCTGGCGCTACCGCGTCGATCGCTTCACCTTGACAGGCCTTGGCACTGTCGTGCGCGACGAGATGGTGTCGCCGGCTGTGGAGCTGGCGCTAGACGACATCGCGATGACAGTCGACGGCTTCAGCGAAAACCGCCAACTGGCGTTGCCGGTCAAATACAGCCTGGCGGTGCGCAGCGGCGGCCGGCTGGAGATCGCCGGCAAGCTGACACCGCAGGATGCCTCCGCCGAACTGCAGGTGAAGCTCAGTGATCTGGCGCTCAAGGTCGCACAGCCCTACGTCGCGAAATACGCCGCGCTGGAGCTGGTCGGCGGGCAGCTATCGGCGGAGGGGCGCGTGACGCATGGTGCGAAGGGCAGCGGCTACCGCGGAGGCTTTGCCGTGAGCAATCTTCGCCTCAACGAAGTCGGCACGAAGAACCTGTTTCTCGCCTGGAAGTCGCTGTCCAGCAAGGATCTCGCCGCGAATACCGGTCAGATCAGCATGGCGCTGCTCTCGCTCGACGGGCTCGACACCAAACTGATCATCGAAAAGGACAAGTCGACCAATCTCAAGCGCGTGTTGCTGACGCATGGCGACGCCGGTGCCGGTACCGCGCCGCGAAGCGGACCTCCCGTCACGCCAAGCGAAGCTGCGCAGAGCGCGCCGGCGCCAGCCGCCGCGCAGCCGGACATCGCTGCTGGCACTGCGCCAGCCTTGCCGGCGCCGCCACCGTCTGCGCCAGCAGAATCGGCGGCAAAGACGGAGGCCGGGGCCTTCGTCGTCAACATCGATCGCCTGCGCCTGAGCAATGGTTCGCTGGATTTCGCCGACCTTTCGCTGGTGCTGCCTTTCGCCACGCGCATCCATGGCCTGCGCGGTTCGATCGTCGGATTGTCGTCGAAGCCCGGCGCGCCGGGGCAAGTGGAGCTCGACGGCGAGGTCGACGAGTTCGGCCTCGCCCGCGCCGTCGGTCAGGGGGAGTTCGTCAAGCCCACCGATTTCATGGACCTGAAGGTGGTTTTCCGCAACGTCGAGATGACACGCATGACGCCCTACTCGGCCACCTTTGCGGGACGCAAGATCGATTCGGGGAAACTCTCGCTCGAGCTCGAATACAAGATCAAGCAACGCCAGTTGCAGGGCGAAAACCAGATCGTGATCGATCGACTGGTGCTCGGCGAGCGTGTCGAGAGTGCCACGGCAAAGGATCTGCCGCTCGATCTGGCGATCGCCATCCTCAGCGATTCCGATGGCCGCATCGATCTCGGCCTGCCGGTGTCCGGCAGTCTCGACGACCCGCAGTTCAGCTACGGGCAGATCGTCTGGAAGGCGATCGTCAACGTGCTGGGGAAGATCGTCACCGCACCCTTCCGCGCGCTCGGCGCGCTGTTCGGCGGCGGCGGGGAGAAGCTCGACAACATCGCTTTCGAGGCCGGGGCCAGCAGCCTGACACCGCCCGAACGCGAGAAGCTGGTGCGCCTGGCCGCGGTGCTGAACAAGCGGCCGGGGCTGGCGCTCAGCGTGCACGGCACCTGGGCCGAGGTGGATCGTGTCGCCCTGCAGGACTTGCAACTGCGCCGTACCGTCGCCGACATGAGCGGCCAATCCGAGGCGGCCAAGGGCGATCCGGGCCCGCTGTCTACCCGCGCGCCAAAGGTGCAGGCGGCGCTGGAAAGCCTGTTCGCGGACCGCTTCGGCGGCGCCGAACTGGCGGCGCTGAAGGAGGGCTTCCGCAGCGCCAACCCAGGTCAGTTGGAGGAAAGCCTGACCGGCAAGATGATGTCACGCCTTTCCGGCCTGCTGCGGGAAAAGCGCAGCCTGAGCGAAGCCGAGATAGGCCAGCTCAAGGGCGCGGATTTCCACGCGGTGCTGTTTGATCGGCTGCGCGCCAGGGAAGTGGTCAAGGACGAAGCCTTGCAGGCGCTGGCGACGCAGCGCGCCGACTACGCGCTCGCGGCATTGAAGGCCGCCGGTGCGCCCGAAGCGCGGATTGGACAGGCTGCCGCGGAAAAGACCGAAACCGAGAATCGCGAAGTCTCGCTCAAGCTTGAAGTCGCCAAGGCCGGAGGCTGATGCGAGGCGTCGGGCATTGCGCGTCGGCCGGGCGCGCGCCGAAGAGCGGACAGGCTGCGAACTTGCGACCCATTGCCAGAACCGACTTGACCAGCGGGCATCGTGGCGCTAGACTAATCCGACTTTTTTACTCAACTATTGATTGGAAGGCGCTATGGACATCAAGCAGAAAATTCACGCTACCGTTACCGGTAACCCTGTCGTGCTTTACATGAAAGGCACGCAGCAGTTTCCCCAGTGCGGATTTTCGGCGCGCGCGATCCAGATCCTTTTGGCATGCGGGGTCAAGAACCTGGTTACCGTCGATGTGCTGGCTGATCCCGAGGTGCGTCAGGGGGTCAAGGATTACGCCAACTGGCCGACCGTGCCGCAGCTCTATATCGGCGGCGAGTTCGTCGGAGGCAGCGACATCATGACCGAAATGTACCAGTCGGGCGAGCTGCAGAAGCAGCTAGAACCGGTCCTCAACGCCGCCTGAATCAACGTTTCAGCCCCGCCAGCAGCCCTTCGATCATGCGTTGCGCCTGGCCCAGATAGGCGCTGCCGAACAGGTTGAAGTGATTCAGGATGTGGTAGAGGTTGTACAGCGGCTTGCGCGTTTCATAGCCTGAGTCCAGTGGCCACACGGCGCGATAGGCGGCATGGAAGCTGGTGGGAAAGCCGCCGAAGAGCTCCGCCATCGCGATGTCGGTTTCGCGGTCGCCGTAGTAGCAGGCCGGATCGAAGATCACCGCGGTGCCATCGGCGCATTGCGCCGCGTTGCCCGACCACAGGTCGCCATGCAGCAGACTTGCTTGCGGCCGGTAGTCGATGAAGAGGCCGCCGCAGCGCTCGATGAGGGCCTCGCCCTTCGCCACCAGCGCCCTGTCCATGCCGTTCTTCAGCGCCAGTTGCAGTTGCGGCCGCAGCCGTCGGTCGCCGAAGAAGTACGGCCAGCTTGCGTGCGTCGCATTGTGCTGAATCGTGGCGCCAATGAAGTTGTCCTCGGGCCAGCCGAAGGATTCCCCGCATATGCGATGCAGTTGCGCCAGCGCCGCGCCGAGTTGGGCGCCGCCTTTCTGATCCAGTGCCGCGAGATCGAGGTATTCGAGGATCAGGAATGCCTCTCTGTCCGTGCTGCCGCGAGTAACGAAAGTCGGCGTTCGCACCGCGCCGGCGGCTGACAGAGCTTGCAGCCCCCGCGCTTCCGCGGCAAACATCGGCGCCGCGGCGAGTTCGTTGGTCTTGACGAAATAGTGGTGGAGGCCATCGTGCAGGTGCCAGGCGCGATGAATCGAGCCGCCGCTGACAGGGCTGGCTGAACACGAGGTGAAGGGGATTCCGGTGTGCTCGGCAATCGCTGCCGCGACCGCGTCAAGGCTGGCCCCGGACCTTGCGCCCATCCCGCGGGTCATATTGCGGCCAGGCGGGCATTGGCATCGTCGAGGCGACCGGCGATGACGTCGAGAAAGCCCTGGTAGAAGTGCATGCGGCATACCTTCGAGGCATTTTCCAGGGACTGCGCCGAAATGGTGACGACACGGGTGGCGGTGCGCGCCAGCACGTCCGCGCCGCGAGTGTGTGCGCCGCGCCGGATCACCGCCATTTCGCCGAAGCATTCACCGGCCGCCAGAGTGCCCAGCGTATGACCGACCTTCGAGACCGCCATTTCACCGTCAAGCAGGAAGGCAAAAAAATCGCCGCGCTCGCCATCGCGCATGATCACGGTGCCCGGCGCCACCTCGTCCCATCGCGAGAAGCGCACCACTTCCCATAGATCGACATCGGAAAATCCGGCAAAGAAACTCAGGGCGCGCAGGGACTCGAATTTCTCGCTGTCCGGGAAGGCATGGCGGTGGGCCGCAAGCTGCTTGTTTCGGAAGGATTGCGCGAGATCATGGGAAAACTCTTCCCAGCTCTGGTAGCGCGGCTCGATTTCCTTTTGCATCGCGCGGGCGACCACGGCATCGAGACCCGCCGGCATGTCGGCGCGGAAGGTTGACGGCGGCGGCGGATCGGTGTTGCAGATCTGGTAGATCATGCCGTAGTTGGAATTCGACTGGAACGGCAGGCGTCCGGTCAGCAACTGGTACATCACCACGCCAAGTGAGTAGATGTCGGTCTGGTGATTCAGCGTCATCTCGCGTACTTGCTGCGGCGACATGTAGGCCGGTGAGCCAACTCCGGAAACCTGGGTGCGCGACTGCTCTCCGGTGGTCATCAACGCCGCGCCAAAGTCGGAGATCTTGATGTCGCCACTGGCCCGTTCGGCGCTATCCCCCGCATTCACCAGAAGGATGTTCGCCGGTTTGATGTCGCGATGGGTAACCCCGGCGCGAAAGGCGTAGTCAAGTGCGCGGGTGCATTTGAATATCACTTCGACCAGGCGGTCTACCGGCAGCAGGGTGCTCGGGGTGCAGAAGGGCTCCAGCGTGCCGCCGCGAACATATTCCATCACGATGTAGCTTTGCTCGTCCGTTGTCACGGCATCGAAGATCTGCACGATGTGCGGATGCATCAGCTTTCCCGCCAGCGATGCCTCTGTCATGAAGAGGTGGCGGTAGAGCTGGCCGCGATTCTTGTCCTGCAATATTTCGGGAAAGATCGCCTTGACCGCGACTTCGCGCTCGGCGAAGGGGTCGTAGCCGAGATAGACGATCGAGGTCGCGCCTTCGCCGAGTTTCTTGCGAATCTCGTACTTGCCGATTTGCCGGGGTATTGCCATCAGTCGGTGATCAGAGCCGCGCGCGGGAACGTGTGATTGCGGCCTCCACCTGCGTCGGCGCGGTGCCGCCGAGGTGGTCGCGGGCGGCCAGCGAACCGCTCACGGTCAACACCGCGAACACGTCCTGGTCCACCAGTGGCGAGAAGGAACGCAGTTCGGCCAGCGTCAGGTCCGGCAGGTCGCAGCCGCGCGCCTCGCAGGCGCGCACGGTGCGGGCCACGGCTTCATGCGCATCGCGGAAGGGCAGTCCCTTCTTGACCAGATAGTCGGCAAGGTCGGTCGCGGTGGCGTAGCCCTGGCGCAAGGCAGCGGCCATGGCTTCCGGAATGACGCGAATGCCGGGCACCAGATCGGCAAAGATGCGCAGGGTATCGACCAGCGTGTCGGCGGTGTCGAACAGGGGTTCCTTGTCTTCCTGATTGTCCTTGTTATAGGCCAGCGGCTGGCCCTTCATCAGCGTCAGCAGGCCCATCAGGTGGCCGAAGACACGGCCGGTCTTGCCGCGTGCAAGCTCCGGCACATCCGGGTTCTTCTTCTGCGGCATGATCGACGAGCCGGTGCAGAAGCGGTCGGCGAGATCGATGAAGCCGATGCGCGGACTCATCCACAGCACCAGCTCTTCCGAGAAGCGCGAAACATGGGTCATCACCAGCGCCGCGGCGGCACAGAATTCGATGGCGAAATCGCGGTCGGACACGGCGTCCAGCGAATTTTCGCAGACGGATTCAAAGCCGAGTTCGCGCGCCACCGCTTCGCGGTCGATCGGGAATGTCGTGCCGGCCAGTGCCGCGGCGCCCAGCGGCAGTCGATTGACGCGGCGGCGGCAGTCGGCAAGGCGCTCGCGGTCGCGGCGCAGCATCTCGAAGTACGCCAGCAGGTGGTGGCCGAAGGTCACCGGTTGTGCCACCTGCAAGTGCGTGAAGCCAGGCAGCGGAGTTGCCGCATGGGCTTCGGCGGCATCGAGCAGGGCCTTCTGCAGATTGCGCAGCAGGCCGTCGATTTCGTCTATCGTGTCGCGCAGCCAGAGCCTGATATCGGTGGCCACCTGGTCGTTGCGCGAGCGGCCGGTATGCAGGCGCTTGCCGGCATCGCCGACCAGAGCGGTCAGTCGCTTCTCGATGTTGAGATGCACATCCTCGTCGTCCAGATTCCAGTTGAAGCGGCCGGCTTCGATCTCGCCGGTGATCGCGGCCATGCCCCGCTCGATGGCCGCGAGGTCGGCGGCGGCGATGATGTCCTGGCGCGCCAGCATGCGTGCATGTGCCAGCGAAGCCCGAATGTCCTGGCGCCACATCCGGCGATCAAAGAACACCGAAGCGGTGTAACGTTTGACCAGATCGGCAACGGGTTCGGCAAAGCGTCCGGACCACGCTGCTGCTGGAGAGGTAGGAGGTGTTGGTTCTGTCATAATCGGGCTGCCATGCAAGCAGGCATTGCTTGCGACAAAAGCACTGGAAAATCAAAGGTGACGGGCAATTGAGCCAAGCACGAAGTATAAGGGAAAACCCTCGACTCGCCGGCCCGCAGGACTTGCGCAAGCCCGAGACCTGGGTGCACGTGATGCTCGTTGTCAATTCCGGCGCCGCGCTCGGCGTCCTCGCAGCCAATCGCGACTGGCGCTTCTTCTTCGCTGAATTTTTCGAGTTGGCGGTGCTGATTGAACCGGTGACACTGGCCAGTCTGGCCATGCTTGGTCTTGGCAGTTCGTGGTTGGCGCGCCTGCCCAGATGGCTTGGCGCCGTGCTGGTCGTCCTGCTGGTACTGCTGGTGATGGCCGCCGTGCGCGGATTTTTTGCAGCGACACACCTGATTGAGCCAGAGGCGGCGGGGTTCAGTCGAGCTTCGCTGTGGGTGGTGATCGGTGTTGCCCTGGTTCTCGGGTGGTTCGAGATGAGTGGACGGGCACGCTCGCCCGCCCTGGCCGAGGCGCGCTTGCTGGCGTTGACAGCGCGTATCCGGCCGCATTTCCTGTTCAATGCCCTGAATGCCGTTCTTGGCGTGATGCGCTCCGATCCGCGCCGGGCAGAAACCGCACTGGAGGAACTGGCGGACCTGTTTCGCGTATTGATGCGCGAGAATGCGGATCTGGTTCCGCTGTCGGAGGAGATTCTGGTGGCGCGGCAGTACATCAATCTCGAACGTCTGCGGCTGGGGGAGCGCGTGCGTGTCAGGTGGGACATGACGGCCTGTCCGCCAGATCCGCTGGTGCCACCCCTGATGCTGCAACCGCTGCTGGAAAATGCGGTGTATCACGGCATAGAGCCGGCGACGGAACCCGGTGAAATCACCATTCGCTTCGAGCGAACGGATTCGCGCCTGCGCATGGAACTCTCGAACCCGATGAGCGCCGCCGACAGTCACAAACATGGCAATCAGATGGCCCTGAACAACATCCGTGAACGCCTGATGCTGTTCTTCGATCTTGAGGCGACGATGACCACGCAGGTTAGCGCTGGCCGCTTTCATGTCGCCATCGAGTTTCCCTATCGCCCGGTGGCGCAACGATGAGCGACACCCTGCGCCTCCTGCTGGTCGATGACGAGGCGCCGGCGCGTGCCCGTCTGCGCGACTTGCTGGGTGACATCGCCGGCGAAGTTCCAAGCACCGTCGTCGCCGAGGCCGCCGACGGCTTTGCCGCGCTGGAACGGGCGCAGGCAGGGGATCTTGACGTGGCCCTGATCGACATCCGAATGCCGGGCATGGATGGGGTGGAGCTTGCCCGTCATCTGGCAAGGCTGCCCACCTCGCCAGCGGTGATATTCGTCACGGCCTTTGATCAGTATGCGGTGCAGGCTTTTGAATTGGCGGCACTCGACTATCTGGTCAAGCCAGTGCGCGCCCCCGCCTTGCCGATGCCTTGAGAAAAGCCATACGTCATGCGGATGAAGGCCTGCGTCTCGAAAAGTCGGCGCTGGCGATACGGCAGAATCTGTCCTGCCTGGAACGCGGTCGGATCCTGTTGGTGCCTGTTGCGGCAATTCTGTATCTCAGGGCGGAGCAGAAGTATGTCACCGCTCGCACCGCACAGCGCGAGTATCTTCTGGAAGAGTCGCTGATACACCTCGAGGCTGAATTCAGCCAGCGCTTCCTGCGCATCCATCGCAGTTGCCTGGTCGCGCGCGCTGCCGTGACAGGTGTGGAACGCGTGGCCGAGGCAGGGGATATTGAGGCACACTGGCAAGTGATCCTGGACGGAACAACCGAACGTTTGCCGGTCAGTCGCCGGCAGTGGCCGCAGCTCAAGACCCTGCTGAAATCTCGCACGGAGCTCAGGTGACGGGCGCCGGCAACCCGCTGCATCCATCCCGTCCTCTGCATTCCGGGTGCGAAGCAAAGTGTTGGGAATCTCCGTTCGTGGTGAGCCTGTCGAACCACACCGCCGGCGTCAGCAAGGGCCTTGGAAAAGCTCAGGCAGAACGGAGAGACGAGCGTTGACCAACACTTCAACTCGTACCCCTGTATTCCGGCGCCATTGACGCTGGCAGACGCGCCGCCTAACATCACGCCTTTGCCTCGACAAATCCCGAACGCCGTGGACTTCGCCAGCTTGTACGCTCCCATCGACGCCGATATGCGGGCGGTTGACGCCGTCGTGCGGACGCGACTGCATTCGGACGTGGCGCTGGTGCGCCAGGTCGCCGAGTACATCATCTCGGCCGGCGGAAAGCGGATGCGCCCCGCGCTGGTGCTGCTCTCCGCCAGGGCCTGTGGCTATTCAGGCGTTCGCCATCATGAACTGGCCGCTGTGGTCGAGTTCATTCATACCGCGACCTTGCTGCACGATGATGTGGTCGACGACTCCTCGCTGCGCCGTGGCCGCGATACCGCCAACGCGGTGTTTGGCAATCCGGCCAGCGTGCTGGTCGGTGATTTCCTGTACTCGCGCGCTTTCCAGATCATGGTCGGCGTCGGCAGCATGCGCGTGATGCAGGTGCTGGCGGATGCGACCAATATCATTGCCGAGGGGGAAGTGCTGCAACTGATGAACTGTCGCAACGCCGATATCCAGGTGGCCGACTATCTCCGGGTGATTCGCTACAAGACCGCCAAGCTGTTCGAAGCGGCCGGACGGCTAGGCGCCATTCTCGGCAATGTGGAGCCGGATATCGAGGAAGCGCTGGCCACCTATGGCACGCACATCGGCACGGCCTTCCAGTTGATTGACGACGTGCTCGACTATTCTGGAAAAGAGGCGGAAACCGGCAAGCACCTGGGCGACGATCTGGCCGAGGGCAAACCCACCCTGTCGCTGATTCATGTGATCCAGCATGGCAGCCCGCAGCAGGCGGCACTGGTGCGCAATGCCATCGAAAATGCCAACAGCGACAGTTTCGCCGAAGTGCTGGCGGCAGTGCGTTCCAGCGGGGCGCTGGATGCCGCGCGTCGGCACGGTTTCGACGAGGCCGAGATGGCCAAGGCCGCACTGGCGCCGCTGCCGGACTCAATGTTCAGGGAAACGCTGCTACAATTGGCTGACGTCGCGGTACATCGAAGTTTCTGATCGCCGCAATGTCCGCAAGGAGGGTCCCAACGCCGGATTTTCCGGCCTTTTCCCGCAGTGTCCTTTCTTGCCACCATCCTGCCATCGGGGCGTAGCTCAGCCTGGTAGAGTACTGCGTTCGGGACGCAGGAGTCGGAGGTTCGAATCCTCTCGCCCCGACCAGATAACAAGGGTTTCCATGTAAGTGGTTGCTGACAAAAAGCCTCGGAAACGGCGCTTTTTTACTTTCCACGGTCCCCGAATTGTCCCAAGTGTCCCGCATGGTCCCGGTCTGCTTGTCCCCTCAGCGTCCCAAACTACACCTTGATCTCCGGGTAGCAGGCCATGCTGATTTCCCACGCGGCCCGAATTTTTTCGAGGGTTTCCCTTGGAATCCTTTCGTCGGTTCGGGCTTGCTCAATCACTTCGCTCATGGCCTGGGCAATACGCGCCGTGACTGTCTCAGCACGTTCTACCCCGCAAACGGCCCGGCCAAAGCGCAGTAGCTCATCGGCAAGCGGGTAGGCTTTTGTGTGGCTCTTCCTGAAAAGGCGCAACGCGAGGGTGCGGTCTTCGAGTTCGGGGCCGCCTTCGTACCGGGTATAGCGATAGATGGTCGTGGTGACTACGTCGTAGAGCGGCGACAGCCTGACATCCTTGGCGTTGCGGTACAGCACTCCGAAATTCTTCAGGTGGCCATCGCCATTGCGCACCATGACAGATAGCGCCACCTGTTCGAAGAATCTCGACAGGTCATGGGCAGACAGGCCGATCATCTTCAGACTTTCGGCGATCATTTCATAGCTGCCCTGTACTTGCGGTCCGATAACGCATCGCGCACGCATAGGCCCATCAGCGAAGCCACGTCCTCGAAACCAAGGCGCATGCCATTTTCATCAAGATCGAAGCGATCCACGAGCAGGAGTTGGCCATCGTGCGACAGATCGAACTCGGGCGTCTCGATGCCTGCGCGGCGAGCAGCACTCAGGCAGAGAAATTCGTTTGCGGCCAGCCCCGGATAACTGTCGGATCCCGTCTTGACGATGAGATTGGGCACCGGAACGGTCGCACGATCCGGCACCATGATCTTGGGCTGGACCCCGGCGATCCCGATGCCCGTCGATAGATAGTCTTGCACCAGCGATTCAAATACTGCGGGGTTGAAGGTATTGTGGAGCAATTCCGATCTGGCCAAGGGACGAATGGCTTGCGGGCGATCATGCCCCGGTAGATGAAACCCCAGGCGACCGATGCCGTTCTCGCCAATCAGGGCGAGCAAGTGCATGGCGGTCAGCGGCTGCTTGGGAAAAGCCTCGCGAATCCGCTGGAACAGATAGCCCTCGGGCAGGTTCTGATCCATCACCGGGAACAGGTTGTTCGATTGATAGAGCAGGCGTACCGGCGGCATCAACAGCCCGACCTCCGGCTGAGCGGGATCGTCGCGCAGATACTTGAACAGCAGCTGGGATTGCTGCACCAGCTCGCCCCGGCGCTCGCCGCCGATGTCGACGTCGAGCAGGCGGACTTTTTCAGGCAGCGCTGTCATCATCGCGGTCATCCTCCGCAAAGCGTGTTTGCATCTCCTCCAGCGTTGGCATGCCGGCGCTTTCTATACGCACACACAGACCCATCGCGCGCAGAATATCGAACAGCGAATGCACCGTCACATCCTGGCCTTTTTCCAGGCGGTTCAGCACGTCACGACTGCGGCCGGAATGCCCGGCGATGGCGACGGCCTTCAGCTTGCGCTCGCGGCGCAAGGCCTTTAGTGCGACGCCTAGGTCAAGAGGGGTGCGTATTTTGTCCTTCATATAAGGCATTATTGCCTAAGCTTGGCATAATTGTCCAGAACAATGGACGATAACTGAGGAGGTGATTCTTGATACTCAATACGCACGTCGTATGCAACAACGGAAGCGCCCCCGATGGTCAAACACGCGAACGGCGAATTGAAGTCCCTCCCCTCGCATCCACTACGTGGCCCACGGTTGGCTTTGCACAGCCAGCCGGCTGCGGCGGCGCACCGCATGTGGTGCGAAACCCCGCCTCGCCCCCTCGCGGGGAGGTTGCTATCTGGCTCGCTTTGCTCGTCGATCACCAGGTGCAGCTTCCCGTGCATTTCACGTTAATCTGGCGGCTTGATGCAATTCCCGCCGCCGCCGCCGGAACCCCTCATGACCCCCAGCCAGATCGTCAAATTCCTTGACCAGCATGTCGTCGGACAGGACGAGGCCAAGCGCCAGATGGCCGTCGCCGTCTATACCCATTACAAGAAGATCGAGCTCGCCGGGCCCGACAGGGTGGAAATCGTCAAGAGCAATGTGCTGCTGATCGGTCCCACCGGCACCGGCAAGACGCTGCTCTGCGAAACGCTCTCCAGGGTACTCGAGGTGCCCTTCGTCACGGCGAACGCCACCTCGCTGGCGCAGAGCGAATACGTCAACGAGGAAATCGAGGCGATCCTGCAGCGGTTGATCGACAAAGCCGAGGGCGACATCAAACGCGCCCAGCGCGGCATCGTTTTCATCGACGAGATCGACAAGCTCAGGACCCTCGCCGGCGCGCACGGGCAGACCCGCGGGACCTCCGGCGAAGGCGTACAGCATGCGCTGCTGAAGATCATGGAGGGCGCGCCGGTCAAGATCAAGGACTCCCTCTACATCGATACCACGCAGATCCTCTTCATCTGCGGCGGCGCCTTCGTCGGCATCGAGGAGATCCTCGACAAGACCCGCTCCTTCGGCTTCATCGCAACTTCCGAGAATGACAACGACAAGCTGCTGGAGCGCCTCAACACGCGCGTCAAGCCGACCGACCTGTTCGAATTCGGGCTGATCCAGGAATTCGCCGGCCGCCTGCCCATCGTCGCCTCCGTGAAGCCGCTGTCGCGCGAAATGATGGTCAGGATCATGACCGAACCGAAGAACTCGATCTACGCGCAGTACCGCCAGATCCTGCAAAACGACGGAGTCGAACTCATCATTGATCCGCAGGTGTTCGGCCAGATCGCCGACCTCGCGATGGAATACAAGGTCGGCGCGCGCAGCCTGCGCGGGATTTTTGAGGAAATGCTGACGCCGGTGATCTATCTGGTCCCCGACCACCCGGAAGTGCGTCAGGTCCGGATCGCCTCGCTGTTCGAGAACCCGCGGTTCATCGGCACCCGTCCGGCGGGATAGCGCAGGCAATGCGGCGAACCCGATGCAGGTTTCACGCCGCCGTGATCTTTCGATGAGGACTACGGGATAGCGTCTCCCTAGTATCGGCCGTGCGAGTTCAAAGGCTTGAACTCGACCCGCAAGCCCCTCAATGTTGCAAGGAGATCAACCATGTCCCATCGTTTTTTCAACGTCCGTCATCTGGCCGCCATCGCGGCTTCGCTCAGTCTGGGCAGCGCAGCCCATGCGGCTCAAATCAATCTCACCATCACCGCCGAAAACCTGGCGCCGACCAACAGCATCAGCTTCGCGCCGCTGCATTTCGGTATCCACAATGGCAGCTTCGATGCTTTCAACATCGGGCAGGTTGCCACCGCTCCGATCATTTCGGTGGCCGAAGGTGGTAGCGGCGTGGCCTGGCAGGCGGCGTTTGCGCTGGCCGATCCCGGCGCTACCCGCGGCACCATCGGCATGCCCCTGTTTCCCGGCCAGAACCGCAGCCTGACGGTGATGGTCGACACCGCCGTCAATACGTACTTCACCTTCGCCTCCATGGTGATTCCGAGCAACGATTTCTTCATCGGCAATGATTCGCCAACCCGTTTCTCGTTGCTCAATCCAGACGGCAGCCTGAAGATCACCTCGATCATCCAGAAAGCCAGCCAGATCTGGGATGCGGGTTCCGAGGTGCTGGATCCGGCCGCCGCGGCTTTTGTTGGCGATAACGGGCTGCGCGCACCGCAGAATTCCGTGGTGGCCTTCAACTTCGGCGAGTTTGCGGCCTACAACGGCTTGACGACCGCTGCCGGTTACACCTTCAACAGCGCACTGAGCGCCGGTACCGACGTCTATAGCATCTCGTTTTCCGCGGCTCCGATTCCCGAACCCGAGGTCTATGCCCTGATGGTGTCGGGCCTCATGCTTATCGGTGCAATCGCGCGGCGGCGGCGCGGCAAGGCCTGAAAGCCCGAGGGGGATTCCGTCGCCAGCGCGCCAGGTTCGGCTTGGGCAACCCGACGGACTCGCGCATGGCGAGTCGCGGAAATCCGGGTCCGGCGCGCGCCGCGGAGATACGCACAGTCGCGGAGCATGAGCGATCGCGCCGAGACTTGGGCAGGTGGGGCGGCATGTGTTCAAATCAGCGACCGGCGTGACTGCTGCGTGACGCCGGCCACCTCATGAACGAACAACTGCTGCTGGTCGAAGACGACGACGCGATTGCCGGAGCCCTGCGCCTGCATCTCGAGGAAGCCGGCTATCGCCTGCATCGCGAGGCGGACGGTCTCAAGGCAATGGCAGCGATCGATCGTCAGCGTTGGGACATGGTGCTGCTGGACCTGATGCTGCCCGGCGCGGATGGCTGGGACGTGTGCCGGCATCTGCGCGCGCGCCACGCGGATGTGCCGGTCATCATGCTGAGCGCCCGTTCGGCCGAGGCGCACCGCGTACTCGGGCTGGAACTCGGCGCCGACGACTATCTCGCCAAGCCCTTCTCGATGCTCGAACTGGTGGCCAGGGTACGCGCCCTGTTGCGCCGGATCGAACAGATCCGCTTGGTGCCGGTGGCTGTTGCGCAGTTGCGCTTCGGCCCCTTCCGTCTTGACACGGTGCGCCGCGAACTGCTGCGCGGTACGCAGCTCGTGCCGCTGACCCTGCGCGAATTCGACCTGCTGCATTTCATGCTGCGTCACCCCGGGCGTGCGTTCGGACGCGGCGAGTTGCTGGAGCGGGTGTGGGGCGCCGCGTTCGACGGCTATGAACACACGGTGAATTCGCATATCAACCGGCTGCGCACCAAGATCGAGGACGACCCGCGCGACCCGCGTCGCATCGTCACCGTCTGGGGCGTGGGCTACCGCTTCGAGGAGCCCGCCGCATGAGCCGCCGCCGCTCTTTCACCACGCGCCTGACCATTGCTCTGGCCCTGCTGCTGCTCGGGTTCGGCGCGCTGGTCGGCCTGCTCGGCCGGCACGTCGCCACCGAGCACGAGCAGGAAGCCCTGCAACGCCTGTCGCACGGCTTGGCCCGGCATATTGTCGAACACTGGCCCGAGATCATCCTGGCGGATCCGGACCAGGCGGATCTTGCCGCGCGCAAGGCCCTGCTGTCGATGCTGATGGTGGTGAATCCCGGCATCCAGGTTTACCTGCTGGATGCCGACGGCCGGGTGCGCGCCTATATCGGTGAACCCGGGATGGTGCGCACCGAGCAGGTGGACCTGGCGGCGGTGCGCGATTTTCTTGCCGGCGCCGCGTTGCCCCTGCGCGGCACGGACCCGATGGGCTCCGGCGTCCCGCGCATCTTCAGCGCGGCGATGTTTCCACCGCGAGCCGGCGATCCGCGGCCGCCCGGCTATCTTTACGTGGTGCTCGATGGTCAGGCGCGTGACCTGGTGGCCGGACAATTGAGCCTGCGGCGAGTCTGGCAAGTCGCCGGCCTGGCGGCCGCGGTCGGGCTGCTGGTGACCCTGCTGCTCGGAGTATTCGCCTTCCGTCGCATGACCCTGCCCTTGCACCGATTGGCCGAGCGCATGCGTGACTACAGTGTCGGCGCCGATCCATCGTTGGCCAGCGGGCGCGCCATGCCCGCCACCAATGCCGACGAGGTGCAAGCCATCGGCACCGCCTTCGACGAGATGACGCAACGCCTCGAAGCGCAGGCGCTGCGCGAGCAACGGCAGGGCAGCGCGCACCGCGAGATGATGGCCAGCGTCGCGCACGACCTGCGGACGCCGCTGACGGCGTTGCACGGCCACCTCGAGGCGCTGGCCGGCAACGCGGCCGGACCGTCGGAACGCCACGCGCGAGTCCTCGCCGCGGCCCTGGCGCAGAGCGACAAGGTGCGCCGCCTGTCGCAGCAACTGTTCGAACTCGCGGCCCTGCAATCCACCGATCAGGTGCTGCACCGCGAACGCTTTCGCCTCGACGAACTGGTCACCGACGCGGTGCAGAAATTCGAACTGACCGATGCCGCGCCGCCGGTCACGCTGGGTGGAGCGGCACCGGGCAGCCTGGAACTTGACGGAGACCTGCACCTGATCGAACGCGCCTTGACCAACCTGATCGACAACGCGATGCGCCATGCACCGGGCGTCGAACCTGTGCGCGTCAGCCTTCAGCGTGACGGGGCGGAGGTACAGATCCTGATCGAAGACACCGGCCCCGGATTGCCCGCCGATCTGGTGCACCGGCTGGAGTACGGCGAATCGCTGCGCGACCCGCCGCCCAGGCGCAGCGGCGGTGGCATCGGCGGCCTGGGTCTGGCGATCGCGCAGAGGGTAGCCGTCTTGCACGGCGGCAGCCTGCGCTCGCTACCGTCGCCGCAGGGCGGCACGCGCCTGTGCATGGCTTTGCCGCTGGCGACTTGAATTAGTCCGCGCCGCGGCTTTGGTTGCGGGGGCTGCCTCGGTGTTTCCACAACCCGCGATGGATCGCACGGAACGGCTGGTTCAGCGCCTTCCAGATGGCAGGGGCGGCGGGAGCGCAGGCAAGCCGCCACCGCCGTCGCGCAGAGACTATTCGTGCATCTGCCGGCAATGGCTTTCGTGGGCAAAGCTCAGGATTATTCCGGCGACGACCACCGTGCCGAAGATCAAGGCAAAGCCGGCCCGATACGCACTCGCGTCGTAGAGCCGCGCCCCGGCCTCGATTGCGCCGTTCCAGCGCCGATCCAGCATCCAGCCCACCGCCGGCTGCAGGAACATGCCACCCATCAGCGGGCCCATGTTGCACACGCCGGAGGCGGTACCGACCAGACGCAGCGGCACCGATTCCTTGGCCCAGGCGAAACCGATGATGATGTTGCCCGAGGCGAAGCCGGTGGGAATCAGCAGCGCCACCAGCGCCCACAGCGGCAGCGGCAGGAAGATGATCGCCGACCAGCCCAGCAGGCCCACGCCCGCGGCGATCAGGTAGAGGGGCTTCCTCATGCCCATGCGTTCCGACCAACTGCCCAGCAGCGGCCCGCCCACAGCCCAGGAGACCAATAGCGTCGACGTGATGGCGGCCGCCATCTTCGGGTCCAGTCCATGCACCTGCCGCAGGAAGGGCACACCCCAGAGGCCGGCGAAAGTCAGCACCGCGCCGGTGAAGCCGATCGGCACCGCGGTCAGGATCCAGATGTTGCGGTAGGACAGCACTTCCATCAGGCCGCGCAACACGGAACCCGAATGCTGCGCGTGATGCGCCCCCTGAAAGTGGCTGGCGTAGCCGCGCTCGACCGGGTCGTCGCGCACACGCAGCCAGGTGACGACGCAGAGCACGGAGGTCAGAGTGGCCGAAAAGCCCATCACCGGGCGCCAGCCGAAAGCCTCGACGGCAAAGCGCAAGGGCACGCCCGCCGCGACGCCGCCGACCACGCCCATCAGCAGCGCCATGCCCGAAGCCAGCGCATACTGGTTGGGCGCAAGCCAGTGGCTGGCCAGCTTGAGCATCGAGACGAAGGCCACGGCGACCGAGGCGCCGATCAGCAGCCGCCCGATGCCCGCCCAATAGATGTCCGGCGCAAACGCAAACAGCGCCGTGCCCAGCGCCGCCACGCCCGCTCCGGCCGTGAGCAGGCGACGCGGCCCCCAGCGGTCGGCGATCATCCCGGTGGGAATCTGCATCGCGACGTAGGAATAGAAATAGAAAGCCGAAAGATTCCCCAGCGCCGCGCCGCCGATGGCGAACTCGGTCATCAGCCGGTCGGTGATCACCGCCGGCGCGACGCGCTGGTAGAAGCCGATCAGGTAGAGCAGGGCGCCGAGACCCCAGACGGACCAAGCGAGGGTGGCGGGCGGGAAGTTTTTTTGATCGGTCACTCCGGGAAGGTCTCCATCCACCGGAGGCGCGCGTTCCGACCCTGTGCCGACAGGAAAGCCACGGGCGTCGCTTTGAGCAGGCGGCGTTGCCAACGCTTCTGGGGCAGCAGACGTTGAAGCTTGGAGGGTAAGGTCATCGTCGAATCTTAACGGACGCAGCCGCTTTTCAGCGCTGCTGGTGAAATGCAATGGTTTCGCTATAGGCTCGTCTGGCGAGCCTCTGACCGTCGATACTTGTTTCATCTCGAAACTGCACTTTTCCAGAAACGCCCGAACCTGACTTTGACACCGCCGAGTAACACGCCTCTCGGCAAGCCGCATGGCGCAAGGCATTCGGCGTTGTTGCCGAAATCGGTGTGTATCTAGGCGGGGAAGGTGCTCAGCCCAGATTCAGGATTGGTTTTGGCGGTTTGATTTTCAGCGATTTCAATCGCTTAGCGGCATCCGACGAAGGCTCGGTCACCTGCCAGACACGGCCGTTAGGGCTGGACAATAGCGCCAACTGGATGCGCTTCAGATCATCCCGGATATTGCGCCACGTATCCTGACATGCGTGCTCGATGGTTCGCTCAAGCAATAGCGACAGGACGGTGATGGCGATGTGCGCATGAATGCGGTGGGGCGCCCAGTGGAACACCGGACGCATCTTCAACCCGCGCTTCATCGTCCGCCAGGCTTCTTCCACCCGCTGCTGCTGTTTGTAGCCCAGCGCCATGTCCTCGGCCGTGAGCGTGTCGTCGTTGCTATGCACGACGAACTTGCCGTCGAAGCGCTCCAGTTCGGTGATCGCCTGGCGGTCGATCGCCAGGCCCCGTTTCGTTTCCTTCAGCAAGCGCCCGTAGCGGGCGCTGGTGCGCAGGGCACAGACCCGTTTGGTGTGGCTCACCTTGGCCAGATCGGACAGACTGGCCAGTTCCGCCTCCAGCTCGTTCAGCCGTTCCTCACGAGGCGACTTCTGGCGTTTGGTTTCCAGCGGATTGAAGCAGACCGCATAGCGTCGCCGCCGCTCCCCCTCGCCGACGATGACTTCCTTGACCTCCAGATTCTCGGCAACCCTGCGATAGCGTCCCGGACGTGACAGCACCTCCTCGGTGACTTCGTCACCACGGCGCATCGGCATGGCCAGCAGGTACTTGCCGCCGCCCTTGGATAGCGTCTGCAAATTCGCCTGCGAGACCATGCCGGCATCGCCGACAAAGAGACAGCGGGTGAGTTGCCAGCCGCGCAGGTCTTCCTTGACCTTCGCCACCGTGGTGACGTCGACCGTGTTGCCGGGGAACACCCAGTGACGCACCGGAAAGCCATCCCGCGTGGCTACCAGGGCAAACAGGGCGCGTTCGACGTCGAACCCGAGATGCCGCGCGCCGGCTTGTTGCCGCAGGATGGCGTCAATGCCGAGCTGCTTCCAGGTGGCTTCAAGCACATAGATGTCGCCATAGGGCCAGGCGCAGATCAGCCGCCAGTCGCCGCCGGCACTTATGATTTCTTCAGGGGAACAACGGCGCAGGATGCTCTTGGCTAGCCGACGTAGGCGCTCGATGGCTTCGGGGTCGTCGGCGCGCCCGCAGTTGTACACGATGCTGGCTTGCGATCTGCCCTTGCCCGCATCCCAGACGTTCTCCGCCAGTTGCAGGTAGGTCACCACGCTACCATCCGCCCGTCGTTGTTTGCTCTCGCGTAGGTACATAGGCCCTATCGCGAGGCGTAGGGCCTTTTGGCTACGAAAGGCAACAATCCATGTATCTAGGCGTTTGGCGACTTAACGCCCGCAAACCCGCGCCGTTACTGGGAGACGGCCAAAATTATGCCTCGGAGGTGTCAAAGTCGGGCGCGGCAACGCCACCAGTTTCAGATGGGCCTGCAGTTCCTGCTGGTTTGCCGGTGAGTGGAATCCTTTGTCAAAGCTGCAGGACTCCAGGTCGGCAAAGCGTTGCTTGGTTTCCTTGACCATGTCATGAAGGGATCTGGCATGTCATCGGAGCGCTGCACCTGCGCTATATGCCATATGGGCATCTTTGCCCGCGACCGATGGAAAACAGTCAGCACAACGACGGTCGGACGATAAACCTCATGACAATCGGGACGTTCATGGCGGGGCTCTCGCCAGAAAACGGGGTTTTCGGTCAGGCACTAGCTACGTCCAGTTGTACAGCCAGCTTGGGGATTCCGTTTGTCAAGTGCTGATCGCGCCGGTCGACGTCGTGCTGGCCAGGGCCGACGAGGCCGACGCGCGGGCGGACACCGTGGTGCAGCCGAATGTGCAGGAACTGAAAGGCGAAACCACGGTCGGCGTGTTGGCCGGCGTCACCGTTCACTGGGACGTCCTGGTTGCGCGGCTACCGCCTGTCGACCACTGAGCAGGCTGTTCATGGGTACGAAACGGTCCGCGGCGCGCAAGCCGCCCGAGAGCATCCCGAGCGCGACGGACTCCTTGAGGGGCTGGGCGAAGACGTCGATCCAAAGGCATCGACGAGATTCGAGCCAAGCTGGCGTAGGGCGACCCTATCTCCGGTCCCGCCGGTCGGCAATGAACCACAGCCAGCTCGCCGCCTGCAACACCAGCAGGCCGCCGAAGGTGATCTGGTAGGCGGCGCGCGGGGCGTGGCCGGCGGCTTGCAACCGATCGACCGCGGCGCCGAAGCCCCACTGGATGCTGAACGCGCCGACGAAGACCATCAGGTTCAGCGCGGTGTTTTACGCGACCGGCCAGGGCCGCGCCGTAGTGGCTCTGCAGCAGCGCGTAAGCCAGATTGCCGACTGAGAAGACCAGGCCCAGAGTCAGCCAAAGCGGTTCGCTGGGCCCGACATCAAGCACGATGAGCAGCGTGGCGAGCAGCGCCAGCCCCATGCCGGCTTGCAGCAGCGACAGCGGGCTCACGCCACGTCTGGCCAGTGGCGCGACGCCGAAGGCGATGGCGAGAAATCCGGCCAGCATGCCGCTGCCCATCAGCAGCAGATGGTGGGCCGCTGCACTGCGTGGCAGGCTGGAGAAGTTCATCAGCCATGGCACCGCCCAAAGACCCTGAAGCGCCAGAAAGCCACCGACGATCAGG
This sequence comes from Sulfuritalea sp., assembly GCA_016712985.1. Lineage (GTDB taxonomy): Bacteria > Pseudomonadota > Gammaproteobacteria > Burkholderiales > Rhodocyclaceae > Sulfuritalea. Next base: position 222,457 of record JADJQA010000001.1, on the reverse strand, counting down.
GTTGACTGCGGCGCGTAGCGCCAGAAAATGCGGCTGGCGAGGATCGCTCGCAGGCCGGCGAGCTGGCCGCGCAGGGGTTCGGGCCGCGCGCCGCCCGGCTTGTCGGGCGTGCTGAAAATGGCCCCGGCGACCAGCACGCCGGCCACCGCGAGAACGACGAACACCGCGCGCCAGCCGAAGTGCGGAATCGCCCAGGACAGCGGCGTCGATGCGGTCAGCGCACCGAGGCCGCCGGCCGCCATGATGGCTGCATTGAGCGAGGCCTGGCGTTCGACACCGAACCACTGGCCGAAGGACTTGAACGACGCCATCAGGCAGGCCGAAACGCCGAGCCCGATCAGCGCCCGCGCGGTCGCCAGTTGCATCAGTGTCGTGCCCGCCGCGAACAGCGCACAGCCGGCGGCGGCGATCAGCAGCAGGAATGCCTCGACACGACGCGGGCCGTAGCGGTCCAGCGCCAGTCCGAGCGGTAATTGCACCGCGCCGAAGGCCAGCAGGTAGGCGCTGGTCAGCAGGCCCAGGTCGGCGGCGGAGACGCCCAGCTCGCGCGTCAACTCCGGCGCGATCACCGCATTGACGTTGCGCAGGAAGTAGGAGAAGTAATAGCCCGCGGCAAAGGGCAGGAATACGCGCAGCCAGAGGTTCATGCCGTGCCTGCCTGGCCGTTGTTGCGCAGCCATTCGGCGCGCTGGCTCAGCTTGCCGGCCCATTGCTCGTCCAGTCCGCTGGCATAGGCCGTGCGCAGCAGGGCCTCGATCGGCGGACGCGGGTCGCGGACCACGCGCCAGAATTCGGCAAGCGTCACGGTCTGGGCGGGCCGCTCCAGATGTTCCAGCCAATCGCCGACCGCGACCTCTCCCGCCTCGAGCACCCGGTAGTACCAGCCGGCCATGCCATGTTCGGCGACGAAGGCCGCGACGCCCTCGCAACCGGTGCGCTGATCGATCTTCCAGCAGGGCGTGCGCGGCTGCGAGACCTGGATGCGTGCCGCGCCCAGGCGATACACGTCGCCGATGCAAATATCATACTCGGTCAATCCGCGCGTCGAAAGATTCTCGCCGAGGCCGCCGGGCGCCAGGTGACGTGCTGTCGGGAACGCCGCGGCCAGTCGCGCATAGTGTTCCGCCGGGTACTGGTGCAGCGCCTTGCCGACGCCGCCATGCGCGCTGCGATCCGCCTGGGTATCGCCTGCGAGGCCTTGCGCCGTCAGCAGGCAAGGGCCGCCCACGGCCGTCTTGGCGATCGCGCTGCCGCGGCCGTCGCCGGGGAGCCAGGCAATCTGGCCGATGAACAGTCCGTCCGCCACCACGCGCGGGTTCATGGCCACAGCCAGGCCGCGCCGCGCACGCCGGACGAATCGCCGTGGCGATGCTTGACCAGCGCGGTGGCGACCTGATCGGAGAAGACATGTGCGCTCCACAGGCGCGGCACGTTCTGGTAGAGCCGGTCGATGTTCGACAGGCCGCCGCCCAGTATGATGACATTGGGATCGAGGATGTTGATTACCTGTGCCAGGGCGCGCGCCAGACGGGCTTCATAGCGTTGCAGCGTGGCATCGCAGGCGGCGTCGCCGGCGGCTGCGCGAGCGGCGATGTCGATTGCCTGGAAGTCGGCGCCGGCGTGTCTGCCAACCGAACGGCGATGATCGGCGGCCAGGCCGGGGCCGGAAAGGTAGAGCTCGATGCAGCCCTGGCGCCCGCAGTAACACGTTGGCTCGGCAGCGGGGTTCCCGCCGCCGGGCCGCCCCAAGGCAGGAACAGCCAGAATGCTGGAGCCGCGAAGCGGCGAAACGCTGTCACCTCCTCCCTCGGGGCGAAGACAGGGTTTCGCGGAGCACTGCTCCGCGCTGTCGAAGCCGGCTGGCTGGGCAAAGCCAGCCGTGGCGCAGGGGTCGGGGGGCAGGCGATTGTGGCCCCATTCACCGGCGATGGCGTTGGCGCCGGTGAGAACCTTGCCGTCGACCACGATGCCGCCGCCTACCCCGGTGCCGAGGATCACGCCAAACACCACTTGGACGCCGGCGCCCGCGCCGTCGACCGCTTCGGACAGGGCAAAGCAGTTGGCGTCGTTGGCGATGCGCACCTCGCGCCGCAACAGCGCCTCCAGATCGCGCTTCAGCGGCTGGCCGATCAGGCAGGTCGAGTTGGCGTTCTTGATCAACCCGCTGGCGCGCGACTCCGCGCCGGGAATGCCGACGCCGACCGTGCCGCGAGCGCCGACTCGCTGCTCCGCCGCCTCGACCAGGCCGGCCACTGCCCTGACGGTCGCCTGGTAATCGCCGTGCGGCGTCGCGACACGTTCGCGCAGCAGCACCTCGCCAGCGTCGTCCAAGGCGATGATTTCGATCTTGCTGCCGCCGAGGTCGACGCCAAGGCGCATCAAGCGGCCCTGTTGCTCATTTGCCGAACCAGTCCTTGAGCTTGTCTTTCGCCTTGTCTTCGAGCTTGGCCTTGAGTTCTTCCTTCTTCTCGTCGACCTTGGCCTTGGCTGCATCGGCGACAAGGCTGCCGAACTCGATCCTGTAGGACAGATTCTCGAAGGGGCCGGTGACTCGCACCGGCACGGTGAGCCCCTTCAACTGCTCCAGATCCTTGCCGCCTTGCCCGGCGCTGGTGCCGACCACGCTGGCTTTGGCGACGTAGTTCATCTGGCCGGCGCCAATGTCGATATCGCCGGCCCCGGAGAGCCTGAGGAAGGGCGACTTCATCGCAAGGTCCTCATTGTGGGCGACACCGTTGGCGATTTTCAGCGAGGCGGTGAGTTCCGAGAAGTCGGTCTTGTCGCCGACTTTGGCTTGTTGCGTCGTGTCCTTGCCAGATGCGGCGCCGAGCTTGCCCTTGAGGTCGCGCAGGCTCTGCGCCAGGTTGATGCCCTTGATCGCGCCGTCCTTCAGGTTCACCGCAGCGGTGCCGGCCAGCGCCTTCTTCATTGCCGTGATGCTGTCGCCGCGGCTGTTGATGTCGAGCGTCACGTCGCCTCGCCCTTCCAGCAGGTCCCTGGCGACGAGGTCCTTCATCAGCGGGTTGATGCTGACGCCGGCCAGGTTCTGCTTGACGGCAACGCTGTTGCCCGCCGCGTTGAGCGACAGGCTGCCATTGGCCGAGCCCTCGTAGAGATTCAGCGTCAGTGGCGCGACATCGAGACGCCCGCCGGCGATGTTGATCTTCGCATTCAGCTTCGCCAGCTTCAGTTTCGACACCTGTAGCGATCCGATACGCAGCGCGCCATTCGCGTCCAGCCCCTTGAGCGCCGAGAAATCCAGTTTGTCATCCCTGGCGGCCTTGTCCTCGGCCTTGTCAATTGCCTTGTAGACCGCCTTGTCGACCGCCATGTCGGTCCCTTTCGGCGGTAGATACCTGTCAACGTTGAGCTGGTCGATGTCGAGATCGAAACCCAGCGACAGCGGGGTGAACTTCGCGACCCTGAGTTTCGCCGCGATTTTCGATTCGTCGAACTTGGTGGCGAGTTCAAGTGCCGCGGTTTGCCGTGCCAGATCGGCGCGCAGATTACCGGCAAGCGGCAGCTTGAGCTTTTTCATCGGCATCCGCGGATCGGCGAGATCGATGCTGCCGGTGATCTTTTCCAGCACCACGGTTTGTGCCGCCGGATTCGCCGCCACGGGGGAATCGAGGTGACCCTTGAGCACGGTTTCACCGGATTTGGCATCGAGATCAAGTGCGAGCTTGCCGACCTTCAGCGCCTGTGCATTGCCTTCCACGGCGGACAGGAGCAGCTTGGCCGCGACAGAGCGGCGGCTGCCGGTAAGTGTGGCGGCAAGGCTCAGCGATTCGCCAGCAGCCTGCTCCGGCGACACGGCGAGTTTGGGCGCCTCAAGTCTCAACTCGAAGGCATCGCCCCCGCTCTTGCCCCTGACAGCAAGGGACAGCGCCTCGAGTGCCAGGGTTTTCCTTGCGGCATCGGCCTGCACGCGGCCGGTGCCGAGATCGAAACTGGACAGCGTCGTGGTACTGCGGCTCTTCTCGTCGCGCCAGGTGATCTGGGCATTCGCCACCCTGATCCCGGCAATGTCGATCTGCAGTGGCGCGCGCGGTGTATCGCTAACGCCAGCGTGGTGCGTCCCTTCGGCAACCCCCGTGGCGGAATTCTTGCCGCCTGGCTTGTCGGCGCCGCTTTCCAGCAGGTCGGCGATGTTCAGCGTGCCGTCCCGATTCTTCACCAGCCTTGCCTTGAGCCCATCCACTTCGACGCGCCGCACCTGCACCTGGTTGGACAGCAGGGGTATCACCGCCACCGCCACGCGGGCCGAGTCGAGCGTGAGGAACTCCTGTTTGCCGCCGGGTTCCGACAATGTCAGGCGACCGAGCTTGATGCTGACGTCGGGCCATACCGAGAACTCCAGCTTGCCGGGAATTTCCAGCTTGCGCTGGTTTTGTTCGAGCACCACACCGATCAGTTCGCCCTTGATTTTCTCGCCGTCGAACAGTGCGTACAACACGCCGACGCCCGCTGTGAGCACCGCAAGCACCAGGCCGAGGACGATGCCAAGAATGCGAAGCGCTTTCATGCTGATTTCCTGTTTGAACAAAATAGGATAGATTGGCGAGATTATCAGACCAAGGAGGTTCCAAATGAAACACAGTCTCGGCTTTGTCCTGACCCTCGCTTCGACCCTGGCCTTCGCCCAGCAGGGTGGTATCGGCGCGGTAAAGCTTGACCCGAATCCCGTGCGCGCCGGACAGGAAGTGAAAATCACCATATCGGCGGAGGGAGAAGCGCCCGCCTTTTGCGGCATGGTGGTGCATTTCGATGACGGCAGCGAGTCGCGCCAGGTCAAGATTGACCGCAAGGAAAGCAAGTTCCCCGTAACCATCTTCAAGACCTATGCCAAGGCAGGTAGCTACAACGTCACGGCCGACGGCAGGAAGATCACCAGCCATTTCCCGTGTGTCGGCAAGGCGACAACCAAGCTGGTGGTCGAGGCTCCGCCGGCTCCCGCTCAGCCGGCAGCCGCCGCGTCCGTCTGTCCGGCGGGTTACAAGATGAGCGGCAAGATGGGCAAGGCGGGTGACTTCTCATGCAAGGGCGGCAAGGGCGCAGTGGCGCCGACAACAATGCTGGTCTGCGCAGACGGCCTTGAGTTCTTCGCCAATGACAAGTCGAGGCAACTCGGATGTCGCAAGCCGAAGGCGAAAAAGCAGTAGCCGCCTGAAGGATCCAGGGAGCCGTGGCAGCAAGGCTCCCTGTCCGTTATTTCCCGTGGCGCCGGCGCCGCGCCGAGCGCTGGTTCGGCAATGGGGCCCCGACCGCAAAGGAAGCAGAATGGATGGCAATCGCACACCGACACCGGTGCGCTCGCCCTGTGTCAAGGTTTGCCTGATGGATCCGACCACCGAGCTCTGCTACGGTTGCCGCCGCACGCAGGAAGAGCGCGACTGGTGGGTGGCCTATACGGACGAACAGCAAAGGGACGTGCTGCGGCGCTGCGAGCAGCGTCGCGGCGTCCTGGCGGCGGGGCAGGGCGAGCTGGCGGCAAGCATGGGCATTGTCGAGTCGCGCCGCAAGGGTTGAGGATTGGCCGTGCAACTGAAGCGTGATCAACATCGGGATACTTGAGGCGAGCCTGGCACCATGAAATTCAAGGACTACTACGAGACCCTTGGCGTTCCCCGCGGCGCCACGCAGGACGAGGTCAAGCATGCCTACCGCAAGCTGGCACGAAAGTACCATCCGGATGTCAGCAAGGATCCCGATGCCGAGGCGCGCTTCAAGGAACTCGGCGAGGCCTATGCGGTACTGAAGGACCCGGAAAAGCGCGCTGCCTACGACCAGATGGGCAGCCAGTGGAAGACCGGGCAGGACTTCCAGCCGCCGCCGGGCTGGGATGCCGGTTTCGAATTCAGCGGCGGCGACTTCGGCGCCGCCGGCCTGGGCGGCGATCACAGCGACTTCTTCGAAGCGCTGTTCGGCCGACAGGCGAGGGGCGGGCAACGGGCGCAGATGCATGCGCAGGGCCAGGATCACCATGCCAAAGTGCTGATCGATCTGGCCGACGCCTATCATGGCGCGCGGCGCAGCGTTTCGTTGCGCATGCCGATGCTCGATGCGCAGGGTCGCGTGACGATGCAGGATCGCACGCTGGACGTCAGCATTCCCAAAGGCGTCCGCGCCGGCCAGCACCTGCGCCTGGCCGGCCAGGGCGGTCCGGGGCTGGGCGAGGGACCAGCGGGGGACCTGTACCTGGAAATCGCCTTCAACCCCCATGCACAGTTTCGCGCCGACGGCCGCGACGTCTATCTGGACCTGCCGCTGGCGCCCTGGGAAGCCGCGCTGGGCGCCTCGGTTGCGGCGCCGACCCCCGAGGGCCCGGTGCAACTCACGATTCCCCCCGGCTCGGTGGCGGGTCGCCAGTTGCGCCTGAAAGGCCGCGGCATTCCCGGGTCGCCGCCCGGCGATCTCTACGTGGTGCTGACGATCGCCCTGCCGCCGGCCGACAGCGAGAGCGCGCGGGACGCCTACCGGACCAAGGCGAAGGCCGTTGATTTCAAGCCCAGGGCGCAAGGGAAGGGATGACCATCTTGAACCAGGGCAAGGTGACATTGATACACGGGTCGGTGGTCGAAGAGGACGTCCAGTTGACGCTGCGGGAACTGTGCCAGGCGTGCAGCGCGGAACAGGAACTGGTGCTGGTCTGGGTCGTCGAGGGAGTACTGGAACCGGTCGGCGAGTCTCCGCCCGACTGGCGCTTCAGCGGTGACTCGCTGCGCCGCGCGCGGCTGGCACTGCGCCTGTCGCGCGATCTGGAAATCAATCCGTCCGGCGTGGCGTTGGCACTCGATCTGCTCGACGAGATCGCCGTGCTGCGGGCGCGACTGCAGCGCCTCGGAGTGGGTTGAAGGCAAAACGCAGATGCTAACGCTTTCAACGCAGAGGACGCAGAGGCGCAGAGGGCACAGAGAAAACCAAATGATTGGTTGAGCAATGCCTTTCCTCTGCGTTCTCTGCGTCTCTGCGTCCTCTGCGTCGAGGGCGGTTAACCACGGTCTTCAAGCGATATGCATATCCATGGCCTTGGCGCCGAAGCGGCCCTCGCCAGCCTGAAGACCACGGCGGCCGGCCTCGCTGCGGCCGAGGCGGCGCGCCGGCTGGCGGAGTTCGGGCCGAACCATGTCGAGGAAGTGGACCGCGAAAACCTGCTGCTCGGCTTCGCCCGCGAATTCACCCACTTTTTCGCCATCATTCTGTGGATCGGCGCCGCGCTGGCGTTTCTCGCCGAGCATTTCGATCCGGGCCAGGGCATGGCCCGTCTTGGCGTGGCGATTGTCGGCGTCATCATCGTCAACGGCATCTTTTCCTTCTGGCAGGAATACAAGGCCGAGCAGGCCGTGGCCGCGCTGCGCCAGTTGTTGCCGCAGAAGGTGCAGGCGCTGCGCGACGGCACGATTGTCGAGATGCTCGCCACCGAACTGGTGCCCGGCGACATCGTGCTGCTGGAGGAAGGCACGCTGGTTCCCGCCGACTGCCGCCTGATCGAGGCCTTCGGGCTGCGCGTGAACACCGCGACGGTGACCGGCGAATCCCTGCCCAAGGCACGCAGCATCGAGCCCAGCACGGAGGACTCGCCGCTGTATGCGAAGAACGTGGTGCTGGCCGGCACCTCGGTGGTGTCGGGCCAGGCCCGCGCGGTGGTGTACGCCACCGGGATGCATACCGAGTTCGGCCGCATCGCCCATTTGACGCAGACGGCCGGCGCCGGTGCGTCGCCGCTGCAGCGCGAAATTGCGCGCCTTTCCCGCATCGTCGCCGCGCTCGCCACCGGCATGGGCGTGGCGCTGTTCTTCATCGGCCAGGCGATGGGCCTGCCGACCTGGGAGAACCTGATGTTCGCCATCGGCATCATCGTCGCCAACGTGCCGGAAGGCCTGCTGCCGACAGTCACGCTATCGCTGGCCATGGCGACGCAGCGCATGGCTCGGCGCAATGCGCTGGTACGTCACCTGCCCGCCGTCGAGGCGTTGGGCTCGACGACGACGATCTGCTGCGACAAGACCGGCACCCTGACGCAGAATCGCATGTCGGTGCAGCGCCTGTGGCTGGGTGGAGGCTTTCTCGACTTCACCGATCTCGCCGCCCAAGCGAGCCTGGCCGAGGACAACCGCGAGCTGTTCGTCAATGCCGCGCTTTGCCACAACCTGAAGATCGTTGACCAGAAACTGCTCGGCGACCCGATGGAAGTGGCGCTGGCGAGCATGGGACGGCAGGTGGTCGGCGAGCTTTCCGACTACCAGCGGATCGACGAGCTTCCCTTCGACACCGATCGCAAGCGCATGTCGGTGCTGTGCGCCACGCCGCGAGGCCACAGGCTCTACTGCAAGGGTGCGCCGGAGACGGTGCTGGCCGCCTGCGATTTCGTGCAGTTCGACGCCGGGGTCATACCGATCGATGCCGCGGCGAGGACGCGCCTGCTGGCGGCTCAACAGCAGATGGCCGAAGCCGGCCTGCGCGTGCTGGCCTTCGCCCATTGCGCGCTCAGTGGCGACATTCGGGATGGCATGCCCAGCGAAGAGCGCGGCATGATCCTGAGCGGACTGGTCGGCCTGGAAGACCCGCCGCGGGCCGAGGTGCCCGACGCCATCGCGCGCTGCGCCACGGCCGGCATCCGCATCATCATGGTCACCGGCGACCACCCGCACACGGCGCTGGCGATTGCGCGGCAGATCGGCCTGGTGAAAACCGCGCAGCCGGCGGTCATCAGCGGCGATCAGTTGCGCTCGATATCGCCCGCACAACTGCAACTCGCGCTCGACGCTAGGGAGATCATCTTCGCCCGTGTCGCCGCCGAGCAGAAAATGCTGATCGTCCAGGCCTTGCAGAAGAAGGGCGAGATCGTCGCCGTCACCGGGGACGGCGTGAATGACGCGCCGGCGCTGAAGACCGCCGACATCGGCATAGCGATGGGTATCGCCGGCACCGACGTGGCCAAGGAGGCCGCCGACCTGATCCTGCTCGACGACAATTTCGCCACCATCGTCGCCGCCATCGAGGAAGGGCGCGCGGTGTTCGACAACATCCGCAAGTTCCTCACCTACATCCTGAGCTCGAACATTCCCGAACTGGTGCCCTACCTCGCGTTTGTGCTGTTCCGCATCCCCTTGCCGTTGACCATCATCCAGATCCTTGCCGTCGACCTCGGCACCGACATGCTGCCCGCTCTGGCCCTCGGCGCCGAGCGGCCCGATCCCGGCGTGATGCAGCGGCCGCCCAGGGCGCGCACGGAGCGGCTGCTGTCATGGGACCTGCTGGCCCGTGCCTACCTGTTTCTCGGCATGCTGGAAGCGGCGGCGGCGATGGCGGTATTCTTCTTCGTGCTCGACGCCGCGGGCTGGCAGTACGGCGTCAGTCTCGATCGAACCGATCCGCTGTACCTGCAGGCAACCTCGGCCTGCCTGGCGACGATCGTGGTGATGCAGATGATGAATGTCATCCTGTGCCGCCACCCGTTCAAGTCCTCGTTGTCCTTCGGGCTCTTCGGCAACCCCTACATATTGCTCGGACTGGCGGCGGAGTTGGGCGTGATCCTGTTCATCATCTACACCGCGGCCGGCAACTGGCTGTTCGGCACAGCCCCCGTCGGCCCGGATGTCTGGCTGCTGGCATTGGCGGGAGCGGCGCTGATGTGGGTGCTGGAGGAAGTCCGCAAAGCGTGGCTGCGACGGACGTTGGCGAGGGCGCATGGTGATAGCAACGCAGGGTTGAACTGACGGGATGCCTGAGCATGTGTCGGGCCGATCCATGCTGGCTGATTGCCAGTCCATGGTGAACGGCCACCCGCGCCAGAACGACGCGGTCGCAGCCTTGGCGGCGAGCGGCGGCTTGGCAGCGATAGCGGACGGTGGTGCCGAATTCCTGGCTGCCGGCTGACGGCCAGGAGCCGTCATTGCGGGCACTGCAAGACATCGCTTCCGAGCGGCAGGTTCAGTACCCATAGCAGCCATCTGGCGGGTGTGGGCACACAAATGCGGATCATCCCTCCGTCACCCCCGCGCATCGCACCAGCCCGTCGCCCTCCACTGTGGGAGATGGGATGCCAGGCAGAGCGGCTTCGACCCCAAGGCCCAGCCAGCACCGGATTGCGAATCCCGATCAGCGTCGCGTGGTAAGAACAGCTTGACGAGGATCCAATCTCGCTCGGCGGGGACCGCTCGTGCCATGGGTCACCAGAGCGCTTCGCGGCCATCCGATGGGCCATGGACGGCGCTTACGATGCAATTCTGGCGCGGTTTTCAGGCGCCAGCGGCATGCAGCCCCCGAATCACGACCGCTCACGCTGCTTCCGGGTACGAAATACCCTTGCGGAAGTCGCGTTGGATATCCTATCCTTCTGCCGCGAGTGATCGCGCAGGGGGACGGAGAATACAAGGAATTAAATGGGTCCGACTCCGATTCTCGTCCGGAAACTACCGCGAATGGTGATCAAAATGGATATGCCCGGCCAGACCAGTGAACTCCCAGCAGCAACGAAGGAGCTCATCGCCGAGGCCAGGACACCCAAGCGAATCCCGAATGGCCTCATATTGCGCCTTGAGTACTTCCCCGACCAAATCGGATCATACCCAGGCTCTTCACGATCAGCCACGCTCGAGAATTGGGACCGCGTGTTCGAGGTCTCTGACAAAACTACCCTTGAGCAGTTCGCAACCATCATCCTCGATCTGCTGGGCTGGGAAGAGGACCATCTCTACGAGTTTCACATTGGCGGCATCGTCTATGTTCACATGGGCGATCCGAACTACTCGGACTACTTGTTGACTCAGCGAACACGTGCGTGTCGTGCGCGATCCGTCTGCACTATCTCAAGCTGGCGCCAGGACCGAGTTCGACTTCATCTTCGACTTCGGCGAGGAGCACCAATTCCGCCTCACTCTCCTCGGGACATCTCCGCACCAAGACGGGAGGACGCTCCCGTCGATGATCTCACATCGAGGCAAGAATCTGCTTCAGTACTCGAGCCCGCTGTCCAGCATACAGCGGCGACTGCTTCAGGAGAATGCACCGACGATCAAGCCCCCGCCGCCAAGCGGCAACACATCCTCCGTCATTCGATTCGTTCGAGCAGAGGACCACGCCACGCTCCTCAAGTGGCGCGCATTGAACGACAAGACGTTGTGGAGAAGGCTGTCACGGTCCTCGAGAATCGCAGCCTTTCTGTCGAGAAGATCTCGGAGAAGATCGAGCGACCGGTCAGCGTAATCCAGCATTGGATCGTGCATTCAACCACCGCGGGATGGTCGGCTCAATCCACCAAGAAAGAAGCGAAGCCCCGGCGAGCGAGAGGCCGCAGGAACAGAGGAAGAAACGACTTCGATATCCTTCATGATCGCCCCCGTTCGTTCGGCATCAGCCGCGCAAGCTGGAACCTGATCTCCTTGGCGAAGGCGTATCACCCAACAGCGGAGAGCAGATTTCGCGGTCCAGCGTCGGCAGAGCCATACAACAGGCGGGGTACTCGATTAAGAAGGCAAGGCGCGTACTGACGAGTCCGGATCCAGAATACCGAGAGAAGGTCGAGCAGGTTCTCAACACGCTTCAGAATCTCAAGTCCGACGAGATCTTCTTCTTCGCGACGCGGGCCACTTCGCGTGAAGAAGTACGGCGGCCGGACGTTCGCGGCGAAGGCGACACGCCAACCGTACCGCAATTGCAGGCGCATAAAGGCTCGATTACGATGGCAGGCGCTTTGAGCGCCACCGCAAATCAGGTCACTTGGCTGTTCAGTCCGGCCAAGGACACGCAGTCAATGATCGACCTGATCGAGATCCTGTTCAACCAGCACTCCACTGCCGCGCGTATCTTTCTCACATGGGATGCCGCCTCGTGGCACAGATCCATCCTCACTGGTCGAATGGCTGGATGCCTTCAACGCCCAGACGCGCGAGGCTGGCTTCGGCCCCACGGTCCAGCTCGTTCCGTTACCCACGTCGCGCAGCTCGACGTGGGCCGTGTTCAGCGGGATGAAACGTGCCGCGGACATCATTCCGATTATCAGTCTGTCGTCGAGCTCAAGACCGCTGTATCCTCCCACTTCGTCGAAAGGAACGCTTTCTTCAAAGAGAACCCCAGGCGCGCCGGCACGAAGATCTGGGACGTCGATTTCTTCCACGACACCAACAACCTTCGTTCGGGGAATTATCGCGAATGGTAACCAACGCGCAGTTCCTCATCGACAGCACGTTCCTGTTCAAAGCTAGCGAAGCGGCATTCCTGGGCGCACCACTTCTTGTCGACAAGGAGGGCCGAGATCATACGCGGACGTTTGGGTGGAGGACTTGCTGCGGATCCGCAGGAAGTTCGGCATTCGAAATGCCGCGATTGTCGTCGGCGAAGAGAGCCTTGCGACAACAAGCAAAGAAGTTGTCGATGACCTGCTACCCCCTGCGCCAGATCAACGCCGGTGTCTTCAGGTCGACGACGCTCGGGTCATGGACATATGCGCTCAGGTTGCGTCGTCGGCGCACTGGATCATAAGCAACAATCCCGCGGTGCAACAACTGGTCGGCGATAATCTCGGAGTTCTGATTCCAAGCGTTGGTGACGATGCGGAGGTCATCACAAAGAAGACGCTGGTCGACGCGGGGATCCGCCCCGAATGGGTGCCTGCCGTGCTCGCCCTTTCTGACGGAAAGGATGCCCCGCTTAAGCGACGGCAGGCTGTTCGCTTGCTCGAAGTCTACGGAAGCCTCGAAGCCGCCATTGCAGACTCGTCGAGCATGCCCACGGCCGATTGGAAGCGAAAGCTCGCGCCCAAGAGCGATGCTCTCCTCCAAATCGAAAAGGGGCTGCGGATTCGTCCTGCGGTCGTGCCCGCGCCAGCGACGAGCCACGGAGGCGTATTTGTTGAAGACTCCGACGCAAGCGTCACGGCGTTGAAGGCATACGGATTCTTGTCCTTGGTCCGGATGCTGCCACTGCCTGCGGCAAGCGCGATCGGCGTTGCTGCATCGTCCGAGGGTACGACGACTACCGTGCGATTCGCCGCGTTGAGGACCTGATGCCCTTGAGCAGTGCCTGTCACAGGCTGAAGTGTGTGATCGACACCGAGACAAGCGGCAAAGATCCTCGTCACGCTACCTTCTACGGTGTTTCCCGGCGGTGAAGGACGGTCAGGCGTTCTACGTTCCAATGATGCATTCCGACCTTGATGGGTTGAGTCCTGAGGACGTCCGCGCCGGACTCAAGGCGGCCCTATCGCGCAAGCTCAAGCTCGTGGGGCACAACTCAAATACAACTTAGCGTGCTCCAGCGCCACGGAATTGACCTTCAGGCGGTGCACTTCGACACATTACTGGCGGCCCATGAATGCTTGGAGATTGGGACTTCTGGAACCTAGCCGCGCTCGCGAAGAAACTGTTGGGGATGTCGGTCAAGCGGTATCGAGACATTGTGGGCGAGGGCCAGACGTTCTTGGACAGGCCGTTCAAGGAACTCGTGGAGCATGCGTGCTGTGATGCCGACATGGCCCTACGCTTGTACGCGGTACTGACAAAGGAGTTACGCAAACAGGGAGCCGAGCAGCAGTTCATCGAAGGATCGATGCGCGTTGAAACACTGCTGGTCGAGCGTGAGCGCGACGGCGTTCGAATCGACATGGTTCGAATGAAGGCCGTGGGCAGGGCGACAAAGACTAGTGCTGAAGCCCTGAAAGCGGCTGTCTTCGCGCCGCCGGGTGTGAGTTTGACGTTGATTCGCCCAAAAGCACGACGGGAGCACTGCGGAAGCTCGGCATCTGGGAGAAGACGGCTCGGCCTCTCGGTGAGGCACAGATGGAGCAGATAGCTGGGGAGTTCCCTCTCGTCGCGAGCATCGTGAAGTATAGGCGCGAGCGGAAACGGTATCGAGATATTGAGGCCATCTGCGATGCGGAGAACAAGGGGCGAGAGTACCCGTCGCTCAGCCAATGCAAATCCGCATACAGCTCGCCATCGTCGGCGTCGCCGTGTCTTGACGAGGCGGTGGCTGCCGGTGCTGTTCTCGACAAAGCGCTCGCAGGACTCTTTGCAGACGCGGCCGCTCGCTTGAGATTCTCGGCGGGCGGGGCGATGGATGTGTTGCGCAAGGACTTGAGGCCGCGCAAGGCACAGGATGGATTTAATCCCGGCCTTTCGGTGTCGGGAGATGCTGATCAGCGCGAAGCCCCTGCTCGCGACAGCAATCGGCGAGCCCGACCCCGTGGTTTCCCGCCGCCTCCTCCTGGGGAGATCTGACACGGCGAAGCTGCGAAGCGCCATCACGTCCGCTACCCGGCATTGTTCTCATGGCTGCAGGAATTCAGGAGGGCAGCGCTGGCGAATGGATTCGCAGAACATCGCGGCAGTCGAAAATACATTGCCGGACTCCCGTGTGTCGACAAGCGCAACCGGGCGGTCCGGTCGGCAGTTCGATGGCTTGCAAGATACTAGGACCAACGATTCCGCCACTGCGCCGGCAGGCTCCTTTACATTAGGAAGCGGCCATTCGTTTGTACTGACCTCGAATGGCTCTTGTGGGCACCCTCCCGCCTTCTACCACGCCGAACAGCGGCCATCCATTATGCATACGCGAGCGGCCCCTTGCGGGATCTTCAATTCTTGTATGGCTTAGACGATCGGCCGCTTTCCGGCTCCCAATTCGCTTAGGCACCACCAATTTTGGTGTAATCTGCCCCGACGGTCGCAAGACTACGCTTTCTTTTTCGGCTGGCGATGGACCTGCGTTATCTTGATCTGACCCGCTATGAGTGCGCGGCCCGTGCCATCGATGAAATCGGGGGCTTGGTCGGTGGCTGGAGAAGGAGGCTCCCATGAGTATCATGGATAGTTCGCAAGGCGTGCTTACGGACGAAGCCGATAGTCTATCGAAACGTCGGTTATTTCCTACCTGACGGCTTGGCCGAGCCGCGATGTAGTGACGGCGGCGCGCCAGACATGGACGCTGACTGGTGGAATATCGCCGCCGATCACTGGACGCTGGCGGTGCCGAACTGGTGGTTGGGGAGGCCGCACGCGGCGATGACCTGCGGCGGCGCGCCGACTGGAAGTCCTGCGCGGCCTTGATATAGTGCCCGTCAGTCTGAAGCACAAACACTGGCCCGGCGGCTGATTGAAGCGGGCGCATTGCCACCCACCGCGGAAGATGCGCTGCATTGCATTGGCGAACGAGTGGCGCCCCGATCCCGTGAGTTGGAATTTTGCTCATCTGGTGGGTCCGGATGCTAAAGTGAGAATATTGGATGCCGTGCGTTCTTGCGGCAAGGTACCGGCCCTACTGACAACGCCGGAAGAGTTGCTGGAGGTGATGAGATGACTGATCTGGTTCTTGACCCGCGCGCGTCGATACCGCGCCTGACCCCATTCTTGCCGAACTGTGGGAAGTCAAGCGTCCCAATGAGGAAGCGGGCTATCGTATCGAGGTGTTGGCGCGCATGGCTCATGAGGCAAGCGAGAGGTGAAGAAGGGGTTCACCGGAAACAAAGGCTAGGGTTGGCACAGCGGTGCGATAGTTTATTTCGACTATTGCCGTTTCCGTGCATTGCACGAGGCTGCGGAGCGTGCCATTCACGGCAAGCGCAGAAACCTGGGTAGGCCGGAATAGGGGCGGATTGATTCGAATCAGCAGGTGGAGAAACCTCTTCGCCATTGCCAGTGACTCTTATCTGACGTGAACCGGTCATTCGCTATGAAATAGGCATCAGGCCGCAATGGGCACTGAAGAGTCAGTGCCCCGAACAACTTGACCGGCAGCAATCAGTCTGAACCAGGCATTCGGCCCTCGGGTACCCGACCGGCAGGTCCTGGGTCAGCAGCGATCATTCAGCCGCATCGATTGATCTCGGCCCTGACAGGCTGCGGCCCGCAAAGGCGATTCCCGAGTCTCGATCCGATCGGACAGCTTTCGTCGGATCAAGCCGCGATCACTACCCGTCAAACCCTGATCCCCGGTGTGCAATGCACCGCGAGCCAGACCGTTGGCGCGTTCGCGGTCGTCCATTCCACGCGGTGGCGCCGTTGCGGCTCGATGCAAAGCCAGTCACCGGGGCGCAGGCGCCGGGCTTCGGATTCATCTTCGAAGCGCAGCAGCGCTTCACCGCTCACCAGCAGCACCCATTCGGTCTCGGCTTGCTTCGTACCAGAAACCCTGCGGGCTCGCCTGGCCGCTGGAGACGATGCGTTCGATGCGCAGCCGGGTCGGGCCAGCAGGATTTCCAGGCGCTCTGGCAGCCTCGGGCGCGATGGGCAGGTCGGCAAGGAGGTTGCCTGCCATCAGCAGCGCTCCAGCAGTTCGGTATCCTCGTGCGAGTAGGGCGGGCTGCAGCAACAAAGGATGCGCAGGGGCTCCGCACCGGTGGCTTCGATGCGGTGCGGCGTGCCGGGTGCGATCAGCACCGTGTCGCCGGCGCCGACTGTGAAGCAGGTATCGCCCAGCGTCATGAGGCCGTTGCCGGCGCTGACGTGATACAGCTCTTCCGTACGCGCATGGCGATGCAGTTGTGTCCGCGCTCCCGGCTGGACGGTGGCCTCCGCCAGGCTTTGCAGCCGGTTGCCGTGCAGCGACGGATGCATCAGCTCGCGAATCTCGGAACCGTCCTTGCTGATGTAGGCGGTAACCTCGGCGTAGCGGGTTTGAGTCATGTCTTACTCCGGTTCGGCAGCCTGCGTCCGGCCGCGCGATGCGGGCAGCAGTTTCCTTTGCAGCAGGCAGTGCAGCAGGGCCTGCTCGCCGGGCGCCAGTTCGGCGTCGGCTTCAGTGCCGGTGAAATGGCGGCGGAAGGCCCGGCGCGCGGCGCTCGGGGCGACGATGTCGTAGCCGAATGCCTGCAGGCCCAGCATCGCATCGAAGCCGGATGGCGCGGCCGGCGGCGGCGTCTCGCACCACAGGCCGAAGCCATGCATGGCCAGCCTCTGCCAGGGGAACAGGCGGCCCGGATCGACCTTGCGCGTCGGCGCGACATCGCCGTGAGCCAGGAAATTCGCCGGCGGGATGCGATGGCGCGTGCGCAGTTCCCCAAGCAAGCCAAGCAGGGCGACGATCTGCGCTTCGGCGAAGGCTTCGTCGCCGGTGTTGTCGAGTTCGATGCCGATGGAGGCCGAGTTGAGATCGGTGCTGCCGCCCCACCAGGATTCGCCGGCATGCCAGGCGCGGGACGCTTCATCGACCAGTTGCAGCAGCGCGCCGTCACGGCCGATCAGGTAATGGGCGCTGACGCCGCGTTGCGGGTCGGTCAAGGTCGCCAGGGCCGTTGCCACGTTGCCGTTGCTGGTCTGGTGCAGGATGACGAAATTCGGCCGGCGCTGGTCGAAATTCGGCGAAGGCTGCCACAGCGCCCGGCGCCCCTGGCCCGAGGGTAGCGGCGCGCAGGCCGTGAGCATCGCCAGCAGCAGGACGGCAAGCCCGCGCAGCATGATGCGCCGCCGTCAGGCGACGATAGGCTTGGCGAGTCGCGCCCGGCTTTGCGCTTCGGACTTGTTCATCTCGGACACCTGGCGGCCGTAGGCTTCGCGCGCGGCCTGGCCCTGACGGGTGGCTTCGATGCTGCGGATGCAGCGCCAGCGCTTGCCGGCCTTGGTTTCGATCTGGCGCATCTCCGATTTCGGGTGATGCTGGCGACAGTGGTAGCAGAATGCGGTTTCGGCCATGCCTGAGGACTCGGACAGTAAGGAATGCAGATTGTAGACTGACTTGCCCAAATGGTCCTATAGACTTGAAGCAAGTCGCCGTCTTGGCGGCCCCCCACCCCCGGCGGGCAAGCTGCCTGCGCCGGGTTCGATTCAGCGGATTTCCAGACGGCGGACCACTTTGAACATGATGACCCCAGGCATTGCCAGCGATGCGGAACTGCCGCTCTACGAGGGCGTTACCCTCGACGACGTGGTGCTGGTCACGTCGCCCGAAGCCGCGGCCGAAGCCTGCCAGACCCTGCGGGTGCAGGACGTCATCGGCTTCGACACGGAGTCGAAGCCGACTTTCAGCAAGGGCGAGCTATCCAGCGGGCCGCACCTGATCCAACTGGCAACCGCCAGCCGGGTTTACCTGTTTCCGGTCGGCGGCCTGGCCAATCTGGATGGCATCAAGGCGATCCTCGAGTCGGCGCAGATACTCAAGGTCGGCTTCGGGCTCGAAAGCGATCTTGCGCAACTGCGCTCGCGCCTCGGCATAGAAGCGCGGAACATCCTCGATCTGTCGCGCGCCCTGCTCAACGAGACCGGCAAGCACAGCCTCGGCGCCAAGACCGCCGTGGCAAAGTATTTCGGCAGGCGTCTGCAGAAATCCAAACGCACCACCACCTCCAACTGGGCCAATCCGCGGCTCACCGGGCGGCAGATTCTGTACGCAGCGAACGACGCACAGGTGGCGCTGCGGGTCTATCGCGCGGCACTGAACGACGGCCTGAAACCGCGCTGACCCTAACCCGGCAACGGAATCGGCATCATGGTCACGATGCCGGTGGCCGCATAGGTTTCACAGCGCGCGACGAAATCGCGGGTGCTCTTGGGCATGGCTACCCGCGCCCGGACGATGTGGAAGATCAGGTCGCGGCCGTTGCAGATGAGCTGAGTGCCGAAGGAGGCCACGCGCTGTTCGTGCTCGTCGTTCGGGTCCTGCATGATGGGCCGAAAGTTGGCGAGGCGCTCTCCGGCGGTGACCATCTCGGCCCAGATATCGAAGATGTCGCGATCGGTGCGCAAGGTTTCCACCTTGTTGCGCGCGGCCTCGGCGAAGTCGCGGATCAGGGGCTCGATGCCGGGGAACATGGGCGTGTTGAAGGTGCGTTGCAGGGTTTCGGCCAGGTTGTCGATCGCGCGCATGGCCTGGGCGATCTTCACATAGCGGGTTGCGTAAAAGGCCTCGAGGGGAACCGAAAAGGCGCGGAAGGGTTCGCCCCACAGTTCGTCGATGCCCTCCTCGCCGCTGCGGTGCAGCACCAGGCCGCACAGGGCCAGGGCATCCTGCAGGCAGCGGCCGCATTCACGCATCAGGTCATTGCTGGAGGAGATTTCGACACCGGCTGCCTGCAGGTCCACCAGGCGCGTGAAGATTTCGGTGGCGCGGTTGAACAGGGTGCCGGCATACATGGCGCCCTTGACCCGCTTCTTGCCGGAATCGGTTTCTTCCTCGTAGGCCTGCTGCGCTTCGGCCAGCCTGCGGCCTGGGACGTTGAGGCCGTGCTCGGTGTGGTGGAACAGACGGCGGGTGAGCGCTTCGATGAGCTGGCGCTTGGCGTGGAGCGTGTCTTCCGGCACCTTGTAGGTCTTGATCCAGTAGCCGTCGGTATAGACGCGCTCGCGTCCATCAAAGTCCCGCAGGGTGCCGTTGGCGATGTGCTGGTCCATGGGGACGCAAGCGTACCGTACTTTGCAGAAATACGCAGCGCTCGGGTCGGTCCGGTCGCCTGCCCGCTATTATCGTGGAGACTGGCGCATCCGCATCGCGTCGCGCTATGCTGCACGTCCCGCAACAGCAATATCGAGAAAACATAGGAGAAACCGCCGTGGCCGCTTTGCTTTCCCAGCCCGATCCCCAGGGCCTGCTCGAATATTCGGTGGTCTATACCGACCGCGCGTTGAACCACATGTCGCAACGCTTCCAGGGCGTGATGAAGGACATTTCGCGCATCCTGAAAAGCGTCTACCACGCGAAGTCCGCCGTCGTCGTGCCAGGCAGCGGCACCTTTGGCATGGAAGCCGTCGCCCGCCAGTTCGCCACCGGCAAGAAGTGCCTGGTGATCCGCAACGGCTGGTTCAGTTTCCGCTGGACGCAGATTTTCGAAATGGGGAACATTCCCGCCGAGACCATCGTCCTCAAGGCGCGGCGGATTGGCAGCGGCAGCCAGGCGCCGTTCGCTCCGGCGCCAATCGATGAAGTCGTCGCCGCGATCCGCCAGCAGCGGCCGGATGTCGTATTCGCGCCGCATGTCGAAACCGCTTCCGGGATGATCCTGCCCCCGGATTACCTGCGCGCCGTCGGCGCCGCGGTGCGCTCGGTGGACGGCCTGTTCGTGCTCGATTGCGTGGCTTCCGGTGCGGTGTGGGTCGACATGGTCGCCAACGGCGTCGACGTCCTGATCAGCGCCCCGCAAAGGGCTGGAGCGCCTCGCCCTGTTGCGCCCTGGTCGCCCTCGGCGAACGCGCCCGCGCCCGGATCGACGTCACCACCAGCACCAGCTTCGCCTGCGACCTGAAGAAGTGGCTGCAGATCATGGAAGCCTTCGAAAACGGCGGCCATGCCTACCACGCGACCATGCCCACCGATGCCCTTACCACCCTGCGCGACGTGATGCTGGAAACCGAAGCCTACGGTTTCGACAAGGTTTGCCGCGAGCAGCAGGAACTCGGCCGCCAGGTGCGCGAACTGCTGGTCCGCAAGGGCTTCCCCAGCGTCGCCGCCGAAGGTTTTCAGGCCCCCGGCGTGGTGGTCAGCTACACCGCGGATGCGGATGTCCAGTCGGGCAAAAAGTTCCTCAACCTCGGACTCCAGACCGCAGCCGGCGTTCCGCTGCAATGCGACGAACCCGCGGATTTCCGCAGCTTCCGCATCGGCCTGTTCGGCCTCGAAAAACTGCACCAGCCGGAGCGCACGGTGAAGAGCCTGGAGGATGCGTTGAACAAGCTTGGATGACGGTCGTTGGGCTTTATTTTGAAAGTTTGTACCAATTGCCGCGAGCAACTTCTCCCCTCGCCCCTTGCGGGCTGCCGTATGCACACAAGTTCCGTCTCCCCTTTCGGGAGAGGGTTAGGGAGAGGGGTAAGCCGTTGATTCTTCCTCGCGCGCCCGCTCCCCCGGCCCCGCTCCCACAAGGGGCTACCGTATGCACACATCTCAACGGCACCGTCTCCCCGGCGAAAGCCGGGGTCCAGAAGGGCTGAGGCGATGGACTTCGGGACGGTCTTCGGCAAGAAAAGCCAAAACATACAGGGTAAATCGATGTTTTGCGGTCCCCGTCCACTAGATTCCGGCCTGCGCCGGAATGACGGGAGAGATGTGTGCATACGCCAGCCACAAGGGGGGAGGGAAAAATCAGTCATTTGCGAGATTGCCCCACCGCTCGCGAAACCTGACCCCGTGCCGGCGGCAAAGCGACCTGCGGGCGCGCGGCAGTTAGCCGAAAGGGGCAAGGGACCGTAACAATGCGAGCGACCTGAAACGGGGGGAGTAGAGAGGTCATTCTGCCTCGCGCGTTTATGCCGCGAAAGCCCCTTGACGCCTTGGACGGCGGATACGCTCGCGGCAACGGCCGGGGATGGGGGTTTTTCCATCCCCGGGGGTTGCCTCACGGCGAGTGCGGGGTGCGGGGCGGCGCCCCGCGGCGGCGGTTCAGTTCGCCGCCTGAACGGAGGTGAAGACGCTCAGGACGCCTTCTTGTCGTGCGCTTTGGTAGCGGGAGCGGAGGTGCGCAAGGAGGGCCCGTCGATGCGCAAGGTAATGCAGTGATGCTGGAAGCGATCGATCAGCGCATCGACCAGAGGCTTGTTGTTGAACAGCGGAACCAGCGGCCGGCCTGGCATTCTGTCGTCGTGATGGCGATGCGCGGTCATAGCGCCGACCAGAGGCGGAAGAACGCATTGACTGTTTTGGGCTTGAGGGACAGATATTCAGCCTATCAATCACCAGCGGCTGAATTCGCGCCGAAGAACCAGCAGTTTGGTGGTGGAGCGACTGCCAGCGAAGCATACAGTTCACGAGAGGACCTGCGTTATAGAAGCGACCGAGACGGAGAGACACGCCCCGCGCAGCAGAGCGACGCGAACCGGCCAGCCTGCCCCGGCGGACCGATGACAGGATGTTCATGACGACGCAGGAACCCAGACCGGCCAGGCCCGGACTGGGCGCGACGAGCTGGGCTGACGCGCCAGGCCGGAAAGGCGCCAGCGCCACGGCCGTGCAGTTTCGCCTGGCCAGCAGCGCCGCGCCCCTCGCGGCAGGAGCGACTGTGCGGCGAACAGGACGCCGACACCCCGACCACCGGCCCCAGGCCCGCGCGCGCCAGTCCCTCGAGGACAAAGCGGCGAGCCGGGCAAGCGCGCAAAGGCCGCGAGTTGGGCAGGAGCGCCTCACGCACCTCATCCCTGTGGCGAAGAAAACGGGCCGGGCCACGGCCGTGCGATGAGTTTCTCAAGACGGCCCAGACGTATGCTTTATAGGTGGGCCGCCCGGCGGACTGCCGCCGTGAAGGCCCCCCCGCCGGATAGGTGCGCTGCAGACAAACGCGTTACGCGCAGGCCGCGCCCCTGACCCCGTTGTTTGAGGGCGCGGACATACGCCGCGAGTTCGGGCGCCTCTTGGCGCAACTGGAGTTCCAGAGCCGGCAGGCGAGGCGCCCGGATCGGCGCGTGATGATGCCCCGGACGGGACGCGGACACGCGTTTGCCGACACGCGGCAGAGCGCGCCACCGCCGCGTGGTTACGAGGGACCGCACCCGGCGGGGAACTTGTAGAGCGCACCGCCTGCCCGACCAGACGCCGGGAACCGGAAAGCGGCGGTACGAGCGAGACAAGCGCTGAGACGACCACGCGCCCGAGCGTGCGCGCACCGGAGGCAGAACCACCGCAAGGCGCACGACGGCTCTCCAGCACGACGCGGTTTCCGTGATGACCCCAGGCCCGGCTGAGGCGGGCATTGCCACCTGCTGGCACTATTCGTCGTGCCTGCACGCCGAGACCGGCGAAGCGGCGGAACCCCGTGCCGGCAGGAAATTGGATTCAACGAACGCGAAATTCCTCTCGATCCGCCCCTTGCGATCGGGGTCGCCGACGCGGTGGGCCAGAACGGGAACCCTGCGGCAGGCGGCAAACGCCGCCACCCGGTGCGATGACGTACGCGCTGGCGCCGCCGGCGAGAATGACACTGCTGTTGTCGATCACGCAGCGACCACAGGCGCCGTCCATGAAGCGCACCGCCTCCAGCAGGAACTGCCGCCCGCCGCCCGAAGCGCGGGAATACTGGATGAACAGGCGCCGCGAAGAGGCCAGCACCAAGCCGGCGCACCGCGCGGGGAGGCCCGCCCGCCCACCGCACGCGACGCGGCGAGGGCGGGCGGGACGCCGGGGCAAAGACATAGAAATTGGCGCGCCCGGCGTGAGCGCGCAGCCGGCCCCCTGCGGCACCCAGCGGGGGAGCGACTGAAGACACCCCCCTTCGTATTCGGCAGCGAGCAACCCACCCATGCGGGAAACATTCCCCGGGCACGCGAAGGCGGACCTGAGATAGCGCGGGAGGCCCCGGCTGGGGTCCGCTCGGGGGGGGGGGGCGCGGGCGCGGGCCCCGCCGCGGGCGCGGCCTGCCGGGGCCGCGGGGGGGCGGCGCGGGGCGCGGCCGCGCGGCCGGCGGCGGGGAACAGCCGGCCGCGGGGCCGGCGGCCGCGGGCGCGTCGCCCGCGGGCGCGCCGGGGCGGCGGCCCCGGGCCGGCCGTCCCCCTCGGCTGCGGGCGGCGGCGGGGCGGCGGCGGGGGGGACGCCGGGGGCGCCCCGTCGCCGCGCGCTCCCGGGGGGGCCAACCCGACCGGGGGGGGGGGGGGCGGCGGCCGCGCGGCGCCGCGGCCCCCGGCCCGGGGGCGCGGGCCCCGGCGGCGCCGCGCGGCCGCGCGCGGGGGCGGCCCCCCGGGCGGCCGCCCCGCGCCCCCGGCCCCCCCGCCCCGCCGGCGCGCCTCCGGGCCGCTCCGGCGGGCGAAGAGGGCGGCCCGCGCCGCGGCGGCGGCGGGCGGTCCGCCGCGGCGGGGGGGCGGGCCGGGGGCCGGCCCGGGGGGGCGGCCCGTCCGCGGGGAGGCCGGCGCCCCGCCCGGGGCGGCGGCCGGGGGCAGCGCGGCGGGCGGCCGGCGCGGCTCCGGCCGGCCCGAGCGCCGGGCCGGCGGGGGCCCGGCCGCCCTGGCCGGGGCGGACCGGGGGCCCGGCCCGCCCGAGAGGGCGCGTCGCCGGCCTCCGTCCGGGGGCGGTCGGGGGGTCCGGGCGGGGGGGCTCCCCCCCCCCGCCGGCGGGCGGGCCCGGGGGGCGGGCGCGGGAGCCCCCCGCCCGGCGGCCGCGCGGGCCTCCCCCGGGGCGCGCGGCCCCTCCGGGGCGGGGGGGGCGGGGGGCTGCGGCGGTGAGGGTGTGTGCATACCTTCGCCTCTTGCGGGAGGGGGTGTTCCCTCACTCTGCAATAGCTAGTGCCTGACCGAAAACCCCGTTTTCTGGCGAGAGCCCCGCCATGAACGTCCCGATTGTCATGAGGTTTATCGTCCGACCGTCGTTGTGCTGACTGTTTTCCATCGGTCGCGGGCAAAGATGCCGGTATGGCGTCAAAGAGCAGGCTGGTATCGGTCGGGTAATGCACATTCGTCTCAACCACGAAAGAGTCAAGGCAACGCCCAAGCAGGACTTCGCCGACCTTTTCTGGTGTCCTGCGCCGTTTTCAAACGGAAAGGAAGAAATTCATCGTCCGATTCCGCTCCGCTTCTGGCGCGAAGATCCTCCGTTATCGGAAATCAGACTGGCATTTCCGCTCCCAGCCACGTTGACCCCTCCGCCGTACATTCTTCGGCACGCGCAAGAATGACTGGATCCTTTTGCTGCTGCGGCTTAATTTTCGGTCAGGCACTATCTACAGTCGCACCAGAGTTCTGCATGGGGAAAAATGGCCCGGCGTTAGCCCCGCAGCGCCAGATGCGCGATGAATCCGGAGCGCGATTCGCCGGCCGCTTTGGCCGCGGCATCGATCCTGCGCAGCACGCGGGCAGGAAGGGTGATGTTCACCCGTTCCGCCTTGTCGGACAAAGTCGCCAGATCGACGCTGACCACTGCCCAGACCCAGCCGGCAAACTCCGGCATGGCTTGATGTGTGCGGCGATCGGCCGGGGTTCGGGCACCGCGCCGCCGTCGTCAATCACCGTCTCCAACCAGAGTTCGATGGCTTCATCCAGCGTATCGCCGGCCGAGAAACAGCCGGGCAGGTCCGGCACGACAACGCCAAAGGCGTGATCGGCGTCGCCCGGTTCAATGGCAATCGGATATTTCATGGCTGCCCTCCGTTCACTTCAACCCGGCCTGGAGATGTCCGCCCTGTCGATGATGCGCATACTACACACCGCCGAGTCGAGGTGGGCTGGATTGATGCGCCGTCCCGCCACCGCCAGCGCCGTGCGTCCCACTCACTGGGAGCCTTCTCCGGCCGGCAGAACTTCCCCGCTTTGGTTAGCATGAGCGGGTCTTCACAAACTCAGCCGAGAGATGCCATGACCTCAATCGATATCGCCGCCATGCCCGTCACGGAAAAACTCCGGTTGATGGAGTCGCTTTGGGACTCGTTTAGCCTTGAGGCGAAGGACGACGCAAGTTCACCTGCATGGCACGGCGATGTTCTCGCCGAGCGGCTGCGCCGACTGGCTGCCGGCGAAGAAACCGTAACGCCCTGGAGCGAAGCCAAACAGCGGATCCGCGCACAAATCAAGAACGGGTGATGCGAGTCGCGATTACTCGTTCGGCAGAAACCGATCTGCTGGAAGGATATGCGTTCTACGAGAAGCAGCAGGCCGGCATCGGGGACTACTTTCTCGACTGCCGACAGAATCCGGCATCCATTACCGGCCGACTGGCGCGAACTTTTTGAGGTAACTGATCGTTCGCCCTGAGCTTGTCGAAGGGTCCGTGCCTTTGACCAGCGCCGCGTGGTAGGACAGCAATTGCAGCGGCACGACATGCAGCACCGGCGACAGCAGGCCGTAGTGCTCGGGCAGGCGCAGCACGTGCACCCCCGCTTCTTCGTCTACAGCCGAATCCGCGTCGGCGAAGACGTAGAGCTCGCCACCGCGGGCGGCGACTTCCTTGAGGTTGGACTTGAGCTTTTCCAGCAGGGCATCGTTGGGCGCGACGCTGACGACCGGCATGTCCTTGTCCACCAGCGCCAGCGGACCGTGCTTGAGTTCGCCCGCCGGATAGCCCTCGGCATGGATGTAGGAAATCTCCTTGAGCTTCAGCGCGCCTTCCAGCGCGATCGGATAGTGCGGACCGCGGCCGAGGAACAAGGCATGCTGCTTGTCGGCGAAGCGCGCGGCCCAGGCCTGGATCCTGGGTTCGAGTGCCAGCACTTTCTGCACCGCCACCGGCAGGTGGCGCAGTGCCGCCAGGTGTCCGGCTTCCTGCTCCGGCGTCAGGCGCCCGGATTGTTTGGCGAGCGTCACCGCCAGCAGGAACAGCGCAGCCAACTGGGTGGTGAAGGCCTTGGTCGAGGCGACGCCGATCTCGGGGCCGGCACGGGTCAGGAAGCGCAAGGCGCATTCGCGCACGATGGCCGATTCGGCGACATTGCAGATTGCCAGCGTGCGCCCCATGCCCAGCGCCTTGGCATGCTTGACCGAGGCCAGCGTGTCGGCGGTTTCGCCGGACTGGGAAATCGCGACGACCAGTTGCTGCGGGTTCGGTACCGAGACGCGGTAGCGATATTCGCTGGCGATCTCGACCTTGCACGCGATGCCCGCCAGTTGCTCGATCCAGTAGCGCGCGACGAGGCCGGCGTGATAGCTGGTGCCGCAGGCGAGGATCAGCACCGAGGGTACGTCGTGCAGCATCTGCGGGCCGGCCACGCCGAACAGGTTGGGCGTCAGGGCTTGCGCGCCGCCGATCATTTCCAGCGTGGCGGCCAGGGCCTGCGGCTGCTCGAAGATCTCCTTCTGCATGTAATGCCGGTAGTCGCCCAGCTCGACGTCGTTCGCCGAGAGCGTGCTTTGATGCACAGGACGGTCTGCGGGCACGTTTGCCGCCGTGCCGTCGGCGCCGACTATCCGGATTCCATCGCGCCGGAGTTCGGCGACATCGCCGTCCTCCAGATAGATCATGCGGCGCGTGACCTGCAGCAGGGCCGAGGCATCCGACGCGGCATAGTTGCCGCCATTTTCTCCCTCGCCCAGCCCCAGCAACAGCGGTGCGCCATGACGCGCGACCACGATGCAGTCGTCCCACTCCCGCAACACCGCAATGGCATAGGCGCCGACCAGGCGCGCCGTCGCGATGCGCACCGCGGCGAACAGCTCCGGGGTCGACTTCAGCGTTTGCTGGATCAGATGGGCAATGACTTCGGTGTCGGTATCGGAGGTGAACACATAGCCGTCTGCCATCAGCGCCTGCTTCAGCTCGGCGTAGTTCTCGATGATGCCGTTATGCACCACGGCGAGTCCGGCGGAGACATGCGGATGGGCGTTGCGCTCGGAGGGCACGCCATGGGTCGCCCAGCGGGTATGGGCAATGCCGTGGTGCGCCACCTGCCCTTCGGCCTGCGCCGCCAGTTCGGCGACGCGACCGACGCTGCGCAGACGCGTCAGGGTCGGATTGAGCAGGGCCAAGCCGGCGGAGTCGTAGCCGCGATACTCGAGCTTTCTGAGGCCTTCAATGAGAACTGGAACGACATTGAACCCGGAAACCGCCGCGACGATACCGCACATGGCTATCCCTTCTTCTGTTTGACCGGCCGCTTCCAGCCGGCGATCGATACCTGCTTTGCGCGTGAAACAGTCAGTTGATCGGGCGGGGCATTGCGCGTCAGCGTGGTGCCGGCGCCCAACGTGGCGCCGCGGCCGACGGTGACAGGCGCCACCAACTGGGTGTCGGAGCCGATGAAGGCGTCATCCTCGATCACGGTGCGGAACTTGTTGGCGCCGTCGTAGTTGCAGGTGATGGTGCCGGCGCCGACATTCACGCGGCTGCCGATGGTGGCATCGCCGACATAGGCGAGGTGGTTGGCCTTCGAGTGATCGGCAATGGTCGAGTTCTTCACTTCGACGAAATTGCCGATATGCACGTCGCGGCCGAGTTCGGTGCCGGGTCGCAACCGGGCGTAAGGGCCGATGATGTCGTCCGGCCCGACGATGGCATCCTCGATATGGCAGAACGGCGCAAGCCGCGCGCCGCTGCCGATGCGGCAGTTCTTCAGCACGCAGTTGGCGCCGACGACCACGCGGTCGGCGAGTTCGACGCGGCCTTCGAATACGCAATTGACGTCGATGCCGACATCGCGCCCGCACAGCAGTTCTCCGCGCACGTCGATGCGCGCCGGATCGGCAAGCGTCACGCCGGCTTCCATCAACCTCGCGGCGACATTGCGCTGATGCACGCGCTCCAGTTCGGCGAGTTGCAGCTTGCTGTTGACCCCTTCGGTTTCCCAGGCGGCATCGGGGTGGGCGGTAACTATCGGCATACCGTCGGCGACCGCCAGGGCGACGATGTCGGTCAGGTAGTACTCGCCTTGCACGTTGCGGTTGCCCAGCGTCGGCAGCCAGCGCGCCAACGCCGCGGTGGGCGCGACGAGGATGCCGGTGTTGATCTCGCGAATTGCGCGCTCCGCGTCATCGGCATCCTTTTCCTCGACGATGCGTTGGACCTCGCCACCGACTCTGACAATCCGGCCATAACCCCGCGGATTGTCCAGATGCGCGGTAAGCAACGCCAGCGAGTTGGCGCCGGCCGCCTCGATCAGGCGGCGCAGCGTCGAGGCGCGAATCAGCGGCACATCGCCGTAGAGCACCAGGGTTCCGCCAGACGCGGGGCGCGACGCCGCCGCGGACAGGGCCGGCATGGCCTGCAACACCGCGTGGCCGGTGCCGAGTTGCGGTTCCTGCAGCGCCCAGGTGATGTCCGGGGCATCGAGCGCGGTGCGGACCTGTTCGCCGCCGTGACCGTAGACCACGCAGATCCTCTCGGCGCCGATCGCGCGCGCGGCGTCGATCACGTGTCCCAGCAGAGCCTTGCCCGCCAGGGGATGCAGCACCTTGGGCAGATCGGAATGCATGCGCTTGCCCTGCCCCGCGGCGAGTATGACGACGTTCACGGCAATGTCACCTGGGCAGGACGCTGGAACCCATCAGGAACCGGTCGACCGTGCGCGCGCACTGGCGACCTTCGCGAATCGCCCAGACCACCAGCGACTGGCCGCGCCGCATGTCGCCCGCGGCAAACACGCCGGGCACATTGGTGCTGTAGGCCTGTTCGCCTTCGGTATCCGCCCTGGCATTGCCGCGCGCATCCTTGTCCACTCCAAAGGCGTCGAGCACGCCGCCCACCGGGCTGACGAAGCCCATGGCGAGGAGGGCGACATCGGCGGCGATCTCGAACTCGGAACCGGGCACTTCCTTCATCTTGCCGTCCGTCCACTCCAGGCGAACCGCCTTGATGGCCTTGAGTCGGCCGCGATCCGGACCCTCCTGGTGGCCGAGGAATTCCTTGGTGCCGATGGCCCAGTCGCGCTCGCAACCTTCTTCGTGCGACGAAGAGGTGCGCAGCCGTAACGGCCAGTAAGGCCAGACCAGTGCGCCGTTCTCCTGCTCGGGCGGACGCGGCAACAATTCGATCTGGGTAATGCTGGCCGCGCCGTGGCGGTTGGAGGTGCCGACGCAATCGGAACCGGTATCGCCGCCGCCAATCACAACCACATGCTTGCCATGGACCGAGATCGGGTTCCTGCGGCCGCCGGAGACTTCCTTGTTCTGCGGGATGAGGAATTCCAGGGCGAAATGCACACCCTCGAGTTCGCGGCCGAGGATAGGCAGATCGCGCGGATTCTCGGCGCCGCCGGCAAGCACCACGGCATCAAAATCCTGCTTCAACTGTTCGGCGCCGAGCGTCTTCTTCGCGTCATTCACCACGCCCGCAGGCAGGGCGGCGCCGGTCACCATGGTGCCGGTGACAAACTTGACGCCCTCGGCCTTCATCTGCGCCATGCGCCAGTCGATCAGGCGCTTGTCCAGTTTGAAGTCGGGAATGCCGTAGCGCACCAGGCCACCTATGCGATCGTTCTTCTCGAATACCGTGACGGCGTGGCCGACCCGCGCCAGTTGTTGCGCCGCCGCCATCCCCGCGGGACCGGAGCCGACAATGGCAATCTTCTTGCCGGTCTTGCGCGTCGCCGGTTGCGGTACCACCCAGCCGTTTTCGCCGGCCTTGTCGATGATCGCGCGCTCGATGGATTTGATTCCGACCGGGGTTTGCGGGATATTCAGCGTACGCCGCCTCGCAAGGCGCGGGGCAGATGCGGCTGGTGAATTCCGGAAAATTGTTGGTCGAATGCAGGGACTCGATGGCCTCGCGCCACTTGCCCCTTGACCGGGTCGTTCCAGTCCGGAATCAGGTTATTCACCGGGCAGCCGTTGTTACAGAACGGGATGCCGCAATCCATGCAGCGGGCGCCCTGGACACTGGCCTGCTGATCCGTCAGACGCGGGATGAATTCGCGATAGTGATGGATGCGGATTTCCGCCTTTTCGTAGGTCTCGGAAATGCGTTTGAATTCGAGGAATCCGGTGGGCTTGCCCATTACGCTGCCTCCGCAGGGCCGCCCCAAGGGGGCAGCAAGTCATTGCATGGAAGTCGCCACGCCGTTTGCGGCGACTGGACCGAAGTCACCCCCTTCCTCTGGAAGGGGGCTGGGGGGAAGGCGCTCACTAGGCTGCCTCTTTCAGTCGGGTCGCCGCGATTTCCTTGAGGGCACGACGATATTCATGCGGGAAAACCTTGACGAACTTCCCGAGCGCCCTGTTCCAATTGTCGAGGAGCATCCTGGCGCGCTCGCTGCCACTCAGCCTGGCATGCTGCTCGATCATCCGCTTGAGTTGCGCCTCGTCGGTCTGATCGCGATGCCGCATCCCATCATCAGGCTGCTCGGCCTCGGGCAGCAGCTTGTCTAGAGCGACCATGGACAGGTTGCAGCGCTGCGCGAACATGCCATCCTCGTCATAAACGTAGGCGATGCCGCCCGACATGCCTGCCGCGAAGTTGCGTCCGGTCAGGCCGAGCACGGCAACCGTGCCGCCGGTCATGTATTCGCAGCCATGATCGCCGGTGCCTTCGACCACTGCCGTGGCGCCCGAATTGCGTACACAGAAGCGCTCTCCGGCCACACCGCGGAAGAACACCGCGCCCTCGGTGGCGCCGTAGAGCACCGTGTTGCCGACGATGATGTTCTCGCTGGGCACGCCACGGAACCCCTGGGGCGGACGGACGATCATGCGGCCGCCGGAAAGCCCTTTGCCGACGTAATCGTTGGCTTCGCCGGTCAGGTCCAGCGTGATGCCGCGCGCAAGAAACGCACCGAAGCTCTGCCCGGCGGTGCCG
Source organism: Sulfuritalea sp. (assembly GCA_016712985.1). Taxonomy (GTDB): domain Bacteria; phylum Pseudomonadota; class Gammaproteobacteria; order Burkholderiales; family Rhodocyclaceae; genus Sulfuritalea. The sequence continues at coordinate 191,401 of JADJQA010000001.1, read as the reverse complement.
GTGAACTTGATGGTGATGCTGTCGTCGGGCAGACCCTCGTGGCCCTTGCGTTTGGCCACTTCGTGGGACAGCAGCGTGCCCACGGTGCGGTTCTGGTTCCTGATGGGCGATTCGATCACCACCTTTTCGCCGCGCTCCAGGGCCGGCTCGGCGCTGGCGATCAGGCTATGATCCAGCGCCCTCGACAAGCGATGATCCTGGGCTTCGCTATGGCGGCAGGAAACACCTTCGACGGTAGGCTGCCGGTAGAAAATGCTCGAGAAGTTGAGTCCCTTGGCCTTCCAGTGGTCGATGCCCTTCTTCATGTCGAGCAGGTCGGAGCGGCCGATCAGGTCGTCGAACTTGCGGATGCCGATCCGTGCCATCCATTCGCGCACCTCTTCGGCGACAAAGAAGAAGTAATTGACAACGTGTTCGGGTTGCCCGGAGAAGCGCGCGCGCAACACCGGATCCTGTGTGGCCACACCGACCGGACAGGTATTCAGGTGGCACTTGCGCATCATGATGCAGCCTTCGACGACCAGCGGTGCGGTGGCGAAGCCGAACTCGTCGGCGCCGAGCAAGGCCCCGATCACCACATCGCGCCCGGTTTTCATCTGGCCATCGGCCTGGACCCGCACGCGACCGCGCAGGCGGTTCAGCTCCAGGGTCTGCTGCGTTTCGGCAAGGCCGATTTCCCAGGGCGTGCCCGCGTGCTTGATCGAGGAAATCGGCGAAGCACCGGTGCCCCCGTCGTGACCCGCAATCACCACATGATCCGCCTTGGCCTTGACCACGCCGGCGGCCACGGTGCCGACGCCCACTTCCGACACCAGCTTGACCGAGATGTCAGCCTTGGGGTTGACGTTCTTCAGGTCGTGGATCAGTTGCGCGAGGTCCTCGATCGAGTAGATGTCGTGGTGCGGCGGCGGCGAGATGAGCTGCACGCCGGGCACCGAGTGGCGCAGGAAGCCGATGTATTCGGACACCTTGTGGCCGGGCAACTGGCCGCCTTCGCCCGGCTTGGCGCCTTGCGCCATCTTGATCTGGAGCTGGTCGGCGTTGGCCAGATACTCGGCCGTGACGCCGAAGCGACCGGAAGCCACCTGCTTGATCGCCGAGCGCAGGCTGTCGCCGGCCTTCAGCGCGATGTCGCGCGCGATGCGGCTCCTGCCGATCACGCCGGCCAGCGTGCTACCGGCCGCAACCGGCTTGAAGCGCATGCGGTCTTCTCCGCCCTCGCCGGTGTTCGACTTGCCGCCGATGCGATTCATGGCGATGGCCAGCGTGGTGTGCGCTTCGGTGGAAATGCTGCCCAGCGACATCGCGCCGGTGGCAAAACGCCTGACGATATCCTTGGCGGATTCCACTTCGTCGAGGGCCAGCGCAGGACCCGCCGGTTTGATCTCGAACAGGCCACGCAGCGTCATGTGGCGCTGACCCTGGTCGTTGATCAGTTTGGCGTATTCCTTGTAGGTCTCGTACTTGCCTGTACGCGTCGCATGCTGCAGCCTGGCAATGACATCCGGGGTCCACATATGCTCTTCGCCACGCACCCTGAAGGCATATTCTCCACCGCAGTCGAGCATGTTGGCGAGCACCGGATCGTTGCTCCAGGCAGCGGCGTGCGTGCGCAAGGCTTCCTCGGCGACTTCCTTGACGCCGATGCCTTCCACCCGCGTGGGTGTGCCGGCGAAATAGCGGTTGACGAAATCGGAAGACAGCCCGACCGCCTCGAAGATCTGCGCGCCGCAGTAGGACTGGTAGGTGGAGATGCCCATCTTGGACATCACTTTCATCAGCCCCTTGTTGATGGCCTTGGTATAGCGCTTCTGGGCGTCGGCGGCTCTCGGCTTGTTCGGCAAGTCCGCGGGCAACTGTCCGGCCATCGCGGCGATGCTCTCGAGTGCAAGCCAGGGGTGGATCGCTTCGGCGCCGTAACCGGCGAGCGTCGCAAAATGATGCACCTCGCGCGCCGCGCCGGTTTCGACCACCATGCCGCAGGCGGTGCGCAAGCCCGCCGCAACCAGATGCTGATGCACGGCGGAACAGGCCAGTAGCGACGGTATCGGTGCGCGCTGGTGGTTGGCGCCGCGGTCGGAAAGAATGATCAGGTTATAGCCGGCGCCGACCGCCCGCTCGACGCGGGTGCAAACCTCGCCTAGGGCGCGGGAAAAGCCCGCCGTGCCTTCGACCGCGGGGGTGGTGATATCGACCACGATGGGACGGAAAGCTCCCTGCGTCAGGTCATCGATCTTCTTCAGCTTGGCCATGTCGGCCGACGAAAGTATCGGCTGATGTACTTCGAGGCGTGGCGTCGGCTCGGTCTCGTTCACCCCAAGCAGATTGGGCTTGGGACTGACGAGGGAAATCAGCGACATGACGATTTCTTCGCGGATCGGATCGATCGGCGGATTGGTCACCTGGGCAAACAACTGCTTGAAGTAATTGAACAGCGGTTTGGCCCGGTCCGACAACACCGGCAGAGGGCTGTCATTGCCCATGGCGCCCGTGGCTTCCTCGCCCTGCGAAGCCATCGGTTCGAAGATGAACTTGAAGTCTTCCTGCGTGTAGCCGAAGGCCTGCTGGATCTTGAGCAACGGCCCGCTCAGCTTTTCTTTCGACTTGACCTCGGGGAGGTCGTCGACAAAATGGCGCGAAGCTTCGATCCACTGCCGATAGGGCTTGGCGGTGGCCATGGTGCGCTTGAGTTCCTCATCGTCGATGATGCAGCCCTGCTCCAGATCGATCAGGAACATCTTGCCGGGCTGTAAACGCCACTTCTTGACGATGCGTTCCTGCGCGATCGGCAGCACGCCGATCTCGGAGGACATGACCACCAGATCGTCGTCGGTGATCAGGTAGCGCGCCGGGCGCAGGCCATTGCGGTCGAGGGTGGCGCCGATCTGCCGGCCATCGGTGAAGGCCACCGCGGCCGGGCCGTCCCACGGCTCCATTACCGCCATGTGGTACTCGTAGAAGGCGCGACGTTGCTCGTCCATCAACGGATTGCCTGCCCAGGCCTCGGGGATCATCAGCATCATGGCATGCGCAAGACTGTAGCCGCCCATCACCAGGAGTTCCAGCACATTGTCGAATGAGGCTGAATCGGACTGGCCGTGGTAGATCAGGGGCCAGATCTTGTCCACGTCTTCGCCCAGTACCGCGGATGAAATTCCGCGCTCGCGCGCGTGCATCCAATTGACATTACCACGCAGCGCGTTGATTTCGCCATTGTGCGCAATCATGCGAAATGGATGGGCAAGACCCCAGGTCGGGAACGTGTTGGTGGAAAGCGCTGATGCGCCAGCGCCAGCGCCGAGACCACGCGCGGGTCTTTCAGGTCCCGATAGTAGGTGCCGACTTGCCTGGCCAGCAGCATGCCCTTGTACACCACCGTGCGCGCCGACATCGAGGGCACGTAGAACATCTTGCCATCGGGCAGTTTGAGGGCCTGAATGGTGTGTCCGGTTTCCTTGCGCAGGATATAGAGCTTTCTCTCCAGCGCATCGACGTCGGCAATGCCGCCGCCGGCGCCAATGAACACCTGGCGCACCACCGGCTCGTTGTCCTTTGCCGCCTGGGCCAGGCCGTTGTTGTCGACCGGAACGTCGCGCCAGCCGAGCAGAACCTGGCCTTCGTAGCGGATCGCGCGTTCAATCACGGCCTCGCAGGCACGCCGGCTGGCGTCGCCACGCGGCAGAAACACCATGCCGACGCCGTACTCGCCACAGGGCGGCAGGGTGATGCCCTGCTGCGCCATTTCCTCACGGAAGAACCGGTCGGGAATCTGGATCAGGATGCCCGCGCCGTCGCCCAGCAAGGGGTCGTAGCCGGTTGCACCGCGGTGCTCGAGGTTTTGCAGAATCAGCAGCCCCTGCTCGATGATGGCGTGGCTCTTCTGATTTTTGATATGGGCAACGAAGCCGACGCCGCAGGCATCATGCTCGTTGGCAGGATCGTAGAGACCCTGGCGCTGGGGGAGGACCATCTTGTGTTTCCTCGGAAATGCAGTCGGCAAAAAAGCCGGGGCGATGCCGCTCCCCGGCCTTGGATGGTCCGCTCTCAAGGGCGGACTAAGGTGCGAATATACCGCCAAAAGCCGGCGAATTCAATACGCTGCGATGCAGCATTGATCCCGCAAGACTGCACTCCGCATGCCTTCCGAGCAGATTTGCGCGGAGTACCGAATTTCGGGGGATTTACCCGTGGGCGACCCCCTTGTTCCCAAACCAGGGATAAAAAAGGGGAGGGTCTCGCCTTGTTCATAAATTCGGCTTTCCCAGCCTTACGGAGTGTCCCTGTTTGGCTCTTGTCCTCTCCTCCTGAGAACCACCTCAGGGATTGCCGACGGAGAACAGGCGACGATGCTCTTTCATCGAATAGCGGTCGGTCATGCCGGCAATATAGTCCGCGGTGGCGCGCGTGACGCTCTCTGTCGTCGCCATTAGCTGATACTGGGGCGGTAGCAGGCGCGGTTCCGCAACGAAAGTGGCAAACAGATCGTGAATGATCCGACGCGCCTTGGTGGTCATGCGCAGAACCTGATAGTGGTGATACAAGTGTTCGCTCAGAAAGCTCTTGAGCGCCCGATGCTCCGCCTGCATCGTATCGGTGAAGGCAATCAGCGAAGGTGCTGTGCGCACATCCTCCAGGGTACGCGGCGCCGTCACGGCGATGCGCCGTGCAGACTCGGCCAGCAAGTCCGTCACCTGGGCATCGATCATTCGGCGGATGATCTCGTGCACCCTCCGGCGACCTGAAATATGTGGGAATTCAGCGTCCGCCACGGCCGCATGGCGGGCAAAGATGCTTAGTTGCTGGAGTTGCTCCAGGGTTAGCAGCCCGGAGCGCAGGCCGTCATCAACGTCGTGGTTGTTGTAGGCGATTTCGTCGGCCAGATTGCAGATCTGTGCTTCCAGCGATGGCTGGCGATTGTCGAGAAAGCGCTGGCCGAGGTCGCCCAATTCGCGCGCCCGCGCCGGCGAGCAGTGCTTGAGGATGCCTTCGCGCGTCTCGAACATCAGGTTGAGTCCGTCAAACGCGCCGTAACGCTCTTCGAGGCGATCGACAATGCGCAGGCTTTGCAGGTTGTGCTCGAAGCCGCCATGCGCCTGCATGCACTCGTTCAGAGCATCCTGACCGGCATGACCGAAACAGGTGTGGCCGAGATCATGAGCCAGCGCAATGGCTTCCGCCAGGTCGTCGTTGAGTTCCAGGGCGCGCGCTACCGTGCGCGCGATCTGGGCCACCTCGATGCTGTGCGTCAGGCGGGTGCGAAACAGATCGCCTTCATGGTTGACGAAGACCTGGGTCTTGTATTCCAGACGACGAAACGCAGTGGAATGCACGATGCGATCGCGGTCGCGCTGAAACTCGCTGCGGGCCTTGGGGCGCGGCTCGACAACCGCGCGACCGCGACTGTTGGCGTCGTCTACTGCGTAGGCCGCCAGATTACTCACGACAGCAGGCCTCGATCGCGGCGACGATTTCCTCGCGCGGCGCCGCGGCATGGGTTACGGCCTCTCCCAACACCTGTAGCAGGACCAGGCGCATCCTGCCCGAAACAACCTTCTTGTCATGCGACATCAGTTCAAGGTACCGCGCCGCACCGAGATCAGGCCCGGTTACCGGCAAGCCGGCGCGCCGTAGCAGCGCACGCACGCGGCCAACGTCCGCGACGGACAACCAGCCGAGGCGATGCGAGAGCTCCGCCGCCATCACGGTGCCGGCGGCAACCGCCTCGCCGTGCAACCATTCGCCATAACCCAGGCCGGCTTCGATGGCGTGACCGAAAGTATGTCCAAGATTTAGCAAGGCGCGGCCGCCTTCGCTGACGGTCTCGTATTCGTCAGCCGCCACCACCTCGGCCTTGTTGGCGCAGGAGCGCTCAATGGCCTGCGCCAGCAGCTCGCCGTCGCGCGCCAGCAGGCCTTCCAGGTTGGCTTCCAGCCATTCCAGAAAAGACAAATCGCGAATCAGTCCGTACTTGATGACCTCCGCCAACCCCGCCGAAAGCTCCCGATCCGGCAATGTCTTGAGCGTGTCGGTATCCGCCAGCACCAGCTTCGGCTGCCAGAACGCGCCGATCATGTTTTTGCCCCTCGGATGGTTGATGCCGGTTTTGCCGCCCACCGACGAATCGACCTGCGACAGCAGCGTGGTGGGAATCTGGACGAAGGGAACGCCGCGCTGGTAGGTGGCGGCCGCAAAACCCGCCAGATCGCCGATGACGCCCCCACCCAAGGCGATGATGGTGGTGCTCCGGTCACAACGGCCTGCCAGCAGGGCGTCGTAAATCCGGTTGAGCGACTCCGAGTTCTTGTACGCCTCGCCATCGGGCAGGATTATCGGCGTAATGCCAACGCCGACTTTCTCCAGACCACGCGCGAGAACGTCCAGATAGAGCGGAGCAACCGTGGTGTTGCTGACCAGCGCGACGCGCGGTGTCCGCAGAAACGGAAGGATCAGGTCAGCGCGCGAAAGCAGGCCACCGCCGATCAGGATCGGATAGCTGCGTTCGACAAGGGCAACAGTCAGGCGTCGCATGGCTTTTGCAAGGTCTTCAGTTACGACTGCCACGCCCAAGGACGGCAATGCCGGCGTTGGCCTTTGTCGAAACCGCGCCAGCAATCTGCTTGACCAGGTGACTGATGCTGCCGCCCAGGCTATTGATGACAATGTCGGCCACCTCGCGGTAAAAGGGATCGCGCTGGCGGAACAGTTCCTCGATCTTCCGCAGCGGGTCTGCAACCTGCAGCAGGGGCCGGTTCGAATCAAGACGGGTCCGCTCGAAGAGCAGGCGTGGCGTGGCGTGAAGATAAACCACCGTACCGCCCCGCGTGAGCGCCACACGGTTTTCAGGACGCAGCACGGCACCACCGCCGGTCGCGACAACCAGATCGGACTCATCGGCCAGTTCGGCGATCACTTTCGACTCGCGATCACGAAACCCCTGCTCGCCCTCGATGTCGAAAATCAACGGAATCCCGACACCGGTGCGCGCCTCTATCTCGTGATCGGCGTCGATGAACTTTCGCTGCATGCGTCTTGCCAGTTGTCGGCCGACGCTCGTCTTGCCAGCGCCAGGCATGCCAACGAGGTAGATGTTGTTGTTTCTTGCACTCACGCGGCGATTGTAGCAGCGCAAAAGGCAGAGGCCGGCATGCGCCGGCCCCTTGAACACAGGATGTGATCGACCTAGCGCTGCGTCAGTGCGTCGCTGATGATGCGCGGCGTGATGAATACCAGCAATTCACTGCGCGTCTGGTTCTTTGTCGTGGTCTTGAAGAGGAAACCAACATACGGAAGGTCGCCGAGGAACGGAACGCGCTCCTGAGTCTGGTTATCGGACTCCCGCGCAAAGCCGCCGATTACCACGGTGCCGCCATTCTCGACGATCACGCTGGTGGTCACGGTGTTGGTGTCGAGGCTACCAGTCGTCGCATTGGTGATGGTGCTCTTGGCAATATTCAACTCAAGGCTAATGCGATTGTCCGGATTGACCGAGGGCGTCACCGCCAAGGTCAGGGGGGCCGAAAAGGTCTGATAGATCGGCAGGCCGGTGGTCGCATTGACCCCGGTGAGAATGGTCACCTGCTGGGTATTATTGATCGTAGCCGCCTTTCGATTCATCGTGACGATTCGCGGCGATGAAATCGTCTTGTTCTTTGAATCGCTCTCCGAGGCCTGCAACTCCAGTGCAAGCAACTTGACCCGGCGCTGTTGAACAGCATCAAGCCAATGTTCGCCGCCGATGCCAGCGCATAGCTAGGTTGAAATATATTGGTCGACCGTGTCAGTGTCGGTACACCCGAAGCTGGATTTCCATAGGTGTCGACGTTGGAATAACTGGTTGTCGTTCCCAGAGCCCCGCGGACGCCGCTGCTACCACCAGCAATCGGATACCCACCCTGGGCCAGCACGTCGGAACTGGCCAGGCGCATGCGAAGACCGAGCGAATTCAGGAAACCAGTCGATGCTTCGACAATGCGCGCTTCGATCAGCACCTGTTTGGGCGGTACATCCACGCTTCGGATGACTTCACGAATGGATTCAATCACCGCGGCGGTGTCACGGACAAATATCTGATTGGTGGCGTCGTGCGCCGAGATTGCGCCACGTGCAGACAACATGCCCTTGCCGCCGCTGCCGCCCGCGGTGGGGGTACCTACGGAGGGAGTTGGCGGTGGAGCGGCGGTTGCGCCCAACGTGCCGGCCGTGGGAAGCAAGCCCGTCGCGCCGCCCGTGGGAGGGGCGGAGGCGAAACTGCTATTCACCAGCGAAAGAACATCCGCGGTCTTGACATAGTTGAGCTTGAAGGTTTCCGCCACCAGCGGGGCGATATCGCTCGCTCGCGTCAGTTCGTCAGCGATGTCCTGATCACGCTTTTGCAGCACACCACGATCCCCGAACAGGACGATGTCGTTGCGGACACGCATCCCGGCGTTGACTTGCGCCATGATGATCTCAAGCGCCTGGTCATAGGGAATGTTGTCAAGATTTACGGTGACGACCCTGCCGTTCAGCGATGGGTCAATCATCACGTTCTTGCCAGAAATGTCGGCGAGGGTGCGCAGGACCATCGTGGCATCGGCAGCAAAGAAGTTGATCGAGACCTTTTGCCCCTGTTGCCCGGTCTGCACCAGCTTGTTGGCGTCGTCCGTCGGTATCGGCCTGACCTCGATGGTCAACTGGTTGTTCGCCACTTGCGCCTGATGAAACCAGCGGCCACGCGCGGCAACTTCAAGGCGCGTCAGATTGCCCATGGCGCGCGAGGTCAATGTAGTTACCGGAGTCGCAAAATCATTGACGTCCCGCCGATTCTGCAGGCGCTCCGGCAGTTCCACATCGCGCAAATCGACGGTGATACCTGTTCCCGTGCGATGGATGTCGATAGGCACGTTGCCGTCGGTCAGATCCACGGTGATGATGGCCTGCCCCTCTTCACCCCGGCGGACCACGATGTCGCGGATGGCGGCGATGTCGGCTCCCGGCACGGGCTGCGCCCCGCCCACCGCCAGCGATGTCGGCACCGTCGGCTGATAGACGCTCGGCGCAGGCTCCTGGCTGGCCTGGGCACTCTGCGACTGCAGCTTGATGAACAGCACATCGCCGACTATCTCGGTGGAGAATTTCGTCGGCCGATAGAGATTTAGCACAAGGCGCGTCAGCTTTTCTGTCTGCACCAGATTCAGACTTTTGAGATCGCCCGCGGCCACCTGCTGGGTGGACTGGCCCGACTGATTGTCCGTATCGGGAAAATCGATCACCACGCGGGGTGGTTCCACTACGCTCCAGTTCCCCGGCAACGCCTTCAAGGGGGCGGACATCTGCACCTTGAGCAGTACCTGTTCGCCATCGCGCCTGGCCTGGATCTGCTTGATGGAGTTTTCGGCCGCGCTCGATGCGCCGGACAGCCCAAACCAGAAACCCGCCATAGCAACGGCGGCAACGTGAAATTTGTTCATTGACGTCCTCCTTCTTTCGGCACCATGAGCACCTTCTCCTGCTCCACCCATGCGCCGTTCGCATCCTTGACGGTTTCAAGCACCGTAACGCTATCTCTGGTAATTGCCGTGATCTTGCCAAAGCTGCGGCCCATGTATTCGCCGACACGGACATGCTTTGGCTTGTATGGCGGCGGAGTCTGAATCAGGGCATAGGGTACTGTCCCCGCCATGATGATGCCGACGACCTTGAGATCTTCAATCGGGAAAATCTCCAGCGGTTGCTGTGGTCGCGTGCGATCGGGGGTGGTCTTGAGGGCAACGGCCTCCAGCGTCGCGATCTTGCCGGGCGCAAACGGCGACGTAAGTGTCTCCGTTTCATAGGCAACGACCGGAAATGCGGTTATTTCGGGCAAGGGCGACACTCTGCCTTTCATCTCCTTGGCCTGGTCGCGCATCCACTCCCGGAGATCCTGGTGCTCTTCACCAGCGCAGCCCAGCAACAACAACGGGTAAAGAAAGAGGAGTCTATGAAGCTTCATTTCTTGCCTGCCTTGGCCGCTTGCTGGGCCTTCCGTTGCGCGGCGATTTCTGCTTCGTCAAGATAACGGAAAGTCTTGGCCGTGGTTCTCAGGGTCATGGTCCCACTCGGGTTCGTGCTCAAATTGATGTCGTTCAATGTCACGATGCGTGGCAGCTTGGCCAGATCCCCCGTAAAGCCGCCGATATCATGGTAACTGCCGATCAGGGTAAGCGTTATCGGCACCTCGGTATAGAAATCCTTGCCTGCCTCGCCGCCCGGCTTGAAGAGTTCAACCGACAGGCCGCGACCCTGGGCCGCCTTGTTGATATCAACCAGCATGGCGCCCATCTCGGCCTTGTTCGGCAGTTGCTTGAGCAAGGCGCCAAAAGAACGATCGATCTCGGCGAGTTGCCGACGGTATTCGTCAAGATTCACTGCCTGCCGCTTCTTGGCCAGCCAGTCTTCCTTGAGCGTGGCCTCCTCAACCCTCTTTGCCTCAAGCTCGTCGAGCTGTACGCTCCAGCCAAAAGCGCCAAATCCCCATGCGGCGGCAATCAAGGCCGCAAACAGACCAAACAGAATTACAACGCGGGGAGCCAGTGGCCACAGTCCCGGATCCTTGGGATCCAGAGTCTTGAAATCCATCAGCAGTTGCTGAAAATTGATCAGCGGCGCTTTGACTGCGGCTGTTTCCGGCTTGACCAACTGCTTTTCCGCCATACGTTCCGGCGCCGATTTGCGCTTGAACAGTGAGGAAAGGGCAGGCAGCTTCATCATTTCTTCCCCTGCGGCGGACTGGCCGCCGCCGTGGTCTGGCGGCTAATCACCGTGGTAATGCTGAACGAATTCAAGCGCCGGCCAACCACCGTTTCGGCCTTGGTTTCAACCAGGGTCGAGCGCTCGAGCAGCGGCGACTCATCGAGGTTGTTCATCAGCGTGTTGATTCGCGCGTTCGACTGCGCGTACCCCGAGATGTTGATCAGTTGTCCGGTTTGCGCCAGCGTGCGCAAGTAAATGCCTTCCGGCACCTGCTTGGAAAGTTCGTTGAACAAGTGCACCGTTTCAGTGCGGTTGGCCTGCAGCGCCTCGATGACCCGCTTGCGGGCGAGCAGCGCGTTGGTCTGCTCCTGGATTTTCTTGATTTCGTCGATTTCCTTGTCCAGGCTGGCGATTTCGCGCTTGAGGAACTCGTCCTTCTCAGTCTGCACGGCAATCTGGCGATTGATGATCGAGAAGCCAAGAAACCAGATCACGGCAGCCAGCAGCGAGACCAAGCCCAGCAGCACATAGAACTGCTGCCGGCGCGCCTTGCGCTTCGCCTCGCGATGAGGTAATAGATTGATCCGTATCATTGATCGAACTTCCTGAGCGCCAGCCCGCAAGCGACCATCAGGGATGGCGCGTCGGCAGCAAGCTGCTTGGCGCGAATGCGCGGCGATATCGCCATTCCGGCAAATGGATTGGCCAACACGGTATTGACGTTGGTGCGCTGACCGACGAGTTCGGCAACACCCGGAACCAGCGCTGACCCGCCCGCAAGGATGATGTGATTCACTTCATTGTAGGGCGTCGAGGTAAAGAAAAACTGCATCGCACGCGCGACTTCCTGCGCCAGGTTTTCAATGAATGGATGAAGGATCTCCGCTTCATAGTTGTCCGGCGGCGTGCCCGATCGCTTCAAAGTCTCGGCTTCGTCCTGGCCCATACCGTAGGCCTGCATGATCTTTTCCGTAAGCTGCGATCCGCCAAAAGCCTGCTCTCGGAGATAGATCTGCTGGTCATCCTTCATGATGGTCACCTTCATCGCCGAGGCGCCCACGTCCACCAGCGCGACGATCTGGTGCGCTCCCTCGCCCGGAAGCTGCTTGATCACCAGCTCATACGCAGCCTGGGTTGCGTAAGCCTCGACATCCATGATCACCGGCTTGAGCTGGGCCACTTCCGCGGCGGCGACGAAGTCCTCGACCTTCTCCTTGCGTGAAGCCGCCAGCAGTACCTCGACGTCATCCGGATTCGACGGCGCCGAGCCGATCACCTGAAAGTCGAGATTGACTTCCTCAAGAGCGAAAGGGATGTACTGATTCGCTTCGGACTCGACCTGGACCTCCATCTCCTCCTCGCGCAGGTTCGCCGGGAGCGTAATCTTTTTTGTGATGACCGCGGAGGTCGGCAGCGCCATCGCGATATAGCGCGTGGAAGTGCCCAGCCGTTCCCAGCAACGGCGAAGAGACTCCGCCACGACCTCAAGCGACGCCACGTTGCCATCGAGCATGGCATCTTTCGGCAAAGACTCAATCGCGTAGCGCTCAACCCGCGGCTGCCCCTTGCCCGCATCAACCAGTTCGACCATCTTGATGGAGGTCGAACTGATATCCACGCCGATCAGCGGACGCAGCTTCGGGTTAAAGATCGACTTCAGGGCCGAGACATCGATCTGCAAAGAAATTTTCCTTTAAAAATATTGCGTTACAAGCTATACAGATAATTTACTTCAGATGCTAGCAGCAACTATATCGACTGTAAAGCAAAATTATTAAGAATGTCCTGTGGCAGCGTGTCTCCAGCGCCACAGTTATAATCCGCGCCGCTGCTTTCCGGCCCATCCCATTCGTGTCCAATCCAGCCCTACCCGCTCCTGCCCGCTGGGCCTTGTATCTGCTGCTCCTGATCGGTGGCGTCGTGCTCAGCATCGCGGCTATCGCGGGCATAGTACTGATTCTCTCCTATCCCCAGCTTCCCTCGCTGGAGGTGTTGACAGACTATCAGCCGAAGATTCCCCTGCGCGTGTTTTCCAGCGATGGCCACCTGATTGGCGAGTTCGGCGAGGAGCGGCGCGACTTTGCACGGATCAAGGACGTTCCCGTCGTGATGAAGCAGGCCATTCTCGCGGCCGAGGACGAGCGTTTCTACCAGCATCCGGGCATCGACACCCTGGGCATATTGCGCGCGGCGTATTCCAATTTCGTCGGCGGCGGAAAACGCCAGGGCGCGTCGACCATCACGATGCAGGTGGCTCGCAACTTTTTCCTTTCCAGCGAAAAGACCCTGACCCGAAAAGTCTACGAGATGTTACTGGCTTTCAAAATCGAGAACAATCTGGGCAAGGATCAAATTCTCGAGATCTACATCAACCAGATTTACCTCGGGCAGCGTGCGTATGGCTTCTCGGCGGCGGCCCAGATCTACTTTGGCAAGCCGCTGAAGGAAGTCAGTGTGGCCGAAGCTGCGATGCTCGCCGGACTGCCCAAGGCGCCCTCGGCCTACAACCCGGTGGCGAATCCGAAGCGGGCGCAGTTGCGCCAGCACTACGTCCTGCGCCGCATGCACGAGCTCGATTTCATCAATGACGCACAATGGAAGTCTGCGCAAACCGAAGCCCTGTATGTCAAGCGCGACGTCAACGACTTCGGCGTCCGCGCTGAGTATGTCGCCGAGATGGCACGCCAGATCGCGGCCGAGCGTTTCCCCGACGATCTGTACAGCCGCGGCCTGCGCGTGATCACCACGATCAACCGTGCCGAACAGCATGCCGCCTATCTCGCGGTGCGACGCGGGGTCATCGATTACGACCGACGCCATGGCTATCGCGGGGCGGAAGCCTATGTCGACATGAATGACATCACTTCCGATCAGGACGAGGAACTGGAAGAACTGCTGGCCGACTTTGATGACAGCGATGACCTGCTGCCGGCCATCGTGCTGGAGGTTTCGCCACGATTGGTGCGCGCCTATCTGCGCGGCGGCGAAGTGCTGAAGATCGGCGAAGACGGCCTCAAGTTTGCGTCGCGCATGCTGGACGACAAGGCAGCACCGAACAAGCGGCTGCGCCCCGGCGCCGTGATCCGCGTGCAGAAATCCGACAAGGGCTGGCAGGTCGTGCAGTTGCCCGAAGTCGAAGCCGCCTTCGTTGCCGCCAGCCCGGTCGATGGCGCGATTCGCGCGCTGGTCGGCGGTTTTGATTTCAATCGCAACAAGTTCAACCATGTCACCCAGGCGTGGCGTCAGCCAGGCTCAAGCTTCAAGCCCTTCATCTACTCCGCGAGCCTTGAAAAGGGCTACACCCCGGCCTCCGTGATCCCTGATGAACCAATCTCGATCTCCGCCGCGGAGACGGGTTCCCAGGCATGGGAACCCAAGAACTACGACGGCAAGTACGATGGTCCGATGAGCCTGCGCACCGCACTGGCGAAATCCAAGAACATGGTTTCGATCCGTTTGCTGCGCGCCATCGGTCCTCATTACGCGCAGGACTATGTGACGCGCTTCGGCTTTGATGCCAACAAGCAGCCACCCTACCTGACTCTGGCACTGGGCGCCGGATCCGTAACGCCGTGGCAGCAACTCGCCGCCTATTCGGTATTCGCCAACGGCGGCTATCGCATCGCTCCCTATATCGTGCGCCAGATCCTCGATGACACGGGCAAGGTGCTGGCTGCCGCGCAGCCCGCGCTGGCCGGAGATGAATCCCTGCGCGCAATCGACGCACGCAACGCATGGCTGATGGACAGCATGATGCACGACGTGGTGCGGCGCGGCACCGCCACCCGCGCCCTCGCGCTCAAGCATGGCGACCTGGCGGGCAAGACCGGCACCACCAACGACTATATCGATGCTTGGTTTTGCGGCTACCAGCCGACCGTGGTCGGCATTGCATGGATCGGCTTCGATCAGCCCAGACGCATGGGCAACGGCGAAACCGGCGGCGCGGCGGCGCTGCCGATCTGGATCGGCTTCATGGAGCAGGCATTGAAAGGAGTTCCGGAGAGCTGGCAGGACACGCCCGAGGGCCTGATAACCGTGATCGCCAACGATCCCTCGGGCAAGACCAGCAAGGAATTCGTCTACAAGGAGCATCTGCCTCCCCCGCCGCCAGACGAGGAAGAAGCCACGCCAGAACCGGCGCCCGTGCAGGATGCGCAGCCGAAAGCCGTTGAAATGCCCGCCGAGGAAAAGAAGAACTAAAGCTTGACCTGGACGCCGGCCTGCTCAGACAGGGTGCGGGACAACGCCGCCCGCAGTTCCTCGCCGTCGCGCGTACCCAGCCAGCGCCCGCCCTCGGGACGGAAGTGGAAGCCGCCCGATTTCGCCGCCAGCCAGATCTCGCGCGCCGCGCCGTGGCGATTCAGGATGATCTTCGAACCATTGTCGAATTCGATCTCGATCACACCGCCGGGCTTGGTTTCAAAATCGAAATCGGCGGCACCGCTGTCGCACGCAGCTTCCAGCGCCGTTTCGAGGCGTGCCAGCTCTGCATCCGCCGCAGCCGTGAATTCCCGTTCATCCATCGCGTGTTACCATCCCCTGCCAGTCGAGACGCCCTTGGACCCACCTATCTGACATGCGCCTGATTCCTTCATTGTTTGCCGCCCTGCTTGCCCTGGGGACACTCGCCGCCTGCGGCACCAAGACGCCGCTGACGCTGCCACCGCCGGCACCGCCCGCAAGCGCCACGCCGCAGCCAGCTCCCGCCGCGGATCATAGCAACAAAGCAGCCGCCGAGCCGAGACAATGAGTCTGGCCGTCATGCGCGACAACGGCCTGCACGTCGAGGGCGTCGCGCTGGCCGACATCGCAGCGCGCTTCGGCACGCCTTGCTACGTGTATTCGCGCGCCGCGCTGACCAAAGCCTACGCGGCGTATCGCGACGCGCTGCAGGCGAATGGCGTGGCGGATCGATCGCTGATCTGCTATGCCGTCAAGGCCAATTCCAACCTCGCCATCCTCAATCTCTTCGCCGGACTCGGCGCCGGCTTCGATATCGTCTCCGGCGGTGAACTGGCGCGCGTATTTGCGGCCGGTGGAGTGGCGGAAAAGATCGTGTTTTCAGGCGTCGGCAAGTCCCGCGCGGAAATGCGCGCGGCGCTCGAGGCCGGCATCCACTGCTTCAACGTCGAATCAGCCAGCGAACTCGAACAACTCAATGAAGTTGCCGGCAGCCTGGGGCGCCGCGCACCGGTATCGCTGCGGGTGAATCCCGATGTCGATGCCAGGACGCATCCCTACATTGCCACGGGTCTCAAGACCGCAAAGTTCGGCGTGGCCTTCGGCGACGCCTTTGAACTCTACCGCCGCGCCGCCGTTTTGCCGAGCATCGCCGTGACCGGCATCGACTGCCATATCGGCTCCCAACTGCTCGACCCGGCGCCGGCTGCCGAAGCCGCCGACAAGGTCCTGGCGCTGGTCGACCAGCTTGCTGCGACAGGCATCGCACTGGAGCACATCGACCTCGGCGGCGGCCTGGGCATTCAATACCGAGCCGACGAACCCGCGCCCGCGCCAGCCGACTACCTGGCACCGATGCTGGCGAAACTGTCCACTCGGCGCGAAAGGCTGGTGTTCGAGCCCGGCCGCTCGCTGGTCGGCAATGCAGGACTGCTGCTGACGCGCGTCGAGGTCCTGAAGCCCGGCGAGGACAAGCACTTTGCCGTGGTCGATGCGGCGATGAACGACCTGATGCGCCCAGCCTTGTATGACGCCTGGCACGACATCGTTCCTGTCGCCGGTGCTAGCCAAGGTGCAAAAGCCGGCGCCGGCGAGACGGCGACAGGCGCGCCCATGAACTACGAAATCGTCGGTCCGGTCTGCGAATCGGGTGACTTTCTTGGCCACGACCGCCAGCTCGCTCTGAGGAAGGCGATCTGCTCGCCATCCTTTCGGCAGGCGCCTACGGCATGTCGATGGCCTCCAACTACAACACTCGGCCACGCGCCGCGGAAGTCATGGTCGACGGCGATGCCACGCACCTGATCCGTCGCCGCGAGGACGTTGCGGAACTATTCGCCCTGGAATCCGTCCTGACCTGATGCGCAACTCCCTGGCCATCTGCCTGGCACTCGCACTCCTCGCCGCCTGCGGCCAGAACGCCGAAGAGAAGAAGGCGGTGCCACCTCCCTCGCTGATCACGGTGACTCAGGCTAGCAAGGGCGATTTCGAAGTCGTGCTGGAAACGCTCGGCACCCTGGAAGTGCTGGCGGACCCCAAGGTCGGCGCCGAAGTTGCGGGACGAGTGACCCAGGTGCTGGCCCGTGCCGGCAAACCGGTCAAGGCCGGCGAACTGCTGGCGGTGATCGATGCCGGCGAAGTCACGCTGCAGAACAAGGCCGACGAAGCCGATGCGAGACGCATCGAAGCCCTGGCCAGGCAGCAGGAAAAGCTTGCCGAGCGGCAGCAGTCGCTGATGGACAAGGGCTTCCTGTCAAGGAATGCCGGCGAGGATGTCGTCGCGCAGCGTGCCGCCCTCTCGGCCCAATTGGACGGCGCACGGGCGCGCGCCGACAACAGCCGCCGGTTGGTCGGCAAGACACAGGTGCGCGCACCGATCGATGGCATTGTCGAAGTGCAGATCGTCTCACCGGGCGATTACGTCAAGGTGGGCGATCCGCTGTTCAGTCTTGTCTCGCCGAAAAAGCTGCGCGCCCATCTGCCCTTCGCCGAGAGCGTCGGCCCGCGCCTGATGCCGGGTCAGGAAGTCAGGCTGATTTCCCCTCTGGCGCCGGGCAAGGTCTTCACCAGCCGCATCAAGGATATTCGTTCCGGCATCGTCGAGGGTAGCCGCACACTCGACGTTCTGGTCGACCTGGACAACAACGGCAGCCTGCGCGGCGGCGGAACGGTGAATGCGGTCGTAATCGTCTCGGCCCGCGCCGAAGCCCTGACCGTGCCGGAACAAAGCGTGGTGCTGCGCCCTGCCGGAAAGGTGGTGTACCTCATCGCCGAGGCGGACGGGCAGAAAAAGGCGCAGCAGAAACCGGTCAAGGTCGGCGCCAAGCGGGGCGGCCGCATCGAGATAATCGAAGGCCTCGACGGCGGCGAAACCATCGCGCTGATGGCGCCGGCTTCCTGACAAATGGCGCACTGGTAGCCATCAAGGAGCCGGCACAAGCCAACGCAAAAGTTCCCGCAGGGACGCAGAGCCCGGGCGGCACGGCGGCCGCAGGCAAGCCAACGGCCCCCTCACCCCCAATTCCCGCTCCGCGCCCCACGACCGACTCTGCAGATCCGGTTGCCCCCTCCCCCAACCCTTCCCCCGCGAGGGGGGAGGGGAGCGTCGAGAGTCGCTGACGCGACTTTTTCTGGAATGACCCTGCCCGAGATTTCCGTCAAGCGCCACGTCCTGGCGTGGATGGCGAATGCCGTGCTGGTCCTGTTCGGGGTGATCGCATTCACCCGCATCGGCATGGACCGGTTGCCCTACATCGAATTTCCGGTGGTCTCGATCACCACCACGCTGAAGGGCGCCAACCCCGACATCGTCGATTCCAGCGTCACCAACCTGATCGAAAGCGCCGTCAATAGCGTCCCCGGCATCGAGCACATCCAGTCGACATCGTCGCCGGGCGTCTCCATCGTGAACATCACCTTCGGCTTGGAAAAGAACGTCGACGTCGCCTTCAGCGAGGTGCAGTCCAAGGTCAACCAGGTCCGCGTCAATCTGCTGCCCGACCGGATGACGGCGCTGGGCGTCTCGGCGCAGGACATCAGCGAGGCCTTCGCCCGCGAACATGTACAACTGGCCGGCGGCTTCGTCGTCGGCGAAACCACCGAACACCTGGTCAAGCTCGACCTTGAGTTCCATACGCTCGACGCGCTGGGTGGCCTGGTCATCGGCTACCGCGGCGCGCCGCCCAACGCCGCGCCGATCCGGCTCACCGACATCGCCGAACTGGAGGACGGCCTCACCGACAATCGGCAACTGGCGCGCTTCAATGGCGAAACCACGATCGGCATGGGCGTGGTCAAGGTCACCAATGCCAACACCGTCGCCATCGTCGAACGCATCAAGGAAAAGCTCGCCAACGAAATCGAGCCGCAACTGCCGCCGGGCATGAAGATCAGCATCGTCTCCAACGATGCCGTGTTCATCCTGGAAATCGTCGACTCGCTGAAGCAGCACCTGGTCGAAGGCACGCTGCTGGCGTCCCTGGTGGTATGGTTCTTCCTGCGTTCGCTGCGATCGACACTGATCGTCGCGCTGGCGATCCCGGTCTCGCTGATGGGCGCGATTGCGGTGATCTACTTCTTCGATTACACCCTGAACTCGCTGACCATGCTGGCGCTGCTGCTGTTGATCGGCGTTGTCGTCGACGATGCCATTGTAGTATTGGAGAATATCTTCCGCCACCGCGAGGAGATCGATCCCGACCCGCAGTCGGCGGCGATCAATGGCAGCAAGGAAGTCGTCTTCGCGGTGATCGCGGCGACGCTCTCACTGGTCTCGATCTTCGCTCCGGTGATATTCCTGTCGGGTATCATCGGCCAGTTCTTCCGATCCTTCGCCGTCGTCGTCACCTTCGGCGTGCTGGTTTCGCTGTTCGTCTCGCTGACCCTGACACCGATGCTGTGCTCACGCTACCTGAAGGTGGAAAAGCAGCACGGGCGCATCTACCACCTGTTCGACCGGGTGCTGGGCGGCCTCGATCGCATCTACATCCGCCTGCTCGACCGGGCCTTGCGGCAGCGCTGGCATGTCGTGGCCCTGACCGTCGCCGTGGTCGGCTCCTCGGCGTTCTTCTTCATGAACGTCGGCAAGACCTTCACTCCCGACGAAGACGAAGGCCGCTTCCGCATCTCGCTGCGCACGCCGCTGGGTTCCAGCATCGACTACACCGACGGCAAGCTGCGCGAAGTGGAACAAGTCCTCAATCGCTACCCGGAGATCCGCACCGAATTTGCGCTGATCGGCCTCGGCACCGCCGGGCAGGTGAACCAGGGCACCGTGGTGGTGCGCATGGCTCCGCGCGAGGAACGCAAGCGCAGCCAGCAGGAGGTGGTCGGCGCGGTGCGCCGCGACCTCGCCGCGATACCTGGCGCGCGCGCCTTTGCCGCGCCCTTTGCCGTGATCGGCGGCCAGCGTGGCGAACCGCTGCAGTTCGTCCTCGCGGGCGACAACATCGACGAGATCGGCCGCCTCTCGCGCGAACTGCAACAGAAGCTCGCCACGGTCCCCGGTATCGGCCGCATCGACTCGGACGTCCAGCTCGACCTGCCGCAACTGGTATTCATTCCCGACCGTTTGCGCATCGCCGCGGCCAATCTGTCTTCCAGCGACGTCGCGCTGGCCGTCAACATGCTGACCGGTGGCGTCGATATAGCCAAGTTCAACGACGAGCCGGGCGATGGCCAGCGCTATGACATCCGCGTCAAGGCCAGGCCGGGCGAGTTCACCCAGCCGGCCGATCTGTCGAAGATTTTTCTGCGCAGCCGCGACGGCAGGATGGTGAGCCTCGATTCCGTCGCCCGCTTCGAAGAACGCCTCGGCCCCGCCGTGGTCGGCCGCTTCGACCTGCAGTACGCGGCCACCTTCTACGCCACGCCGTCCATTCCGCTCGGCGAGGCAGTGGAAGCGGTGCGTGGCAGTGCGGGGCAGATACTTCCGGCCGGCTACCAGGTGCGCTTCATCGGGCAGGCCGAGGAGTTCGGCAAGACCATCAAGTACATGGTGTTCACCTTTGGCCTGGCACTGGTGCTGCTGTACATGGTGCTGGCCAGCCAGTTCAATTCCTTCGTCCAGCCGGCCATCGTGATGCTGGCGCAACCGCTGGCCGTGGTCGGCGGCGTCGCCGCGCTGTGGGCCACCGGACAGACGCTGAACATCTACTCGATGATCGGCCTGACGTTGCTGATCGGCCTCGTCGCGAAGAACTCCATCCTGCTGGTCGACCTGACCAACCAGCGCCGCGTCGCCGGCATGGCGGTCGATGCCGCGCTGCGCAACGCCTGCCCAATCCGCATGCGCCCGGTGCTGATGACCTCGGCCACGGTGATCCTCGCGCTGGCCCCAGCCGCACTGGGCCTCGGCGCCGGCGCCGAAACCCAGCAGCCGCTGGCGATCGCCGTCATCGGTGGCATGTTCTCGTCGACGCTGCTGACACTGGTGGTGGTGCCGGCGGTGTATTCGCTGATCGAAACGCGACTGGAGAGGGCTGTCCGAGGCCGGCAGTCGTAGCTTTGCAGTGTTGTGCGCGGCGGAATCCGCTCGCAAGAGTCGGCGTTGGCGACGCCCCGTGCGCACGGGATACCGTCCCTGGCGCTGCCAGGGACATAGCCCCTTGGCGGGACTCGGTCAAAGAACGTAGCGCGAGAGGTCTTCGTTCTTCGCCAGTTCGCCGAGCTTGGCGTCCACGTAGGCTCCATCCAGGACCAGCTTCTCACCGCCGCGCCTGCCGGCATCGAAGGAGATTTCCTCGAGCAGCTTTTCCATCACCGTGTAGAGCCGTCGGGCGCCGATGTTCTCGGTCTTTTCGTTCACCTGGAAGGCGATCTCGGCCAGGCGCTTGATGCCGTCGGCGGCGAATTCCAGCGTCACCGCTTCGGTCGCCAGCAGGGCCTGGTACTGGCGCGTGAGGCAGGCATCGGTCTGCGTCAGGATGCGCTCGAAGTCGTCCACCGACAGCGAATCGAGTTCGACGCGGATCGGAAAGCGCCCTTGCAGTTCGGGGATCAGGTCGGAAGGCTTGGCCAGATGAAACGCGCCGCTGGCGATGAACAGGATGTGATCGGTCTTGATCATGCCGTACTTGGTCGACACCGTCGTGCCCTCGACCAGCGGCAGCAGGTCCCTCTGCACACCCTGGCGCGAGACCTCGGCGCCGTGGGCTTCGGAGCGCGAGGCGATTTTATCGATCTCGTCGAGGAAGACGATGCCGTTCTGCTCGACGTTCTTCAGCGCCTCGGCCTTCACTTCCTCGTCGTTGATCAGGCGCGCGGCTTCTTCGTCGGCCAGAGACTTCATGGCATCGGAGATCTTCATTTTGCGCTGCCGCTTCTTGCCGCCGCCGATGTTCTGGAACATGCCCTGGATCTGCTGGGTCAGGTCTTCCATGCCCGGCGGAGCGAAGATTTCCATGCTGGCCTGTGGCGCGGAAACCTCGATCTCAATCTCCTTGTCGTCGAGCGCGCCTTCGCGCAGCTTCTTGCGGAATTTCTGCCGCGTTCCGGAGTCCTCGCTCGCCGTCTCGCCGGCGCCGACTCTTGCGGCAGGCAGCAGCACGTCCAGCACGCGGTCCTCGGCGGCGTCCATGGCGCGATCGCGGACGATGCGCATGGCTTTTTCGCGGGCATCCTTGATCGCCGTCTCGGCGAGGTCGCGAATGATGGTGTCAACGTCGCGGCCGACGTAACCCACCTCGGTAAACTTGGTCGCCTCGATCTTGATGAAGGGCGCATTGGCCAGGCGTGCCAGGCGCCGCGCGATCTCGGTCTTGCCCACGCCGGTGGGACCGATCATCAGGATGTTCTTCGGCGTGATCTCGGTG
The DNA here is from genome assembly GCA_016712985.1 of Sulfuritalea sp. GTDB lineage: Bacteria > Pseudomonadota > Gammaproteobacteria > Burkholderiales > Rhodocyclaceae > Sulfuritalea. The sequence goes on along the minus strand of JADJQA010000001.1, from coordinate 169,196 downwards.
CGCAGGGGTTCCGCGACCTGCATGCGGCGCCAGCGGTTGCGCAGGGCGATCGCCACGGCGCGCTTGGCGCGTGACTGGCCGACGATATGTTTGTCGAGTTCGGAAACAATTTCCGCGGGAGTCATTGAGGACATTCAGGAGGCCTGGCCGAGAATCTCGATGATGTGGTTCTGGTTGGTATAGATGCACAGGTCGCCGGCAATTTCCAGCGACTTCTTGACGATTTCGGCGGGCGAGAAGTCCGTGTTCTCCAGCAGCGCGCGCGCGGCCGACTGCGCATAGGCGCCGCCGCTGCCGATGGCTACCAGCCCGTACTCGGGCTCCAGCACATCGCCATTGCCGGTAATGATCAGCGAATGCTCGCGATCGGCCACCGAAAGCATGGCTTCAAGCCGGCGCAACATGCGGTCGGTGCGCCAGTCCTTGGCCAGTTCGACGGCGGAACGCAGCAGGTTGCCCTGGTACTGCTCGAGCTTGGCCTCGAAGCGCTCGAACAGCGTAAAGGCGTCCGCCGTGCCGCCGGCAAAGCCGGCCAGGATCTGTTCGTTATAGAGCCGCCGTACCTTGCGCGCGGTCGCCTTGACAACGATGTTGCCCAGCGTGACCTGGCCGTCGCCGCCCAGGGCGACACTGCTGCCGCGTCTTACCGACAGGATGGTGGTACCGTGATATTGCTCCATGGAACTCCTTGCAGGTTTGATCAGATGGCTCGGGCGCGCAACTCGGCAACATCGGTGAAACCCAGCGTTTCCAGATAAACCGCAACCAGCGTGCTCAAGCCGACGATCCGCAGCTTCTTGCCGCCGGCATGGAGGCGGGACAGCACCTCCAGCAGTTGCGCGGCGCTGCCGGCGTCGATGCGCACCAGCTTGTGCGCATCGATTTCGCAATCGTCGCGGCCAGCCAGCGCGGCTTCCAGTGGCGCAAACTCGCCGGCGGTCGCCCCCAGCAACTGGCCGCGCAGAGCAAAGCCTTCCGCCTTGGGAGCGGCGGATGAAGCGGGCTCGGGCGCTGCCGCGGCTCTTGTTGGAAGCGCTTCCCACGAGGGTGGCGAAACCTCGAACGTGATGGCGTAGTTCACGGCCGCCTCCTCGAAGGCGTCTTTCGCGAAGGCCTGTTGATACAGCTCCAGCATCAGCAGCCACATCGATTCGTTTCTTGGCTCGCCCGGCGCCACCTTGGCCCCGAGGATCTGCGCCAGATGCTCGGGGCTGCCAAGGACGAACTCCTTCTTCGCCTTTTTGAGAGCGGCCATCGCGCGCATCAACAGCGTCGCGCCATCGTTGTCGGCATCGACCAGCTTGGCCAGGTCGATGCGCACCAGGGTGGCGGTGGCGGCGTGTTTCATCAACTGCTTCAGCACTTCCCCGATGCCGGCGTTCAGCGTGCCGCTTAATACAACCTGCGCGGAACCCCCGACGGTCTGGTTGCCCAAATGCGGGCCGTCGACCACGGGACTCCAGGCCGGCGGGGATTTCTCGAAGCGGCGCGCATAGGCCAGGGCCAGGGTGTCAAAGGCCGCGCGGCGTCCCATGACCTGCAAGAGATCGAACAGACAGCCCCAGACACGGACTGCCGCATTGCCAAGGTTTTCGCCGCTCTTGAGGGCGGCATCGAGCCGGCGCAAGGCCTCCAGTTCTCGACCCGAGGCATACATGGCCGCAGCCTCTTCCAGCGCCGGCGGAAGCGGAGGACGCACCGGCTGCGGCGGAACGGGTGGCGGAGCGGGAATTTCAGGCGCAACAGCTTGCGGCGGCAGCGTCTTGAACGCGCCGGGCACCGTGAAATCGAGGGACATCAGATCGTCGTCGTCTTCCACCACTGATCTGGGGCACAATTGGCTTGATTGGGGATCGATCAGTATAACTCGCTGGATGCCGGCCTGAAGTAGCCGAGCCCTGCCAGGAGCAGCAGGCACATGCAGCAAACCACCGTCGCACCGGCGTGGAGATCGGCTTCCGGGGAAAGGCCCAGACCCCCAGCGTCGCCCGTCGCACCCATCAGATTCGCAGCCAGGATGCGCCGCGCGCCGCCGAAGGCGGGCGTCGCCAGCGCCGGAACGATCAGGCTGACAAACACCCGCGGGACGCCGACCAGTTGCAGCGATGCCGTAAGCCTGGCGGCGAGCAGCAGATAACGGCCAACTGGACACCGAGACCGTGCAGTCAAGCGCTCATTGTTCAATCCCAGAATGCATCGATAGCCAGCAGAACCCGCGGCGACTCTGGCAGGGTGACCACAGGCGAACGGTGAATGATCCCGCGTTCGGCGTTTCCCTGCCACAGACTACCCTTGAGCAGCGCAATGGCAAAGGGCGGCACCATCTGAACCGCCCTCGGATCGAGGATCAGTCCGCACGACTCGTCGGATGCTCCTTCCGCGCGGCGTCCCAGAAGCCTGCGGTCCGCGTCGCTGTCGTAAAGCCATTCCGTACCAGGACCGCGATAGGTGCACAACATGCGAATGCCGACCCGATCGACGTGGAACCGCGGACACATGGCGCCCGCCACGACTTCGAGGCGAACCCCAGCCTGGGGGCAGCCCAGCCGCTCGCAATAAATCTCGGCCAGATCGCTGATGTCCGTCGCGAGCAGTTCCCGACCCGGCAGGTCGGGCAGCAGATCATCTGCCAATCGCTCGCCGGCGCCAAGGCCGGTGCGAAAGCCGTTGCCCAGCAAGCCGCCGTGCGCCGCGGCGTCCAGCCAATCGACAATGGCCCGATCGATCTTGCGTGGATGGATCGCAATCTGCGCATCCGGATCGAAGATGTCCGTCACATCGCCCAGGCTTGCGCACTGGCGCAGTGATGCTGCGGCGATCAGCGGCTGCGCCTGCCGCCACTCGCGAGGTGCATTCATTTCACACGCTCTCCCGGCAACGCAATCAGTGCCCGGCCGGACGCGTGAGGCGCTCGATGCGCTTCACGACATCCATCACGGCGGCATGATGTTTTGCCTGCGCCCGATGGTGCTCCTTGTGCTCCCGGTGCTTCGCCGCCTGCTCCTTGTGGACGGCGTCCGCCGCCGCATCGGTCTTGCCAGCCTTCATCGCCTCTTCATGGGCCTTGAGGAAGTGGAATCAAACGGAAGGAAAGTCGGCGCCGGCGGCACGGCGCCCGCCCCGCGCCCCGAGCGCAAACAGGCCTATCAACACCGCCGCCAGCACCGGTGCGAAGGGCTGATCGAGTGCCAGCGCGAGGGCGAAGGCCAGCGTGTAGCCGCCGGCGCCGATGGCGACGGCCAGCAGGTTCGCGCGCCGCCAGTCGGGCGCGAGGCGAAAGGCCAGCCAGGAGGGCAGGAAGATCAGCGCGAACGCGCCCATCAGCCCGACCGTGGCGGTCGCCGCCGCGATGGCCAGCGCCGATAGCAGATCGAAACCGAGATGCCAGCGCCACGCCGGCAGGCGGTTGGCCACCTCGTGCTCGGGAAACAGGCGGGCGCCCCAGATCGGCGGCACGCCAAAAGCCATGCCGATCAGCCCGGTGGCGGCGGCAAGATGGGCGAGGCCCAGCGTCGCCAGCCATTCATCGCGCAGCCGCAGCAGGTTGCCGACCAGCGGCAACAGGAGCGCCACCGCGAGACCGGCAAAAAAAGGAACGACGAACAGGTCGTCGAACAGGCTAGCCATGCGCCGCACTCAGCACGACGATCCGGGTGCAGACGGCGTCGAGAAAGCTGCGATCGTGGCTCACCACCAGCGCGGCGCGCCGCTCACGCGCCCGCCGCGATCTCCTCCGCCGCGAGTCGGACGTGGTCCTGGTCGAGGTTGTTGGTCGGCTCGTCGAGCAATACCAGGTCGGCATCGCCGGCCAGGCAGGCCCACAGACACAGCAACTGGTATTCGCCGCCGGAAAGGCGGTCGATGCGCTGCTCGAGCCGCGCGGCAAGGCTGGCCGGCGCCGGCAGCGCCTCGGCGCGCAGGTAGCGCAGCAGCTCGCGCCCTGACAGCGGCGCCTCGGCGGGTCGCGGCAACTGTTGCGGCAGGTGGGCGACGCGCGCGTCGGCGGCGCGACGCAGCGTGCCGCCGAAGACGCGCGCGGTGCCAATCACGGCCCTCAGCAGCGTCGACTTGCCGATGCCGTTGGGCCCGGCCAGGCCCAGCACCTCGCCGCGCGCCAGTGCGAAGCTTGCCGCTGGCGACACTGGCCGCGCATAGCCGGCGACCACGCCGTCGAGCTGCAGCAGGGCCGCCATCAAGCCGGGCGCGCCCATGCCTTGGCCACGATCCGTCGCTGGATCACTGCGCCGCCTTCAGCAACCGCTCGACAGTGTCGTCGAACAGGCCCGCGATATCCACGGCCCGCTCGCTGCCGCCCACGGTGAAAGGCAGCACGACCACCGGCACCCGTGTCTCCGCGGCGAACCATTCCGCCGGACGACCGGCGTTGTAGGCTGCGCGGATCACCATGCGCGGACGGGTGGTCGCGGCCTGGTCGCGCAGGCGCGCCAGGTGCGCGGCTGTCGGCTCGACGCCGGGCACCGGCTCCAGCGTACCGACCTCGCGCAAGCCGAGCCAGTCATAGAGATAGGCCCAGCCCCTTGTGCTGCGACATCACCGCGATGCCCTTGAGCGGCGCCGCCTGCTTCTCCCAGCGCGCAATGTTTCCGCGCAGGCGTTCCGCAGAGGCGGCAAAGCCTGCCCGATAGGCGCCGGCATTGGGTGGGTCGAGCTGCGCCATGCGCGCCGCCAGCGCCTCGCCGATCCGCAGGAAGTTGCGCGGATCGGTCTGGATGTGCGGGTTGCCCCCGGCATGCACATCGCCGTCGGCGCGGTCCAGACGCGCCGGGATCTCGAGCATCACGACGTGGCGCGCCGCCTCGAAATAGCCGGGCTGACCGGACTGGATGCGGGCATTGCCGGATTCGCGCTGCACCACCGGCAGCCAGCCAATCTCTAGCTCGGCGCCGGTGGCGAGCAGCAGGTCGGCGCTGCGCGCACGGGCGATCAGCGAAGGCCTGGCGTCGATGCGATGCGGATCCTGCAGCGCCGTGGTGGCGACGAAGACCTGCACCTGATCGCCGCCGATCTCCCGCGCCAGGGCGCCCCATTCGGGCACCGTGGCGAAGACCTTGAGCGCGGCGGCGGCCGGCATGGCGGTGAGGGCGAGTAGAACGAACAATAGACGTTTCATGATGTGCGGTTCCTAGAATTTGTGAGCGCCATGGGCGCCGAGACTCATGATGTACTGCAAGGTCACCTGGTTGTCGGTGACGCCCTGCATCGTCTTGTCCTGGGCAAACTGCAAGCGAACGCGCGAGAACTCGCTCCAACTGTAGTCCGCCATCACGCTGCTGCGGCTCGGGTGGTAGCTGTCGACGACGAGGTTGGCGGCGTTGATGCCGAAGTCACGATCACCGGAGTCGAGGCGGTCGTAGCGCACTCCCGCGCGCCAGTTCGGCGTGAACTGGTAGACCCCCTGCAGGTACCAGCCGGACTGGCGGGTATCGTAGTCGCTCAGGACGCTGGCGCCGACCAGACCCGGATCGCAGGCATTGCCGACCCCGTCCTCGTCGCGGCAGTCGAGCGTGCCCTCCTCGCGGCGCTGGAACCATTCGCCCTGCAGCTTGAAGTTGCGATACTTCGGATTGCCCTCCGGCGCCCATTTCCAGACGAAGTCGGCGATCCAGGTGCGCGAATCGCCGTCGAAGACGCCCTGCGCTTCGAGCCCGCCGACATCCTCGAAATGGGCCTCGCGATCCCTGGCCCTGGTGCGGAGATAGGAAACCCCGGCACGCCAGTTGTTGCTGGCATCAAGGTCGCCGCCGACGTGCGCGAAGATCGCGCCGTTGTTGGTACCGTTCTTGTTGCGGTCCGTGCCTGGAACTCCGCACCGCGCCCGAACTCGGCGCCAAGCTCGATGAAGGTCTCGGTCGGTGCGACCCACTTGAGCTGGAGGCCGTCCTGGGCATAGCTCGCGTGCTCGCCGAACATCACCGTGTACATCAGCGGCGCGTCGGAAAAGTCCCAGGCGTGGGGATGCTGTTCGTTGAGGTAGCCGATCCCGGAACGGATGCGTCCGCCCTTGAGCCCGATGCCGTGGCCGATGCCCAGGGTCTGGACCCAGGCCTCCTCGACCTCGACTTCGTCGTCCCTCACGCCGAGCATCAGCTGCCCGCGCCACCACGGATCGATGTTGGCGCCGAAGACCAGCTCGCTGTGGTCGAGCGAGAAGCCGCGCTGGTTGGCCTCGTCCGAACCGCCGCCGTGGTCGTGGCCGGCGGCGGGCCAGAAGCCGGTGATGGTCCGCTCCGGTACCTCCTTCATGTCCTTGTAGCGGCCCTGCAGGATCAGCGAGATCTCCGGGTTGAAGGCGTTGGCCGGTGCTGGACGCGCGGTGGCCTGCTGGGCGCTGGCCTGTGCCTGCGTGGCGCTGACTTCGGCCTTGACGGCCGTCGTTTCGGCCTTTTCCAATCGGGATTCCAGCGCCTTGATGCGCTGCTCGTAGGCGTTCTTCATCTGCGCGATTTCCTCGCGCAGGACTTTCAGGTCGGCGTCGGATGCGACGGCGGGCAGGGTGGTCAACAGGCCGGCGGTGGCCAGCACCGCCAAAGATGCATGTTTCATTGTTTACTCCAGAACGAATGGAAAGGCTCTCGCCGCGGGCGGCGAGCGTGCTTGATCCGGATCAGCTCTGAAGATAAGGAGGGGCGCGGCTGAGGAAAGCCAGCGGCTGGTTGAAACTCGGCGCCGGCGCGACGGCGACGGCGAGCGTGTCGGCGATCTGCGCGGCCAGCGGCAGCGTGAAAACCGATGCGGAGGCGCAGCTGCCACCCCCGCAACGGCAAGGCAGTCGGCATAGATGCGACAGGACATGTGCCGCGCCGTGATCGGCGTCTTCCTGATGCACGGCCTGAACGGCCGCGCCCTCCACCGCGCCGTCCGGAAGGTGGGCGAACATGTGGGTCATTGCCGCCTGCTGGCCGCCAAGCAGCAGCAGCGCGAGCAACAGGGCAAACAGTGGATGGCGGAATCGACGCATGGGGAGCGTGTCAGAGCACGTAGCGCGTCGACTCATCCGACGAGACACTTGTCCAGACTGCTGCAGATCAGCTCGCGCGGCAGATCGCGCCCGATGAAGACCAGCGTGCTGACGCGCGCCTCGCCGTTCTCCCAGGGCCGGTCCAGCGAGGAGCCGAAGATCATATGAACGCCCTGCACCACCGCGCGACGCGACGCGGCTGATCGTGTATTTGCAGGATGCCCTTGTAACGCATCATCCGGGTACCGTAGCGATCAGCAGCCGCGCGGGTCTCGGGGATTTGTGCGAAACCATCATCGCGGGACCAGGGGCGTCGTGTCGCCCGAACACCGGTCGCAGGTTCCGCATACGTCGAATTCCGCCCGCCGCAGTCGAAATCCCTCGGGCAGGGTCGGCGGCGGCGGCGGCTCGGCCTTCAGGCAGAACACGCCGCCGCAATCGGTGCAGCGAAAATGGATGTGATTTGCGTGCTGGCGCTGCGCCCCGGCGGCCGAAAAACGGAACACGCCGCGGGTATCCACCGCCTTCAGCGCCAGGCCGCAGGCCACCAGGGAATCGAGGATGCGATACAGCGTGACGCGGTCCATTGCCGCCTCGCCATCGACGCCGAGCTGCGCCTCCATCTCGCCGTGGCACAGCGGCTGGCGCGCGCCGTGCAGCGCCTGCAGCACACGCACCCTGCCCGGCGTCACCTTGATGCCGGCGGCACGCAGGAGATCGGCGGGGTTTGACGGAATGCTTGCGCTGGCCATGGGAGGATGAAACCACAGACCGGCCACAAACGCAACATTGTTGCATTTGTGGCATTGCTATGCTTGAATGGCGGCTCCCGTTTCACGGCGCCTGCGCCATTCGCTCCGATGTACCTGCCGCTCCTTACCCAGATAGTCCTTGCCTGCCTGCTCGGCGGCCTGCTCAGCGTGGCCGGCGCCGCACTGGTGATGTTCGGCCTGCCGCGCAAGTGGCTGGGGTTCACCGTCAGCTTTTCCACCGGCCTGCTGCTGGCGATGGCGACGCTGCACCTGCTGCCCGAGGCACTGGAAAGGGGCCTCACGCCGCATGAGGTGTTTCCGCTGCTGCTCGGCGGCATCCTTGCTTTCTTCATGCTAGAGAAATTTGCGCTGTGGCGCCATGCGCACAGCGGCACGGGCGAGTCGGACGCGCATCAGGGCGAGCAGCAGTGCGACGACCACACCCACAACCATCACCACGTGCCGGACGCCGAACACGGCGCGACGATGCTGATCCTGATCGGCGACGGCTTCCACAATTTCACCGACGGCCTGTTGATCGCCGCCGCCTTCCTCGCCGACCCCTTGCTGGGCTGGAGCACCACGCTGGCCGTCATCGCCCACGAAGTGCCGCAGGAAGCGGGGGACTTTGCCATCCTGCTGGCGGCCGGCTGGAAGCGCGGACGCGCCCTGTTCTGGAATGGCGTCTCCAGCCTGACCGCGGTGGCCGGCGGCATCATCGGCTACTTCGCACTCGATAACGCCCGCGACTGGATTCCCTACATCATCACCGTCGCGGCGGCGAGCTTCCTCTACATCGCGATTGCCGACCTGATGCCGCGCCTCAAGCGCGAAACGCAGTCGGTCGGCTGGCACGGTGTCCTGCTCGCCGCCGGCGTCGCCATTGTGGTGTTCGGGACTGCCCATTCACATTGACCCGCCCCCGGAGACAAACCATGCGTACCTGCCTACTGCTTGCCAGCCTCGCCACCTTCGCCGCCCCGATCTGTCCCGCCCATGCGGGGAAGGCCCATGTCCACGGCGACGGCAAACTTGAGGTGGTCATCGACAAGGGCGACATCGCCATCAATCTTGAACTGCCGATGGACGTGGCCGTCGGCTTCGAGCGTGCGCCGAAGAGCGAAAAGGAGAAGGCTGCCCTGAGCACCGCGGAAAAGCTGCTCGGCGACACCGCGGCCATGTTTGTGCCGACCGCGGCGGCCGGCTGCAGCGCGCTGCCGGCCAAGGTCACGATGCCGTCATTCGGCGCCACGCAAGGCGGCGATGCTCATGCCGACATCGATGCGAGCTATGCTTTCCGCTGCACCAGCCCCGCCGCGCTGACGTCGATTGAAACCGGCATCTTCATGAGCTTCAAGCGCCTCTACCGGCTCGAGGCGCAACGCGTGGGGCCGAGCGGCCAGGGCAAGCAGCGGCTGACACCCAAGAGCCCTGCGCTGAACTGGTAAGCCCGGACGCATGCTTGCGCTGAAGATTACCGATCTGGTCTATCGCTGGCCGCGGCAGACGACGACCTGCCTGGACATTCCCCGCTTCGAGGCCGCCCAGGGCGAACGCATCTTCCTCCACGGCCCGAGCGGCAGCGGCAAGAGCACCCTGCTCGGATTGCTCGGTGGTGTGGCGACCCCGGAGACGGGACGCATCGAACTGCTGGGACAGGATCTGACGCAACTCGGCAGCCACGCCCGCGACCGCTTCCGCGCCGACCACACCGGTTTCCTGTTCCAGCAGTTCAACCTGCTGCCCTGGCTTTCCGCGCTCGACAACGTGCTGCTGCCGTGCACCTTCTCGGCCCGCCGCAAGCTGCGCGCGGAACCCGATTCCCGTAGCGCGGCCGCAACCCTGATGGCGCAGCTCGACCTCGACGCAGCACTCTGGAACAAGCCGGCCGCCGAACTCAGCGTCGGCCAGCAACAGCGCCTCGCCGCCGCGCGGGCCGTGATCGGCCACCCCGAAATCCTGATCGCCGACGAGCCGACTTCGGCGCTGGACGCCGAACGGCAGCAGATCTTCATCGACCTGCTGCTGCGCGAGGCGGCAGCCGTCGGTGCGACCCTGATCTTTGTCAGCCACGACCGGCGTCTGGCCGCGCACTTCGACCGGGCCGTCGCGCTGGACGAGATCAACAGGGCCGGCGCCCGCGCAAGCGCATGAAGGCGGTCCTGCGCCTTGCCGCCCTTTCGGCCTGGAGCCGACGACTGACGCTGGGCCTGACGCTGATCGCCGTCATGCTGGCGACGACCTTGCTGCTCACCGTGGAGCGGATCCGCGTCGACGCTCGGCAAAGCTTTGCGCAATCAGTGTCCGGCGTCGACCTGGTGGTCGGCGCCCGCACCGGCGCCGTGCAACTGATGCTCTACGCCGTGTTCCACTCCGGCGCCGCCAGCAACAACATCGGCTGGACCAGCTACCAGGCCATCGCCGGCCACCCCGCCGTGGAGTGGGCGGTGCCACTGTCGCTGGGTGACTCGCATCGCGGCTACGCGGTGCTCGGCACCAGTCCCGACTATTTCCGCCATTTCCGCTTCGGGGAGCGCGAAGCCCTGCGCTTCACCGTCGGCGGCCCGTTTGCCGGCGTCTTCGAGACCGTGGTCGGCAGCGAGGTCGCGGCGCGCCTGGGCTATGCCCTCGGCCAGGAAATCACGCTCAGCCACGGCTTCAGCGAGGCCGGCATGAGCGAGCATGGCGACAAGCCCTTCCGCATCGTCGGTATCCTCGGCGCGACCGGAACGCCGGTCGACCGCACCGTGCATGTCGGCCTCGAAGCGATCACCGCGCTGCACCTGGATTGGGTTGGCGGCGCACCCATGCCGGGCCTCAACATCCCTCCGCAACTGGTCGCCAAGTTCGACCTGCAGCCGAAGGAGATCACCGCCGCGCTGCTCGGCCTCAAGCAGCGCAGCGACGTGTTCCGCATGCAGCGCTTCGTCAACGAATTCCGCGGCGAACCGCTGCTGGCGGTGCTGCCGGGCGTTGCGCTCGACGAGCTGTGGCAGGCGATCGGCGTGGTGGAGAACACCCTTCTGGCGATCTCGGCGCTGGTGGTGCTGGTCGGCCTCGCCGGCCTGACCGCAACCCTGCTGGCCGGACTCAACGAACGCCGCCGCGAACTGGCGATCCTGCGCGCGCTGGGTGCCGGGCCGCGCGATCTGTTCCTGATGCTGACCGCCGAAGGCCTGCTGGTAACCGCGCTCGGCGCGCTGCTCGGGCTGGCCCTGACCAGCCTCGGCAGCAGCCTCGCCGCACCCTGGCTGCTGCAACGCTTCGGCGTCGTACTTGGCGCCCGCCTGCCCGGCTCCGGGGAACTCGAATTGCTCGGGCTGGTCATTGCCACCGGACTGCTCGCCGGCCTGGTCCCCGGCTGGCGGGCGTGGCGCATGTCGCTCGCCGACGGCCTGACGCCGCGACTCTAGGAACATCCATGCGCAAACTTCTGCTGTTGTTCGCCCTCTGCCTCGCCCTACCGCTGCAGGCAGCCGACACCTACAAGGAGATCACCTGGGAAGATCTGGTGCCCAAGGGATGGGATCCGACGCAGGATCTCAAGGCGCTGCTGAACTCGGGCAAGCTGCTGGACTCCGACCCGCGCGCCATGGAAGCGCTGGAGAAGATGAAGGCGTTGTGGGACAGCGCGCCGACCGAGCCGTCCCAGGCCGGTGCGCGAATACGCCTGCCGGGCTTTGCCATCCCGCTGGAGGTCAAGGGTGACAAGGTCACCGAGTTCCTGCTGGTACCCTACTTCGGCGCCTGCATCCACAGCCCTCCGCCGCCGGCCAACCAGATCGTTCATGCGGTATCCGCAAGACCGCTGACCAAACTGCGTACCATGGATGCGGTCTGGGTCAGCGGCACCTTGAGCCTGCACCGCGCTGACACGCCCTGGGGCAAGGCCGGCTACCGCTTGGCCGTGGACAAGATCGCGCCCTATGAGGAAGCGAAGAAAAAGTAGCACCGTGGCGCCGGCTTGCTGGTGCGCTACCCGCGACAGCCCGAGCAACGCGGTCGCGTCGCGGTCGAACGCGCTGCCGGGTGGCTGGCGCGCGGCCTGAAGCTGTTGCCGGGCAGCGCCGCACTCAATCGACTTGCAGCAGCAAACCCTTGAGGTAGTCGCCTTCGGGGAACGCCAGATCCACCGGGTGATCGGCGGCGCCCTGCAGGCGCTGCACGATGCGCGTCCGTATCTGCGTGGATGAGCCAGCGTCGAGCGCTGCGCCGGTGACGATTTTCTGGAACAGTTCCGCGCCGACGCCGCCGGAACACGAGAAGGTCATCAGCAGCCCGCCCGGCGCCAGCAGTTGCAGCGCGTGCAGGTTGATGTCCTTGTAGGCCCGCGCGGCGCGCTCGGCATGCGCGGCAGTGTGGGCAAACTTGGGGGGATCGAGCACGATCAGATCAAAGCGCTCGCCGCGCGCGCACAAGTTGCGCAACTCGGCAAACACATCGGCTTCGCGCCAGATCGCGCGTGAGGGATCGAGTTGCGGATTCAGCGCGAGGTTGCGTTGCGCGATCGCCAGCGCCGGGCCGGAACTGTCCATCGACACCACCTCGCGGGCGCCGCCGGCCAGCGCCTGCAGCGAGAAGCCTGCCGTGTAGCAGAAGCAGTTGAGCACGCGGCGGCCGTGCGCCAGTTCAGCCACGCGGCGGCGGTTGTCGCGCTGGTCGAGGTAGAAGCCGGTCTTGTGGCCGGCGACGAAATCGACGGCCATCCTGACGCCGTGTTCCTCGATGACAAGTGACTCGTCCTCTCCCCCGACCTCATCTGCCAGCTTGGCCCCGCCAGGGAAGCGGGGAGTATTCAGAATCCAGCCGGTAACGCAGTCGAGTCCTTCGAGCTTGCGCACTTCGGCGTCCGAACGTTCGTAAATTCGCGCGCAGCCGGTGGCCTTGTGCAAGGAGTCGGCGATGGCGGCACGCCACTTGTCGGCGCCCGCCGTGGTCAGTTGCAGCACCACGGTATCCGCGTAGCGGTCGGCCATCACGCCAGGCAGACCGTCGGATTCGGCGTGGATCAGCCGCAAGCCCTGCTGCCCGGCCAGTTCCGGCAAGGCAGCGCGGCGCGCCACGGCTGCCGCGATGCGGCGCTTGAAGAAGGCGTGATCGATGGTCTCTTCGGCATCGAAGCTCCAGATGCGGGCGCGGATCTGCGACGCCGGACTCCACGCTGCGCGCGCCAGCGCTCTTCCTTGATAGGAGACGACATCGACCGTGTCACCCGGCCGCACCCGGCCGTCGAGTTGCGCGACCGCGCCGGAGAACAGCCAGGGGTGGCGGCGCAGGACGGATTTCTCCTTGCCGGGATGCAGGGTCAGGGTGGCCATGGAAAGCTATGCTACAGGGCCGGCGTGCCGCCCGTGACGACGTGCGGGCTGATGGCTCGCACAAGCAGCGGCAGTGGTCGTCGACCTCGCCTCAAACTTGCTTTTTCAGGCGAATCAGGCGAAACCAGCCCGAGGCCAGGGCGGCTTCGTTGGCGGTCAGATTCAGGCCGCCGACGGTGTCCAGCACGTCTTCGAAGACCACGTCAAGGCGCGTCGCGACATGGCGCGTCAGCGGATTGAGCACGCGTTTCCAGCCGGCTTCGCCACGCCGCAGGAACTTGTCGAATATCAGCAACAGCCCGCCCGGCTTCACTACGCGCGCTGCCTCGGCGAGGCAAAGAGCCGGCGCGGGCACCACGGCGAGAATCAGGTGCAGCACCGCCACGTCGAAACTCGCATCATGAAAAGGCAGGCGCTGTGCGTCGCCCCTCAGGGCGGCGAAGTGCAAGCCCGCGGTGCGCCGGCGCGCGCGCATCAGCATCGCGGCCGTAAGGTCGAGTCCAACGTAGCGATGCTGCGTCGGCAGATGCGGCAGATCGAGACCGGTGCCGACGCCGAGCAGCAGCACATCGCACCGTGGCCCGCCAGCCAATGCCGCCAGGCTGCGCTTGCGCGCGCCGCGCGTGGCGGCGGTGAGGAGGGCATCGTAGAACGGTGCAACCAGGGTGTAACTGTGCTTCAGGATCAATGCAGCACACGCGGCATGGACAGCACGAACTCGGCAATCGGCGCCTGGAACTGCACACCATCCTCGGCCGTCATCTGGTAGCTGCCCTTCATCGTACCCACGGGCGTCGCCAGTTGGCAGCCGCTGGTGTATTCAAAACTCTGTCCCGGCGCGAGCAACGGCTGGTGGCCGACGACGCCGAGACCTCGAACTTCCTGTACGTGGCCCGAGGCGTCGGTGATGATCCAGTGCCGTGAAATCAGTTGCGCCGGCACGTTGCCGGTGTTGCTGACCGTGACGGTGTAGGCGAAGACGTGACGATTGATTGCCGGATCGGACTGCTCCGCAACATAGTGGGTCGCCACGGCGACCGTCACCTGGTATTTTCTTGCCTCGGCCATGGGCAGGCATTCAACACCAATTTGCACCACGGGGCAAGACATGCTTGATGGCAAGACTGCCGATGATCGGTCTTGACCATTGCCGCCGATTCCGCGACACTCCGGCTATGCGAGTCAGTTAGCTGCCCACTATCCCGCCCGAACCCGCTTCATGACGCCTCCCGAATCAAGCACCGTCGCGCCGCGCTTTTACGAAAGGCTGCGCAACGCCGGCATTGAGCCCACAGACAGCGAAGATCTGCGGCTGAACAAGTCGCTGCTGATGCTCGCCACCGGCCTGGTCAGCCTGGCGATCATGGTTTGGGTAGCCATTTACTCGATCCTCGGGCCACAGGTTTCAACAACGCTGCCCTTCGCCTTCCAGATCTTGCTGGCGGGCAACATGCTGTATTACATCCAGTCGCGAAACTTCGGTTTTTTCCGCATCAGTCAGTTGGGGCTGTTCCTGTTTCTGCCCTTCGTCGCGCAGTGGAGCGGCGGCAACATCATTTCCACCAGCGGCGTGTTGCTTTGGGCGCTGCTCGCCCCCGTCGGCGCGATCCTGTGCATCGGCGTCAGGGAATCGGTGGGCTGGTTCATTGCATGGGCGACGCTCACCATCTTGTCGGGAGCCGCCGATTATTATCTTGCCGACGCAGTGATCGTGCAGAAGTCCAACGTACCCCTGCAGACCACCATCGTCTTTTTCACGCTCAACTTCATTTCAATATCGACCATCATCTATATGCTGCTGCGTCTTTCGATCGCGGAAAAGCGCAACATGCAGCGAAGTCTCGAAGAGGCCCACAAGCAGGTGCAACTCGAGCAGGAGCGCTCCGAAAAGCTGCTGCTCAACATCCTGCCGGGCGCCGTCGCCGAGCGCCTGAAGAGCTCCGACAAGACCATCGCCGATGGTTTTGCCGATGTCACGGTCATGTTTGCGGATATCGTTAACTTCACCCAGGTGGCGGCCAACATGTCGCCGTCGCAGGTGTTCACCATGCTGAACCGGATCTTCTCGGCCTTCGACGAACTGGCGGAGGAATACGGTCTGGAAAAAATCAAGACCATCGGCGATGCCTACATGGTCGCCGGCGGACTGAATGAACAGGTTGCCGACTACTCGGCCGCCATCGCGGACATGGCGGTGTCGATGCGCGACCTGCTGCGACGCGACTTCACCGTCAACGCATCACACCTCGAGGTGCGCATCGGCATCGGCACCGGCCCGATCGTCGCCGGCGTGCTCGGCAAGAAGAAATTCATCTACGACGTCTGGGGCGACACCGTAAACATTGCCAGCCGCATTACCGCGGAAGGCGTGCCCGGCATGATCCAGTGCGACACCACGACCTACCATCGCCTGATGACGGATTTCGATTTCCACGAGCCGCAGACCATCTACCTCAAGGGCAAGGGCAACATGACGGTGTATCGCCTGATCGGCCGCAAGGGCGCCAGCGACAGCGCGGGCTAGCCTTCCGGCGCCAGCCGAAAGCACACCCGGCCGGCTCGATTCGCGGCCAGTTCCAGCCGGTAGCCCGCTGTCTGCGCGTGGCGCGCGGCGTGATACAGCCCGATCCCGTAGCCGGTTTCGGAAGGCACGGGGCCGACAAACAGTTTCGACGCAAGTTCCTCGGGCAGCGCCGAGCCATTGTCACAAACGATCAGTTCAGGACCGGCCTGCGTGCTCAGCAGTTCGATCCGCAGATGCAACGCGGGTTCGCGCAAGCGCTTTTCCGCCGCGTTGCGAATCAGGTTGTCCGCGACACCCGAAAACACCTCGGCGGGAAGGTCTCCGACGAGCGGCGACTCCGCCTCCAAGTCCGCCGAATCGAGCGCCGCCATTCGCTGGCGAAATTCCGGCCACCACTGCGCGGCGGGTATCCAGCGGGCAGAGGCTGCGCCTTGCGGCGCATTCAGCTTGGCCAGGGTCTCCGCCAACCGGTCGCTTATCGCGGGCAGTTGGCGGCGCAACAGCGATTGATACTCCGGGGATGACTCGGCGCCCGGTTCAAGGCCTGCCGAACACAAGGCATTCAACGATTGCAGCAGATTCTTGACATCATGCGTGACCCGTGCACCGGTCTCGTGCACCGCCTGCATGTAGGACAACTGCTTGAGCGCGAGGGCACGCTGCTTGTCGCCAAAAAACTGTACAAGCATTTGTGCCAGCAGGTTGAGGTGCCAGGTCACCGCCGGCGAGAGCGCGTGCCGCGTGTAGAACACCAGCCCGATGCCCTCGCGACGGAACTCCCAGCGGTGCTCGCCGGACTCGCCAAAGCGCCCCCGGCTGCCGCCGGCGATCCATTCTCCTCCGGTCACCCAGACCAGTCGCCGCGCCATGTCGCGGCAGGCCTCTTCGAGAAATCGCCCGGGATTCTCTTCGCGCGAGGCCAGATCGGAAAGCGCCCGCAGCCACTGCTCGACAGGCAAAACGATCGACATCATGTAGCGTGAGAACAGCGTGCCCAGCCCGGAAAAGTCAGCGTAGGGGTTCCACGCCAGGCCGAGCAGCAACAGCACCGCGCCAATGAACAGCAGTGCCTCCAGCAAGGCCTCGACATAAGTGCTGCCAAACATCAGCATCGCGGCCAGGCTGGCCAGTACCAGCACCGCGAGAAGCAGAAAAACGAACAGGCTGGAAATGAAATCCACCACCTCGCGCGACGAATCCTTCTCCGCCTCCTTGGGCAGAAACGCCATCGCGATCAGCGTCAGCGCCAAACCGAGATAACCTGCCTGGACCAGCGATTGGGGCAAGGACACCATGGGCAAGGCCAAGGGCACCGCCATCAACAGCAGCGCCATCACCAGGAATCCCAGCGCCAACAGAAAAAACAAACGTGAAGCCCGCGCGCCGAACAGCAGCACCTTGCCGCCGACGATGCCGGCCAGCATCATGATCCAAACGGCCAACAGCCAACCCTTGAGGAAAAGCGTCGCCATCGTCACAACGCAGGCCACCCCGAACAGCGACCTGAAGGACAAACGGTGCTCGGCATGGACGAAGGGCTGCCAGAGCATGAACAGACCGATATGGACAACGAACAGCGTCCTGCCGAGCAGGGTCTCCGGTCCCTCCCAGAGAACCAGGTACAAGGCAGCCAGCAATGCTGCCAGCAAGCCCTGTCGCAGAGCGACCAGCCGCGTCGGCAAGGCGGAGGAGAGCGGGATTATCGCCACGGGGAGGTTTGCCGCCAAGGCAAGCTACTGAAGGGATGACCCGATTGTAGCGAGGCAATCCGGGACCTGATTACCAATGATCGCCCGCCAGCGAACAATTTGTCGATTAGCTCGTCATTCCGGGGCTGCCCGCCAGGGCAGAACCCGGAATCCAGGGAACGCGTCTAAAGTTTCCCTGGATTCCGGGTTCCGCTTCGCGGCCCCGGAATGACGGGCTGAGGCTCCTTGCCAATCAGGAACCGGGAATAGATCTGCCGATTTACTGACGAACCTGTCCAATACTCGACAGATCTTTCTTGAATCAGGAACCGGATGAAACCATAAGCAATTGAATATAAATATTTAATTAGTCTGGCACAATGGGTGCTTTGTCGACAGCAGGCAACAACTCGGCAACCATTCCTGGAGGAAGCAACCATGAGAAGCAAACAATCCGGTTTCACCCTGGTCGAAATCGCCATCGTGCTGGTCATCATCGGCCTGCTGCTCGGCGGCGTATTGAAGGGCCAGGAACTGATCAACAGCGCTAAAGTCAAGAACATGATCAATGATTTCCGCACCGTTTCGTCGTTGGTTTACAGCTATCAGGACCGCTTCAAGGCTTTCCCGGGCGACCAGACTCAGGCGCAGCTCGACTCCGCTTTCGGAGCAGGTGCCGCTACCGAATGCACGACGACCGCCGGCCTTTGCGCCAAAGGCAACGCCCGCCTCGATGGTGACTGGAACTCCACAACGCTGGCGGTTGCGACCGCGCTTACCCATGAGACCTTCGTCTTCTGGCAGCATGTTCGCCTCGCCAATCTGGCCACGGGTGCCACCAATACCGCCGATGCCAACTACGCGCCGAAAAACGCCGACGGTGGTGCGCTCGGCGTGGAAAGCGGACTGGATTCAGCCGGCGTCGCCGCGCCATGGATCTCCGGCATGCGGGGTTCCTTCTACGTCTGCTCCCAAGGCATCCTCGGGCGCTATGTGCGACAGATCGACACCACGATGGACGATGGCAATACCGCGGGCGGCAACGTGCGTGCCGTGCAGATGAGCGCGACTCGGGGTTCCAGCGGTGGCGAAGCCACATCGGCCATCAACGAAGGTCAGCAGTATGTTGTCTGCGCCGCTTTCTGAATCCAGGCACTGAATCAAAGCCCGCTTCGGCGGGCTTTTTTCATTCCGCCAGCGCATGCCGCTCTCTCGCCATCAGAGCTTCGTCGCATTTCTGGGTCTGACCGCGACATGGCTGCTGACGCATCGCTATCACGGCATTCATCATGACGGCCTGTTCTATGCGGTACAGACGCTGGCCCACATCGCTCCCGAGCGATTCGAGCACGACCTGTTCTTCGCCTTCGGCTCGCAGAACGACTACACGCTTTTCACGCCACCCTATGCCTGGCTGAGCCAACGGATCGGGCTGGGCGGCGCCGCGTTCTGCCTGCTGGTCGCGGCGCAAATGATCTGGGCTCTGGCGGCCTTTCTGATCGCGCGCCAATGGCTGCAGGGCACGTACCTGTTTGCCGGTGTCGCGCTGTTGTTTGCGCTTCCCAGGGAATATGGTTCCCTGGAGGTGTTTCACTACGCCGAGTCCTTCCTGACCGCTCGGATCTGGGCGGAAAGCCTCGTTCTGGCCGGCGTTGCAGCGATATTGCATGGTCGCATCCGGCTCGCGGCCGCTTCGGTCTTCGGCGCCTTCCTGCTGCATCCGATCATCGCGCTGCCGGGGGTCTTGTTTCTCGCCGCGCATCACTGGCACAAGTACTGGAAATGGCTTCCGCTGCTGCTCGTGATCACACTGGTGGCGGCCGGACTGCTGCCGGCGATGGATGCGGAGTGGATCGAAGTGGTGCGCAGACGCGCGCCCTTTGTACTCATCGATGAATGGCACTGGGAAGAATGGGCCGAACCATTCGCCTGGATCGGCATCCTTCTGGCCGCGGCGCGTGCCCTGGCCCCGGCGCGAAACGCATTGCTCGCGCTCGCGCTCACGGGCGCCGCGGGGATCGCCCTCGCGACCATCGGCGGCCTGAGCAAGGCGGCACTGATCATTCAGGCACAACCCTGGCGTTGCCTCTGGCTGCTGAAGGTATGCGGACTGCTGGCCCTGATCGCGTTGTTCATGCAGCGCTGGCGCTGCTCCGCCGCAGACCGCTGGCTGCTGGCCGGATTCGGCGCCGCCGCATTGACGGCGAACACGCTGGGCGGCCCGGTGGCCCTGATTCTTGCGCTGCTGGCCAATGCGCTCTGGCGTCGCGACGCACCGCCGGACGTTTCGCGCTGGGCAGCCTGGGGCGCCGGCATTTCCCTGTTCGCGGTCTTGCTCGAAACCCTGCTGGCGCTGCTGCAAGAGGCCGGCTTCCTGCTGGAGCGAATCCACGGCGGCATCGCACCCAGTGCTCACTGGCCGCTCGGCGACCTGGCATCGGTGTTCGACGGCCCCCTGGCGCTGCTGCTGCCCCCGTTGGTCGTAGCGCTGTTGCTGGCGGCAAGATACCGCCCGCTGGCCGCCACTGCGGCAGCCGCGATCTGCCTGTCCGCAGCCTCCTGGGGATGGTATCGGGCGGACGATCTGCTGCAGAACTTTCTGTTCAACTCGGTGAACGCGCGGCCGTTTGACCGGGAGATTCCGCCGAATGCCACCGTGTATTGGGAAGGCAACTTCCTGTATTCCTGGTTCCTGCTTGGGCAAGGCAACTACGCGTCAATCCAGCAAAGTGTCGGAGTGGTGTTTTCCAGGCAGGCAGCCCAGGAAGCGCGGCGCCGCTTGGCGCGAGTTTCCGCTTTCGGCTCCGCCGATTCCGACATCGGCCCGGGCGGCATGCTGACATTGGCTCGGGAACGGCCGCCGCCACGTTTGCCACAGCAGGCGGACCTCTCTGCGTTGTGCCGGGATCCGATACTGGATTTCGTCATCCTGCGTCAGTCCATCGGCGCGTCATCCCGCCCTCGATGGGTGGACCCCTTGGGCAACGGAAGCTGGTATCTGCACGGCTGCGAGGACTTCAGACCCGCTGACGGAGGAGAAAACTCTCCCCCGCCAACGCCAGCGGCAGGAACAAGGCCTGAAACCAGTCGGACAAGTCACTATGGTCGCGGCGCCAAAATCCCGTAAAAAATATTGATTATTATTATTTTTTCATTCATAGTTACCGATATTTCATTTTGAATGAAAATGAAGCATTACCTGCTTTCCGAGAATCAGCGTCGAATCCAGATCAACGCGCTTCAGTTGTTGGAGGCGCTACTGGATGGTGAGCGGCGGCTGGCGGGTTTTGCGGGCTCCATGCTCTGGAAATCGGCGGGCGGCAAGGAATATCTTTTCAAGCTGGCCGGTCGTCGCGGCTACGGACGCTCAATGGGGCCGCGTGCGCCCGAGACTGAAAAGATCCACGCCGATTTCCATGCTGGCAAGGCCCGCGAAAAGGCGCGGACACACGCCTTGCGGGCACGCATGGACGAGCAGGTGCGCTTCAACCGGGCGGCACTGATTGGGCGAGTTCCAGCAATGGTCGTCCGTCTGCTGGAAAAATTGCGTCAGACCGGTTTCGGCACGCACAATCTGGTGGTGATCGGCACCAACGCCCTGTATGCCTATGAGAGCATGGCCGGCGTGTTCTTCGAGGAAGCAATCACCGCTACAACGGATATCGATCTGCTTTGGGACAACCGATCACGCCTCAAGTTGGTATCGCAGGATCCGCCTTCCCTGCTCAAGATTCTGCAAGCGATCGATCCCAGCTTCGAGCGCCTGTCGGGCCAAACCTTCCGGGCGGCGAACAAGAATGGATTCCTGGTCGACCTGATCCGCCAGATGCCCGATCCTCCCTGGAAGGACACGCCCGTTACGCTCGGCAGCGATGAGGCCGATCTCGTCGCCACGGATATCTGGAACATGAAATGGCTGCTGAGCGCGCCACGAATCACGCAGCCCGTGATCGCAGAAAACGGAAAGATGACGCTGATGCCCGTCCTTGATCCGCGGGCATTTGCCGCGTTCAAACTATGGCTGGCACGCAGTACGGAGCGTGACCCGGCGAAGAAGCCGCGCGATCTCGCGCAGGCGGATGCGCTATTGGACGTTATCCGGGAATTTCTTCCTCAGTACCCGCTCGACACGGAGTCGATGCGGATGTTTCCGCGCGAAATCGCTGCTGGCGCCGTCTCTCCGCGCGTCTGACTACACGCGCAGCAGCACATCCTCCCCGGCTGTAACTGCCGCCGCCGTCCCGATCAGCACCACCACATCGCCTTCGAGCAACTCCAGTTGCGGCTCCAGCTTCAGCGCGCGCTGCGAACGACGTCGGATCGCCGTAACGCCGGCGCCGACTCTTGCCAGGTCAAGTTCGCCGACCCGCCGGCCGACGGCCCATGCGCCCGGCGTCAGTGTCACCGCATGCAATCGCGGCTGATCCGCATCGGCCAGATGGGCGCCGGCATCGGTGGCGCCATGGAAGAAGCCGCGCAGTAGCGAGTAGTGCTGTTCGCGCATTTCGCGCAGGCGCTTGATCACCTTGTGCATCGGGATGCCCGACAGCGCCAGCGCATGGGTGGCCAGCATCACGCTCGATTCGAGGGCTTCCGGCACCACCTCGGCAGCGCCGGCGAGAAAGAGCTTTTCGACATCGTCCTGCGCTCTCGCGCGTGACACGATGGCGACATCGGGGCGCAAGTCGCGAACCCGGTGGATCACCCGCAGCGCGGCTTCGATATCGGCGAAGGTGATGATCACCACGCTGGCCCGCATCAGGCCGGCTGCCAGCAGCGTTTCCTTTTTCGACGAGTCGCCGTAGGAGACCGCTTCGGCGGCGATTCTGGCTTCGCGCACCCGCTCGGGATCAAGGTCGAGGGCCATGAATGAGACGCCTTCGGCTTCGAGAAAGCGCGCCAGATGCTGGCCGGTGCGCCCGTAACCGCAAATGATCGCGTGCTTGTCGGCGCCCAGCGACTGCGCCGCGAGCTGCGTCAACTGCATCGAGCGCAGCAGCCATTCCGAAGCGACGAAACGAAACACCAGCCGCTCGGACAGGTGCACGATCAACGGCGCCAGCAGCAGCGAGAGCACCATCGCCGCCAGCACCGGCTGCAGCGTCGCGGCCTTGAGCAGATGCACGTCGTTGGCCAGGGCAAGAATGACAAAGCCGAACTCCCCGCCGGCGCACAACCACAAACCGCTGCGCAGCGCGGTGGCCGGCGCACTTCCCAGCAGCCTGGAACAGGCGCCGACGACCATCAGCTTGAGCGCCACCAGCGCCGTCAGGAT
Organism: Sulfuritalea sp.; assembly: GCA_016712985.1. Lineage (GTDB taxonomy): Bacteria > Pseudomonadota > Gammaproteobacteria > Burkholderiales > Rhodocyclaceae > Sulfuritalea. The sequence goes on along the minus strand of JADJQA010000001.1, from coordinate 146,660 downwards.
GCCGGCCACCAGCGGCCATTGCCCGAGGATCTGCGGCACATTCAGGCGCATGCCGATGGCGACGAAGAACAGGCCCAGCAGCACGTCGCGGAAGGGCTTGATGTCTTCTTCCACCTGATACCGGTATTCGGTCTCGCCGATCAGCATACCCGCCGTGAAGGCGCCCAGCGCCAGCGACAGGCCCGCAAGCTCGGTCAGCCAGGCGAGGCCGAGGGTGATCAGCAGCACATTCAGCATGAACAGCTCGGCCGATTTTCTGCGCGCCACCAGATGGAACCACGCGGACAGCGCCCGCTGACCGATGAACAGCACCAGCGCGAGCAGTATCGCGGCCTTGAGGCCGGCCAGCAGCAGGGCCTCGGCCATCGCTTCCAAAGGTTGCGAGAGCGCCGGGATCAGCACCAGTAGCGGCACCACCGCGATGTCCTGGAACAGCAGCACGCCGATCACTTCGCGGCCGTGCGGCGCATCCAGTTCGCCGCGCTCGGCCAGCAGCTTGGACAGCATGGCGGTCGATGACATCGCCAGCGCGCCGCCCAGCGCGATGCCCGCCAACCATGAAATGCTGGCAAACCGCGCGAGGACAGTGGCGATCATTGTCGTCACCACCATCTGCGCCAGACCCAGGCCGAAAACGATGCGCTTCATGCTGTACAGCCGCGCCAGGGAAAACTCCAGGCCGATGCTGAACATCAGGAACACCACGCCGAATTCCGCAAGATGCCGGGTCTGCGGGGTATCCGGCACCCAGTCCGCGGCGTGCGGTCCCAGCACCGCGCCGACCAGCAGGTAGCCCATGATCGGCGGCAGGCCGAGCATGCGGAAAATGACCACGACAACCACGGCGGCCGCGAGCAGCAACAGAATCAGGGGCAGCGTGTCGGTCATGGGGAAAACGCAGGAATGAGAGGGAAAGCCGAGGGAAAGACAGGCGGGCGCGGTTGCTATAATCCGGGTACATGATAAACGTCGGCCTCCGATGAACCAAGCCAATCAAGCGCCCGAAATTTCCTCGGTGACTGGCGTCCATGACGATGATCGCGCGGTGGTCATGGGCCGCCAGGTGCTGGAGATCGAGGCGGCGGCGGTTGCCGCGCTCGCCAGGCGGCTGGGGAAGGAGTTTCGTGCCGCGGTTGCGCTGATACTTGAAAGCCGCGGTCGCGTGGTCGTCAGCGGCATAGGGAAATCCGGCCATATCGGCAGCAAGCTGGCCGCCACCTTCGCCAGCACCGGCACCCCGGCGTATTTCGTCCATGCCGCCGAAGCCATCCATGGCGATCTGGGCATGATCACCCGTGACGACGTCTTGATCGCGATTTCGAACTCGGGCGAGAACGACGAACTGCTGACCATCGTGCCGCTGGTGAAGCGCCTGGGCGGCAAGCTGATCGCCATCACCGGCAACGAGGCCTCGTCGCTGGCACAGGAAGCCGACATCCATCTCGACGCCCGCGTCGACCAGGAAGCCTGCCCGCTGAATCTGGCCCCGACCGCCAGCACCACGGCCGCGCTGGCACTCGGCGACGCCCTCGCGGTGGCCCTGCTTGACGCGCGCGGCTTTGGTGCCGAGGACTTCGCCCGCTCCCACCCCGGCGGCGCGCTGGGTCGCAAGCTGCTGACCCATGTCGGCGATGTCATGCGAATCGATGTGCCGACGCTTGCGGAAGACGTCTCGGTTCCAGTCGCGCTGGCGGCCATGACGCGCGGCGGCATGGGCATGGCGGTAATACTCGACGCGACGGCGAACATCACCGGGATTTTTACCGACGGCGACTTGCGTCGCGCCATGGAACGCCTCGGCGACTTGCGCGCCACTCCGGTTACCGCAGTCATGACGCGTCATCCCCGCAGCATTGGCGCCCGGCGTCTGGCCATTGAAGCCGTGGAAATGATGGAAACAAACAAGATCAACCAGTTGCTGGTTCTCGACGAGGACGGCGGACTGCTCGGCGCGCTGAACATGCACGACCTGTTCCGGGCGAAGGTGGTCTGATGACCGAAGCCACCAGCCAGGCGCTGACTCAGGCCATGGACAAGGCATCCCGCCTTGTCCTGATGGGGTTCGACGTAGACGGCGTGCTGACCGATGGCTCGCTCTACTTCAGTTCCCTGGGCGACGAGATCAAGGCCTTTTCCAGCCTCGACGGGCATGGCCTGAAAATGTTGCAGCGGGCCGGTGTCGCGGTGGCGATCATCAGCGGGCGCAGTTCGCGCGCGCTCGAATTGCGCGCAGTGAATCTCGGCATCGACGAGCTGCACATGGGTGTCGAAGACAAGCGCGCCCGGCTGAACGGACTTGCCGCTCGGCGCGGGATCGAACTCGAGCGGATCGGCTACATGGGTGACGACGTGGTGGATCTGCCGATCCTGCGGGCCTGCGGCTTTTCCGCCACGGTGGCCGACGCACACGACGAAGTCTTCGCTCGCGTTGACTATGTCGCGACCAGGGGCGGCGGCCGCGGCGCCGTGCGCGAAGTCTGCGACCTGATCCTGCGCGCGCAAGGCAAATGGGATGCGGCCATGGCGGGTTATCTGTCGTGAAGGATCGCACCGCCTCGCTGTTTCCGCTGCTGATGCTGCTGCTGCTGGCCGCGCTCACCTTCTGGCTCAACCAGGTGGTCCAGAGCGATCATCCGCGCGGCCCACAGCGACACGACCCCGACTACTGGGTCGAGCGTTTCGAGCTGCGCCGCTTCGATCCTGCAGGCAAGCTGCAACATACCGTGGTCGCCGACAAGCTGGTGCATTACCCGGACGATGACAGCACGATCGTCACCGCGCCCCGCGTCACCTATCATCGCCTGCCGCCGACAGAGATATCTGCCCGCATGGCTTACATCAACCGGGACGGCCGGGAAGTCGATCTGGTCGACGAAGTGCGGGCGATCCGTCAGGGCGCATTAAAAAATTCGCCGCCCACCGTGCTCGAAACCAGAACGATGAAGGTTTTCCCCGACGAAGAAAGGGGAGGCACCAACGATCCGGTGGTCATTACCCAGGGCAAGAGCGTGATCAATGGCAGCGGACTCGAGCTTGACAACAGATCCGGCATCACGGTCCTCCGCGGTCGTGTGACGGCCACCCTCCATCGCAACCGTACCAGGACACCATGAAATCTCTCCTTCGACTCGCTGCCATTGCCGCCATCGCCTGCGTCACGCTTGCCGCATCCGTCGCCAGGGCCGAAAAGGCCGACCGCGACAAGCCGATCAATCTTGAAGCGGACCGGGTTTCTGTCGATGACGTGAAGAGAACCCAGACCTTCGAAGGCAACGTGCAACTGGTCAAGGGCACGCTGATCATCCGCGCCGAGCGGATCGTCATCATCCAGGACGACGACGGCTATCAACGCGGCATCGCCACCGGCATCGGCAACGCACTGGTGCGCTTCCGCCAGAAGCGCGAGGGCCGGGACGACTATATCGAAGGCGAAGCCGAGCGCATCGAGCATGATACGAAGGGCGAGAAGACCGAGTTCTTCAATCGCGCCTGGGTCAAGAGCGGCCTCGACGAGGTTCGCGGCCAGTTCATTTCCTATGATGCGAGGGCCGAAAAATACTTCGTCAGCAGCGGTCCCAACGGTACCCGCGCCCAGCCGGGCAGCAATGATCGCGTGCGCGCCGTAATCCAGCCGAAGAACAAGGATGCCGGCGCCGCGCCGCGCCCCGCCAGCGGCGATGGTCCGGTGTTGAAAGGCGCCCAGGACATCGCCAACCCCCGCTAGGAAGCAGCGCGGCAAATTGCCAAAGCACGCGGCAAACTCTGGCTTGTCTCGCCGGGCCGACCGAGGGCTTTTCCCTGGACGACTAAAGCCCGGCAGCCGGAAAGCCACTCTTCAGCAAGCGCGGAATCCTGTTGTGCAGCGCACAACACAGATCCAATAAGTCTTCGGAAGCCCTTTTTCTTTCGTGCTCAATATACTGTTTTAATTATAAAAATAGCTAATGCCAAGTTTTTTGCTGCATTGCACAAAAAAGTCTTGACAAGACAATTTTCACCCCTATAATGCATACCATGATGCAGTGCACCATCGCCCCGGTGAATAGGGGCCAGCAAGACCAAGACGACATCTGCACAGATTGCTTTACTACTATTTTCAGGAGATCACCATGAACGTCGCGACCGAACAACTTGCCAACGCCAACAAGGCTAATGTAGAAACCCTGCTGAGCATCGCCAATACGGCCTTCGCCAGCGCCGAGCGCCTTGCCGCACTGAACCTCAACACCGCCCGCGCCGTGCTGGAAGACAGCGTCGCCAACGCCAAGGCTCTGCTCGCCGTCAAGGATGTGCAGCAATTTGTGTCGATGCAAAGCACGCTGGCCCAACCCGCCATCGAGAAAGCCGTAGCCTACTCGCGCAGCGCCTACGAGATCGCGACCCAGACCCAAGAAGAACTGACAAAGGTCGTTGAGAGCCAGTTTTCTGAAATCAACAGGAATGTCGCTTCCGCGCTTGACCAGGCCGCCAAGAACGCGCCGGCCGGTTCCGATGTCGCCGTGGCCGCCGTGAAATCGGCGATCGCCGCCGCCAACTCAGCCTATGACAGCATGAGCAAGGCGGCCAAGCAAGTCGCCGAAATCAGCCAGGCCAACGTGGCCGCCGCAACCAATGCCGCCGTCAAGGCTGCCGGATCCGTAGCGCCGAAAGCCAAGAAGGCCGCCTGAGCGGCTTTCTTCCAACGTCTCCTCCTCCAGCCCTGCAAAGGGGCTGGCTTCAGACCCGATGCCCTTGGGCGTCGGGTCTTTTTTTATGTCCGCACCGGAGGAGCAAACCCAAAACCCTCATTCGACACAGAGAACACGGAGAGTCAGGACTATTTCTTGGATGTTCGTACCAATTACCGCGAGCAACTTCTCCCCTCTCGCCTTGTGGTAGAGGGGCCGGGGGCGAAGGGTTGCCATGGCAACATGCACGTCGACCGCCCCCTTGTCCCGTACCCTCTCCCTAAAGGCTAGCGTATGCACACATCTCTCCCGTCATTCCGGCGCAGGCCGGAATCCAGTGGACGGGGACCGCAAAACATCGATTTACCCTGTATGTCTTGGCTTTTCTTGCCGAAGACCGTCCCGAAGTCCATCGCCTCAGCCCTTCTGGACCCCGGCTTTCGCCGGGGAGACGGTGCCGTTGAGATGTGTGCATACGGTAGCCCGCAAGGGGAGAGGGAGTGTTTCCCCACTTTGCAATAGGCATGTCCATTGCCGAAATTCGCCTGGATTGAATTGAGGACTCACCTATCGGGTGGGCCAAGGGGCTTTCTCTGTGGCTCTGTGTTCTCTGTGTTTGAGGCGGTTGCAACTGCGTTTCTACGGTGAACGGCCCCTTGTCGGGATCTCCGAAGAAAGCGTCTACAGGGAACGCAGACGCTCGCCGGCCGCCACCAGCGTGGTCTCGTTCTTGGCAAAACAGAAGCGAATCACGCGCTGATCGTCGCCATCGGGATTGAAGACTGAAACGGGGATCGCTGCCACGCCATGGTCCTTGGTCAGACGCTGGACGAAGCGGGTATCCGGCTCCTCGCTGATCGCGGCATAGGTAGCCAACTGGAAATACGTGCCGGCACAGGGCAGCAGGACAAAGCGCGAGCCTTGAAGCTGATGGCGAAAGAAATCGCGCTTGGCCTGATAGAAGCTTGCCAGATTGTCCGCAAACTCGGGTTGCTCGCGCATGAAATCGGCCAGGGCAAGCTGCGCCGGATGGTGCACGGTGAAAACGATGAACTGGTGAGCCTTGCGAAACTCCGCCATCAGTGCGCGCGGCGCCAGGCAATACGCCACCTTCCAGCCGGTGACGTGATAGGTCTTGCCGAAACTGGAGACGACGAAGCTGCGCTCGCGCAGACCGGGATAGCGGGTCACACTTTCATGCCGAGGCTTTCCGTGCCCACCTTCCGCCTGGTCGAACACGACGTGTTCGTAGACTTCGTCGCTGACCACGACGATTTTCGTCTCCCGGATCAGGGCTTCGAGCATCGCCATGTCGTCCGCCGACCACACGGTAGCGCTGGGGTTATGCGGCGAATTGATGATGATCATGCGGGTGCGCGACGTGATCAAAGCCCGCACCTCTTCCCAATCGGGCTTGAACTCGGGAAAACGCAAACTGGCAAACACCGCGTGACCGCCATTCAGTTCGATGCCGGGGACATAGGAGTCATACACCGGGGCGAAGACGATGACCTGGTCGCCGGGCCGGACGCAGGCGGCGATCGCGGTGTAGATTGCCTGTGTCGCCCCGGCCGTGACAGTCACTTCGGCTTCCGCATCGTAGCTCGCCAGGTACAGTCGCTCGACCTTTTCCGCAATGGCCTCGCGCAGCGAAGGCACGCCGGCCATCGGCGGATACTGGTTGGCGCCGGCCTGCATGTGATGCGTCACGCGATCCAGCAGCAGCGGCGATGGTGAAAAGTCCGGAAAACCCTGCGAAAGATTGATTGCACCATGTTCCGCGGCAAGCCGCGACATGACCGAAAAAATCGTGGTGCCAACGTTCGGCAGACGGGAAGAAAGATAAAGTGTCATCGCATTTAGCGTGTTTCATCATCAGCGCGTGTCGCTGGCTGCCTTGAGGTTGGTGAGGCGCCTCGGGGTCGGCGGCGGAATCCTGACGCCGCCGGCCGGACTCGGCACTATAATCGAAGCGTCTGCAATCGTTGTCGCCCGAGTGATCCATGGAACTTCAATCCCGCCGCGCCTCAACCGCGATTGTCATCTCGCCGAACGGTCGTCTGGACCAGGAACATGCCGACAGCTTCAAGCAAGCACTGGATCCCTACCTGATCGAGTGCAAGGCTGGAGGCGCGCCCCTTGTCCTCGATTTCTCGGCGGTCAGCTACATCAGCAGCGTCGGCCTGCGCGCGCTGATGCTTGCTGCACGCCAGGTCAAGGCGCAGGGCGGCCGTATCGTGGTTGCCGCCCTGACGCCGATCGTCCGGGAAGTCTTCGAAATCAGCCGCTTCAACCTGGTCTTCGCGGTGTTTGCGGACGTTGATGCGGCGCTGACCAGCCTCGCCACCCAAGCATGAAGGTGCGCTTCTGGGGCACACGGGGCTCGATTCCGGTTGCCCTCACCGCACCGCAGATTCGCGCCAAGCTCATCGCTGCCTTCACCCGGGCGATTGGCCAGCGGCTTGACAATGCAGAACGAATTACGCAGTTCGTCGATCACGAACTCGGCTTCGACATCGCCGGCACCTTCGGCGGTCACTCGTCCTGCGTGCAGATCGAAGCAGCCCCGCCGCATTCGGCAGAGCACCTGATTTGCGACATGGGCAGCGGCGCCCGCCCGCTCGGCCAGGAAATGATTTCCCGCTTCGGCGTCGCTGGCGGGCAAACCTACCATGTGTTCATGTCCCATCTGCACTGGGACCACATCATGGGCTTCCCGTTTTTCACGCCGGCCTACATTCCGGGCAACCGCATCGTCATTCACGGCTGCCATGCGGAACTCGAACACGCCTTCCGGCGCCAACAGGCGGCGCCCAGTTTTCCGGTGGAGTTCACCCAGCTCGCCGCGAACATCGAGTTCGATACGCTGCGCGCCGGGGAAACCCGCGACATTGCCGGCTTCCGGGTCACGCCCAAGAAGCAGCTCCATGGCGGCGATTCCTACGGCTATCGCTTCGAGCGCGACGGCAAGGTTGTCATCTATACGACCGATTCGGAACACAAGCTCGACAATGCAGAGGAGCGGGATGGCTTTGCCGACTTCTTCCGCGACGCCGACATGGTGATTTTCGATGCGATGTACTCACTGGCCGATGCAATATCCGTCAAGGCCGACTGGGGCCATTCGAGCAACATCGTCGGTGTCGAGCTTTGCCAGTTGGCCGGCGCGCGGCGATTCTGCATGTTCCACCACGAACCGGCCTCTGACGATTCGGCGATTGCCTCCCTGCTGGTGGAAACACGCCGTTTCGAGGAGATCACCCGCGAGGGCGCCCCGCTGGAGGTGCTGACGGCCTACGACGGGCTGGAAGTCGTTCTTTGAACTGATGCCGCGCCTGCTGGTCTGGCTTTCGCGCATCTGGCGTCTTGGCCGCGGGCGCCCGGTTGCGAGCCTGCTGCTGATGGGCTTTTCGCTGATGTTGGTGGCTCCCTCCTGGCTGCCCTTCGAGATACCGAATCCCTTCGAGCCGATGCGGCTCGCGCTCTACGACCGCTACCAGCGCCTTGCGCCGCGCGAAAGGCTCTCCGGTCCGGTGACGATTGTCGAAATCGACGAGGCCAGCCTGAAGCAGATCGGCGCCTGGCCATGGCCGCGCGACCGCCTGGCCGCGCTGCTCGAGGCCATCGGCCGCCACCAGCCGGCCGCCATCGGTCTCGACATGTTCCTGCCCGAGCCCGATTCCACCTCGCCCGAAGCCCTTGCGGCGCGCCTGCCGGCCGGAGCAGACAAGTTGCGGCAGGATCTGCTGAAACTCCCGCCACAGGACAAGGTACTTGCCGCCACCTTGCGCAGCATGCCGTATGTGGTGCTCGGCGCCGCGGGCTTCGAGTTCAAGACCCTGGCGACTTCCGAAGGGATCCTCACCAAGGCGGAATTTCTGACCCATGGCGGCGATCTGCAAGACGTCAGCGACGTGGTGCGGCACTTCCCCTACGTGCTCGCCAGCCTTCCCGCGTTGCAGGCGGCGGCGGCCGGGCAGGCCCTGCTGTCGGTTGATCTGGAGCAAGGCATCGTCCGCCGCGTGCCGCTGCTGGCGACCGTGGGTCCGAGCGTGATTCCCGGCCTGGCGGCCGAGATGATGCGCGTCGCGCTCGGCGAAAAAACCATCAGCATAGACATGGACTTCGATGGCATCGCCCGCGTCGGCATTGGCGACTTCAGCATTCCGACCCAGCCCAACGGAGAAATCTGGATTCATTTTGCGCGACGCGATGAAGGACGCTATCTGTCGGCAAGCGCGGTGCTCGATGGCAGCGCGCCAGCGGACATGCTGACCAACAAACTGGTGCTGGTCGGCCTAACCGGCTCCGGACTGATAGACAATCGCGTCACGCCGCGCGGCGATTATGTGCCCGGCATTGATATCCAGGCCCAGGTGCTGGAGAGCCTGTTCGACCAGCACTATCTGCAACGGCCGCCGTGGATGCAGCGACTCGAACTGGCAGCCTTCCTGCTTGGCGGCTTGCTGCTGATATGGGCGGTACCGCATCTGCGGCCGCGCATCGCCACCCTGCTTGCCTCAATCCTGTTCATCACCCTGCTTGGCGCCGGCTTGGCCCTGTTCCGCTATGCAAATCTGCTGTTCGATGCCGCAACGCTGTTTGGTTCGCTCAACATCATCTTTGGCAGCCTGCTCGGCACGGTTTTCATTGAAGCCGACCGCGACCGGCGCGCCGCCGAGCGAGCGCTGCAATTCGAACGCGAATCCTCGGCAAAACTGGCCGGCGAACTGGATGCGGCGCGGCGCATCCAGTTGGGTTCCCTGCCGCAAGCCAGCCGCCTGTTCGCCGACGAAACCCGCTTCGAACTCGATGCCCTGCTCGAACCGGCACGCCACGTCGGCGGTGATCTTTACGACTTTTTCCTGCTCGACGAGAAGCGCCTGTTCTTTGTCATCGGCGATGTCTCCGGCAAGGGCCTGCCGGCCGCGCTTTTCATGGCGGTGACCAAGGCGCTGGCGAAAAGCCTGGCGCTCAGAAACACGGGTAGCGTGGGCGATATCCTGCAAGCCACCGACGTCGAACTGGCGCGCGAGAATCCGGAAACGCTGTTTGTCACCATGGTCGCGGGGATCCTCGACGCCGACAGCGGCAGGCTGGAACTTTCCAACGCCGGACACGACGCGCCCTGGCGCATCACCGCGGCAGGAACCGCGGACAGCCTGGTCACGGTCGGCGGACCGCCGCTGTGTGTACTGGAAAACTACCCCTTCGAAAGCAGCGCGTTTCAGCTCGTGCCGGGCGATGCGCTGTGTCTGATCACCGACGGCGTCACCGAAGCAATGAATTCCGCGGGAGAGTTGTACGGTAGCGAACGGCTCGCGCTGCTGCTCAAGGCGGCGCCGCAGGGCGCTGGCGCGATTGTCGCGGCGCTGCGAAAAGATGTCCGTCAGTTTGTCGGCGAAACCGAAGCCGCGGACGATCTGACCGTGCTCGCCCTGCGCTGGAACGGGCCCGCCGGCGCGGGACGCGAATAGCTCGGTCGCCGGATCCGGTCAACTTTCAGCGAACGTTGATCTCGACGCGCCGATTGCGCGGCTCGTCTACCTCGTCGGCGCTGGCGATCAGAGGCTCGCGTTCACCGCGACCCGCGACATCGATACGCGCCGAAACTCCGGCCGCGAGCAGTGCCGAGCGGACAGCCTCAGCCCGCTTAAGTGCAAGCACGTCGTTTGCCGCTTCGGTGCCAACGCGATCGGTATGTCCGATGACGACGATTTCGGCGGCCGACCTGCGGGAGACTTCGGCGATAACTTGATCCAGCACGGGCCGCGAGGCCGGGGTCATCTCATCCGATCCGGTAGCAAAATTGAGCATGAAATTGAGCACGAAGGATACCGGCCGGTCGGGTTGCGCGCCCAGGGCTGCGCCATAGCGCTCGCGCACCGTCGCCGCATCTTCACGCACGGTCTCGATGCCGCCCCGGCGATCGACTGCCGCACCTGCATACGCCTGGTCGAGCAAGCGCTCGCCGCCGGTGCTCTTGACGGTCACGGCGCCGACCTCGCCATCGGGCCCGGGAAGCAGTATCACGCGATCAGTCGGAGCGGGTTGCATCAGCACCGCCGCGGCGGCAATCGCCAGAATGATCGCGGCTCCCATGTCAGTCTTCCGCCCCTGCGGCTTCGATGACAAATTCGGTGCCGCGCACTCCCAGGGTCGTGTTCGGGGTGCTGAATCGCACCGACTCGGGCGACTGCCTGGCAATCTTGCCCGATACCACCGACAGCGTACCGCGCTTCAGCGACGCGTCCATTACACCCGCGTGAGTGGTGCTGTCGAAGACAAATTTGTCCAGCGACAGCGATGAATTCGGCCCGGCCGAGAGCAAGGTATTGTCGCGCAGGGTAATGCCCGTCGCGCCATCCGCGGCTGTCACCACGCGATCGGCGACTTGCAGCCCGGCCCCCGGCGTGGCCACCAGTGTCTGGCCATCGCGCAGAATGCTGACGCCGCCCTTGACCACCTTGACGGTGCCGATGCGCCCATCGTCCCCGGCCGCAGCCCAGGCAGGCAGGACCACCACGGCCGCGACCAGCCCCGCGAATGCAACTCTCCATCGCTTTGTTGCCATGATTGTTCCCTCCTTTGGCTTAAACTCCGTCCCCATGACTCTCGCGTCCGCCCAACCGCCCAGCGCTGCACAGGCTTTTTCCGCCCGACTGACCGAACTGAGCCGGATGATAAACCTTCTTCGCACCCGGTGTGCGCAGCTCGGCGCCGCACCCGAAATGCTTGTCCGCATCGAACTGGCGCTGGAAGAACTCCTGGTCAACACCATCCAGCATGGGTACCTGAGAGAGGACGGCCTGGTCTGGATCACGCTCACGCCAAACGCCAACGGCATCCGGCTGACCTACGAGGATGCCGCGCCGCCCTTCAATCCCTGCGCGATCGACGCTGCCGCGCTTGATCGGGCACATGCCGGCGACGATCCCGAGAGACGCCCGACCGGTGGCCTCGGACGCCTGCTGGTTGCGCGTCTATGCAAGGCGAACAGTTACAGCTATGACAGCGTCCGGAGACGCAACGTCCTCAGCCTCGACTTTTCGCCCTGATTCGCTCGCACACGCGGGGCGATGCTTCGGCAACGGCGCTCAATCCAGACCGAGCAATTCCACTTCGAATACCAGCGTCGCATTGGGCGGAATCACGCCACCGGCGCCGCGAGTGCCGTAACCGAGCGCGGGCGGAATGGTCAGCTTGCGCGTGCCGCCGATCCTCATTCCCTGCACGCCCTCGTCCCAGCCGGCAATCACACGGCGACCACCGAGCTGAAACTCGAAGGGTTCGTCGCGATCCTTGCTCGAATCGAACTTGGAACCGTCGGTGAGCCAGCCCGTGTAATGCACGGAAACCGTCTGCCCGGCGCTGGCCTCCGCGCCTTCGCCGACAACCAGTTCTTCAATGACAAGGCCGCTGGCCGTGGTGATCTGACTCATTGCGTCGCTCCATGTTGTTGATTGATCGTTGCACCCATTATGCCCCAGAGCCTTGCAGCAGCAGCGGCTGAAACATTCCTTCGGCGCCGGCTGGCGGCAGCGGCCGCGAGAACAGAAAGCCCTGAAACTTATCGCAGCCGAGCCCGAGCAGGACATCGAGCTGCTCGCGGGTTTCCACGCCCTCCGCCAGTATGTCGAGGCCCAGACTCCTTGCCAGACCGACGATGGCAGTGGCGATGGCCGCATCCTCGGGATCAACGGTGAGATCGCGCACGAAACTCTGATCGACCTTCAGCTTGTGCACAGGGAAACGCTTGAGGTAGCTCAGGCTGGAATAGCCGGTGCCGAAATCATCGATCGACAAGCGCACACCCATGGCGGCGATTTCCTGAAGCCTGGCCTGGGTTTCCTCGATGTCGTGCATCAGGGTGGTCTCGGTGATCTCGAGTTCCAGAAGCCGGGCCGGCTGCCCGGTATCGGCCAGGACGCGGCGCAGCGTCTCGACCAGGTCCTTCTGCCGGAACTGACGCGGCGAAAGGTTCACCGAGACCGGCAGCAAGGGCCGCCCTTCCTGCTGCCAGACGCGATTCTGCCGCAGCGCCTCGGCCAGCACCCATTCACCGATCGGCAGGATCAGTCCGGTGTCCTCGGCAAGAGGGATGAACTCGCCCGGCGACACCAATCCATGCTCCGGATCGTTCCAGCGCAACAGCGCCTCCATGCCGCATACGGCGCGACGCGGCCAATCGATCAGGGGCTGATAGTGCAGGAGCAGGGCCCCCGTCTCGATGGCCTGGCGCAGACGGTTCTCCAGCGTGAAGAGGTGCGCAGCCTGCTCATTCATCGTCCGCGCAAAGAACTGGAAGTTGTTCCTGCCGGCCGCCTTGGCATGGTACATCGCGGTGTCGGCATGCTTCATGAGGCCAAAGACCTCGTCGCCGTCATCGGGAAAAATGCTGATGCCGATGGATGGCGTGGCGCGCAACCGGTGGCTGTCAATGGTCAGCTCCGACGCGAGCGCGCCCAGCACCTTTTCCGCCACCTGCACCACGTCATCCGGCGACGATACTTCATGCAAGACGATGACGAACTCGTCACCGCCGAGCCGCGACACCGTGTCGACCGCCCGTACCACGCTCTTCAGGCGCTCCGCCACGTGCTTCAGCAGTTCATCGCCGATCGCATGACCCAGCGTGTCGTTGATGCTCTTGAAGCGATCCAAGTCGAGAAACATCACCGCGACGCGATGCCGCCCGCGCTGCGCCTGGGCCAGTGCCTGCCCCAGCCGGTCATGCAGCAGCGTACGGTTGGGCAGGCCGGTCAGGCCGTCGTGATGGGCGATATGCCAGATGCGCTGCTCCGCCTGCATCCGCTCGAAGACTTCCTCCTGCAACTGCAGGTTGGCGTTTGCCAGCTCCGCGGTGCGCTCGACCACGCGCTGCTCAAGCTGGTCATGCGCGTGCAACAGCGCCTGCTCGGCCTGATGGCGTTCCGTGACATCCTCGAAAATCCACGTCATGTCGACGCTGTCGGTCCCGCTGGCGACCCGCCGCCCGGTGGCGCGCACCCAGAAGGCATGGCCGTCCCGGTGCCGCACCCGCGTCTCACCGACATGCGTGCCACCGGCCAGGATTGCGGGAAAGGCCGTCGTGCCATAGCGCTGATAGTCCCCCTCGCCGAGAAAGAACACGCGCGTCGAACGTCCCGCCAGTTCCTCGGGCTGGTAGCCGAAAATCTCGGCCAGCCTGCGGTTGCAGCGCTGCACCATGCGATCCCTGACGAACAGGATGCCCACCGCAGCGTTGTCGAAGATCATCTGCTGTTCGTCAAAGGCCTGTCGCGCGTGCGCCTCGGCCTGATGTGTCGCGGTAAAGTCCTCGACCAGCCAGACAGACCCCCCCTGAGGGTTCGTCGGGTCAAAGGCGCCGCCACTGATTCGCAGCCAGACGGTCCGGCCGTCGCGGCGCAGATAGGACTGCTCCCGACGGTGCCCCACACCGGCGGCGAACTCGGCATAGATCTGCTCGCCGATACGCTGGAATTCCTCTTCACTGTTGAACAGCCAGCGCGTGGACTGCCCCACCAGCGACCCCGCCGACAGATCGAAAATCTCCTCCAAGCGGTGGTTGCAGCGTTCGAAGACACGGTTGCGCACTACTCCGATACCCACTGAAGCAGTGTCCAGAATCGCCGAGAACTCACGCGTGCTGCGTTCGAGGGCTTCGATCATCAAGCGGTCCTCCTCGATGTCCTCGAGGATCCACAAGGTGCCTTCGCCGGGATGCTGGGGATCGATAGCCTTGGCCGAAACCCGGCACCAGAGCAACCGGCCGTCCTTGCGCTTGAGCTGGGTCTCGGCACGGAAAGGACGCCCCGCGGCAAGAACGGGCCCGGCCTCGCGCCCGAGTGCCGAGTAGGCCTCCGGATCGGCATAGAGGATCAGCGCCGGCTGATCGATGAATTCGTCCAGCGAGTAGCCGAACATCTCGGCGCACAGGCGATTGGCCTGAACCAGCCGACGACTCCGGGTAAACAGGATGCCAACCGTGGCGTTGTCGAAAATCGCGTTGAGCTCGAGTACGGCTTTCCGCGGTGCGATGGGAATCGGAATGCTGCTCATCGCACCCTATGCTGTCCCGTGCCGGTTTCCAGCACTGGCAGCAGCGAGGATGTGTCGTCCTTGCCCCTGCCCTGTCCCATCAATGCATTCAGTTGCTGCCACACCGTCGCCGAAACCGGCAGCGCCGCGCCAATGCGCGTCGCTTCGTCCATCAGCAGCGCGTAGTCCTTGTGGTGCAGACGCGCTTCGACACCCGGCAAGAAGTCACGTGCAAGCATGCGGCCACCGAACAGGTCCAGCACCCGGGAGCCGGCCGAGCCATCCAGCATCGCGTCGCGAACCTTCGCGAAGTCGACGCCTGACGCCGCCGCCAGGCGCGCCGCTTCCGCGGCCGCTTCAACCGCGGCCACCAGCACCATCTGGTTGCACGCCTTGGCCACCTGTCCGGCGCCGGTCTCGCCGACACACACAACCGTCTTGCCGAGCACGTCGAAAACAGGCCCGAGGCGTTTCGCCAGCGCCGACTTTCCGCCCCACATGATGGCCAGCGTCGCATTCCGCGCGCCGTCGCCGCCACCCGACACCGGGGCATCGACGAATTCAACGGCGTGCGCACCATATCGTGCGGCGATGCGACGCGCGGCCGACGGCGCGATGGTGGAAAAATCAACATGCAGGCTGCCTGGCGCAAAGCCCTCGGCCAAGCCCCGCGGACCGAAAGCCAGTCCCTCCACATCGGCGCTGCCGGTGACATTGCTGCAGACCATCTCGGCATGACGGGCGACTTCTGCCGGCGAGGCGCGCCACAACGCCCCCTGGGCGACCAGCGCCGCCGCCGACTCGGGCCGCCGCGACCAGACCGACAGCACATGCCCCGCGCGCAGCAGGTGCTCCGCCATCGGGCGACCCATGGCGCCAAAGCCGATGAATCCGAGCTTCACGGCATTCCCCCCGCCCTGGCCGCGCCCGGCGGCGCGGCCCCCTCTCTGGAGTGCTCATCTTCTCGAGCAACTTCAAGGCCGCAATCGAATCGTTCTCGCCCATGCCGCTGCCGACCATCGCGTTGAACACCTGCGCCGTCGCCGCCGCCGAGGGCAGCATCAGTCCCAGGCGATGCGCCTCTTCCATCACGATGCGCAAGTCCTTCTGGTGCATCCAGGCCTTGAAGCCCGGCTTGAAGTTTCGCTCCAGCATGCGCTGGCCGTGA
This sequence comes from Sulfuritalea sp., assembly GCA_016712985.1. Classification (GTDB taxonomy): domain Bacteria; phylum Pseudomonadota; class Gammaproteobacteria; order Burkholderiales; family Rhodocyclaceae; genus Sulfuritalea. The sequence goes on along the minus strand of JADJQA010000001.1, from coordinate 130,784 downwards.
TTTTCCAGGATCTTCGAATAGGCGAAACCGCCCAGTAGCGCCTCCCGACCCGCGCCGGATCAACGCCGCTCTGCCGCGCGAAGTTGAAGGCCTCGGCCACCGCCATGACGCCGACACCGGTGAGGATCTGGTTGCAGGCCTTGGCCACCTGCCCAGCGCCACTGTCACCAATCAGGGTCGCCGTCTTGCCCATCTTCTCGAACAACGGCCGGACCCTCTCGAACACCTCCGGCTTGCCGCCGACCATGATGGTCAACGCGGCATTGATCGCGCCCGTCTCGCCACCCGATACCGGGGCATCGAGAAACTCGATGCCCTTTTCCCCGAGGCGCAGGGCGATGCTGCGCGCGGCATTCGGGTTGATGGTCGACATGTCGACCACTATCAAGCCTGGCGCAGCGCCAACCGCGAGCCCTTGCTCGCCCAAGCAGACTTCCTCCACGTCCGGCGCATCGGCCACCATGACAATGACCGCCTCGGCATGCCGTGCCACTTCCGCCGGGCTCGCATGCATGCTGGCGTTGACGGCCGCAAAGGCCGCCAGCGATTCCGGCCGTCGCGCCCAAAGGTGCAGGCCGTGGCCGGCCTTTTCGAGATGCAGGGCCATGGGGCGCCCCATGAGGCCAAGACCGATGAATCCAACTTTCATGATGGTGTCTCCGCGGGATGGCTATTGTTGTGCGTCGTGTCAGGCGCTGATGGCCTTGAGGATCAGCGGCACCAGCGGCTCCGGCAAGCGTATGCCGCCACCGGTGGCAAACGCGTGGGCACGAGCCGACATTTTCCGCCAGGTCTTGCGCACGATGTCCAGCCACTTGGCTTCGTCATAGTCCGGCTTGCCTTGGGCAAAGCCGAGCATGTAGTGCTCGATGAACACCAGGTCGGTCACGTCCTCGAGCATCTGCGTGTCGGGATTGATCTTGAGACCGCGCTTGCCGACGGCGGCCTTGACCTGCCCGATCATGTCTTCGTCGTAGCCGGCCTGCCGCATCAGTTCGCCCGCTGTTTCGGCATGGAACTTGTAGAGCCCGGTGCGCCAGGCGATATAGCCCTCCTTGGTCATCGGGTAGCCGCTGCGCGGCACCGTCCAGCGCCGAATGTGCTGCGCGCGCACGGCGAGTCGGGCGACTTCGCTCGCCTCAGGTGCATAGCGGCCGATCATCTCCGTCATGCGTCTGGCGTAGAGCAATTCCTTGGGTTGCCCCTGGTCCTGGTTCGGGTCTTCGGCGTTGGCGGCGTCGAACAATGCAATGGCACGATCGAATCGCGCCTGATGCTCACTCATGATCTGGTTTTCCATTGAAAAAGTCCCGCGCGGAGACGGTACCGGAGGCACTCGCTTGAAACGGCATCTTAGCCGAGAAGGAAGTTGCTAGAATGGCCAAAAACACAAAGTCGTTCGGGGGAGAGCCGTGGCCGCCAAGGGGGAGAAGTCAAGAGCACTACGTGGCGAAACTGATTTCGGCCCGAGTTTCGCCGTAAACCTGATGCAGCACATGGTCGTCCCCACCTTCGTACTGGACGCAGACAGCAATGTGGTGATCTGGAACAAGGCCTGCGAACGACTGACCGGTGTTCCGGCGGCCGCAGTCATCGGTACCCAGGAACACTGGCGTGCCTTTTACGAGTCGCCCCGGCCCTGCCTCGCCGATCTGATCGCGCAGGGACGCACCGAAGAGGTCGACGCGCTCTACGTCGTCCACGATGACCCCTCGGGCCTGGCTTTTGGCATCCACGCCGAAAACTGGTGCCTGATGCCCTGCCTCGGTACCGAGCTCTATCTCGCCATCGACGCCGGCCCCATCTACGATGCGGATGGACGCCTGCTGGCCGTCATTGAGACCCTGCGCGATATGACCGACCACCGCAGGGCGCAGACGGCGCTGGAACAACTGGCTGCCCGCGATGGCCTGACCAGAGTCGCCAACCGCCGCAGCTTTGACGAGAAGCTGGACAACGAGTGGAAGCGCGAGCGCCGCGATTTGGGCGCCTTGTCACTGCTGATGATCGATGTAGATCACTTCAAGCGCTACAACGATACCTACGGGCACCAGGCGGGCGACCGCTGCCTGCAGCAGATCGCCGCTGCACTGGAACAGGACATATATCGCCCTGGCGACATGGTCGCCCGCTACGGCGGCGAGGAGTTCGCCGTGATCCTTAGCGCGACCGATACCGAAGGCGCAAGCAAGGTCGCCAGGCGCATTCTCGATCGCATCGCCGAACTGGCGATACCCCACAGCAGCGGCGAGATCGGTCACGTGACGCTGAGCATAGGTGTCTCGACCTTGCTGCCCCAGCCCGGCATGACCCAGGAAGACCTGGTTTCATCGGCCGACAACGCCCTCTATCAGGCCAAACACGCCGGACGAAACCGCTTTGTCGTGGACCAGGTGGCACAGGCTGCGCCTGACCCGGCGGCGTCCCGGGCGCAAGGCTAGGATCGGTAGTCGGCGTTGATCTTCACGTAGTCGTATGACAAGTCGCAAGTCCAGACCACGGCTTCCGCGGCGCCACGACCGAGATCGACCCGCACCGTGATTTCCGCCGCCTGCATGATCCGCGCACCGGCTTCCTCGCGATAGCTCTCCGCTCGGCCGCCGCTTTCCGAAACCAGCACCTCCTCGAATTCACTGCCAACCTGGCTGCCCAGCCAGACGCGCACGCCAGCCGCATCGAGGTCGGCGATGCCGGCGTAGCCGATCGCGGCGAGGATGCGGCCGAGATTCGGATCGGAGGCGAAGAAGGCCGTCTTCACCAGCGGCGAGTGGCCGATCGCGTAGGCCACCAGGCGGCACTCCGCCACCGTCGCGCCGCCGCCGACTCTCAGGGTGATGAACTTGGTCGCGCCCTCGCCGTCGCGGACGATGGCCTGCGCCAGTTCGCGCGCCACGCCAATCACCGCATCGCGCACCGCCGGCCAGTGCGGCGATGATGCGCTGTCGATCAGGCAGCCCGAGGCGCCGGTGGCGATGACGACGAAGGAATCGTTGGTCGACGTGTCGCCATCCACGGTGATGCAGTTGAACGACGCATCGGCGGCGTCTTTGGCCAACTGCCGCAACAAGGCCGGACTGAGGCCCGCATCGGTGGCGACGAAACCGAGCATGGTCGCCATGTTGGGGCGGATCATGCCGGCGCCCTTGCTGATGCCTGTCACGGCAATCGTCTTGCGATCCAGCGCGATGCGGCGCGAGGCAGCCTTGGCCACCGTGTCCGTGGTCATGATGGCGTGCGCCGCAGCATGCCAGTGGTCTGGCGCCAGATCGGCGAATGCCGCCGGCAACCCGGCGATCAGGCGATCCACCGGCAGATGTTCGAGGATCACGCCGGTCGAAAACGGCAGCACTTCGTCGACCGTGCAGCCCAGCAGTTTCGCCACCGCGGCACAGGTATCGCGCGCCGCCTGCATACCCTGTTCTCCAGTGGCGGCGTTCGCAATGCCGGTGTTGATCACCAGCGCGCGGATGCTGCCGTCGCCGGCCAGATGCTCGCGGCACAGCGTGACCGGCGCCGCGCAGCAGCGGTTCTGCGTGAACACGCCGGCGGCGCGACTGCCCGGGGCGAATTCGATCAGCGTCAGGTCGCGCCGATTCAGCTTGCGGATGCCCGCCTCTGCCGTGCCGAGGCGCACACCGGTAACCGGAAACAGGGCGTCGGGGGCGGGGGTGGCGTAGTGGACGGGCATGGTTTTCCTTAACGCGGAGTTGAAGCGGCTGCTGCGAACGAGCGTGAATTTTATCCGCCAATGCCTCGATTGGCGCCAAGAGTCGGCGCTGGTGGAATGGCGATTCGAGCCGTTGTAGAAATCACTGCGACGCCGACCCCGAATCGGGCCCGGAATGCGGGCTGCCAGTCACCGTTCCGCCAGCGCCGACTTCCGCCTGGTATCCCACCGGGGGATACCATCCCCGCCCGGAGGGACGGGGACATAATGAAAACGTATATGCTTGCTCAGTACAAACTTCAGGAGATCGCGCCATGTCGAAAGAAGCTGTTTTTACGATGAAGCTGGAACCCGAGCTGCGCGCAGAGTTCATGGCCGAAGCCCAGGCCAGCCATCGACCGGCCTCCCAGATCCTCCGCGAACTGATGCGCGAATTCGTCCAACGCCAGCGCGAAACGCGCGAATACGACGAATAATTCAACCGCAAGGTCCTAGCCGCTCGGGCCTCGATGCGCGCGGGGCGCGGTCGCTCGAATGAAGAGGTTGAAGCCGGGTTCGCTGCCCAGCGCGCCGCTGCGGCCAATGCACCGGATGCGGCATGAGGGTCATCTGGACGCCAGAGGCACAACAGGACCGCGTCGATATATGGGACTACATCGCGGCCGACAGCCAACGCGCCGCCGTCAAGATGGATGAGCTTTTCAGGAAAGCCGCCGCCAGATTGGCCAATCATCCCAAGCTCGGCCGCTGAGGCAGGATTCCCGGCACCCGCGAACTGATACCGCATAAAAGCTATTGCCTGGTGTACGAAAGTACGAAATCGAGCAGGAAACCGTGTGGGTGCTGGCCCTGGTTGCATACAGCCAGGCTGTGGCCGCCCGTGGAGAACACATAACCGCCGTGCTGCCGACGCTGGCGACGAGTTGAGCGAGACGCTGAAATGAAACACCGGCCTATCCGCGCGTCAATAGTCGGCGCTGGCAGGGCGGCGCCTCACCTCGGCGCCGACACCGCAGGCTCCAGCCCGAGACGGCGGTATCCGACACGGGTGGTCCGAACGGAGTGCTTTGATGAGAGAGCCCGGTAACATGATCGCTATTTAAAGACGCGGATCGCCAAATATAGGAAACCGACTCATGACAACTTTGGACCTGACGCTGACTCTGCCGGACCAGGTGGCGCTGGAGGCGCAACGGGCGGGACTGCTCTCCGACCAGGCGATCGGCCGCCTGATCGAGGAGGCCGTGCGGCGCGAAGCCGGCAAGCGCCTGCTCGATGCCATGGCACGGTTGCGCGAGGCGAATGTGCCGCCGCTCACCGAAGAGGAAATCGCCGAGGAAGTAGCCGCCGTGCGCGCGGCACGAAAGGCGACGGGTGCGGCTGTTCACTGACACCAATGTGGTGGTGTCGGGGCTGTTGTGTCTGGGCAAATCCCGGGCGTTTGCTGTAGGCCGCCGCGCTCGGCCAAGTAACGCTTTACACCAGCCCGGCACTTCTGGCGGAATTGACAGCGACGCTCAACACACCGAAACTTGCCCGCCCCATCGTCCTCAGCGGCATGACACTGGACGAGCTGCTCGAACGCTATCAAAACGCGACCATCGTGGTGCAGCCGACCGCCGTGCCACGCGTGGTGCCCAATGACGCCGACGATGACCAAGTGCTCGCCTGTGCCTTGGCGGCCAATGCCGAGTTGATCGTCTCCGGCGACAAGCACCTGGCCGGCTCGGGCGGGCAATACGAAGGCATTCGAATCGTTGCGCCGGCCGAGGCCGTCGAATTGATCGGCAGATAGACGAAGGAAAGCGAAAAGCGGCTCTATGAGTTGTTTGGGAGTCTGCTCCGGAAAGCCTGCTGACCCCGATGGCAAGTTGTAGCAAGCGTCGGCGCTGGTGACGACCCGAAGGTAGTGCAGAGCAAGGCGATTCGGGCTGCCATGGAAATCAATGCGACGCTGACCAGAAATCGCTTTGGCCACGGACTGCTTCAGACTGAAAGCCGACGGTGAGGTTTCGCGGGTCACTGACGGCAGGGTGCCCTTAGTCTTACTGTGTTAAATACGCTGATTGATGATCGGAGTCCGCTCGAACCGTGGCAGTGAGGCAGGATCTTGGGCGAACTCCATGGCGATTTCCCAGCGCAGGGTTGGGATCGAGTCCGGTACATGCCGCTGGGGTCGAACGGGCGCCGCGTGGGGTATAACTTTCGGGTAAGGCAGGTTTTTCGCGGAAGCAGGCGTTTTTTTTGACCGAGTCGCCATGCACCAGTCGCTCACCCACCAGGAAGCCATACGCCGCAATGCACAGCGTGGCATGGTGATGGAAGCCGCGCCAGTTGCGGCCCTCGAAGTTGTCGAGGCCAAACTCCTGCTTCAGTTCCTGATAGTCCCGCTCGATGCGCCAGCGCATCTTGACGACCTTCACCAGTTCCTTGCGCGGGGTCTCGGCCGACAAGGTGGACAGGAAATACTTGATCGGTTCGGGTTCGCCCTTGGGCCACTCGATGAGCAGCCATTCTTCGTCGCGCGGCACCGATGCCTGGCGGTCGCCATGGGCGGCGCGTACGCGCACGGCGGCAAAACGAGAGGACAAGGACGCGTTGGTGCCCTCCCGCCAGGTGGTCTTGCGCCAAGCCGACGACGGCAGGGACAACGCGAGATTCTTGACGGTCACGGGCTGGTTATCCGGCCCACGCCGCAGGCGCGTGGGCTTGCGTCCCTTGCCACTCCACGGCTTGGGCGGCAAGGCCGCGCTGCCCAGCGCCCAGACCTTGGTGCCCGTCTTGATCCCCACGGCGTAGCGCATTCCCAACCCGGTGATGCCATCGCGGTAGTGGGTATCGTCCCCATACCCGGCATCCGCCAGCGCAATATCGCCAGGAAGTCCGGCGGCTTTGGCGGCCTTCATCTGCGCCAGCGAAATCTCCGGTTTGGTGGCGAAGCGCACGTCCTCCGGCACGCCTGCGTCCTTGCGCCGCTGCGCGTCCTCGGCCCACGATTCCGGCAGGTAGAGTTGGTACTGGATCGGCAGGCTGGCCGCCGCCGTGGCGATCGACAGACTGACTGCCACCTGGCAGTTGTCGGTCTTCCCCAATTGCCCGCAGTACTGCCGCGCCACGCCGACCGAGTGCGTCCCCTGCTTGGGCATTCCGGTATCGTCCGCGATCCAGAATACCGTGCCCGCTCCCTCAAGATCCATCCGTGGCAGCACCCAGTCGCTTACCCGCCCCAAAACCGCGTCGTCCGACCAGGGCGACTGCGCCACAAAGTGGTTCAGCGCTTGATGCAACGACGACACATGCAGCGGATCGAGACTAGCCGCCAGCGGCTCGACGCTCTTGCGCTTCAACGGCAGCATCAGCCCTTGGCAGTAGCTCGTGAGCAACTCGCGTCGGTCTGAGCGACCCACCGCAGCACCAATATGCTCGATATACCGCAAGAATTTCTGCTTCTCTCCATTTCCAGTCTCCGTGTGCGTTGCCGTTAATGCACTCAATAACGGCAGCGATTCGGAATACTAGTGAATCCACAGTAAGATTAGTAGTCAGGTATTCGTTGCCCTATTCGGATGAAGAGAGCCTGCCCGAGAACCGGTTAAAGGCCAAAATTGAAGCAGGCCAGCCTCTTGAGTTCAGCCACTCACTGACCTCACAAATCGGTGGGCAAACAGATGCTGGTTTTCTCATAACGGGGTTGTACGAGGACCACTGGTACGACGACACATGGCCGTTCAGCACTTACTCACCAGTGTCCATCGCTACCCAAGCTACACGACCTCGAGGGTAATGCGGCTAAATGGTGCGCTTGCGTTGTCCGCGCTCAAAGTCAGCCACCCTCTGTATTGCGGCTTAACTTGGTAACATGCCGTTGAGACTCAGAGACGGGAAAGGTCTCTTGTGGGCACGCTGCCATCACGCAGCCGACCTGAAGTCGAGTTTCAGCAAACCGAGTGGACCGGCCAATGGGTATGCCAACGTCAGCAGGCAGAAATCAGTCTGAAGCACTTATTCAGGCGAGAAACTGCGCGGTCGCCGGCCACCGTCTCTTACAGACTGATACCGGTTTCTTGTCGTTGGCATACTCAACGGCTGCTGCGCCCGGTTTGCTGCCTTTGGTCAATGGACGATTCACCCCTTCAGCGGATCGCCGCGCAGGTATCCAGAACCAGGCTACGCAACCATCGATGCGCCGGATCGGCGTGCAGTCTCGGATGCCAGAGCAATGAAATAGTGATCTCTGGCGTAGGGACCGGAAGGGGAAAGCTATACATTCCGGCACGCAGATTCCCGGTATGGCGTTCGGGAACGCTGGCGATCAGATCAGAGCCCCGGGCTAAGGCCAGTGCGGCCGGAAAGCCCCCGACGATCGTTACGATTTCTCGTTCCAGACCGAGCGAACTCAAGGCTTCATCTATCGGGCCCTTGTCGCGACCCTGCCGCGATACATAGATGTGCCGGCCTGCCGCATAGCGGGAAGGCGTAATCTCGCCGCGACTCAGCGGGTGCCCCTTTCGCACGACGCCGATGAAACAGTCCCGGAACAGTGCCTGGACGCGCAGTTCAGGAGCCGCCGTATTCCCTACAACACCTGTTTCAAGATCGACGACCCCGTCGCGAAGCGGCGTGCTGTTTTTGTCGGACTTTTGCATAAAGCACAACCGCACGCCTGGTGCGTCCTTGGCGACGCGGGTAATGAGGTCCGGTCCGAAGTTCTCCACAAACCCGTCGCTGGTCCGCAGCGTGAACGTTCGGACGAGTCGTTTGAGGTTGAGCTTCTCGGTGGGACGCAAGACTGCTTTTCCATCCTGCACGAGCTGACTGACCCGTTCGCGCAGTTCGATCGCTCGGGGCGTGGGGACGAGACCGCGTCCAGCCCTGACCAACAGCGGATCACCCGTGGTCTCGCGCAATCGCGCCAGCGCCCGGCTCATCGCCGACGGGCTGAGCCGCAACCGTCTCGCGGCGCGCGCAACGCTGCCTTCGGCGAGCAGCACATCAAGAGTGACAAGCAAGTTCAGATCAGGTGTCGACATGCATCAACGATAGCAGTGTTTGGCGTATAGATGGCGTCAAACGCACGAATAAAGTGCAAACGCTGCGCCTTCCGCCATGTCATGCGAAGAACTACGCTTCTAACAGGCCCGTTTTGGGAGCCGCTAGAAGAAGGAGTTCATGATGAAAACAATCGTTGCAGTACGGGCTGAGGTAGTTGACGTAAGCACGGAAGGGCCACCGTCGGTTCGGTGGGCACTCGCCAGTCTTTCGCTATCCATGCTGATGTCCTCGCTCGGCACCAGCATCGCCAATGTCGGCTTGCCAACGTTGGCACAGGTGTTCACTGCATCCTTTCAGGAAGTTCAGTGGGTCGTGCTTGCTTATCTCCTCGCCATCACCACCCTGGTCGTCAGCGTTGGACGGCTCGGTGACATCATCGGTCGCCGCCGCCTTCTGCTGGCCGGAATATTCCTGTTCACCTTGGCCTCTGTACTGTGTGCCGTCGCGCCCACGCTATGGCTGCTGGTCACCGCTAGGGCGGCTCAGGGGTTGGGTGCGGCGATCATGATGGCACTCACCATGGCGTTTGTCGGTGAGACGGTTCCAAAGGATAAGACCGGCAGCGCCATGGGTCTGCTCGGCACCATTTCGGCGATCGGCACCGCGCTCGGCCCGTCGCTCGGCGGGATCCTGATCGCGGGGCTCGGTTGGCCGGCCATCTTCTTCATTAACGTGCCTTTGGGCATCCTCGGTCTGCTACTAGCGCATCGCTTCCTGCCCGCTGATCACCGTGAGACGCAGACGGATCGGCCTGCCTTTGACCACGCGGGCACGCTGCTGCTTGCCCTGACGCTTGCGGCTTATGCGCTGGCGATGACGGTGGGGCGCGGCAGCTTTGGTTTCCTCAACATGGTCCTATTGCTGGTGGCCGTTGTCGGAGTCGGCTTGTTCGTGCTGGCCGAGACGAAGGCCGTGTCGCCCCTAGTCCGCCTGGCGATGTTCCGCAATCCGGTTCTGAGTGCGGGCTTCGCCATGAGCGCGCTGGTCACGACCGTTGTAATGGCGACGCTGGTGGTCGGCCCCTTCTATCTCTCCACCGCCCTCGGACTGGACGCGGCACGCGTCGGGCTCGTCATGTCGTCCGGACCGATCGCCGCCGCGCTGACCGGCGTGCCGGCCGGTCGCATCGTGGACCGCCTTGGCGCGCACTGCATGAGCATCGTTGGGCTCATCGCAATGGTGGTCGGCTCCACCGTCCTGTCCTTGCTGCCGGCGAAATTCGGCATACCGGGCTACATCGTGCCGCTGGTCGTCATTACTGCCGGTTATGCGCTGTTCCAGGCAGCCAACAACACCGCCGTAATGACGAATATTCAGCCGGACCAGCGTGGTGTTGTATCTGGCATGCTTAACCTGTCGCGCAATCTCGGCCTAATCACCGGCGCATCAGTCATGGGTTCCGTGTTCGCTCTCGGATCGGCGATGAACAACAACACAACGGCACACCCCGATGCAGTTGCCACCGGCATGCGAATCACGTTCGCCGTCTCCGCGGTTCTGATCCTCGTCGCCCTCGCGATCTCGGTTGAAGCATACCGCCGTACATTGCCCAATCGAGAAATTGCTCCGTAAGCGGTGAATCCACCCGAATTCAATAAACGCAGGTAGTGGCAAATGGCGGGGAATTTGGCAGCGTCACTCTAACTCCGGTCACTCGAACGCCATGCTCACGACATCGTCAATGGCCGTTGACGCTGCATTGGAGCCAAACAGGCGAGAAAATAGTGTGCCGCCGATCCAATGGCCGCTTCCGAGAAAACACGGCAAACAAACCTGAAAATTGGAGGAGTGGCTCGACTGTCCCTTCCTGGCCGACTGCCTTCAGCCAGCAAATTCTAGCGACCGTCCGGTCCCGCTGCTTATGCGGACAGCAGCCCCAAGGACGGAACCAGCACCAGAGTCGTTTGCACGGCGAGCTGTTCCTTGATCCAGAGCGTAACGCAGTTTTTGCCCGTGCCGCAGGCCATGATGAGTTGACCGCGGTCGGCGCTTTGTAGACCTTGCACCACGGCAGCTCTGGCTTCGTTCTGCAACAGGTCACGGGGATTGGGACGAGCTTTGCGTCTGGCTTGCGGAAGTGCGGCAAAGCTGGCGGGATAGTCCAGCGCGGCGCGCTCAAAATCCGAGAGCAGAAAGCGCACGACAGGCTTTTCCTGGGCTGCACAGACTTGCCGGGCATTGGCGCCAATCCGGTCGGTGGTGGCAATCAGCAGCCGGTGCGCAATGCCCGGCCGGTTCGATTCACTGAGGAATTTGTCTACATATCGTGTTTGGTGATGTCGTAGGCGGGTGAATAGCACTTGGCTTGCACCGCCCAGTGTTCGCCGTTCTTGTGCCGGAACACCAGATCGATGCCGCAATCTGCACCCCATCGCTCTGGCCACTCATTCCAGAGCCACACTTGGTCGACTTGGGTAGACCACTCCGGATCGGCCGTCAGGAACCATTTGACGAAATGCTCGAACTGCCTGGCCCGCTTGATGGGATCGGCATCTAGGCTCTGATGGAAGTCGGAGAACTGGCCGGGCATATGATTGGCGGGCACCAGTTCAGGAATTGACCAGCTCAGGCTGGTTCGAATACCGCCTGCAAGGTACGCAAGGCTTTCTCCAGGGTTGCCGGATGAACCGCGCCCACCTTCTTGACCAGTCTCGACTTGTCCAGCGTCCGGATCTGATCCAGCAGGATCAAGCCGGATTTCCCCTGGAAGGTGATCGGAATGCGGAACCCGGCGGCACGGGAACCGGTTGTCATCGGGGCGACGATCACCGTGCGCAGATAATCGTGCATCTCGGCCGGCGATACGAGCACGCATGGCCGGGTCTTCTGGATTTCACTGCCGACGGTGGGATCTAGACAAGCAAGCCATACCTCCCCGGTCTTTACTCGTGCCGGATTCACCAGACCAACTCCGCATCACCTTCGTTGCCGAACTCCGGCCATGCCAGAACATCGTCGCCGGCCGCGGCAATTCGCTGGCTATCCTGGGCCCATTCTGCGCGGGGATTGCGCTTTAGCGGCCGAATCTCGATTACGCCATTGTTGACCTGCAGATCGGCAACAGCTTCCAGGCCGACCTGCGCCAGAATCGGCTTGGGGATAAGCACCCCTTGGGAATTTCCCATCTTCCTTATCGATACATGCATGTCGTCTTGCCTCCGGGTCTAATGTAAGCACAATGTTACCACGCGGCCTCCTCGGTGGCGAACACGACCCGCCACAACTCGCGCACCACTTCGACGCGCTGTTGCACCAGGCCCGGATCAACCCGCGGTCGGGCGCCGTTCAGGCGCAGCGCATGCTGCATGCGGCGGTAGTCGCGATAGGCGTTGCGCACCTCCTCGGCGAGATCGACCGGAATCAGGCCGAGCCCGGCGGCGATTCTCAGCAGCGCGATGTTGCCCAGGTTGGCAGTCAGTTCATGGTGCCGATGCGAATAGCCGAGCACCAGGTACTGAACGATGAATTCGACATCGACGAGGCCGCCGGGGTCGTGCTTCAGATCGAACACGCTGTCGCGCTTGTCGCCCTTGGTGCCGTGCGCATCGACCATCTTCCGGCGCATGGCCAGCACCTCGCTGCGCAAGCCGGCCAGATCGCGTTCCTTCCTCAGCACCTCGATGCGGATGCGCTCGAAGGCGTCGCCCACCGCACGGTCTCCGGCCGAGAAGCGCGCACGGGTCAAGGCCTGGTGTTCCCAGACCCAGGCCGACTCGAACTGATACTTGCCGAAGGTATCTATTGAACTCACCACCAGACCCGACTCCCCGTTGGGCCGCAGCCGCAGGTCGGTGTCGAACAACTGTCCGGACGATGTCTGCGCGGACAGCCAGGTGTTGAGCCGCGTGCCGAGCCGCGCATACCTCTCGCCGGCCTCCGGCGCCGGATCATCGAAAACGAATACCAGATCGAGATCGGAGGCATAGCCCAGTTCCTTGCCACCCAGCTTGCCGTAGCTGATGACGGCGAAGCGGGGCGTCTCGATGTGGCGCTTCGGCATCTTTTTCCATGCCCTGGCGATGGCGGCATCGAGCAGGATGTCGGCGAGTTCCGAAAGGTGATCGGCCAGCCTTTCCACGCTCAGCAGGCCGGCGATGTCCTGTGTCAGCAGACGGAAGACCTGGGCGTGATGCACTTCGCGCAGGATGTCCATCTGCCGCTCGGTGTCGGGCTCGAGTTCGTCCAGTCGCGCCGACAATTGGGCGCGAAAGGCCGTCCAGTCGGGCAGGGCATCGAGCAGGCGCGGATCGAGCAGTTCGTCGAGCAGGATGGGATGGCGCTGCAGGTAGCTGGCGGCCCAACTCGAACTGCTGACCAGCTCCGCCATCTTTTGCAGTGCCTGCGGATACTGCTGCAGCAGGGCCAGATAGGCCGCGCGCTTTGAAATCGACTCGAACAGATCGACGCCGCGCGATAGCGTCTCGTCCGGATTCGGCAAGGTGGCGGCCGCCTCGATCAGGCGCGGCACGAGGACGTCAAAGCGGCCGCGAATGTCCTGCGGCATCTGCTGGTAGAGCAGGCCCGAGCGCAGCACCGCGACGCGTTGCGCGGCAGCCGGGGGATTCCTGTAGCCAAGTTGCTCGAACTTCTCTTCCTGCGCCGCGCCGCCGGCTTCGTCCCATAGCCCTGCCAGGGCGTGCTGGCCCTGATTCGGATCGGCAAACACCTGCCCGAAATGTTGCGAGACGGTGGCCCGATGGTCGTCGAGCTCCTCAAGCAAGGCCTCGAAACTGGCGAAACCCATGGCCTTGGCCACGTGCCGACGATGATCCAGCCCGGTGGGCAGGCTGTGCGTCTGGGCGTCGTCGAGATACTGCAGGCGATGCTCCAGGCGACGCAGGAAACCGTAGGCAGAAGCCAGCTCCTCGGCGGCGTCGAGGCCCAGAATGCCGCGCTCGCCGAGCAGGCTCAGCACCCGCTGGGTCGGCTTGACTTGCAGTGGCGTATCGCGCCCGCCGCGGATCAACTGGAACACCTGCGCGATGAACTCGATTTCGCGGATGCCGCCGGGGCCGAGCTTGACGTTGTCGGCCATGTCCTTCTTCGCTACCTCGCGGCGAATCTGTGCGTGAAGCTCGCGCATCGCATTGATTGCGCCGAAATCGAAATACTTGCGAAACACGAAGGGCTGCCGGATTGCCTCCAGCTCGTCGTGGCGGCCGCCGGTCAGGGGTCGCGCCTTGATCCAGGCATAGCGCTCCCATTCACGGCCCTGGGTGATGAAATAGGTCTCAAGCATCTCGAAGGAGCATGCCAGCGGGCCGGAATCGCCGTCGGGCCGCAAACGCATGTCGACGCGAAACACCTGACCATCTTCCGTCGCATCGGCGATGGCATTGATCACCGCGCGTCCAAGACGGCTGAAGAACTCGAAGTTGGAAATTGCGCGCGAACTGGTACCTGATGCGTCCGTCTCGCCATCATCCGGGAATACGAAGATAAGGTCGATGTCGGACGATACATTGAGTTCGCGCCCGCCCAGCTTGCCCATGCCGATCACGATCAGCTCCTGGGCGCGGCCCGTCTCATTCGCTTCGCCGGCACCACGCGGCGTGCCGTAGCGTTCAACCAGGCCTTGACTGAGCACCGCCACGGACTTGCGCACCGCCAACTCGGCAATCAGGGTCATGCATTCCGTAACTTCGGACAATGGCGCCAACCCTGCCAGATCGCGCGCGGCGATGCGCGCGTAGGCCCGCTGCTTGAGCTGCCGCAGCACGCGCTTGAGATTGGTCTCGGTGACCGGCTGGGCGGCCAGCCAGGTCGACAGTTCGGCGGCGCTCAGCGGCCGTTGCAGCGAAGATTCGACTTCAGCCGCGAGCGCCGGCCTGGCCGCCAGCAAGCGGCTCAGAAAGGGCGATGATTCCAGGATATCGGCAAGGGAGGGCATCGATCAGGATTTGGGGCTTGAGACCTGTGAACGATCATTCTAGCTTGGGCTCAGGTGCCGACCCCAGGAGGATCCAGGTCAAATGCAAGCCGTCGAACAAGCTGACGGCGCTCGGGGAAGGCGACATGATCGGCCGCGTCATGGACTCTTACCGAAACAATCCGATCCCCAGCCGGGCCGAGACGCTGAAGGTGCTTCGGCTCGTGGGCGACGATGCGCCGATCCTGATGCTTGCCGGCGGATGCGGACGGCTATGGCGCCCGGTGGTCCATCGATGGGCATCCGATTCCACCGGCGATCGCGCGCTACCTCATGGCAGCGGATCTTGTTGTCGATTCAGGGGCGGCCGAGTTGGCCGTCAGGAAACTCGCCTTGACAGCAGCCGGCGTCCAGTTTCGCAAAGACGGCTTGCTCTGGTGGAACGGCCTCGGTCTCTTTCAGAACGTATCGAACGCATCGAGCGCCGGCTAGAGACAGCGGACTGAGTCATCCACCGATCCTGCGGAAATGCGCCCTCCGCAGAGGGCGTTTTCATGGATGGCCGATGGCATCCCTGAAAGAGTCGGCGCCGGCGGTACGGTGAAAATCGAAACGCCAGCCTTGCCGACGATCTTCACCTCACACCATCCCGGCGCCAGCCACCACCAGCGCGTAGCGGATTGCCTTTCCTGCCGCCATCCACAGCGTGCAAGCTACCGGCGGCAGCCGCAGCCAGCCGGCGGCGGCGCACAGCGCGTCACCGATGACGGGCGCCCATGCAAACAGCAGCAGCGGCGCGCCATGCCGGCGCAGGGCGCGTACCCTGTTTGCCGCCGGTCCGTCAGCGCCGACTCTGCGCGGGAGCAAGCGTGCCATGCCATACGTCGTCATGCCTCCGAGTGTGTTGCCCAGCGTGGCGAGCAGAAAGGCGCTTGTCACCTGGTCGGGATGGCGATGCAACACAGCGATCAGCACCACTTCCGAGCCGCCGGGCAGCAGCGTTGCCGAGAGGAAGCTGGCGAGAAACAGCCCGGCCAGGCCTGCTTCCGCGGTGAATGCGAAGTCCATGCCTCATGTTACCCTTTGTCGCCATTGAACCTGCCGCCCTGCCCCCCATTGATTACCTCGAAAAAATCCTCAACGCCCGCGTCTATGATGTCGCCATTGAAACGCCGCTGGAACTGGCGTCGATCCTCTCGGCGCGGATGGGTAACCGAATCTTCTTCAAGCGCGAGGACATGCAGCCGGTATTCAGCTTCAAGTTGCGCGGCGCCTACAACAAGATCGCTCACCTGACCCCGGCGCAGCGCAAGCGCGGCGTGATCTGCGCCTCCGCCGGCAACCATGCCCAGGGCGTGGCGCTGGCGGCGCAGAAGCTCGGGCTGCGCGCCGTGATCGTGATGCCGACGACGACGCCGCAGATCAAGATCGACGCGGTGAAGAAACGCGGCGGCGAGGTGGTGCTGGCCGGCGAGTCCTATGACGCGGCCTATGCCCACGCCCTGGTTCTGGAGAAGAAGCAGAAGCTCAACTTCGTGCATCCTTTCGATGATCCGGACGTGATCGCCGGACAGGGCACCATCGGCATGGAAATCCTGCGCCAGCATCCCGAGCCGATCGATGCGGTTTTCTGCTGCGTCGGCGGCGGCGGCCTGATCTCCGGGGTGGCGGCTTACATCAAGCGCCTGCGGCCGCAGACCAAGATCATCGGCGTCGAGGCGGCCGATGCCGACGCGATGGCGCGCTCGCTGGCCGCGGGCAAGCGCGTGCGCCTGGAGCAGGTTGGCTTGTTCGCCGACGGTGCGGCGGTCAAATATGTGGGCGCCGAGACGTTTCGCCTGTGCCGCGAGTATGTCGACCAAATGGTGACGGTGGATACCGACGCGATCTGCGCGGCGATCAAGGATGTGTTCGAGGACACGCGCTCGATCCTCGAACCCGCCGGCGCGCTCGCTGTCGCGGGCGCCAAGGCCTGGGTCAAGACCACCGGCGCGCATGGCAGGACGCTGGTGGCGGTGGCCTCGGGCGCCAACATGAATTTCGACCGCCTGCGCTTTGTCGCCGAGCGCGCCGAAGTCGGCGAGCAGCGCGAGGCCGTGCTGGCGGTGACGCTGCCGGAGAAGCCAGGCAGTTACAAGAAGTTTGTCACGCTGCTCGGCGCGCGCAATGTCACCGAGTTCAATTATCGCTATCACGATGCCGGCGAGGCCCATGTGTTTGTCGGCGTGCAGGTCGCCAATCGCGACGAATCGATCAGGCTGGTGCGACAGTTGAAAAAGAACGGCTATCCGGCGCTGGACCTGACCGACGACGAAATGGCCAAGCTGCACATCCGGCATCTGGTCGGCGGCCACGCACCGCAGGTGAAGAACGAGTTGATCTACCGCTTCGAGTTCCCCGAGCGCCCCGGAGCGCTGATGCATTTCCTCAACAAGATGAGCGCGGGCTGGAACATCAGCCTGTTCCATTACCGCAATCACGGCGCCGATACCGGTCGCGTGCTGGTCGGCATGGAAGTGCCGCCGAAGGAGATGAAGGACTTCCGCGTGTTCCTCAAGAGCCTGGGTTATCGCTTCTGGGATGAGTCGAAGAACCCGGCATACCGCTTGTTTCTGGGGTAGGCGTGGGTCGGCACGGCGGCCCTTGCCTCTTCGCGGACCAGGCGATGTCCGCGCGAAAAGGCCCGCCGATGCGCACGTCGATTGTGATTGGTCAGTTTTTTTGACACAATCGTCCCCGAACAGGCCCAGTTGTTCCATACATTCGAGAGTCGCCGTGACCAGGTTTCGCGTTCTACTGCCTTTGACGCTTGTCCTTGTGAGCTTCGCCACTGCCGTCCATGCCTTCAAGTTTTCCGATGACGAGGCGAGCGCCCGAACCGAGCAAACCGCAAAAACCCAAGGCAGCGCGGGAATATCGGCCGCGTGCAGGGAGCGGCTGAAGAACGAGCGCGTCCTGGTGCTGGTGGCCGAACGCGGCAACAACGGAATCAATGCCGATCAGGGACGCTACGGGCTGCATTTTCAGGGCATTGATCGCCGTCTGCAAAAGCAGGGCATGCGTACCTTCAGTCAGGACGAGATCAGGAAGCAGGTTGCGCAGGCGGAGATCGATGCGCATTTCCGCAATGACCCCGACGCTGCGCTTGGCGCCGCGAAGAAGCTCGGCGCCACGCTGTCCCTGCGCGGGGTGATCAGCTCGCGGCGAGCCATCAACCCTGTGCTCAAGATAAACGAGGTGTACGTGAACATCGGCTTTACCCTGGTCGGCGCGAATGGCCGTGTCATCTCGGAAGCAGGTGCCGCCGCGGAGTCCTATGCGGGCGGCGATACCCTCGGGATGGCGCTGACCTTGCTCAACGAGCAGGCCGATGGCGTGGTCGGGCGCCTGTTGCAGGGCTACTGTGCCGCGTCCGGCCGCAAGTCCGAAAAATAATCGTTCCAAACCCACTGGAGTAGAACCATGAGAATTTCATTCAACGGCATCGCGTTGGCGCTGATTGTTGCAACAGGCCTTGCGGCGCCGGTAGCAGCCCAGCCAACTTTCGAAAATCCCTCGGCCACCGCCGGCAGCGATACCTCGAACAAGGCCAACCAGATGGCCGAGAAGGGGATGTACAAGGAAATCCAGTACGCCAATGCCGGCAAGAAGGGACCGATGCTGGTGGTGATTCCCGGCGAGATCAAGAGCAATAACGCTTCGTTCACCCAGAAATTCGGTTCCAACAACATCGCGGACTTCGGCGAACTGGAGCTCGGGAAGGCAAATTTCGGCATCCTCGAGCGTTCCGATCTGGGCCCCTTGCTCCAGGAATTCCAGCTCGCCTATACGATGGGTGACCCGCAACAGGCCAGGAAATATCTGCAAAAGGGCAAGTTCAAGACCACCAAGTGGGTCGTCAAATTCGATGTGCTGAAGGCGGAACAGGTCGCCCAGGCCTCGGAAGGCTTCGACGGCCGTGCGGCCGGCCAAATCCTGTCGATATTTGGCGGCAGCAGAGGCAGCGCCGCGGCGGGCGTTGCCGTCGGCTCGGTGCAGACCGGCGAAACCACGGGGGTCTGGATCATCGGCATGCGCTACAAGATCATGGATGCCAATACCACGGAGCAGGTGGCCACCGGCTATACCGAAGAGAAAATGGAGGTGGGCGCCAAGGGCAGCTCGGTGCTGGGTGTTTCCTCGAGCCAGCAGGGCGGCCTGACGCTGGATGGCATGGTGCAGCGCCTGGTGCAGAAGCTGGTTTGGGAGATCGATTCGAAGCACAAGTAATCCGGCCCGACCATTGACCGAGGACCACACATGATGAATTTGACCGCGAAGCATCTTGCACTTGTCTGCGTCCTCGCCGGTTTGAGCCTTGGCGGTTGCGTAACCAACCCCTCAACGCCGGCGGACACAAACAATCCGTCGCCCACCGCCGGCAGCGATTCGTCGCAAAAAGCCAACCAAATGGCCGACAAGGCGATGTACAAGCCGATTGAATACGCCAACGCCGCGATCAAGGGGCCCCAACTGGTCATCATCCCCGGTGAAATAAAGAGCAACAACGCGACCTTTACGCAGAAGTTCGGCTCCAATAACATCGCCGATTTCGGCGAATTGGAGTTGTCCAAGGCCAACTTCGGGGTGCTGGAACGTTCGAATCTTGGCCCGCTGCTAACCGAATTCCAGCTTGCCTACACCATGGGCGACCCGAATGCCGCGCGCAAGGTCCTGCAAAAAGGCAAGTTCAAGACCACCAAGTGGGTCGTCAAGTTCGACATCCTCAAGGCCGAGCAGGTGGCCCAGGCCACGGAGGGTTTCGATGGTCGTGCCGCTGGTCAGATGATTTCCATACTTGGCGGCGGACGAGGCGGCGCAGCGGCGGGTACGGCTGTCGGCTCGGTGCAGACCGGCGAAGGTACCGGCGTGTGGATCATCGGCATGCGCTACAAGATCATGAATGCCAATACCACGGAGCAAGTGGCCACCGGCTACACCGAAGAGAAGATGGAAGTTGGCTCGAAGTCGACCTCGGTCATGGGCGTTTCCTCCAGCCAGCAGGGCGGCCTGACCCTGGACGGCATGGTTCAGCGTCTGGTGCAGAAGCTGGTCTGGGAAATTGACTCGAAGCACAAGGGGCCGGCCGAGAAAGCGAAGACTTCCGGTGGCAGGGAAAAGAAGGCTGCCGCTCCGGTTAGCGCGACAAAATAGATCGTCCGAAGGCGCCCGTGACCCGCTTCGCAATCCCCACTCAAGTCTTTGATCGAGGCTCGACATGATGCTGCCGCAGAAACTTGGCAAGTACGAAATCCGCGGCGAGCTGGGCAGCGGTGCGATGGGCGTGGTCTATGAGGGCTGGGATCCGGGGATTTGCCGGCGGGTCGCGATCAAGACAGTCAAGCGCGACCAACTCGACCGTGCCGAGGTCGGCGAAGTCCTGGCGCGCTTCCAGCGTGAAGCGCAGGCAGCCGGGCGGCTCACGCATCCGAATATCGTCGGCATTTACGAGTTTGGCGAAGAACCGGATCCTGCCGGCGGCGCGGCGGGCACCGCCTTTATCGCGATGGAGTTCGTCGATGGCCGCGAGCTGAAGGACTATTTCGACAAGGATGAGCGCTTTCCGCTGACGGAGATGCTGCGCATCATGACGGAACTCCTGGCCGCGCTTGCGCATGCGCACAAGCATGGCATCGTTCATCGTGACATCAAGCCGGCCAACATCATCCTGCTGGCCGACGGCACGGTCAAGGTCGCTGACTTCGGCATTGCTCGTATCGAGTCTTCCGTTCTGACGCAGGCTGGCGCGGTCCTCGGCACGCCGTCCTACATGTCGCCCGAGCAGTTCATGGGACACACGGTCGACGGCCGCTCGGATCTGTTTTCGGCCGGCGTGATCCTCTACCAGTTCCTGACCGGCGACAAGCCATTCACCGGAACAGTGACCACCATCATGCACAATGTGCTCAGGGAGGAACCGCCCGCGCCCTCGGAGCTCAATGTCCAGGTGCCACGGGCATTCGATGCAGTGATGAAGAAGGCCCTGGCCAAGCGCCCCGATGAACGCTTCCAGACGGCTCAGGAGTTTGCCGCTGCGCTGGTTGTGGCGATGAAGCCCGCGATGGCAGACGCGACAGTTCTCGCCGGCATCGATGCGACGGTCGTCACCGGTAGCGATGCGACCCTGGTAAGCGCTGCCACTCTGGCAGCGCCGGCCGCCGCCGCGCCCGTACCGACCGCCGCACCACCCACACCGACCGTTGCGACAGCAGCCGCGGCAACCACACCGCAGCCAGTGGCGGCGAAGTCACGAGTGCCCATGCTGGCGATGGCCGGGGCGGTGGTTCTGGCGATCGCCGGGATTGGCGCCTGGCAGTGGCTGGACCGGGGCGTCACCCCTCCCCAGGCGCCAGAGGTGGCGGCCGCACGGCCGGCTGCCGCGATTCCGCCAGTCACCGCGGCGGACACCATCACGATTGTCGCCGTCGGCTACGCCGATCCCGCCGATCCCCGCTATGCCAGCGACAAGGGACTGCTGCAAAGCGATCTGCGCGAAGACGTTCGGCGCCAGTTGGTCGAAAAGGCGGCCGGGCTTTACGTGCAAGCCGAATCGCTGACGCAGAACTATGGTTTGATCCAGACCCGGCTGCTGGCGAAAAGCGGTGATTTCATCCGCTCCATGCAGGAAGAGCCGGCGCCACGGCCGGGCAAGGATGGCCTGGTATCGCTTACGGCACGGGCCAGCGTGAATGTGCGACAGGTACAGAAGTCGCTGAACCAGATGTCGCGCGAGGAACGCGTGGAATTCATTCGCAACAACGGCGATCCGAAGATTTCCGTCGCGATTGGCGCCAGGAGCGCCGAAGGTGACCCCAGCGCGCCGGCGGTGAGGTCGCCGGTTGCGGAGAACCTTCTCAAGGAACGCATTCAGTCATTCGGCTTCCGCCTGATCAATGACGACCAGAAAGGCGCCAACGCCGACTTTGCGGTGACCGGCGAGGCCAAATTCAAGAAACTGTCGGCAAAACTCGAGGCTTCCGGAATCACGATCGAGAAGTTCGTCCTGACCTCCTGGTCGGTGAAGTGCGTCGACAAGAAAACGGCTGAAGAAATTTATTTCAATACCCAGATCCCGGAGAAGCAGAGTTGGGCAACGGAAGATCAGGCGCTGCGCGACATCGGCAAACTGATCGGCGAAGAGTTCTCGAAGAACTTCTTCCTGCAGCACTTCGACTTTGTCGCGCAGAGAGTCAAGATCAAGCTCCAGGGCCTGCCGAATCCGGAATCGGCGCAGGCGCTGCTGCGCGAATTCACCGGTCTGCGGCCGGTGCTGGCCTTGTCGCTCACCAGTGCATCGGCCAGCGAAGCGAGTTTCGAGGTGGATCTAGCCGGAGGCTTGAGCAGTCCGGGGGATCTCGTCGCCAGCGGCATTGTCGCGCCGATAAACCGCAAACTGGGCAAAACCTGTCTGAATGTTGCCGGGACCAATGGCGCGGAAGTGATCGTCAACTTCGAGCCGGGGTGCCAGGCCGCCGATACGCTGGCAAAGTTCGACGCCCTGCCGTCAGCCTCGTTCCTGACCGCGCCACCCTCCCGGCGCGAGGCGGTTATCCATGATCCGGCAACCTTGAAGCGAATCCAGATTTAGAGTCGACGGCTGTGTGCCGGGCCTCTCAGCTTTCGACCACGAACTCGACCATGTCGTCGGCATCGGACTTCCAGGCATGGCCAAACACGATGCGCCCGCGGCTGCGGAGTATGGCCTCTTCGCGTTTCAGGACGAATTCCGGCTCGCCCTGAAAGCTGACGTAGGTTCCGTTGGTGCTGATATCGACGAGCACGAACTTGTCGCGACGCCGCTCGATTTTGCCATGGTTGCGCGAGGCGCTCGTATCGCGGATCACGATGTCGCAGCTTGCGTCGCGACCGAGCGACACCGCGGGGCGTTCCGCGCCAAGCAGCAGTTCGCTTGCCCCATGGCGAAGCCTCAGACGTGCTTCGTTTGTGGCGCTCGGCGCAATGCTTCCGGACTTCATGGTCAATTCGGCGTGTTCCTGCCAGATCACTTCATGAACGCGGATATCGATTTCCTTGCCTTTTACGGTGAGGGCGTCGATATCGCGGGTGGACTGCCGCAGCAACTCCGACATCAGGTTAACGCTGCTTTCGGTAGTGATGATCTGGCCCGCCTTGGCGAGGCCAGCCATGCGCGCGGCGACATTCACGGTGTCGCCAAAGACATCATTGTTGTCGTCAATTGCCGGTCCGAAGTGGAAGCCGACACGGATGGCCATCTTGGTACCCGCCAGGGGTGGCAGGTCGTCGATGCCTTGCTGCATGTCCGACGCCGCGAGCATGGCGGCTTCGGCGCTATCGAAGACCGCCATGATTTCATCGCCGATGGTCTTGATGACCCGGCCCTTGTAGGCAAGCACGGCACGCTGCATGCGCTCGAGGCACTTTCCAATGGCGCGCAGCGCCTCGGCATCGCCGAGCTTTTCATAAAGGCGGGTGCTGCCGGAAACATCGGCAAAAAGCACGCACAGGTTGCGTTGGATTGCAGTCATGAGGGAAGGAGAATCCGGTTCTTGAGTGGCCATCATAGTAAATCACTTGATTGCCGAAGCGCAACGAAGTCCGTTTGCACCAACCGGCGCCGACTTCTTCGCCAGGAAGCCAGAGGCTATCATCCAGCCTTGGACGCGTATTGAAAACCGCATTACACGATGATGAGGATTGGCCAATGATCCACCCGGAGCACTCAGAAGAATTCGACTTCGACGCGGTCGTCGAGCGTGCCGGCAGCGATTCGGTGAAGTGGGCGAAGTACGCCGACAACGGCGGTCCACGCGAGGTGTCGCGGGATGCCTTCCCCGCTCGAAGGGACGGGGACATCATTCCGCTGTGGGTCGCCGACATGGATTTTGCCGCACCGCCGCCGGTGCTGGCGGCCCTGCGGCGGCGCATCGATCATGGCGTGTTCGGCTACAACCAGCCCACACCTAGCCAGACTGAGGCGGTGGTCGCCTACCTCGCGCGCAAATTTGACTGGCACATAGATCCGGCGTGGATCGTCTGGCTGCCGGGTCTGGTGTCCGGCCTCAATGTCGCCTGTCGCGCAGTCGGAGCGGCCGGTGACGCAGTGTTCATCGCGACACCGATCTATCCCCCGTTCCTTTCGGCGCCGACGTTTTCCACTCGACGCGTGGCGAGCGCGCCGCTGGTATGCGGCTCCGCAGGCTGGCTGTGGGATTTCCCGACGGCCGACGCAGTACTCAGGACCAGTCAGGCGAAGCTCTTCCTGCTCTGCCATCCACACAATCCGACAGGCCGAGTCTGGAACGACGACGAGCTATGGCAGATCGCGCATCTGGCGGAAAAGTACGACATGGTGGTGTGCTCGGATGAAATCCACAATGGCCTGATCCTGTCACCGTCCCGCCAGCACCGACTCTTCGCCAAGCTCGGCCCGGGAATCGCGACTCGCACCATTACCTTGCTGGCGCCGTCCAAGACCTTCAATATTCCGGGGCTGGGCTGCGCCCTTGCAGTCATTCCCGATAGCCGCCTGCGGCGTGGCTTTCGCGAAGCCATGCACGGCATCGTTCCGCATGTCAATGCTCTGGGCATGGTGGCGACCGAAGCCGCGCTGACCCTCTGCGATGCCTGGCAGGCGGCACTGCTCGACTATCTGCGCGGCAATCTGCGCGCCGTCCTGCAGGCGGTTGCCGCGGCGCCGGGCCTCGACATGCGGCCGGTCGAGGCGACCTACCTGGCCTGGATCGATGCCCGCGAGTTTGCCGTCGACCGCGGCATCGAGAATCCGGCCCGCTGGTTCGAACAGCACGGCCTGGGGCTTTCGGATGGCGCCGATTTCGGCGCAGCGGGCTTTGTGCGCCTGAATTTCGGCACCCGGCGCGCGCTGTTGGAAGAAGCGCTGGCGAGGCTGCTGCGGGCGACAGGGGTTTAACCTGGAAACCGCAGTTGCAACCGCCTCAAACACAGAGAACACAGAGCCACAGAGGGCACAGAGGGCACAGAGAAAAAGCCTTGGCCAAGCCGACAGGTGAGTCCTCAACGCAATCTAACTCTCTGTGTTCTCTGTGCTTTTCTCCGTGTTCTCTGTGTCAAATGAGGTTTTTGGGTTTATCGCGGTTTTGGCGAGCGCTCGATGCCGGCTTCGGTGACCACCGCATCGAGGGGTATGTCGTGCGCCTGTGGCCGGATGTCCGCCACACGTGCCAGCTCGAAGCCGACACCGATCGCCAATGGGCGCGGAACCAGTGATCCCAGCGTGCGGTCAAAGTAGCCACCACCGTACCCAAGTCGAAAGCCTTGCGGATCGAAAGCCACCAGCGGCAGCAGCACGATGTCGGGCGCGATTTCCGGGCCGCTCTGCGGAATCGGGATGCCGTACCGGTCGGTGGTCATCACGGAGGAAGGCGTCCAGGTGCGAAAGCTCATCGGCGCATCCGCTGCTTCGACGACAGGCATTACGGCTTGCCAGCCACGTTCAATCAGGAGGGACGCCAGTGGTCGCGCATCGAACTCACCGCGCACGGGCGCGCAAAAGGCCAGCACTTTTGGCGGGAGGGGCATCAGCAGTGTTGCGAGATGCGCTTCGAGTCCGGCCGCGCGTGTCTCGTGAGCATTCTTGTCTAGCGCGATGCGGGCGGCCAGCTTTTCCCGTCGCAGCGCGGCACGAAATGCCAAGGATTCGGCGATGTATTCGGTGGAAGGAAAGAGTGCAGCCATGTGCTAACTTGCAGCCAGAACCAGTCATGAACAAATCATTGAATGAACTATAACCCCAAGCCCGCCATGTCTCCATCCCGGATTGCACTGGTTGCGGCTTTCGCCGTTGCTACCGTGGTCGCCCCGTTGCCGGCACTTGCCGAGCGCGGCGACGCGGCGTTCCTTGCGGCGCGCGAAGCGTTTCGCAACGGCGAGCGGGTGCGTCTTGGACGCCAGATCGAGGCGCTGCAGGGGCATCCGCTGCACGCCTGGGCCGAATACTGGGCCTTGCGGCTGCGCCTTGACGATGGTGACGCCAGCGGCGTGCAGGACTATCTGAGTCGCTATCCCGGAGCCTATCTCGCTGAAAAACTGCGTGGCGACTGGCTGCGCGTTCTGGGTAGAAAGGGTGATTGGCAAGCCTTCCAGAGCGAGTTGCCGGCGCTGGTTGCGCCGGACACCGAAGTTAACTGCTACGCGGCGCAGGCCGCACGGACCCCGGAGATGGTACGTTCCTTGTGGACCAGCGGCCAGGATCTGCCGCAGTCCTGCGAGACCCTGGTCGACCAGCTTGTTGCGGCGCGCAGCCTGACGGTGGAAGAGGTCTGGCAGCGGGTGCGCCGGCTTCTCGAAGCCAAGCGGGTTGGCGCGGCACGCAGCGCGGCCGGCTATTTGCCGGTCACCGAAGGCTTTGACGGGCGAGGGCTCGAGTCGATTGCACAAGACCCGGTACGCTATCTGGCAAAGCTCCCGGCCGGCTTTGCCGCAAAGCGCGGCGGACGCGAAGTCGCGCTGTTCGCCGTGCAGCGGCTGGCGCGGAGCGAACCGTTGGACGCCGCCAAGCGCTTTGGCCGCATCGAATCGCAGTTTTCCGCCGAAGAGCGTGCTTATGCCTGGGGCCAGCTCGCCTGGCAGGCGGCGGTGCGTCACCAGCCGGAGGCGTTGGCATGGTATGAAAAGGCGGCCAGCACGGCCTTGTCCGAGGAACAGATGGCCTGGCGCGTTCGTGCCGCGTTGCGGGTACATGACTGGGGCACGGTGCGAAGGGTGA
The DNA here is from genome assembly GCA_016712985.1 of Sulfuritalea sp. Lineage (GTDB taxonomy): Bacteria > Pseudomonadota > Gammaproteobacteria > Burkholderiales > Rhodocyclaceae > Sulfuritalea. Next base: position 104,432 of record JADJQA010000001.1, on the reverse strand, counting down.
TTGCGACGATGCCGCCGACCCAGGCGGCACAGTCGGACTGGACGTACTGGCAGGCTCGCGCGCTGGCCGCAAGCGGCCACGCCGACGAGGCTCGCGTCTACTACCTGAAGATCGCCGGCCAGCCCAATTTCTACGGCAACCTGGCCGACGAGGAGCTTGGTCGATCGGTTGAAGTGCCACCTCGCGCCATGGCTCCCAGTGCCGAAGAGCTGGCGTTCGCCGCGGCCAATCCGGGCTTCCAGCGTTCGCTGGCGCTGTTCCGCGTCGATATGCGTACCGAGGCCGTGCGCGAATGGGTGTGGTCCTTGCGCGGCATGGACGACAGGGCCCTCTTGGCTGCCGCCGAGCTCGCGAAGCGGCAGGAGATCTGGGATCGCGCCATCAACACCGCCGACCGTACGCAGGCACAGCACAACTTCAGCCTGCGCTACATTGCCCCGTTCAGCGACCAGGTGCTGCCCAAGGCCGACGAACTCGCCCTCAACAATGGCTGGGTCTATGGCCTGATGCGGCAGGAATCGCGTTTCATCATGAACGCCAGGTCTTCTGTCGGCGCCAAGGGTCTGATGCAGTTGATGCCCGCGACAGCGAAATGGGTGGCCCAGAAGATCAAGCTGACGGATTTCCACCCCGAGCGGGTCACCGAAATGGACACCAATGTCACGCTTGGAACCCACTACATGAAGATGGTGCTGAAGTCGCTGGACAACCATCCGGTGCTGGCCTCCGCCGCCTACAACGCCGGCCCCGGCCGTGCCCGCAAGTGGCGCGCGGACGGGCCCCTTGAAGGCGCGATCTACGCTGAAACCATCCCGTTCAACGAAACCCGCGATTACGTGAAAAAGGTCATGAGCAATTCCGTGTACTACAACACCCTGTTTGAAGGCAAGCCGCAGTCGCTGAAAGGAACGCTGGGCGTGGTGCGCGCTCGCGGACAAGGCGAAACCGCAGTCGAGCAACTGCCATGAGAAACATTCTGCTGATCGGTGGTACGGGTTTTCTGGGCACGGCGATGGTGCGCGAACTGGCTCGGCGTCCCGCCACCGCCGACTGTTGTTTCACGCTGCCGACGCGTCGTCGCGAGCGGGCCAAACACCTGCTGGTGTTGCCTACCGCGCAAGTCGTCGAGGCGAACGTGCATGATCCGGCGACGCTGGCTCGCCTGATGGCAGGGCAGGACACGGTGATCAGCCTTGTCGGAATACTCAAGGGCGGTGAAGGTGAACCTTACGGCAAGGGCTTCGCCCGGGCCCACGTTGAACTGCCGCGCAAGATCGCCGCCGCGGCCAAGGCGGCCGGCGTGCGCCGGCTGCTGCATGTGTCGGCGTTGAAGGCGGCGGCCGATGCGCCTTCCGGCTATCTGCGTTCCAAGGCCGCCGGCGAGGCGGTGCTGCGGGATGCCGGGCTTGATCTCACGCTGTTTCGTCCCTCGGTGATCTTCGGGCCAGGCGACGCTTTTCTCACCTTGTTTGCGAAGCTCGCACGGATTGCCCCGGTGTTCCCCCTGGCGGGCGCCGCTGCACGCTTCCAGCCGGTATGGGTGGAGGATGTCGCGGCCGCCGTGGCAGACAGTCTTGCGCGGTCCGAAAGCATCGGCGCCGCTTACGACCTCTGCGGCCCGACGCAATACAGCTTGCGCGAACTCGTGAGCTACGCGGCGGCAGTTGCGGGCCATCCGCGTGCCGTGATCGGGCTGCCCGAAGCCATCGCCTGGTTGCAGGCCTGGGCCATGGAATTCATTCCCAACGGGCCGATGACGCGCGACAACATCCGCTCGATGCGCGTCGCCAGCGTCTGCGACTCAGGCTGCACACTGCCCTTCGGCCGCATCGCGACGCCGCTGGAGACTGTGGCGCCGACTTACCTGCGCGCCTGAGAGCGCATGGAAATCTACGCCGTTGGCGGTGCGCTGCGCGACGAGCTGCTGGGTTTGCCGGTCAAGGACCGTGACTGGGTGGTGGTCGGTGCCACACCGCAAGACATGCTGGCGCGCGGCTTTGTCGCGGTCGGGCGCGACTTCCCGGTGTTCCTGCATCCGCAAACCCATGAGGAATATGCGCTGGCACGCACCGAGCGCAAGACCGCGCCGGGCTATGCCGGATTCGCCTTCCATGCCGCGCCCGGCGTGACGCTGGAGCAGGATCTGGTGCGCCGCGACCTGACCATCAATGCCATGGCCAGGGACCAGGCGGGCGCGATCATCGATCCACACCATGGCCGCGCCGACCTTGCGGCGCGGGTGTTGCGGCATGTCTCGCCGGCCTTTGCCGAAGACCCGGTGCGCATCCTGCGCGTGGCCCGTTTTGCGGCGCGCTTCGCCGATTTCTCGATTGCCAGTGAGACCGTCGAGCTGATGCGCGGCATGGTCGCCGGCGGCGAAGTCGATGCGCTGGTGCCCGAGCGCGTCTGGCAGGAACTTGCCCGCGGGCTGATGGAAGCCCGGCCTTCGCGCATGTTCGAGACCTTGCGCGAATGCGGTGCGCTGGTGCGGCTGTTGCCCGAACTGGATGCCCTGTGGGGTGTGCCTCAACGCGCCGACTATCATCCCGAAATCGACACCGGCGTGCATGTCATGATGGTGATCGACATGGCGGCGCGACTCTCCGCACCACTGCCGGCGCGCTTCGCCGCGCTGATGCACGATCTGGGCAAGGCGCAGACGCCGGCCGACATCCTGCCGCGCCATCATGGCCACGAAATGAAGAGCGTTGCCTTGCTCGAAGGAATCTGCGAGCGCTTGCGGGTGCCGACGGATTGCCGCGACGTGGCGCGTCTCGTCGCCCGCTTCCATGGTGACATGCACCGCGTCGCGGAGTTGCGCCCGGAGACCCGGCTGACCGTGCTGGAGCGCTGCGATGCCTTGCGGCGACCGGATCGTTTTAATCTGATATTGCTCGCCTGCGAGGCGGATTATCGCGGTCGACTGGGCTCTGAAGAACGCGACTACGCGGCAGCGGCGGCGTGGCGGGCAGCCTTGGACGCGGTGCGGGCCGTGGATGCCGGGGCAATTGCACGTACCACTGCGGCCCATGCCACGGCGGCACGCGCCATGGCAACTGCCGCAGAAGCGCCGACTGACCCGCAGGCCATCGCCAGCGCCATCAGCGCTGCGCGCGTAGACGCCTTGCGCGCCATCGCAAGGTAGGCGTCGGTCAAGGCCGGCAAGCAGAACAACAAGCCAATCCAATATGGATGGCTCGCGGTAGAATCCGCGGAAACCAGCACATTCACGGAGCAGCGCGTAATGACGCTCTACACATTTCTGTCGCCCAATGACCCTGATCATTTGTCGGATTTCCCGCCGGAAAGCTTGCGCTGATGAATCCGCCACGCTTCGAGAATCTTGAAGTCCTGGTGCGCACTCCCGCGGGAGAAGCGCACCCTACGCCGCTGCTGTTTGTGCACGGCGCCTATGCGGCGGCCTGGACCTGGGAAGAACACTTCCTGCAATACTTCGCCGACGCGGGCTACGCCGCCTATGCCGTGAGTCTTTCCGGACACGGCGGCTCGCCGGGCCGCAAGCAGCTCGACAGCTTTTCGATCATCGACTATGCGCGCGATGTGACGAGCGTTGTCACCGAATTGCCCACGCCGCCGGTCCTGATAGGGCATTCGATGGGCGGCTTCGTGGTGCAAAAGTACCTCGAGAAGTATCAGGCGCCCGGCGCGGTGCTGATGTGCTCCGTTCCGCCGCAGGGCCTGTTGACGGCGGCAGTGGGCATGATGTTTTCCAAACCGGGGATGATGAGGGACCTGAACAACCTGATGAGCGGCGGCAAGGCCTCGCCGGAAACCATGCGCGAAGCGCTGTTTGCCCAGCCGGTTGCACTGGAAGATCTGAACCGTTACTACAAGGCCTCGCAATCGGAATCGCATCGCGCCATATGGGACATGTCGATGTTCGGCATGCCGCGCACCGGTCGCGTGAAACGCACGCCGTTGCTGGTGCAGGGCGCGGAACATGATCACCTGATTCCCGTGTCTCTGGTCGAGATGACGGCCCGCACCTACGGCGTCGAAGCCCATGTCTTTCCCGGCATGGGCCATGGCCTGATGCTGGAACGCGACTGGGAAAAGCCCGCCCGGCAGATTCTCGATTGGCTCAAGGAGCTCGGACTATGATCGTAACCTTCCAATCCCCGGCATCCGGCGACGTCATCATGTTCGGCGACGTGGCGCAGCGCATGATGAAACTCATGGGCAAGGACGTGACCGACAAGGGCATAGTCACCGTCGAACAACTGCCGGAGGCCATAGCCCGGCTCAAGGCCGCAATTGAGGAAGACAAGCAGCAGCGCGCCGGGATGCATGAGGAAGACCTGCCGGAAACCGAGCCCGTCGGCAGCGGCGGCAAAGCCAGCGGCTCGCGGCCTTTTGTCACCCTGACGCAGCGCGCGGTGCCGCTGCTGGAACTGCTCGAGTGGTCGTTGAAGAAGAAGAAGCCGGTGGTCTGGGGCGTCTGATTTCGCTCATTGAGTCGGCAAGAGCAAACTTGAAACCGCCGTTCGGGCTGAGCTTGTCGAAGCCCCTTGTGCCCTTCGACAAGCTCAGGGCGAACGCCCCAGGAGATTGTCAACGGCTCAATGGATCGGCTTGTCCCGACCGATGAAGGCTACCGGAAACACCGCCTCCGGCCCCGCGCCCTTGGCGGCCTGCGACTCGTAATCCGGCATCCGCTCGCCGATGCCGGCGGCTTGGGTCAACTTGCCCAGCAGCACCTGCAACTGGTCGGTTAGCCAGTCTTCCTCGCAACGGGTCGGCACGAACAGCAGCTCGCGCACGCGATCTGGAATCTCGTCGGCGGGAATGATGTCGTTGGCGGCGTAGGCTGCGGAAAAGAACGGCCCGGCGATGAAGCGCAGGCTCCAGCCTTCGTCCTCGTCGGGAAGCAGAATGAAGATGCGCGCGCCTTCGGCGGTTGCGTTTTCGTCGCCTTCGTCGTCGCCGAATACCGGCATCGCGGCAAACGCCGCCTTGCCGGTGTTCTTGACCAAAACCACGGCGTCGTTGAAGCTCAGCCGGTTTGTCTCCTGACATGTTATTTACCTCGGACTCATAACAGGGGGGCGAGCCACTTTTCCGCTTCCGCTACAGAGAAACCCGCCCTTTGCGCCCAGTCCTGCAACTGGTCGCGACCGATCTTGCCGACGGCGAAGTAGCGCGCTTCGGGATGCGCCAGATAGAATCCCGCGACCGAGGCGGCGGGCATCATCGCATAGCTTTCGGTGAGATTCATGCCGGCATTCTTCGGTGCGTCGAGCAGGCGGAACAGCCCGCCCTTCGAGGTGTGGTCCGGGCATGCCGGGTAGCCCGGCGCCGGCCGGATGCCGCGATACTTTTCGGCGATCAGCGCCGCGCTGTCCATCGATTCGCCGCTGGCATAGCCCCAGTAGTCCTTGCGCACCCGTTCATGCAGCCATTCGGCCGCCGCTTCGGCGAGGCGATCGGCCAGCGATTTGAGCATGATCGCGCGGTAGTCGTCATGCTGAGCCTCGAACTCGGCAAGCTTCCTTTCGATGCCGAGGCCGGCCGTGACGGCGAAGGCGCCGGCAAAATCCGCCGCGCATCTTGCCGTGTCGCCAGTCCCCGACGAAACTCCTGGCGCGACAAAATCGGACAAGCACTGATGCGGCTTGCCAGTCGGGCGCTCCTGCTGCTGGCGCAGCCCGTGCCAGGTCATCAGAGGCTTGCCGCGCGTTTCGTCGGAGAAAAACACGATGTCGTCGCCCACGGCGTTGGCCGGGAACAGGCCGAACACCGCGTTGGCGCTGATCCACTTTTCCACGATGAGTTGTTGCAGCATCGCCTGGCCATCGCTGAAGACATTGCGTGCCGCTTCGCCGACGACCGCATCGTCGAGGATTTTCGGATACGAACCGGCGAGGTCCCAGGTCTGGAAAAAGGGGCTCCAGTCGATGTACTTCTCCAGCTCGGCAAGGTCGAGCTTCTCCAGCACGGTGACGCCCAACTGCTTCGGCTTCACCGGCGCCGCGCTGCCCGCGAACTCGAGTTTCGCCCGATTGGCGCGGGCCGCTTCCAGCGAGACCAGTGCCACGCCCTTCTTGCTGGCGTGCTGGCCGCGTACTTTCTCGTAGTCGGCGGCGACCTCTTCAACATAGCCGTCGCGCATGTCGAGCGACAGCAGTTTGGTCACCACGCCCACGGCACGCGAGGCATCCGGCACATACACCACCGGGCCCTTGTAGTTCGGCGCGATCTTGATCGCGGTGTGGGCGCGCGAGGTCGTGGCGCCGCCGATAAGCAGCGGCAGGTCAAAGCCCTGCCGTTGCATTTCGGCGGCGATGTGGCTCATCTCCTCCAGCGAGGGCGTGATCAGCCCCGACAGGCCGATGGCCTGCGCGCCGTGTTCTTTCGCCGCATGCAAGATCTTGTCGGCCGGCACCATGACGCCGAGGTCGATGATCTCGTAGCCGTTGCAACCCAGCACCACGCCGACGATGTTCTTGCCGATGTCATGGACGTCGCCTTTCACCGTGGCGACCACGATGCGGCCCTTCGAGGTGCTGCCGGTGCGCTGCTTTCCGCTTCGATGTACGGGATCAGGTGCGCCACGGCCTGCTTCATCACGCGCGCCGACTTCACCACCTGCGGCAGGAACATCTTGCCGGCGCCGAAGAGGTCGCCGACCACGTTCATGCCCTGCATGAGCGGCCCTTCGATCACCGACAGCGGTGGCTTGCCATCGGCGAACAGCGCGGCGCGGCACTCCTCGGTATCGGCCACGACGAACTCGGTGATGCCCTTGACCATCGCATGCTCCAGGCGCTTGTCCACCGGCCACTCGCGCCAGGCGAGATCGACCACCTGCTCCCTGGCCTGACCCTTGACCCGCGTCGCGAGCTCGATCAGCGTGTCGCCAGCGCCGACTCTTCTGTTCAAGACAACGTCTTCGACCTTGTCCCGCAACTCCGGCGCGAGATCGTCATACACGCCCAGTTGGCCGGCATTGACGATGCCCATGGTGAGGCCGGCTTTGACCGCATGGTAGAGGAACACCGTGTGGATCGCCTCGCGCATCGCGTCGTTGCCGCGAAACGAGAAGGACACATTCGAGACGCCGCCGGAGGTCCGCGCATGGGGAAGGTTGGCCTTGATCCACGCCAGCGCATTGATGAAATCCACGGCGTAGTTGTCGTGCTCCGGAATGCCGGTGGCAATCGCGAAAATGTTCGGGTCGAAGATGATGTCCTCGGCCGGGAATCCGTCCGCCAGCAACACCTCGTAAGCGCGCCGGCAAATACCGATCTTGCGCTCGTAGGTGTCGGCCTGGCCCTGCTCGTCGAAGGCCATGACGATCACCGCCGCGCCGTAGCGCTTTGCCAGCCGGGCCTGTTCGAGGAACTTCGCCTCGCCTTCCTTCATCGAGATGGAATTGACGATGCCTTTGCCCTGGATGCACTTGAGCCCGGCCTCGATCACCTCCCACTTCGAGCTGTCGAGCATCAGCGGCACCCTGCAGATGTCTGGTTCGGAGCCGACCAGGTGCAGGAAGCGCACCATCGCCGCCTGGGAATCGAGCATGGCCTCGTCCATGTTGATATCGACCACCTGTGCACCGTTTTCCACCTGCTGGCGGGCCACGGCCAGTGCATCGTCGAAGCGACCTTCGAGGATCATGCGGGCGAAGGCTTTCGAGCCGGTGACGTTGGTGCGCTCGCCGACATTGACGAACAGGCTGTCGTCGCCGACGTTGAAGGCTTCGAGGCCGGACAGGCGCAGCTTCTTTCGACCTGCGGGATCATGCGCGGCCTCTGGTCCTTGAGCGCGTCGGCAATTGCGCGGATGTGGTCGGGCGACGTGCCGCAACAACCGCCGGCGATGTTGATGATGCCGGCCTTGCCCCACTCGGCGATCTCGTCAGCCAGCATTCGCGGGGTTTCGTCGTAGCCGCCGAAGGCGTTGGGCAGGCCGGCGTTGGGGTGGGCCGAAATGAAGCAGTCGCAAAGCCTGGACAGTTCCTCGACGTGCTGGCGCAATTCCTTCGCGCCTAGCGCGCAGTTGAGGCCGAAGGAGAGCGGCCGCGCATGGCGCAGCGAGTTCCAGAAGGCCTCGGCCGTCTGGCCCGACAGCGTGCGTCCCGAGGCGTCGGTGATGGTACCGGAGATCATCACCGGCCAGCGCCGGCCGGCGTCATCGAAGAACTGCTCGATGGCGAATAGCGCGGCCTTGGCGTTGAGCGTGTCGAAGACCGTTTCCACCAGCAGGATGTCGGCACCGCCCGTGGTCAGGCCGCGCGCGGCGTCGACGTAGTCGGCGACCAGAGCATCGAATGTGACGTTGCGCGCGCCGGGGTCGTTCACGTCAGGCGAAAGCGACGCGGTGCGCGATGTCGGCCCCAGCACGCCGGCGACAAAGCGCGGTTTGTCCGGCGTGGAAAAGCTGTCGGCGGTTTCGCGCGCCAGCCGCGCCGCCGCGACGTTCAGCTCGAAGGCCAGATCGGCGAGGCCGTACTCGGCCTGTGAAACCCGTGTCGCGTTGAAGCTGTTGGTTTCGATGATGTCGGCGCCGGCAGCGAGGTATTCGGCATGGATGCCGCCGATCACGTCCGGCCGCGTGATGCTTAGCAGGTCGTTGTTGCCCTTGAGGTCCTTGCCATGGGCGGCAAAGCGTGCGTTCTTGTCGCCGCCGCGATAGTCGGCCTCGACCAGGCCGCGGCGCTGCACCATGGTGCCCATGGCGCCATCGAGAATCAGGATGCGTTGCGCGAGCAGTTCGCGCAATTCGGCGCTGCGGTCGGGTTGCAGCCGGGAGGGTGTGGTCATGCGTCTCTCCAATGCCTGACCGGGGAAAGGGCGCCGTGCGCGTGGCTGGCTCACCCGATGCCCCGGTGGAATGCTCCAAGGGTGGGTGAGCGCCGTTGAAAACTGGTTCCGAGCCTGGAGTTGCGGCCGGGGGCCGGCAACTTTGCAGCGCTCCTCGAAATCGGTGGCCGATTATAACCGCAAGGCCGGACGCTACTCGCCATACCGACCGTGTGGTTCGACAGGCTCGACACGAACCGACGCTCCCAACACGTTGCTTCGCACCGGCTTCTGTCCCCTGCGATGCAGGGGGTCGAACGTCTGCGAGGCGCTCAACACTGCGTCGTGCAAGTATCCAGCGGCAGCCTGCGCTTGAGCCAGCCGGGTCCGGCGCTGCTGCCGGCCATGCCTTCCTTGACGTTGTAGACCTGGGTGAAGCCGACACTCTGCAAGTAGCGCTGCACCTGCGTGGTGCGGTTGCCGGTGCGGCAGATCAGTGCTATCGGTGCGTTCCTGTCGCCTTTTACCTTCTCGAGCAGGGCACCGGCAAAGCCGGGCGCCCCCTGCGGATGGAGCATGTTGATCAGCATGGCGCCTCTGGCGACCCCGGTCTCCTTCCATTCGGGCGGGGTACGGATGTCGATCAATGTGATCTTGCCGGCGGCCACCGCAACCGCTGCTTCGGGCGCTTCCATGGCCGGCACGGCGCGGGAAAGCCCGCTCATTGCCAGCAGGACGAGGGCCAGTGCACAATGGCGCGGATTCAGCGTGAGCATGACTTCGTCCTCTCGATGGCTTGACGGTTCGCAGGCTCCGACCGGGTTTGACGCTTGGGGTTCAATCCCGCGCTCAGCCAGGCGTTTCCTCGCGACGCGACGTGCGGATGACGAACCCGTCCAGGCTGAAATGCACACTAAAAAAAGCCCGGTTGTTGGGCTGCGCCGGGTCGATGCGCCAGTCCCAGACCACCTCGGGTTTCAGCGGAAACGTCACTTCGCTCGCCGGCTTGCCCAGCAGGCGTCTCACCTGTTCTGCGCTCCAGCCCTTTTCGATGCGGGCAAAATTCTCTTCGGTCAGCGCCTGTTCAATCTTCTGCAGCACCCCACTCTGATTCAGTGTCAGCATCCAGCAGCGCGTGCCTTCGGGACCACGCGGATACTCCCAAGTCACGCTGCCATCGGTATTTGGCCATTCGGCTGCGGGCGGACCGAGCCGCCCCCGCACTTCCTGCGCCGTCGATATGCCCGGCTTCAATTCGGCAAGGTGGGCGGCATCGCAGCCATAGAAGCCGATCGCGGAAGCCAGCACGGCGAGAATGCGGGACACGCGGTTCATGCTTCAACTATACCGGAGTCGTCACCACACGAAGCGATGCTGCGCCTGTCCAAGCGCACAAACTCATGACGATTCTGCGCACGTGGAAACTGCAAATGCGGCTGCTTTGAACCTAGAGGACACGATACTAGAATGCAGGCACACTACAAGGAGCCATTCCATGGAACACCTGACCCCCAAGGAAGCCGCCCAGTTCTTGCGCGAAACCCCCAGCGCCCTGTTTGTCGATTGCCGCAGTGAAATGGAGTTCTTTTTCGTCGGCCATCCGGCCGGCGTCAGCCATGTCTCGTGGAATGACGGCCCCGACTGGGAAGTCAACCCCCATTTCGTCGGAGAGGTGAAGAAGCTTCCCGGCCATTCGGGAGGTCGTCAGGTGTTCCTGATCTGCCGCAGCGGCAATCGTTCGGTCGATGCCGGCCACGCCCTTGAAGCGGCCGGATTCACGCGGGTGTTCAACGTGCTACACGGCTTCGAGGGCGAGCTCGACGACAGCCATCATCGCGGCTCAATGAACGGCTGGCGCCACGAAGGCCTGCCGTGGGAACAATGCTGAGAGCCAGAACGCGCCGGGAGTCAGCCTTGGCGCATCGGCGCAGCCCGCGCCTGAGCTTGCTCCACAGGTGTTTCATCAGGCTTTCACGCATATTCGGCGTTTCCCGCGAGCGATTGCCGACCCTGCTACGGTCGAGCGGGATCTGTCCGGATGCTCGCTCGGATTAGTCCGAACGGACTATAGACTGCAAAAAACCGTTCTGGCACCCTCAAGCCCGATATTGCGAAAGTGATGCGGAATGCGCTACGGCTTGCGCGCGCCAAAAAGGTTCCGCTTTGATTTGTAACAGGTTTAGGAACTTGGGAAGCTACATTGAACTAAACCTGAAGCATGGAACAATTTCGTGAAACATAAGAGTGCTTCACCTTGGGTCTTCCGGCAATGACGGGAACCCGGAAAAGCGGCGCCATGAACGTCCGCCCCGAATCAGGGTCAGGGGGACGACCCGTCGTAGATGCTTTGCTTGCCATGCATTCCCCTTCACGGGGAGGCAAGGACAGGTTTCATGTTGGTGCAACATGCTGCCAGTAAGTTCCGTGTTGGCCCGACCTGTCTGTTTGCGGATTTTCAGCCCTTAGCGATGAAGGCGCCTATCGCCGGACCAGTACAGCCGTTCGCCTGACGACCAGCACTTTGCTTGACACAGCTTTTTGTGCATTGCAAAATGCGCACCCCCTGCAAGGAGTACCCGATGTCTTCCGCCCCAAATCAAGATTCCGCTGCCAAAGCCATGCTTCAGGCGAGTAGCGCCATGGCCCAGGGCGCCAGCCAGGTGCTTTCCCCCCAGCAGAAGAAGGATGGGCCCGTGGCGCCCGGAGAACTGGAGCTCTCCGCATGGGGTGCCGGATCGAAGGAACTTTTGGCCCTGCAGCAGGAATGGATGGAGCGCCAGGCCCAAGTCTGGCTGGGCATGCTGGACAGCCCGGCGGCCAAACCAACCCCGCAAGCGGCCAAGCCGGAAGCGGATGGCAAGCCCGTCGATCAACCGGCATCGGCCAAACCCCCAATAATTGACTATCTTCGCGAATCCTACCTGGTCAATGCCGAGTGCCTGAAACGGGCGGCCGAGGTGGTGCCGGTACCGGAGCCAACCAAGGAGCAGATTCGTCACGTGACACGCGAGGTGGTCGATGCGATGGCTCCGTCCAAAATCTTCGCCACCCTCGCCGAAACTACGACCAGCAACTATCAGGAAATTCGCGACGAGCTGAAATCCGGCGACATCATTGTGGCCTGCAAGGGAAACATGCAGTCGTTCAATGGCTTGATATCCCTTTTTATCCGGATCGTCACCGCATCTTCGTATTCACATGTCGGCGTGGTGGTCAAGCTTGGAAATCGGTGCTTCGTGGTGGAAGCCACTCCTCCGGTAGTGCGCTTGTATCCTTTGTCCAAACTGGACAGTTTCTACGTCATCAAGATGGAGCAGGCCTGGTCCAGGGAAGACGAAAACAGGCTGTTTGAGTACGTCGGAATGCCTTACTCGGACTGGAATTCCGTTGCCTCGTATTTTACGGGGAAGCCTCTTGCCAATGGCAAGCTTCAATGCGCCCAGCTCGTGTCGTCTTTTTACAAATGGCCGAACCTCTTGAGACCGGAACAGATCGTCAGGTACGCGCAGGAAACACTGGGAAAAAGGATGGTTTTCGTTCCCTGAAGACATAGGTCCGAGTTCCGCCATCGCGGCGTATTGGTCGGTGCTGTTGCCCCCGGAATCTCCGCTTTTCCACGTCAATACACCGCCGGCACGAACATGTCCTTGGGCACGGGATGCCGCAGATAGTCCGGGTTGTGCACCCGAGCCGGCAGGACCACCGGCTCCCGCTCGATCTCGGCGTAGGGAATCTGGCTCAACAAGTGATGAATGCAGTTGAGGCGGGCCTTTTTCTTGTCCACCGCCTCGATGATCCACCAGCGGGCCTCGGGAATGTGGGTGCGCTCCAGCATGGTTTCCTTGGCCTTCGTGTATTGCTCCCAGCGACGGCGGGATTCCATGTCCATCGGGCTCAGCTTCCATTGCTTGAGGGGATCGCGGATGCGCATCATGAAGCGCATGTTCTGCTCGTCGTCGGTGATCGAAAACCAGTACTTGATCAGGACGATCCCTGAGCGAATCAGCATCTTCTCGAACTCGGGAACGGTACGGAAGAACTCCTCGTAGTCGTCTTCGTTGCAAAACTCCATGACCTTTTCGACGCCCGCCCGGTTGTACCAACTGCGGTCGAACAGCACGATCTCGCCGCCGGCGGGCAAATGCGATACGTAACGCTGGAAGTACCACTGGGTGCGTTCCCGTTCGCTCGGCGCCGACAGTGCCGCCACCCGGCAGACCCGCGGGTTGAGGCGCTGGGTGATGCGCTTGATGACGCCGCCTTTACCGGCCGCGTCGCGGCCTTCGAACAGGACTACCAGCTTGAGTTTCTTGTGCACCACCCAGTCTTGCAGCTTGACCAGCTCTCCCTGGAGTCGAAACAGTTCCTTGAAATAGAACCGGCGGTCCAGGTCCGTCGTCCGCTCGCCGGGGCTGGTCGCCTCGCTGACCAGATCATTCATGCGCTCGTCGTCGATTTCCATTTCCAGCTCTTCGTCGAAACTGTCGAGCATTTCGGCAGTGACGCGCCGCTTGAACTCCAGTTCCTTGCTGGTGTTGTCCGTGCTCATTAGGGAACCTCCTGTCGGGTGTGGGATCGAAACGCGGCAAAGTCCTGGAATCATACAGTGTCGGTTCCCTGCTGGATGCCGGCGGACTATGGTGTAATGCGGGCCGTCAGACTGGATCGGCCGGCGTTGCGGGATCATTGACCGCCCGTGCTCTGTGCAGGAATTCCCTGGACCCTGTCCTTCAACACAAACTTGGAGCAGTCCCATGATCCAGATCAACGTCAACGGCAAGCTTCGCCAGGTCGATGTCTCCCCCGACACTCCGCTGCTCTGGGTGCTGCGCGACAGCCTCGGCCTGACCGGAACGAAGTACGGCTGCGGCCAGGCACTATGCGGCGTCTGCACCGTGCATGTCGATGGCGCGCCGCTGCGCGCGTGCGCCACCCCCGTCTCCGCCGTCGCCGGACGCAAGATCACGACCATCGAAACCGCCGACCAGTCACGCGTCGGCAAGGCAGTGCAGGAAGCCTGGCGCACGCTCGACGTGGTGCAGTGCGGCTACTGCCAATCCGGCCAGATCATGAATGCCGTGGCATTGCTGGGCCGCAACCGCAAACCGAGCGATGCCGACATCGACAACGCCATGTCGGGCGCCCTTTGCCGCTGCGCCACCTATGTGCGCATCCGCGCCGCGATCCATCTTGCGGCCAAATCCCTCGCCTAGGAGTCGACATGCCGAACAGGAACATTGAAAACGCCAGCCGCAGGAACTTCCTGCAGGGCGCCGCGGGTTTGACCCTGGGCTTCTACTTGCCGGCAATCGCCGCACCGGCCGCCGCCGGAAAGGCCGCCCCCTCGGCAACGCCGGCGTCCGCTGACACGCCGACATTCGCGCCCAACGCCTTCCTGCGTGTCGGCGTCGACAATTCGGTAACCGTCATCGCCAAGCACCTCGAGATGGGCCAGGGCAGCTACACCGGACTGGCCACCATCCTCGCCGAAGAACTCGACGCCGACTGGAAAACAGTCCGCGTCGAAGGCGCCCCGGCCGACGCGACGCGCTACAACAACCTGTTCTGGGGGCCGGCGCAAGGCACCGGCGGCAGCAACGCAATGGCCAACTCATGGGACCAACTGCGCCAGGCCGGCGCCACCGGACGGGCAATGCTGGTCAGCGCGGCCGCGCGGCGCTGGAAGGTGCCGGCCAAAGAAATCACGGTTCGCGAAGGCATCGTCAGCCACCCGCCGTCGAAGCGCAGGCTGCATTTCGGCGAGCTGGCCGAGGCCGCCGCAAGTGAAGCGGTGCCGGCCAAGGTTGCGCTGAAGGACCCGAAGGATTTCCGCCTCGTCGGCAAGCACGCGCCGCGCAAGGACAGCGTCGACAAGACCAACGGCCGCGCCATCTTCACCCAGGACATCCAGTTGCCCGGCATGCGCGTCGCCGTCGTCGCCCATCCGCCGCGCTTTGGTGCCACGGTGCGCGGCTTCGACGCAAAGGCCGCAAGGCGCGTCAAGGGCGTAACCGACGTGGTGCAGATTCCCACCGGCGTCGCGGTGCTCGCCACCGACACCTGGAGCGCCAAAAAGGGGCGCGACGCGCTCAGCGTCGACTGGGACGAAAGCCGGGCCTTCAGGCTCGGCAGCGAGGAGATCCTGGCGCGCTATCGCGAGATGGCAAAACTGCCGGGGCTGGTGGCGCACAAGTCGGGCGATGCCGACCAGGCCTTCGCCGCGGCGGCCAGCATCGTCAAGGCGGCCTACGACTTTCCCTACCTCGCGCACGCCGCCATGGAACCGATGGACTGCGTGATCCAGCTCAATGCGCAAGGCTGCGAGGTGTGGAACGGCGAGCAAATGCATACCGGCGACCAAAGCCAGCTCGCCGGCATTTTCGGCCTCAAGCCGGAACAGGTGAAGATCAACATGCTCTACGCCGGCGGCAGCTTCGGCCGCAGAGCAAGCACTGACTCTGACTACGTCGTCGAAGCGGCGCAGATCGTCAAGGCGATCGGCGGCACAGCTCCGGTCAAGCTGGTCTGGCTGCGCGAAGACGACATGCGGGCGGGCTACTACCGGCCGATGTTCCATCATGCGCTGGAAGCCGCGCTCGACGCCAACGGCAAGCTGACCGGCTGGCGCCACCGGCTGGTCGGCCAGTCGATCCTGGCCGGTTCACCGTTCGAATCGATGATGGTCAAGGACGGCATCGACAAGGTATCCGTCGAGGGAGCGGACAACCTGCCCTACGCGATTCCCAACAAGCTGGTCGATCTGCACAGCCCGCCAGACATCAAGGTGCCGGTGCTCTGGTGGCGCTCCGTCGGCTCGTCGCATACCGCGTATGCGACCGAAGTGTTCCTCGACCTGGTCGCGCGCTCGGCCAAAAAAGATCCGGTCGCGCTGCGCCTGGAGTTGCTGGCCGGGCACCCGCGCCATGCCGGCGTGCTCAAGCTGGCGGCCGAAAAGTCCGATTGGGCGACGCCGCTCAAATCCGGTGCGCCGGGCAGCCGGCGCGGCAGAGGCGTCGCGGTGCATGAGTCATTCAGTTCCTACGTCGCGCAAGTGGCCGAGGTGACGGTTGCCGCGGATGGCTCGATCAAGGTCGACCGCGTCGTCTGCGCCGTCGATTGCGGCATCGCGATCAACCCCGACAACATCCGCTCGCAGGTCGAAGGCGCGGTGGGTTTTGCGCTGTCGGCCGCGCTGCATGGAGAAATCACGCTGAAGGACGGCGTCGTGGTGCAGGGCAATTTCGATGGCTACCAACTGCTGCGAATCGACGAGATGCCGAAGGTCGAGGTGCACATCCTGCCGTCAAGCGAGAGGCCGACGGGCATCGGCGAGCCGGGCGTGCCGCCGCTGGCCCCCGCGGTCGCCAACGCCATCGCGGCGGCGACGGGCAAGTATCCGACGCGTTTGCCGTTTCGGGCGGAAGAGTTTCGGGTCTGATTCCGGGCGGTTTCGGAGTGCGGCGGAGCGGCACACCGTGACCGGGTTGGAAGAGTCGGCAGGAACAAACTTCAACGGTAGCATCCGGTCCAGTGCCTTTTTTGGTGCCTATAGGCGAATGACAGAGGTTCAATGTGGAATCGATATATGCAGTTCTAACAGTTGCCGCGATTGCTGCGATGGGCATCCTGAGTCCAGGCCCGGATTTCCTGGCGGTCAGCTTCACATCAATAACTGCCCTGAGGTGCAATGCGGTTGCGGTGGCTGCTGGAGTGGTTCTTGGAAACGGCGTATGGGCAGGCGCGGCCTTGCTGGGTGTCAGTGCTTTGTTCGCTTTGTTTCCGTCACTCTTCTTGGTCATCAAAATCTGTGGTGCTGCCTACATTGCTTGGCTTGGCATCCAATTGTTGAGGTCGGCAAGAATGCCCCTGCCAACCTGTACGGAATCGGCTGATTCATCATCCATCGGTTCGATGTTTGCCAAAGGATTTTCAACCACGATGGCAAACCCTAAGGCAGCCCTCTACTACGCCTCGGCGCTCTCGTCGGCAGCTCCTGAGAACGCCAGTCTGCTGCTGCTTGGCTTGATGGTGACCGCCGTTGTGATGATCGCTGCAATCTGGTTCTCGGTGGTTGTCCTCGTCCTATCCACCGAGCGGGCTGGCAACGCCTTTCGACGATGCAAAATCTACTTCGAGTCCCTCTTTGGCGTCTTGCTTCTTGCCTTCGGAGTAAGACAGATGTTGTCTCGTTCTTGATCGGCTGCTTGGGGCACAAAGCGCCAGTCCATCTTTTTGGAACCAGACATTTCCCCGTGCCCCGGGTGGCCTGATTGGCGCTTTGCAGGTTGCCATCGTCCCTCCAATCCGACGAGTCGATCCCTCCAACGGCGAGGCGGCACCCACAGGTAGAACTCAGCTCGGCACCGCTAGCGCTGGCCCCAGGCAAAGACGAAGGGTCGTCTTTGCAAATCGCGTATCGAAGCTTGCGAGACTTGCGCATAGCCCGGATAGGCAAGATACGGGGCGTCGGAATCGGCACAAAGAACTGACGGGCCGACCACAACGAACCTTGCGCGCACTTTCCTTGGTCCTTCGTCGCCGCGTTGGCATTGATCCGGGACGCAATGGCGGATTCGGGGCGGCAGCGTTGCTGAAGAGTCGGTGCTGGCGGGATGGCGATCGGGGCGCGGTCTTGTTTGCCTACCGGTGGTCCGATCTTCGGTTACCCTTCCATTTTCCTTTGTCACCGGCACCATGTGCGGACGCTACGTTCTCCACGGACCCCATTCCCGGCTCAGGGAATACTTCGACCTGCGGGACTGCGCCGCCTGGGTGGCGCGCTACAACATCGCGCCGCAGAGCGAAATCCTGGTGGTGCGCGCTCGGCCCGGGGTGGGCCGTGTCGGGCGGTTGGTCAGATGGGGCCTGATTCCGCGCTGGGCCAAAGATGCCAGCATCGGTCTCAAGCTGAACAATGCCCGCGCCGAAACGCTTGCCGAAAAGCCCTCGTTCAAGGCCAGCTTCGAGCGCCACCGCTGCCTGATTCCCGCCAACGGCTTCTACGAATGGCAGGTGCTGAGCGAAGACGGCAAGGCCCGCAAGCAGCCCTGGTTGATCCGTCCCGCCGCTGACGGCGAGTTCTTCGCCATGGCGGGCCTGCTCTCGGCGTGGAAGTCGCCGGAGGGCCAGGACATCGTTTCCGCCTGCGTCATCACCACGACGCCGAATGCCCTGATGGCGCCGATCCACGATCGCATGCCGGTGCTGCTGGCGGCCGGGCAATTCGAGGCATGGCTCGATCCTGCGTATCGCGATGCCGGCGCGCTGAGCCGATGGCTGGCGCCGGCGCCGGCGCAAGGCATGCGCGCCCATCCGGTCAGCACCCGAGTCAGCAACGCCAGGAACGAAGGGCCGGAACTCCTTGAACCCATCTGACATGACAGGCAAGTCCCTGCGCGTGCTGTCCGTCATCCCGCCGATGACGCAGTTGAACACGCCCTATCCGTCCACGGCCTACCTGACCGGCTTCCTGCGTTCGCGCGGCATCGCTGCCGTGCAGGAAGACCTGGCGCTGGCCCTGGTCCTGCGGCTGTTCTCGCGCGACGGGCTGCTGGCCGTGCGCGCGTGCATCGCGGCCTTGCCGATGCCGCAGCACACGCCGCGGGTGCAGGCCTTCGACCGGGCTTTCGAGCGCTATCTCGCCACCATCGGGCCTGCGGTGGCCTTTCTGCAAGGGCGCGACCCATCCATCGGGCATCGCATTGGCGGCCGCAACTTCCTTCCCGAAGGGCCGCGTTTCGAGCCGCTCGACGCCTATGTCGATCCGCACGGCGGCGATCCGCTAGCCTGGGCCTTCGGCGCGCTGGGGGTGCAGGACCGGGCCCGCCACTTCGCGACGCTCTACCTCAACGATGTCGCCGACGTGCTGCGCGAAGCGGTCGATCCGCGCTTCGAGTTCGTGCGCTACGCCGAATCCCTGGCGCAGAGCCAGGCCAGCTTCGAGCCACTGGCCTTGGCGCTGGCGGCGCCACCCAATCTGGTTGACCGCACGCTGTGCGAGCTGACGCTGGCGGCACTGGCGCGGCATGCGCCCGGCATGGTGCTGGTGTCGGCGCCGTTTCCCGGCAACGTGTATGGCGCGTTTCGCATAGCGCAAGCGATCAAGCGGCACGATCCGGCTATCGTCACCGTCCTCGGTGGCGGCTTCGTCAATACCGAATTGCGCGAGCTGAGCGAGCCGCGGGTATTCGATTACTTCGACTACGTCATGCTCGACGACGGCGAGCGGCCGCTGCTGGTCCTGCTCGAACACCTGCGCGGCCAGCACGCGCAGGACCGGTTAGTGCGCACTTTCGTGCGTACCGCCGACGGCGTCCGCTACATCGACGGCGGCACTTCCGGCGCGGGCGACATTCCGCTCGCCGAGGTCGGAACTCCAACCTGGGACGGCCTGCCGCTCGACCGCTACCTGTCTCTGCTCGACATGCTGAACCCGATGCATCGGCTGTGGTCCGACGGCCACTGGAACAAGCTCACCGTCGCCCATGGCTGCTATTGGAAGAAGTGCAGCTTTTGCGATGTCTCGCTGGACTACATTTCCCGCTATGACGCGGTCACGGCGGCGACCCTGGTCGACCGCATCGAGGCAATCATCGAAGAGACCGGACAGACCGGCTTCCATTTCGTCGATGAAGCCGCGCCGCCGAAGGCCCTCAAGGCGCTTGCCGCGGAACTGCAGGGGCGGCAGCGGGCGATTTCCTGGTGGGGCAACATCCGCTTCGAGAAGTCCTTCACCCCGGCGCTGTGCCGGCAGCTTGCCGACAGCGGCTGCATCGCCGTCTCCGGCGGACTCGAGGTCGCCTCCGACCGACTGCTCAAGCTGATGCAGAAGGGCGTCTCGGTCGCGCAGGTGGCTCGTGTCACGCACGCCTTCACGGAGGCTGGCATCCTGGTGCATGCCTACCTGATGTACGGCTTCCCGACGCAGACCGTGCAGGACACCGTCGATGCGCTCGAATACGTGCGGCAACTGTTCGCCGCCGGCTGCATCCAGTCCGGCTTCTTCCACCGCTTTGCCTGCACCGTGCATTCCCCGGTCGGCCGGCACCCCGAACAGTATGGCGTCACGCTCAAGACCCTGCCAGCGGTTTCGTTTGCGAAAAACGACATCGGTTTCATCGATCCGGGCGGCGTCGATCACGATGCGCTCGGCATAGCGCTGAACAAGGCCCTGTACAACTACATGCACGGGCTTGGCCTCGACCAGGACGTGCGCAACTGGTTTGACGGCCGCGTGCCGCGCACGACGGTGCTGCGCAACTTCATCGCCCGGGCGCTGCGCGGATGATGGACGACGAACAGGAACCGTACTGCGAGATTTCCGAGTCGGAGTTGCATCCCTCGCTGCTGGTGCGCGTGGTGCTGTGGACTATCGGCAGCATCGCCCTGCTGCTGGGCATCATCGGCATTTTCCTGCCCGGCCTGCCGACCACCCCCTTTGTCCTGGTTGCCGCCGCATGCTATGCGCGCGCCTCGGAAACCTTCTACCGTCGCCTGATCGAAAACCCCACCGTTGGTCCGCTGATCGTCGAATGGCGGCGCCATCGGAGCATTCCGTACCGCATCAAGTGGGTCGCCATCACGCTGATGAGCCTGACCATCTGCGTCTCGATCTGGACACTGTCTGCCCTGGCCTGGCTACAGGCCCTGCTGGCATGCATCGGCATTGCCACCGCGATCTGGCTGTGGCGCATCCCCTCGCGCGATCATCAGGGTGGCGAAAGCCGGAGCGACGCGAAGGGGTAAAATTTGAGCTGATTCCAGCAAAAAAGGGAGTTTGCATCATGGCCAGATACACCACTGAATCCATTCGCGCGGTCGCCCTCGTCGGCCACGGTGGCGCCGGCAAGACCACCCTGGCCGAAGCGCTGCTGTTCAAGTCAGGCGCGATCAGCATCAAAGGTTCCGTCGAGAAGGGCAGCACCGTTTGCGATTTCGACGCACAGGAGAAATCCGCCGGCCATTCGCTGAATTCGGCGCTGGCCAACTTCGCATGGGAAGGCGTGCACATCCATCTGATCGATACCCCCGGCTACCCGGACTTTTCCGGCCAGGCCACCGCCGCGCTGGCCGGCGTCGATACCGCCGTGGTGGTGATCAATGCGCAGACCGGCATTGAACTGTCGACCGAGCGCATGATGCACGCGGCCCATGCGCGCGGCCTGGCGCGGATGATCGTGATCAACAAGATCGACGCCGACAACGTCGATCTGCCGGGTCTGGTGGGGGAGATCCGCGAGCGCTTCGGCAAGGAGTGCCTGCTGCTCGACCTGCCGGCGCATGATCGGCACGACGTGGTCGAAGTGCTGGAGCACGATGGCGGCCGGGGTGACGTAACCAGCGATTTCGATTCGATCGCCCACGCCCATCGCCAACTGATCGACCAACTGGTCGAAGAGGACGAGTCGCTGCTGGCACGCTATCTCGAGGAAGGCAAGGACCCCGATGCGGTGGAACTGCATGCGCCATTCGAAAAGGCCTTGCGCGCCGGGCATCTGATTCCCATCCTGTTTACCTCGGCCCGCACCGGCGCCGGCATCGAGGAACTGCTGCATGTGCTGGCGACGCTGGCGCCGAATCCGGCGGAGGGCAATCCGCCGCCGTACTACCGCGGCGAGTCGGCCGAAAGCGGCGAAGCCTTCGATGCCAAACCCGATGCCTCGCTGCATGTGCTGGCCCATGTGTTCAAGATCATCGCCGATCCCTACATGGGAAAGGTCAGCGTATTCCGTGTGCATCAAGGGACAGTGCGCAAGGACGGCCAGCTCTTCGTCGGCGACGGCAGGAAGCCCTTCAAGGTCGCGCATCTGTACCAGTTGCAGGGCAAGGATTTTCTTGAGGTCGATGAACTGTTGCCGGGAGACATCGGCGCCGTGGCCAAGGTCGAGGAGATCGACTTCGACGCGGTGCTGCACGACTCGCACGACGAAGACAACATCCACCTGCGTCCGCTGGAGTTCCCAAGGCCGATGCAGGGCCTCGCCGTCGAGACGCGGCGCAAGGTCGACGAGCAGCGCCTGTTCGACATCCTGCACAAACTCGAACTGGAAGATCCCTGCTTCGAGGTCGAGCGCCACCCGACCACGCACGAGACCGTCATTCGCGGCCTCGGCGAGATGCATCTGCGCTACAAGCTGGAAAAGATGGCAACCCAGTACAAGCTCGAGCTGGACACCCGGCGGCCGCTGATTGCCTACAGCGAGACCATCACTGCCAACGCCGAGGGGCACTGCCGGCACAAGAAGCAGTCGGGTGGCGCCGGCCAGTTCGGCGAGGTGCATCTGAAGATCGAGCCGCTGCCGCGCGGAGCCGGCTTCGAATTCGTGGACCAGGTCAAGGGTGGCGTGATTCCGGGCGTGTTCATGGCGGCGGTGGAGAAAGGCGTGCGCCAGGCGCTGACCGATGGCGTG
This sequence comes from Sulfuritalea sp., assembly GCA_016712985.1. Classification (GTDB taxonomy): domain Bacteria; phylum Pseudomonadota; class Gammaproteobacteria; order Burkholderiales; family Rhodocyclaceae; genus Sulfuritalea. The sequence continues at coordinate 82,261 of JADJQA010000001.1, read as the reverse complement.
GTCGGGGGCTTTCCGGTGCAGGACATCCGCGTCATCGTCTATGACGGCAAGACCCATGCGGTGGACGGCAAGGACGTGGCTTTCTTCAGCGCCGGGCGCAAGGCCACGGTGGAGGCCATCCGCGCCGCCGCGGCCATCGTTCTGGAGCCCATCGTCAGCATCGAAGTGATCACGCCGGAAACCGCGATGGGCGACATAGCCGGCGATCTGTCCAGCCGGCGCGGCCATGTCACGGGGACGCAAAGCGGCCTCGCGGCACGACGCCAGGGCCTGGTGACCGTGAGCGGCGAGGTGCCGCTGGCGGAGATCGCCGACTATGCCTCGCGCCTGAAGTCGATGACCGGCGGCCAGGGGACCTACGACATCCAGTTCGCCCGCTATGCGCAAGTGCCGCCGCAGGTGCAGCAAAAGCTCGCCGCCAGCTTCAAGCTCAAGGAAGAGGACGAGTAAGTGGGGATTCCATCCACGTCGACCGGGAAGACAGATAGCCGGCGTGCCGGCGCCGACTTCGCGTAGCATTCCGCCCCGCCGTTACACAAGTGAAGATTCATGTCCCGCAAACCTTCCCGTCCTGAAAGAAAGCCCTTATCCACTGCTGCGGGGATCGACGAGCAGGAAGGCCTTGCGCTCGTTCACCTGGAGAAAGGCCGTTACCGCGATGCCATGGATGGCTTCAAGGCGCTGCTCAAGAAGGAGCGGCGCCCCGAGTGGCTTGCGGGCCTGGCAAGCGCCTACGCCGGGCGGGCGCAAGGGCTGGCCGCCAAGGGCATGCGACGTGAGGCGATCGAGCTTTGGCGCAGTCGCACCGAGATCTGCGGCACACCGCTTTGGGACAGCGCCTATGTGGGCTGGATGCTGGACGAAGGCCGATTTGGGGACGTGCTGGGTTACCTGGTTGCCCGCGGTGGCGCGTCTGGCGATGGCGCCGGCGATAAATCCGACCCACAAATCGCCGCGCTGGAAGCGCAACTGGCGCCAGTCCTGTTGGCGGGCGACGATGCCGCTTTCGCGCGCCTGCCCGCCGAGTCGCTGCTGTTGCGTCACCGTCCGGCCGCTCAGGCGGCGCTGGCCGCCTATGCACAGAATGACGCGGCGGCGCTGGGGACGGCCCTGGCGGGCATCCCGTATCGTTCGCCCTACCGCGATCTGCGTGCCATCCTGAAGGCCATGGTGCTGTGGGAAACCGACCGGGATGCCGCATGCGCCGCAATTTCACGGCTGCCGCCCGACGGACCGTTCGAGCGGCTGGCGGCGCCGCTGCGTGCAGTTGCGGGATCGGGCGTGGAATGGCTTCACCGATGGATCGTCCTCAACTCGTCACAGCAGGCGATTGCCCTGGATCTGCTGGGCTGTCCGCAAGCGCTCGCGCCCTTGCTGCGCGCACTCGCCGGCACGGCAGAGGACCCGGCCCCGGCCGCCTTGTTCGATCTTGTGCAGCGTCATTCCCGTGATTTGCCGAATTCCCTCGCAACGCGTATATGGCGCTGGCTGGCGCCGTGGGCGGTGCGGCGCGGATGTGCCAGTCCGCGTATTTTCGGTAGCCCGTCGCCGGCCGACGAAGAGTGCGCAACGGCGCTGGCGCAGGAAATCGCGGGAGACCTGAGTCACGCCGAAACCCACTGGACTGACGCTGCCGAACTGATTGCGGCCAGGGGCGAAGCCGATGATCGGCTGCGCGCTGCGTTGATTCTGCGCCACTGCGCGCTCTCGGCGGACAATCTGTCTCGCAACGATATCCTCGGTGATGCCGGCGCGGACCTGCTGACGAAAAGCCTGGAGTTCGACGTGTACGACTGCGACACGCATATTCATCTGGTGCGGTTCTGGCGGCGCAAGGGTGACCTGAAAAAATCGCGGGCGCGGCTTGAATTCGGTCTGGTGTATTTCCCGGACGATGTCGGGCTGCTGGCGGAAGCCGTCGAAACCGCCCTCGCGGCGGATGCCTTCAAGAAAGCGGCAGCAGCAGCGCGCCGCTTGTTGGCGCTGGATCCGCTCAACCGGAAGGTGCGATCCCTGGTCGGCAACGCCCATTTGTCCCATGCGGGGAAACAGATAGCCGCCGGCAGGGCGGAGGCCGCCCGAAAGGAAATCGAGGAAGCGGCGACCTGGCTGGACACGGCAGCCGAACAGGGCCGGATGACGCTGCTGCAAGCCTGGACCGAGAAGGACGGCAGTCCGGAGCGCTTGCGCCTGGCAGGGCAGGCGGCGAGCGCCTGGGGCGGCGGACTGGCGGCCGGCTGGCGCTTGTTGCGCGAGGCGCAAGGAGTTTTCTCTCGCGTCGGCGACAGCCTGGCCGCTAGCTTGCAGCAGGAGGCGGGCATCGATGTCGCGAAGCGCTTGACGGCCGCCGACATCCTCGCCCTGACGCAGATGCTGGACGGCGAAGAGCCTGCCCGCAAGGGCGCGAGTCCGCTGAGCTTCTGGCGCAAGGCGACAATGGCGACGGCTTCCGCGCTGGAGCACGACGCGACGACCACCGTCGGGATATGCGAGGCATTCAGTCGACATGGCGAACATGACCTGGCGGAAAAGTTCGCCGAGGTGGCGCGAAAGCGCTGGCCGGATCAGCCGATCTTTGTCTATCACGCCGTCGCCGCGCGTAGCGCCAAACACGGGTTCATCGCCAGCGATCGCGACTACGACGATATGGTGCGCGCGTATCGGCAGGCGGGCCGGAACAAGGATCTCAGGCTGGCGATGCGTATCGATGCGCTGCTGCAGAAAGAAGAACCGCCGGAAATCGACGAATCCATGGCCCAGGACCTGACCGATCTGCCGGGTCTTCCATTCGCCGTCCCGAAGCCGGATTCGGCTGCGGTGCGGCGGATGTTCGAAACCGTAATTCAGGCCGAGGGGGAAAAGTCCTTCCTGAAACAGGCCCGCAAGAATGTCGGCGCCGAGCTGTTCGAGCGGATCGAAAGGGAATGCGCGGGCGACCGGGCGGCCTTCCTGCGGCGCCTCATCGATCTTGCCGTGGAATCAATCACCGCTGGCATGAATATGCCGCCTTTCAGTCCGTCCCCCATCGTCACACCGAAAGAAGCTGCCAACGGGCAAGGAAGCCTGTTCGATGAGTGACCCCTACCTGCTGCTTGGCGTGTCGCGCGATGCCGACGATGCAGTGATTCGCGCCGCCTATCTCGCCGCCGTGCGCGAGTGTCCGCCCGACCGCGACGCCGAGCGTTTTGCCCGTCTGCGCAGGGCCTACGACGCGGTCGCGAGCCATCGCCTGCGGCTTGCCTACGAGCTGTTCGACCGTGAGCCACCGACCAGGGAACAGATGCTGCGGATGCTGGAAAGCGAATTTTCCCCGCGCCGTGCCGATCTGGCGTTGCTGCGGCGCGCGCTGAAAGGCGGCGTCGATGGACGCTGAAGCAAAACAACGCCTGCTCGATGAGTTTCGCGCCTGCCTTGACGACTGGGATAAGAGCGGTGGATCGGCGGGTGACGAAGCCGGTGGTGAAGGCGCCGAGCCGCCGGTCGATCTCGCGCTGCTGTTTGCGGAACTGTCGGTGTTACGCAACGAGGTGCGCGTCGAGGCGCGCCAATTCAAGACCGCGCTCGAGGACATGCGTGCGCTAAGCGAATTGCTCGGCGAGCAAAATCGGCGCTTGACCCGGGACCTTGAGCGCGCCCGCGAACCGGAAGGCAACGCCCAGCGCCAGACCGAGCGTCGCCTGCTGCTGGACATGCTCGATGTGCGCGACCGCATCGCCGCCGCCATGAGCGCTTTTCGCGCCTACCGGCCCGGCTTGCTTTCCCGTCTGGCGCCCGTTGAAACAAAACTGGCGCAGGGCCTGGGCGAGGGTATCGAGCTGACCCTGAGGCGCCTTGACGATCTGCTCGGCGAGCGGCGCGTGCGGGCTATCGAGGCGATCGGCGGCCGGCTCGATCCCAACATCATGCGCGCGGTCGGCGTCGAGTCCGTTGCCCAACGCCCGGCCGGCGAAGTGCTGGCGGAAGCGCGGCGCGGCTATATGCGGGACGATGAACTCCTGCGCCTGGCCGAAGTTATCGTAAATAAACCGGAAACTTGAGCACCATTCCCCCGTCCCCCTTTCCCTGGAAGCGGGTGACGATTGTTCGCGGGCGAGCCCCGCTCCAAGTGTTGGCCGTCCATCCTGGGACGGCCATGCGGAGAATTCATGAGCGACATCATTGTAGGTATCGATCTGGGCACCACCAATTCGGAAATTGCCATCGTCAGGAACGGGCGGATAGAAGTCATCGAAATCGAGAACGGCAGTCCGATCCTGCCTTCGGTGGTCGGTCTCGGCGACGACGATGCCCTGCTGGTCGGCGCTGCTGCGCGTAACCAGTATGTCCTGCACCCGGAACGGACCATACGTTCAGTCAAGCGGCGCATGGGGGAGGCCACTTACCTGAGTTTGGGCGGCAAGGAGTACAGGCCGCCGGAAATTTCTGCCATGATCCTGCTGCGACTGAGGAAGATTGCCGAGGCCGGTCTGGGCGCCGCCGTCGGCAAGGCGGTGATCACGGTTCCCGCCTATTTTTCCGACGCGCAGCGCCAGGCCACGCGCGAAGCGGGCGAGATTGCGGGACTGGAAGTCATGCGCATTCTCAACGAGCCGACGGCCGCCGCCCTGGCCTACGGCGCGCATCGTGGCGGCGCCGCGGACAAGACCGGACATGGCGGAGCGCGCAAGGCACTGGTCTACGATCTGGGTGGCGGCACCTTCGATGTGTCGGTGGTGAACATGGAGGGCGACGTTGTGGAAGTGCTTGCCAGCCATGGCAACAACCGTCTTGGCGGCGACGATTTCGATCAACGCATCATCGACTTCACGCTCGAACATCTAGAAACGGTGCATGGCATCGACGGCGCCACGGCGTCCTCCTCGCCCACCGCCATGGCGCGGCTGCAACGCGCGGCGGAGGCCGCCAAGATCGCATTGTCCGACCGGCCCTATGCCGCGCTGTCCGAGGAATTCCTGTTCGAGAAGGATGGCGCCCCCGTTCATCTGTCGCTCGAACTTTCTCGCCACGAATACGAGGCGATGATCGAGCCCTACATCGCCGAAACCATGGACGCCGTCCATGTGGCGCTGTCCGGGGCGAATCTTGCCGTGTCCGATATCGACGAGGTTCTGCTGGTGGGTGGCGCCACCCGGACGCCGCTGGTGTCGCGCCGTCTCGAAGCGCTCACGGGCATCCAGCCCCATGGGGAAATCGACCCCGATCTGTGCGTGGCCATGGGCGCGGCGATTCAGGCCGAGATCATCGCCGGCGGGGCGACGCCCACGGTGCTGATCGACGTGACCCCCTATACCTTCGGCACCAGCACGGTGGACTTCCTCGATGGCCGAGAGTATCCGTTCTGCTTTGTCCCCCTGATCCGCCGGAACACGCCGATTCCGGCTTCGCGCAGCGAGGTCTTTTACACCATGCACGACAATCAGGAAGTAGTCGAAGTCACGGTATTCCAGGGCGAAGCCGCGGATGCCCTCGACAATATCGAAATCGCCCGGTTCACCGTCGAGGGACTGCGCAAGGTTCCTGCCGGCAATCCGATCGTTATCGACTTTTCCATCGATATCAACGGCATTCTCCACGTCCGCGGCAGCGAGAAGAAAACCGGGCTTGAATATGCGATTACGATCGACAACGCGATTTCGCGCTTCGAGGAAGGCAAGCTTGACGAGGCGCGCAGCCGTATCCGCTCGATGTTCGACGACGAGACTGCAACAGGCGATGATGCCGGCGCAGGTGAGAATGACTCAGGGGCCGATTCGGCCGCGGCGGGTCGCGGCCGTCTCGTCGTCGAAGCGGGCGCTCTGGTCGAAAAGGCCGAGCGTCTGCTCAAGACCGCCGGCGCCGATGACCGCGAAGACCTGATCGACGGCATCGAGGCGGTGCGCGATGCGCTGGCGAACTCCGTTGCAACAGACGATGGCGCGCTCGAGGAAGCCATCGGGGCGCTGGCCGATGTGCTTTACTACCTCGACAACTAATGGACCGACTCGAACGCTGCCCCGCCTGTCGCGCCAGACTTGCCGGCGCCGACGTGTGTACTCGTTGCGGCGTGGACTTCTCCATTTCCCGCCGCGCCGAACGTCAGGCGTGCCGGTTGGCGCGAGTCGCCGTGCGCGAACTTTTCCTTGGCAGGATCAAGGAAGCCGCCGCCGCTGCCGCCACCGCCACCCTTCTGGGCAGACCACCTCTGGCGCGAGCCGTATCGAGAACGATTCTGCGGCGCGAAAACAGCGGTGCCGGCACCCTGGCGGACCGGCCCGATGACTCGATCAGCGAGGAGATTCAGCAAGTCGGCGCCGGCGAGACGGCAGGAACCGGTTGCCTGAGCAGTTTGCAGCCGGAATCCGGTCCGCCTTGCGACGTGGACCAGCGGGGGGTAAGCTTCGTCCCATGACCACTCGTTTCGTTCGCTTCCTGCTGCTATTCGCCGCGCTCTGGCTGCCTGTGCAGACCATGGCGGCGATGTCCATGCCGCTGTGCCGGCATGCGCCGGAGCAGGCCGCGGCTGCCGCGGCGACGGCAGCACCCGCTGTGGCGATGCCTTGCCACGAAGCCGGTCCACCGGACCCGGCGGCGCACGATGCTGGATGCGACAATTGCGCAAGCTGCCACATGGCCTGTGCCGGCTTCATGCCCAGCGCGTCCCTGGCGACCAGCCTGGTTGCAGCCGGACACGACTACCTGCGGCCGGCGCTCACGGCTCCCCGCAGCCACATTACCGAGCCGCCCCGACATCCCCCCAAAGACAGCGCCTGACATTTCCGTCGGGTCGACAGGGCATCGCCCCGTCGCGTATTGCTGTCTTCCGGGAGATTTCCATGAAACATGTCTTGTTGCGCGCCGTCGCGGCGGTCGCCTGCGCATTTCTGCTACCGCCTGCCAGCGCGCAGGACCATTCCTCGCATGCCGCCCCGGCGGCGAAGGCCGCCGGCCAGTCCTGGTCTGACGGCACGATCAGGCGGCTCGACAGGGGCGCTGGCAGCATCACCATCACCCACGGTCCCATCGAGAACCTCGGCATGTCGGCCATGACCATGACCTTCAGATTCAAGAAAGGGCTTGTCCCGGCGTCGCTCAAGGAGGGCGACAAGGTGCGCTTCCGCGCCGAGGAGAAGGACGGTCAGTACTCCGTCGTCCGCATCGAAGCGGTGAAGTAGAGCCATGCCCCGCGTTCCCGTTCTGCTTGCCATGTTCCTGTTCGCGTCGGCAGTCGTCCATGCCGCGGAACACGAGCAGTTGATCGGCGGCCAGGTCGAAAGCCTGCTGGAGTTCGCCCGCGCTCGCCATCCCGAATTCGCCGCCCTGCGTGCCGAAGCGGCCGCCGCGGCGGAGCGCATCGAGCCGGCCGGTGCCTTGCCCGACCCGATGTTTCGTACAGAGTTGCGCGATATCACCAACGATGGCAAGGATGCCGATTCCAACCTGCTGCCGCCGCGGATTGGCAGTGCCCGCTACATTTTCAGCCAGTCCGTGCCCTGGTTCGGCAAACGCGACCTGCGCCGCGACGTCGCCGGCGCCGGCGCCGACGAGGCGCAGGCGCGCGCGCGCGCCGGATGGATCGAGCTGGCCACGCGCATCAAGCTGGCCTATGTCCAGCATCACGTGAATCTGGTCAGCATTCGCTACGCGCAGGAGAACCTGGACCTGATGCGGCGCGTCGCCGAGATTGCGCGTACCCGCTACGGGAGCGGTCTTGGCAGCCAGCAGGACGCCCTGCGCGCCCAGTCCGAGATCATCGCCATGGAAACGGATCTCGTAATGCTCGAAGGCGAGAACGAACAGAACGGCGCGCGCATGCGGGCGTTGTTGGGACGCCCGGAAAACCTCAGGCTGCGCCCGCCCGAAAGACTGCGCCCGGTGCCACCGGCGGCGGTGCTGGAAGTCACCGCGCTAGAAACCCGGCTGAAGTCCAATAACCCGCAACTGGCGGCGGATGATGCACGCATTACCGGCGCCGAGAGAGGGCGCGACCTCGTCGAGCGCAACCGCTATCCCGACCTGACCCTTGGTGTCGCACCAACCCAGGTGGGCAGGCGCGTCGCCGAGTGGGAACTGATGTTCGAGATCAACATCCCCTTGCAGCAGGGCAGTCGCCGTGCGCAGGAACGCGAGGCGGAATTGAACCTGGATGCGGCGCGCCTGCGCCGCCGGGGCAACCTCAACCAGGCTCTGGCCGAGCTAAGCGAAAGCCTTGCCGGCCTCGAGGTCGCCCGCCGCCTGGAATCGCTGTTGGGGAGCGGCCTGCTGCCGCAGGCCGAACTGAATCTGAACGCGGCGCTGGCCGGTTACGAAAACGGTCGCGTCGACTTTGTGGCCGTGCTCGATGCGCACCGGCAACTGCGTCGCGCCCGCGGCGAACTGGTCAAGGCCCGCGGCGACCAGCAAATCCGCCTGGCCGAGATCGAGAAAATGCTGGGAGAAGATTTATGAAATATCGGATACCGGCCGTGCTCGCGGCCCTGCTGCTGGCGGTCGGCGCCGGTTACTGGCTGGGCAAGGGAAAGCTTCCCGAAGGCGACCCGAAGGTAGTGCAGAGCAAGCAAGCCGCTGGCACCGGCGATACGGCGATGGCAGGCGTCCCGGCGACCGCCAGTACCGTACCGGCGCGCAAGCTGCTCTATTACCGCAATCCGATGGGGCTGCCGGACACCTCGCCGGTGCCGAAGAAAGACTCGATGGGCATGGACTATGTCGCCGTCTATGAGGGCGAAGAGGAGGGTTCGGCGCCGGGGGAGATCAGGATCAGCACCGAGAAGGTGCAGAAACTCGGCGTGAAAACCGAAGCGGCCGCGCTGCGCGAACTGGGACGGCAGGTGCGGGCTTCCGGCAGGGTGGAAATCGACGAGCGGCGCGTGCAGGCGGTGGCGCCGAAATTCGAGGGCTGGGTCGAGCGCCTTCACGTCAGTGCCACCGGCCAGCCGGTGGCCAGGGGCCAGCCGCTGTTCGAGGTGTACAGCCCGGAGCTGGTCTCGGCGCAGCGCGAATATGTGGTCGCGGCGAAAGGTGTCGCGGCACTGAAGGACGCCAGCGCCGAAATGCAGTCCGGCATGCGCCAGCTTTCCGATGCGAGCCTGGCGCGCCTGCGCAACTGGGACATCTCCGAGGAACAGATCCAGGCGCTGGCCGCCGGCGGTGAGGTCAGGCGGACGCTGACCTTCCGTTCGCCCGCGGGCGGCGTGGTGCTGGAGAAGAAGGCAGTCGCCGGAATGCGCTTCATGCCGGGCGAGATGCTGTACCGGATCGCCGACGTTTCTTCGGTCTGGGTGCTGGCCGATGTTTTCGAGCGCGACATTGGGCAGCTCAAGCGGGCAGAAGGTCAAGGTCGCCATCAATGCCTATCCGGAAAAATCCTTCAGCGGCACGATTGCCTACATCTATCCGACGCTCAGTGCCGAGACGCGCACGATCCCGGTGCGCATCGAGCTGGCCAACCCGGACGGCCTGTTGAAGCCGGCCATGTACGCCAGCGTCGAACTGGCGGTGGGCGGCCGCGAAAAGGTGGTGACGGTGCCGCTTTCGGCGGTGATCGACAGCGGCACACGGCAAATCGTGCTGCTGCAAAAGGACGCCGGTCGCTTCGAGCCGCGCGAGGTCAAGCTCGGTGCGCGCGGCGACGAGCATGTCGAGGTGCGCGAAGGTATTGCAGAAGGCGAAGCTGTGGTGGTCGCCGCCAACTTCCTGATCGATGCCGAAAGCAATCTCAAGGCGGCCCTCGGCGGCCTCACGGCGGCGCCGGCCTTGGCGACAAAAGGATCGGTCAGCCATCAGGCACGCGGGACGCTGGAAGCCATCGATGCGAAAAACGGCACGGTCACCGTGACCCATGCGCCGGTCGCCAGCCTCAACTGGCCGGCGATGACCATGGACTTCATCCTCGCCAATCCGGGGCTGGCGGACAAGCTCAAGGCGGGCAGCCCGATCTACATCGAATTCGTCGAGCGCGGGCCGGGCGAATGGGTGATCACGAAGATCGAGGCCAAGGGCGCCGCCGCGGCGACGGCACCGCCGGTCGCCGCGCACAAGGGCCACTGAGATGTTGAATGCCGTGATCGAGTGGTCGGCGCAGAACAAGTTCCTCGTCGTCATCATGACGGTCTTCATCACGCTGGCAGGCATGTATGCCGTGCTGAAGACGCCGCTCGATGCGCTGCCGGACTTGTCGGACGTACAGGTCATCGTCTATACGGAGTATCCGGGCCAGGCGCCGCAGGTGGTCGAAGACCAGGTCACCTACCCGCTGACCACGGCCATGCTCTCGGTGCCGAAGTCGAAGGTGGTGCGGGGCTTCTCCTTCTTCGGTGCGTCGTTCGTGTACGTGATTTTCGAGGACGGTACCGACATCTACTGGGCGCGCTCGCGGGTCCTCGAGTACCTCAATTTTGCCGCCGGCCGCCTGCCGCGCGGTGTGACGCCGCAGCTCGGCCCGGATGCCACCGGCGTCGGCTGGGTCTACCAGTACGCGGTGCTGGCGAAAGACAAGTCGCTGGCCGAACTGCGCACCATCCAGGACTGGTTCATTCGTTACCAACTGACCAAGGCGCCGGGCGTGGCCGAGGTCGCCAGCATCGGCGGCTTCGTCCAGCAGTACCAGGTGGTGGTCGATCCGGTCAAGCTGCGCGCCTACGGCGTGCCGCTGATGAAAGTGGTGCAGGCGATCCGCGACTCGAACCGCGACGTCGGCGGGCGCGTGGTCGAGATGGCGGAAACCGAATACATGGTGCGCGGCCGCGGTTACCTGCGCGGGCTTGCCGACATCGAGGGCCTGGCGATCAAATCCGAGCGCGGCACGCCGGTGCTGATCCGCGACATCGCGCGCGTCGAGCTGGGTCCCGACGAGCGGCGTGGTGTCACCGAGCTCAACGGCGAAGGCGAGGTGGTGTCTGGCATCGCCATGGCGCGCTATGGACAGAACGCGCTCGACGTGATCCACGGCGTCAAGGAGAAGCTGGCCGAGATCGCGCCGGGTCTGCCGGCCGGGGTCACGATCGAAACCGTGTATGACCGTTCGGAGCTGATCCACCGCGCGATCCAGACCCTGAAGACCACGCTGATCGAGGAAAGCATCATCGTCGCGCTGGTCTGCCTGGTGTTCCTGCTGCATGTCAGGAGCGCGCTGGTGGCGATCATCATGCTGCCGGTCGGCGTGCTGATCGCCTTCATCGCCATGCGCGCGCTGGGCATGAACTCCAACATCATGAGCCTGGGCGGCGTCGCGATCGCCATCGGCGCCATGGTCGATGCGGCCATCGTCATGATCGAGAACGCGCACAAGCACCTGGAGCGTTTGCCTCGCGCCTCCCCAACCCCTCCCCCACCAGTGGGGAGGGGCTTAACACCCCTCTCTGCAACCCATTCCCCGCCGGGCGGTAGGGGCTTCGCTCCCCTCTCCCCTGGCGGCAAAGGGGTTGGGGGAGAGGGGGACAAGGCCCGCGCCGAAGCCATCATCGCCGCCTGCAAGGAAGTCGGCCCGGCGCTGTTCTTTTCGCTGCTGATCATCACCGTCTCCTTCCTGCCGGTGTTCACGCTCGAAGCGCAGGAAGGGCGCCTGTTCTCGCCGCTGGCCTGGACCAAGACCTTCGCCATGGCCGGCGCGGCACTGCTGTCGGTGACGCTGGTGCCGGTACTGATGCTGTTCTTCATCCGCGGCAAGATCATCCCCGAGGCGAAGAATCCGGTGAATCGGGTGCTGATCCGGCTGTACCGGCCGATCATCGCCTGGGTCATGCGCTGGAAGCGCAGCACCATCGTTCTCGCCCTGGCGACTCTGGCCGTCAGCATCTACCCGGCCTCGAAGCTGGGCAGCGAGTTCATGCCCACGCTCAACGAAGGCACGCTGTTCTACATGCCGACCTCGCTGCCGGGCATGTCCATCACCAAGGCCGCCGAACTGCTGCAGACGCAGGACAAGATCATAAAGAGCTTCCACGAGGTGGCTTCGGTGATCGGCAAGGCCGGTCGCGCCAACACGGCGACCGACCCCGCGCCGACCGAGATGTTCGAGACCGTGATCAACCTCAAGCCCGAGTCGCAATGGCGGCCGGGCATGAACACCGACAAGCTGATCGCCGAACTGGACAAGGCCTTGCAGTTCCCCGGCGTGGCGAATTCCTGGACCATGCCGATCAAGGCGCGCATCGACATGCTGTCGACCGGCATCCGCACGCCGATCGGGATCAAGGTCTTCGGCAAGGACCTGGTCGAGATGGAACGCCTGGCGCGCGAGATCGAGGCCGTGGTGCAGGATGTGCCGGGCACCACCAGCGCCTACGCCGAGCGCATCACCGGCGGCTTCTACCTCGACATCGAGCCGGACCGCGGCGCCCTGGCGCGCTACGGGCTGTCGGTCGGCGAACTGCAGGATACCATCGGTACGGCACTGGGCGGCGAGTTGGTGACGACCACGGTCGAGGGCCGCGAACGCTTCGGCGTCATCGTGCGCTATCCGCGCGAACTGCGCACAGATCCGCAGGCGATCGCGCGTGAGGTGCTGGTGCCCAGTAACACAACTGCGGAGGGTTCAATGCGCGGGCCGGCGGCGATGGTGCCGCTGGGTCAGGTGGCGAAAATCGTCATCGTCAAGGGCGCGCCGGCCATCCGCACCGAGAACGCGCTGCTCTCGGCCTACATCTTCGTCGACATCCGCGAGCGCGACATCGGCGGCTATGTCGCCGAGGCGCGTCAGGCGGTCAATGACAAGGTCAAATTTCCGCCCGGCTACTACATCGCCTGGAGCGGACAGTTCGAGTACATGGAACGCGCGATCGAGAAACTCAAAGTTGTCGTTCCGGTGACCCTGCTGATCATCTTCCTGCTGCTCTACCTCAACTTCCGGCGCCTGACCGAAACCTTGATCGTGATGCTCTCTGTGCCTTTCGCCCTCGTCGGCGGCGTCTGGCTGATGTGGCTGCTCGGCTACAACCTGTCGGTTGCAGTGGCGGTCGGCTTCATCGCCCTGGCTGGCGTAGCGGCCGAGACCGGCGTGGTGATGCTGATCTACATCGACCACGCCTGGGAGGCGGCGCAGAAGCGTTGCACCGCCGAAAATCGCCGTCCCGCCGGCGCCGACTTGTACGCCGCGGTCATGGAGGGCGCCGTGGAGCGGGTGCGGCCCAAGCTGATGACCGTGACGGCGATCATGGCCGGCCTGCTGCCGATCATGTGGGGCACCGGCACCGGCTCGGAAGTCATGAGCCGCATCGCCGCACCCATGGTGGGCGGCATGATTTCCTCGACGATCCTGACGCTGGCAGTGATTCCGGCTATCTATGCCTTGGTCAAGGAATGGGGCATGCGGGGTCGGTCCGGGACCTGAACCGGCGGCGCGATCGATCAAGCGCAGGAATGACAACGATCAGCGCGTGGCGCTGCGTTCAATCAGCTTTTTGGGGCTGCCTTGGGCGCCGCGATAGGATCAACTCCGGCCTTCAGGAAGTGACCGACGAATTCGCGGTCGAAGTGATCGGTCAGTCGATCTCGGCGATGCCGATGTCGAGGTTATCGTTAATCGACGTCATCTTGTCAAAGTCCGTCAGGACCTCCCACGCGGTAGCCAGGGGCACCTGAACATCGATCGTCGCATCGACGATGAAGGCTTCGTCTCTTTGCCCTACGGTAACAGCGACCTTTGGTTCGACGCCGAATGCCGCCTCGCCGAACAGCGCGAGCAGCCAGCACAGGGCGACAAGCGGCATGCGCCGCAGCAGATTCGCGAAAACCTCGACGAGTTCACGCATGGCAGTCTCCAGATATTCGGCACGACGCGTCAGCGCGCGCAGGGACAGCCGCCATTCAAACAGGTTTCCCTGACCGACATGGTGGAACGCACGATTTCCTTGCTGCCGTCAAACAGGATATCAAAGCGCGCAGCCAAACCCCAGTCGTCGCAATAGCGCCACTCCCAGACCAGTTCGTCGCGCGCCTTGAAGTAGACGGTCCAGCACGGTTCCGGCGGCCCCAATGCGCGCAACACCTGGTCCTTGCTCATGCCGGCTTGTATGCCGCTGAAGGTTTGCGGGGTCATCACGTTCTCGATGCGCTGCAACGCTTGTCTCCTCGATCTGCCGTCACATCGGCCGCGCGCGGCGGCCAATTTGGGTTTGCGACAATGTGCCACGTTTGGGCAAATAGAAGGGCTGCCCCTGGCAACCGGCGCGGCAACCCTCGCCGAGCCGGACTGTTTCCCACGCGTCGCGCGGCTGAATGCCCCCGGACGCTGCCGATTCAGGTCGGGTGGGGCGGGACAGTCGTGGAGTGCCTGAAACGTTTGCGGTACTCGCGTGGGCCGCTGCCGGTCCAGCCGGCAAAGGCGCGATAGAAGGCGGCGGCGTCGGCGAAACCGAGGTCGGCGCCGATACGGTTCAAGGGACGAGCAGTCTTGGTCAGCCAGTCGGTGGCGAGGTCGCGGCGCAGGCCGTCCTTGATCGCGCGAAAGCTCGTGCCTTCGTCTTCCAGTCGCCGGTGCAGCGTGCGCGGCGAGAGAAACAGGCGGCGCGCGATCGCGGGCAGGGCCAGATGTTCCGGTAGGGCGGCGCGCAGGTGCTCGCGAACCCTCAAGCCGAGGGCGCGGTCGCGGCGGTAGAGCGTGGTGATGCTGGCCGGCGCATCGACCAGGAAGCTGCGGAGCGCCGCTTCGTCGCGGCGCACCGGCAGCGCCAGCCACTCGGCCGGAAAGCGCGCCTCCAGGTGCGGCGCATCGAAGGTGTAACGCGGCGCGAAAACCAGTTCGTAGTCGGCCGCGTGCAGCGGCGGCGGATAGGGAAAGCTGACTTCGTCGAGCCCCAGCGGATGCGCCACCAGCCAGGCCGCGAGGCCGTGGATCATGCGCAGCAGCCATTCGAAGGCGAATACGCGCCCGGCCGGGCCGACCGGCAGCGGCTGCTCTTCGCTGATGACGATGACGGCAGCGCGCCCGCTCTTTTCCAGGTCCACTTCCAGATCGTCGAGCACCACGTGCAAAAAGCGCGCAATGCGCTCCAGGGCTTCTTCCAGGGTCGCCGCGGAGAGCGCGGCGCGGCAGAGGAACTCGAAGCTGCCGCGGCGTAGCGGCCGAGAAAACAGCGCGAAACCCTCGTCATCGAGACTCTCGTTGATCAGGCGGTAGAGCGCCGCATAACGCGCCACCGGAATGCGGGCGCTGCGTTCATGCAGGACATGGGTGGCAATTTCTGCATGTTCCAGCAGGCGCTCGGCAGCCAATCCGGCCCGCGCAACCCCGGACAAGATGCCAATGACGAAGCCTGCAGCGACCGTGGAGGGGCTTCCGGCGGACTTCCGTGAGGAATTGGGTTGGGTATCCATAATGGCGGATTATGCATAGTTCTCGTCCCTTTGTGTCATGGCGCTATCGCCACGCATTGCCTATGATTCAAGCACCGTTGCCCATCCTGGAGCCGCCACCATGACCGACCTGAGCATTGCCGCCAAACTAGTTCCCTACAAGCCCACGCACAAAGTGCGTTTCGTCACGGCCACCTCGCTTTTCGACGGCCATGACGCCTCGATCAACATCATGCGGCGCATTCTGCAATCCTCGGGGGTCGAGGTGATTCATCTCGGGCACAACCGCTCGGTCGAGGAAATCGTCAACGCGGCCCTGCAGGAGGATGCGCAAGGCATCGCTGTATCGTCGTACCAGGGGGGCCACCTCGAATTCTTCAAGTACATGATCGATTTGCTGAAGGAGCGCGGCGGCGAGAACATCCAGGTGTTCGGCGGTGGCGGCGGGGTGATCATCCCGAGCGAGACGAGCGAGCTGCATGCCTATGGCGTGACCCATCTGTACTCAGTGCAGGACGGCCAGAGGATGGGCCTGCAGGGCATGATCAACGACATGGTGGCGCGTTGCGACGCCGACATCAGCAAGCGTGCGCCGCAGGACGTCAAAGCGCTGGAGGTCGCCGATCGCGGTGCCCGCCTGCGCAACCTGGCGCAGATCATCACCGCGCTGGAAAACGATGCGTGGCCGGCCAAGGCGAAGCAGGCCTTGCTGGAAAAGGCCGTCCTCTCGACTGCGCCGACGCTTGGCATCACCGGCACCGGCGGCGCCGGAAAGAGTTCGCTGACCGACGAACTGATCCGCCGCTTCCGCCTCGACCAGGATGACGGGCAGAAGATCGCGGTGATTTCCATCGACCCATCGCGCAAGCGCACCGGCGGCGCCCTGCTGGGCGATCGCATCCGCATGAATGCGATACAGCATCCAAACATCTACATGCGCTCGCTCGCCACGCGAGATACCGGCAGCGAGATATCCAAGGCGCTGCCCGATGTGATCGCCGCTTGCAAGGTCGCCGGCTTCGACCTGATCGTGGTCGAGACCTCGGGGATAGGCCAGGGCGATGCGGCGATCGTGCCGCTGGTCGATGTCTCGCTGTATGTGATGACGCCCGAGTTCGGCGCGGCTTCGCAACTGGAAAAGATCGACATGCTGGATTTCGCCGATTTCGTCGCGATCAACAAGTTCGATCGCAAGGGCGCCGAGGACGCGCTGCGCGACGTGCGCAAGCAGTACCAGCGCAACCGGGAGAAATTTGCCGAGCGCACCGAGGACATGCCGGTATTCGGCACCATGGCGGCGCGCTTCAACGACGACGGCGTCACCGCGTTGTACCAGGCCCTGCTCGCAAGCCTGGCCGAGTGCGGACTCAAGGCGAAGCCAGGCCTGTTGCCGCCGGTGCAGGTGAAGCACTCTTCGGCCGGTCGCGCCATTGTTCCGCCGGATCGCGTGCGCTACCTGGCCGATATTGCCGATGCGTTACGCGCTTATCACCGCCAGATCGAGGAGCAGGCCGCGCTGGCGCGTGAGCGGCAGTCGCTGAAAACCGCCAAGGCGATCTTCGAGGCCTGTGCCAAGAATGTTGCGGACTTCGACGAGCTCATCGCCTGGAAGGATGGCCAACTGACGCCCCATGCCCGCAAGTTGCTCGCCATGTGGCCGGACATGAAGAAGGCCTATGCCGGTGACCAGTACGTGGTAAAGATGCGCGACAAGGAAATCCGCACAAGCTTGGTCTCCGAGTCGCTTTCAGGCACCAAGATCCGCAAGGTGTCGCTGCCGCGCTTCGACGACGAAGGCGAGTTGCTCAAGTTCCTGATGCGCGAAAACGTTCCCGGTTCCTTTCCCTACACCGCTGGCGTGTTCGCCTTCAAGCGCGAGAACGAGGACCCGACGCGGATGTTCGCCGGCGAGGGCGACGCCTTCCGCACCAACAGGCGTTTCCTCAAGGTCTCCGAGGGCATGCCGGCCAAGCGTCTGTCGACAGCCTTCGATTCGGTCACGCTCTACGGCTGCGACCCCGACCCGCGTCCGGACATCTACGGCAAGGTGGGCAACTCGGGCGTCTCGATCGCCACGCTGGACGATCTCAAGGTGCTCTATTCGGGCTTCGACCTGTGCGACCCGGCGACCTCGGTGTCGATGACCATCAACGGCCCGGCGCCGATGATCCTGGCGATGTACCTGAATGCCGCGGTCGACCAGCAGGTCGAGAAGTTCCGCAGCCAGAACGGCCGCGACGCGACCGAGGACGAAGCCGAGAAGATCCGCGAATGGACGCTGTCCACGGTGCGCGGCACCGTGCAGGCCGACATCCTGAAGGAAGACCAGGGCCAGAACACCTGCATCTTCTCGACTGAGTTCGCGCTGAAGATGATGGGCGACATCCAGGAGTATTTCGTCCATAACCAGATCCGCAATTTCTACTCGGTCTCGATCTCCGGCTACCACATCGCCGAAGCCGGCGCCAACCCGATCAGCCAGCTCGCCTTCACGCTGGCCAACGGTTTCACCTACGTCGAGACCTACCTGGCGCGCGGCATGCACATCGACGATTTCGCCGCCAACCTTTCCTTCTTCTTCAGCAACGGCATGGAACCGGAATACTCGGTGATCGGCCGCGTCGCGCGGCGCATCTGGGCCGTGGCGATGAAGAACCGCTACGGCGCCAACGAGCGCAGCCAGAAGCTCAAGTACCACATCCAGACCTCGGGCCGCAGCCTGCATGCGCAGGAGATGGACTTCAACGACATCCGCACCACGCTGCAGGCGCTGATCGCCATCTACGACAACTGCAACAGCCTGCACACCAACGCCTACGACGAGGCCATCACCACGCCGACCGAGGAGTCGGTTCGGCGCGCCATGGCGATCCAGCTCGTCATCAACCGTGAATGGGGCGTGGCGAAGAACGAGAACCCGAACCAGGGTGCTTTCATCATGGAAGAACTGACCGATCTGGTGGAGGAAGCCGTGCTCAAGGAATTCGAAGCCATCGCCAGTCGCGGCGGCGTGCTCGGCGCCATGGAAACCGGCTACCAGCGCGGCAAGATCCAGGAAGAGTCGATGTACTACGAGCACAAGAAGCACGACGGCTCCTACCCGATCATCGGCGTGAACACCTTCCTCAATCCGAAGGGATCGGGCGAGACCGGCGAGATCGAGCTGGCGCGTTCGACCGAGGCGGAGAAGCAGTCGCAACTGACCCGGCTCAGGGATTTCCAGGCGCGCAATGCGGGGCAGTCGGAGGCCTGCCTGGCCCGACTGCGGCAGGCGGTGATCGGCAACCAGAACGTCTTTGCGGTGATGATGGATGCAGTGCGCTGCTGTTCGCTGGGGCAGATTTCGAATGCCTTGTACGAGGTCGGCGGGCAGTATCGGCGGAGCATGTAAGAGTCGGTGTTGGCGGGACGGTAACTTCCACTCTCCCAAGAGCAGCGGTGCCCAAAGGCACCCGATTTCTTGTGGAAACCGCCGGGAGCGATTCGGGCGCTTGCCGCTATTCGGCGCCGAGTCATTCCGCTTGGGCACGGCGAACGGTCTGTTCGACTAGCGCGGGGCGGATATGCAGGGAGCAGCGTTCCGGAATGTCGGCAAGCAGTTTCAGCGCTTGTTCGGCGGTCCGCAGCTTGCGGCGCACAAAACGCAAGATCAAGCCGAGCGTGCCATGCGCAAGCAGATCCAGGGTTTCGAGTTCATCGAGGTGGATCAGCGGACCGGCATCGGCAACGACGATTCGCTGAGCCGCCTCAGTTTTCACCATGCAGGCCCCACTCGACGTCGTCCCGTACGGACTGTTAGAGCATATCTGGATCTGCTGGTCGATGCGATGATGCTGCGGCGACTGGAGCCATTCCATATCAACATCGGCAAGCGGCTGGTCAAGGCGCCCAAGGCGTACCTGCGCGACAGCGGTTTGCTGCATGCGCTGCTGGGTATCGATTCGGCGGATGCGCTGGCGGGGCATCCGGTGGCGGGGCATTCCTGGGAGGGCTTCGTCCTGGAGCAGATCATTGCCGGGGCGCCGCCCCTGGCAAGCTTCGGGTTCTACCGTACGGCGGCGGGCGCCGAGCTTGATCTGGTGGTCGACAGCGGCGGCCGACGCACCGCTTACGAGGTCAAGCTGTCGAACGCGCGACGACCGGCGCGCGGGTTCTGGAACGCCTGCGAGGATCTCGGCGTTGATCGCGCATTCGTTGTTGCACCGGTATTGGATGCCTATCCATTGGCGGATAACGTGGAGGTGGTGTCGCCCCAGGCGCTGGTCGCCATGACCGGATGAATTTCCATCTTCCGCTCACTCAAGGGAGCAACGCGTCAAATCAAGGCCGTCCGCAGCGTCGGCGCCCGCCGGACCGCGCCGGCAGCTATCCCCCCTCAGCCACCGAAGCGGCGCAGGCCTTCCAGATCCAGCACCGTGATGCCGCCATACTCGGTGGTGAGAAAGCCGGCGTCCTCCAGCGTTCGCAAGGCACGATTGGCGCGTTGCCGGGAAATGCCGGCGAGATAGCCGATTTCTTCCTGCGAGATGGCGATGCGCGAATCGATCCCCGGTTGCAGCACCGGGTGGAACAGGGCAGCCATGGTGCGTGCCACGCGGGCATCCGCATCCAGCAGCCGGTGGGATTCGAGCAGGCCGATGAACAGGCTCAGTCGTTCATTGATCTGGTTGATGACGAAGCGGTTGAAGGCGATGTTGTTGTCCAGCAGCCAATGAAAGGTTTCGCGGCGCATGCAGGCGACGCGGCTATCGCGCAGGGCGACCATGTCATAACGGCGCGGCTCATCCTTCAGCACGGAGCCTTCGCCGAACCAGCCGCCGGCGGCTATGCCGGTGAAGCTGGCGGTCTTGCCGGTGACCCAGTCGCTGGACATTTTGACCAGGCCTTCGATCACACCATGCCAGTGGTCGACAGGTTCGCCCTTGCGGCAAACATAGCCGCCAGTTGGCACCAGCCGTTCGATCGTGCCTTCGCGGGCGCGGGCGAACTCCTCCGCGGACAGCGCCGGCGCCCAGCTTGTGCGGCGCAGCATGTCTTCAAGGGATATTGGAGTTTTTTTGCAATTGTCAGTCACACGACAATTATAGGCGGAAGAATGGCATAGACTTGGCGGCTGTTGCGGTACTCGTTTGCCTGTTGTTTGCTGGTTTTCCCGGAGGTTCAAGGGAGGTAGATGGTGCCGGAAGCTCCCGCCGTGCGGCAAAAGACCGCGGGCGGCCAACAACGAATTCGCGGGAAGATCGCCGCATGGGACAAGTCGCAATACAAGCGACGTCCATGCGGTTCGGCTGGAGGAGAGAGAAGGCATGGCTGTATCCGAATCGGGGCGGGCCTCGGGCTCGCTTGATACGTTTCCCCGACTGCTGCTGAATCATGCGGCAACGCGGGGCGAGCGTCCGGCAACGCGCGAGAAGTACCTTGGCATCTGGCAAACCTGGAACTGGAGCCAGGTGGCGGAGGAAGTGCGTGCCATGGCCTGCGGTCTTGCCGAGCTGGGCTTCAAGCGCGGCGACAACCTGGCCCTGATCGGTGACAACCGCCCGCGTCTGTATTGGGCGATGTGCGCGGCGCAGATGCTGGGCGGCGTGCCGGTGCCGATGTACCAGGATGCCGTGGCTGCGGAAATGGTTTTCGTGCTGACCGATGGCGAAATTCGGTTCGCCATCGTCGAGGACCAGGAACAGGTGGACAAGATGCTGGAGGTCAAGGACCAGTGTCCCGACCTGCAACACATCCTCTACGACGATCCGCGCGGCATGCGCCACTATACGCAGACCTTCATGCAAGGGCTAGATGAGGTGATCGCGATGGGGCGGGTCCATGACAAGAACCAGCCTGACTTCATTCCCGACCAAATCGCCAGGGGGCGCACCGAAGATGTCGCCGTGATGCTCTACACCTCGGGCACTACGGGCAAGCCCAAGGGCGTTTGCCAGACCCACGAGACATTTATCGCCGCCGCGAGCAGCGGTGTCAATTTCGATCATCTGACCGACCAGGAGGACATCCTCTCCTACCTGCCGATGGCCTGGGTCGGTGATCACCTGTTCTCCTATGCACAGGCGCTGGTCGCGGGCTTTACCATCAACTGCCCGGAATCCGGCGACACCGTGCTGACCGACCTGCGGGAGATCGGGCCGACCTACTACTTCGCGCCGCCGCGGGTGTTCGAGAATCTGCTGACCACGGTGATGATCCGCATGGAGGACGCCGGCGCCACGAAGCGCGGCATGTTCCATTACTTCATGGCCGTGGCCAAGCGCTGTGGTTCGGACATTCTCGATGGCAAGCCGAATGTTTCGTCCAGCGATCGCTTGCTGTATGCGCTGGGCAACCTGCTGGTCTATGGCCCGCTGCGCAACGTGCTCGGCATGAGCCGGATCCGCGTCGCCTACACGGCGGGCGCCGCCATCGGGCCCGACCTGTTCCGCTTCTATCGTTCGATCGGCGTGAACCTCAAGCAGCTCTACGGCGCGACCGAAACCTGCGCCGCGGTCTGCTTGCAGCCGGATCGGGAGATCAAGTTCGACAGCGTCGGCAAGCCGGCGCCGGGGGTCGAGGTCAGGATCGCCGACAACGGGGAAGTACTGGTGCGCGGCAAGCTGCTGTTGAAGGAGTACTACAAGCGGCCGGACGCCACGGCCGAGGCGATCGACGCCGAAGGCTGGTTCCACACCGGCGATGCCGGCTTCTTCGACGAGGACGGCCACCTCAAGATTATCGACCGTGCTGCCGACGTCGGCAAACTCGCCAGGGGCGCGATCTTCGCGCCGAACTACATCGAGAACAAGCTGAAGTTCTTCCAGTACATCAAGGAGGCGGTCTGCTTCGGCCACAGCCGCGAGATGGTCTGCGCCTTCATAAACATCGATATGGGCGCCGTCGGCAACTGGGCGGAACGGCGCAACCTGCCGTATTCGGGCTATACCGACCTGGCCGGCAAGCCCGAGGTGCTGGAGCTGATCCGCGGCTGCGTCGAACAGGTCAATGCCGATCTGTCGCATGACGCGATGGTCGCCGAGACGCAGATCCATCGCTTCCTGGTGCTGCACAAGGAACTCGACCCCGATGACGATGAACTCACCCGCACCCGCAAAGTCCGGCGCGGCTTCATTTCCGACAAGTATGCTGTGCTGATCGACGCCCTGTATTCGGGCAAGACCTCGCAGTTCATCGAAACCGAGGTCAAGTTCGAAGACGGTCGCAAGGGTAAGGTGGCGGCCGACTTGGCGATCTGCGAAGTGAAGATCTTCCCCATCGGCCTGAAGCAGGCGGCGTAACCCGGCAGCGGCGAATACGGCGAACGACCCATGACGATAAAGACCAATACCGAGCGCATCACCTTCCACGACGCCATCGCGACGATGGAGGTGGATTTCGCCAACATGACCTTTGCCGATGCGGCGCAGGTCGACACGATGTACGACGAGATCGAAAGCCGTCTGACCGAAACCGGCAGGCGCTGGTTCTTCCTGGTCATCTATACCGATTGCGTGATTGCGCCGGAGGCCTGGGACCGCTTCGCCGAACGCGGCAAGAACGCCAACATCAACCACGGCCTAGGCAGTGTGCGGGTCGGCGCCACGGCGCAGACGCGGGACGCGATTCGGCAGAGCGCCGGTCAGGAGTCATTCCGTTCCAACATCTACGACTCACGCGACCAGGCCTTGCTGGCCCTGGGCGAAATGCGCAAGCGCAAGCGCGACATGCAGGCCGCGACGGAAGAGGCTTTCCTGCGCGTGGAGAATGTCAGCCTGAGCTTCGGTGGCGTCAAGGCCATCACCGGAGTCAGCTTCGATATCAAGCGCGGCGAGATCTCGTCCATCATTGGCCCGAACGGCGCCGGCAAGAGTTCCATGCTGAATGTCATCAACGGCGTCTACCATCCGCAGGAAGGCGCCATCACCTTCCTCGGCAACGTGCGCCGCCAGATGAATCCGCGTGCGGCGGCCACCCAGGGCATTGCCCGCACTTTCCAGAACATCGCCCTGTTCAAGGGCATGTCGGTCCTCGACAACATCATGACCGGCCGCAACCTTAAGATGAAGGCCAACCTGCTACAGCAGGCCTTCTGGCTGGGGCCGGCGCAGCGCGAGGAACTCGAGCATCGAGTCAAGGTGGAAGAGATCATCGACTTCCTGGAAATCCAACACATCCGCAAGACCCCGGTCGGCCGCCTGCCTTACGGTCTGCAAAAGCGCGTCGACCTGGCACGTGCGCTGGCGATGGAGCCGCAACTGCTGCTGCTGGACGAACCCATGGCCGGGATGAACGTCGAGGAAAAGCAGGACATGTGTCGCTTCATTCTCGACGTGAATGACCAGTTTGGCACCACGGTCCTGCTCATCGAGCACGACATGGGCGTGGTTATGGACCTCTCCGATTTCGTCGTGGTACTGGATCACGGCGAGAAGATCGCCGAAGGCACGGCCGACGAGGTTCGTTCCGATCCGGTCGTCATCAGCGCCTATCTCGGCGCGAGTCATTAAGTTTCGAGGACCCTGAACGATGAGCTTCTTCCTGGAAACCCTGCTCGGCGGCCTGATGAGCGGCATGCTGTATTCGCTCGTGGCACTGGGCTTCGTGCTGATCTACAAGGCCTCCGGCGTGTTCAATTTCGCCCAGGGCGCGATGGTGCTGTTCGCCGCCCTGTCGATGGCGCGTTTTTCCGAGTGGATCCCGGAGTGGCTGGGCATGGACAACCTGTTGATGGCCAACCTGCTGGCGATCGTGGTTTCCGTGGTGGTGATGTTCGCCGTGGCCTGGCTGATCGAGCGCCTGGTGCTGCGCCATCTGGTCAACCAGGAAGGTGCGACGCTGCTGATGGCCACGCTGGGCATCGGCTACTTCCTTGACGGTCTGGGTCAGACCGTCTTCGGCAGCGACATCTACAAGATCGATGTCGGCATGCCCAAGGAGCCGGTGATGATGCTGGAGAGCGTCTTCGAAGGCGGGATTCTGATCAACAAGGAAGACTTCGTCGCCGCCCTGATCTCAGCGATGCTGGTGCTGGCCCTGACCATCTTCTTCCAGAAGACATCCACCGGACGAGCCTTGCGCGCCGTGGCGGACGATCATCAGGCCGCGCAGTCGATCGGTATTCCGCTGGGCCGGATCTGGGTCATCGTCTGGTGCGTCGCCGGGATCACAGCGCTGGTGGCGGGCATCATCTGGGGCTCCAAACTGGGCGTCCAGTTCTCCTTGCAGACGGTGGCCTTGCGCGCTCTGCCGGTGGTCATTCTCGGCGGCCTGACCTCGGTTCCCGGAGCGATCATCGGCGGCCTGATCATCGGCGTCGGCGAGAAGCTGTCCGAGGTCTTTCTGGGCCCCTACGTGGGCGGCGGCATCGAGATCTGGTTCGCCTACATGCTGGCCCTGATGTTCCTACTGTTCAGGCCGCAGGGATTGTTTGGTGAAAAAATCATTTATCGGGATTGATTCGAGGGATAACGGATGTTCTACAGAGAAAACGGCCAGTTCAAGACCACGTACAAATCGGATCAGCAGGTGTTTGCGATTCCGCAGGATCGCTGGGCGATCCTCGCGATCATCGCCTTTGCCTTTCTCGGGATTCCGCTGCTGGTCGATGAGTATATTTTTCGCGCCATCCTGATTCCTTTCCTGATCCTGTCCCTCGCCGCGCTTGGCGTGAATATCCTCGTCGGCTATTGCGGACAAATCACACTTGGCGCCGGCGCCTTCATGGCCGTGGGCGCCTATGCAGCCTACAATTTCCTGATCCGCGTCAGCGGCATGCCGGCGCTGGGCGCCATTCTTCTTGGCGGCCTGACGGCTGCCGCGGTCGGCATCGTGTTCGGCATCCCGAGCCTGCGCGTCAGGGGCCTCTACCTCGCGGTTGCCACCCTGGCGGCGCAGTTCTTCTGCGACTGGGCGTTTCTGCGCGTCAAGTGGTTTACCAACGATTCGTCATCGGGTTCGGTGTCGGTGGCGGACATCAGCCTGATGGGCTGGACCATCAATTCGGCAACCGACAAGTATCTTTTCTGCCTGGGCATACTGGTCGTTTTCAGCCTGATGGCGAAGAATCTGGTGCGCAGTGCCATCGGCCGGCAGTGGATGGCGATTCGCGACATGGACGTCGCGGCGACGGTGATCGGCATTCGCCCGATGTATGCCAAGCTCAGCGCCTTCGCGGTCAGTTCGTTCTACGTCGGTGTCGCCGGCGGCTTGTGGGGCTTCGTCCATCTCGGTTCGTGGGAACCGGCGGCGTTTTCGATCGACCGGTCCTTCCAGTTGCTGTTCATGGTCATCATCGGCGGCATGGGCTCGATCGCCGGCAGCTTTTTCGGGGCGGCGTTCATCGTGATCCTGCCCATTTTTCTCAATCAGATGCTGCCTCTGATCGGCGGCCTGTTCGGGCTGGAGGTATCGATCGCGCTGGTGGCGCACGTCGAGATCATGGTTTTCGGCGCACTCATCATCTTCTTCCTGATCGTCGAACCCCACGGCATCGCGCGTCTGTGGTCGACCGGTCGGGAGAAATTGCGCTTGTGGCCTTTCCCGCACTGACGCCTGCTCGCGCGGAACACTGGAGAGCAGGGAGCAACATTTGACGGGCGAGCTTCAATGAAGTCCGGTATCAGGTTCTATTGTTGGTGTACCACTCAATCATACTAGGAGGAGAAAACATGAAATCAAGCAAACTTGCGGGCGCCATTGCTGCCATCGGATTGTCCGCTGTACTTGCGTCACCCGCCGCGTTTGCGGCCGAGGAACAATTCTTTCCGGTGATCGCTTATCGCACCGGCGCCTACGCACCCAACGGCACGCCATGGGCCAACGGCTACGTTGACTACCTGAAGCTGACCAATGCGCGTGGCGGCGTCAATGGCGTCAAACTGATCTGGGAAGAATGCGAGACCGCCTACGCCACCGACCGCGGTGTCGAGTGCTACGAGCGCCTGAAGGGCAAGCATGGTGGCGCCACGGTGGTGCAGCCCTTGTCCACCGGCATCACTTTCGCGCTGACCGAGAAGGCGCCCGTCGACAAGATTCCCCTGATCACTGCCGGCTACGGCCGCAGCGAGTCGCAGGATGGATCCGTGTTCGCCTGGAACTTCCCGCTGCTGGGAACCTACTGGATGGGCGCCGACGTGCTGGTGCAACACATTGCCAAGAAGGAAGGCGGCTTCGACAAGCTCAAGGGCAAGAAAATCGCGCTCGTGTACCACGACAGCCCTTACGGCAAGGAGCCGATCGTCCTGTTGCAGGAGCGCGGCAAGATGCATGGTTTCGACGTTCAGTTGTTGCCCGTCGCGCATCCCGGTGTCGAGCAGAAGGCCACCTGGCTGCAGATTCGCCAGAGCAAGCCTGACTATGTCTTCCTTTGGGGCTGGGGCGTGATGAACTCGACATCGCTCAAGGAAGCGCAGGCCACTGGCTATCCGCGCGAGAAGATGTACGGTGTCTGGTGGGCGGGCGCCGAGCCGGATGTCAAGGACGTCGGCGAAGGCGCCAAGGGCTATAACGCGCTGGCCCTGCAGCATGGCGCGGAAAAGGACTCCAAGGTGGTCAAGGAGGTCCTCGAGAAACTGCATGCCAAGGGCCAGGGTACCGGTCCCAAGGAAGAAGTCGGCGACGTGCTTTACATGCGCGGCCTGATTTCGTCCATGCTCGCGGTCGAGGGCATGCGCGCGGCACAGGGCCGTTACGGCAAGGGCAAGCGCATCACCGGCGAGCAGATGCGCTGGGGCCTGGAGAACATCAACCTCGACCAGAAGGCGCTGGATGCCATGGGTCTGGCCGGCGTGATGCGCCCGGTGCAGACCTCCTGCCTCGACCACATGGGTTCGGCGTGGGCGCGCATCCATACCTGGGACGGCAAGAAGTGGAACTTTTCGTCGGACTGGTATCAGGGCGACGAGAAGGTTCTGCGCCCGATGGTGATCAATGCCGCCAGCAAGTATGCCGAAGACAAGAAAATCGTGCGGCGTACCCCGGACGACTGCAAGAAGTAAGCCGCACGTGACCTGAGGAAGCTTCCGGGCGGGGTGTGGCTTGCCCCGTCCGGAACCGGTTTCCGACCATGGCCATTGCCATTCGAAAGCACACATGACCACCGCCAACATACTTCTCAACGTCAACAGCATCGAGGTGATCTACCACCACGTCATCCTCGTGCTCAAGGGCGTTTCGCTGTCCGTGCCGCAAGGCAACATCGTCGCCCTGCTGGGCGGCAACGGCGCCGGCAAGACCACCACCCTGCGTGCGGTCAGCAACCTGTTGCAAGGCGAACGCGGCGAAGTGACCAAGGGGTCGATCGAATGCCGCGGCGAGCGCATCGAGGCCCTGACCCCCGCTGATCTGGTCAAGCGCGGCGTGGTACAGGTCATGGAAGGCCGCCACTGCTTCGGCCACCTGAGCATCGAAGACAACCTGATGACCGGCAGCTACACCCGTACCGATGGCCGGGCCGCCATCGCGCAGACGCTGGAAAAGGTTTACAACTATTTCCCCCGCCTGAAGACGCGCCGCACCAGCCAGGCGGCGTATACCTCGGGCGGCGAGCAGCAGATGTGTGCGATCGGGCGCGCCCTGATGGCCAATCCGACCATGGTGCTGCTCGACGAACCCTCGATGGGCCTCGCGCCGCAAATCGTCGACGAGGTTTTCGCCATCGTCAAGGACCTCAACCAGCGGGAAAAAGTCACTTTCCTGATCGCCGAGCAGAACACCAACATGGCGCTGCGCTATGCCGATTTTGGCTACATCCTCGAGAACGGCCGCGTGGTCATGGAGGGTGCGGCCAAGGATCTGGCCAACAACGAAGACGTCAAGGAGTTCTACCTTGGCATCTCCTCGGGCGAGCGCAAGAGCTTCCGCGAGGCCAAGCATTACCGCCGCCGCAAACGCTGGCTCGCCTAATCGGCCGCCGCAGATCGCGTCGCATGGCGGCGTTGCTCAAGGGCTCGTTTAGCGCTGCCAAACGTCACCTTTTCGCGCCTTGCCCTGCGACCCGCTTTGCGACCTCACCAAACCTCGGAGCATCGTGACATGTCCAAGTATTTTGACGCCCTTGAAACCCGTTCCGAGGAACAACGAGAGTCGGCGCTGACGACACGCCTGCCGCAGCAGGTGGCGCACGCCAAAGCCGATACCGCCTGGTTCGCGGAGTCCCTGAGGCATGTGGATGCCGCGGCGATTACGTCCACCGCGGCGCTGGCCGCGCTGCCGGTGGTGCGCAAGATCGACCTGATCGATTTGCAGAAGAAGCGGCGGCCGTTCGGCGGCCTTGTGGCATCCGGCTGGGGGACGCTGGGGCGCGTGTTCTCTTCGCCCGGACCGATCTACGAGCCCGAAGGCCGCGGCGCCGACTACTGGCGCACGGCTCGCGCGCTCTACGCGGCGGGCTTTCGCCCCGGCGACCTGGTGCATAACAGCTTTTCCTACCACATGACGCCTGGCGCCTGGATTCTCGAAGCCGGCGCGCAGGCACTGGGTTGCACCGTATTCCCGGCGGGCGTCGGACAGACCGAGCAACAGGTGGAAGCGATGGCCGACCTGCAGCCCAACGGCTACGTCGGCACCCCATCCTTCCTGCGCATCCTGCTGGAAAAGGCCGACGAACTCGGCGTCAAGCTGCCATCGCTGACCAAGGCGCTGGTCTCCGGCGAAGCCTTTCTGCCGCCAGTGCGCGATGCCCTGCTGGCGCGTGGCATTGCCGGCTATCAGGCGTATGCCACGGCCGAGTTGGGCGTGATCGCCTACGAGACCGAGGCGCGCGAAGGCCTGGTAGTCGATGAAGGCGTGATTGTCGAAATCGTGCGGCCCGGTACCGGCGATCCGGTGGCGGTCGGCGAGGTCGGCGAAGTGGTGGTGACGACTTTCAATATGGACTACCCGCTGATCCGTTTTGGCACCGGGGACCTGTCGGCTTTCCTGCCGGGCGTTTCTCCCTGCGGTCGCACCAACCAGCGCATCAAGGGCTGGATGGGCCGCGCCGACCAGACGACCAAGGTCAAGGGTATGTTCGTCCATCCGGAGCAAGTGGCCTCGGTGGTCAAACGCCATCCGGAAGTCGGCCGTGCGCGGCTGGTGGTGACCAATCCGGACAGTACCGACCTGATGACGCTGAATTGCGAAGTCGGGGTGACTCGCGGCGACGGGCTGGAAGCGAAGATCGCTGAAAGCGTGCGGGATGTTACGAAACTGCGCGCCGAGGTATGCCTGGTGGCGGTCGGCAGCCTGCCCAATGATGGCAAGGTCATCGAGGACAGCCGCAAATATGACTAATTCCGTTTCTGGATCAACCGTGGCTTTGTCAACTTCGCCTTGCCGTGTAAATCGTACTGTGCCACCAGGGGACTTCCTTCGGGGCGTCTGCGGCTCGTTTTCGCGTCACAAATGATCCAGAAACGGAATGATGGCGGGCCTCTCGCCGGCCTGCGCGTTCTTGATCTGACGCGTTTGCTGCCAGGCCCGATGGCGAGCATGCATCTGGCGGATCTCGGTGCGGAGGTGATCAAGATCGAAGACACTGGCGCCGGCGACTACGCCCGTGCCATGGGTCCCGACGGACGTGAGGCAGGCGGCGGGGGTGGCGATAGCCTGTTCTTTCGCATGATCAATCGCAACAAGAAGAGCCTGCGGCTGGATCTGAAGCAGGCGGCCGGCGTCGAGGTATTTCTGCGTCTGGCACGCGATGCCGACGTAATTTTCGAAAGTTTTCGTCCCGGCGTGGTGGACAAGCTGGGAATCGGCTACGCCGCGGTACGCGCGATCAATCCGCGCATCGTCTACTGCGCCATTACCGGCTACGGACAGACGGGTCCGTGGGCGGAACTCGCCGCTCACGACATCAACTTCCTCGCCATCTCGGGGCTGCTCGACCAGATTGGCGCGCACGACGGCAAGTCCAGCGGCGCACCGGCGATTCCCAACTTGCAGATCGGGGACTTGCTTGGGGGAGCGCTTACTCCGCTGGTTGCCGTTCTTGCGGCAGTGATCGGCGCCAAGTCGACGGGGCAGGGAAGTCATGTTGACGTGGCGATGACCGATGCCGTGCTGGCCCACACGATATTTCCGTTGGTGACCACGCTGGTGCATGGACGGCCGGCGCCGCGCGGCGCGGACCTGCTGACCGGCGGGGTGCCCTGCTACGGCGTGTATCGCACCAGCGATGACCGCTATCTGGCGGTTGGCGCCCTGGAACCGAAGTTCTGGCAGATCCTGTGCACGGTGATCGAGCGTCCCGATCTGGCGCCCTTCGGCCTTGCCACCGGTGACGAGGGCCGGCGCGTCAAGACCGAACTGGCGGAACTATTCTCCTCGCGGCCCCTGGCGCACTGGCAGCCCCGGTTCGCCGCGGCGGACTGTTGTGTCACCCCTGTCCTGCGCATGGATGAAGCCATCGAGCATCCGCAGGTCCTTGCCCGCGGGATGGTGGTCGAGGTCGGCGACACCTGGCAGTACGCGCCGCCATTCAAGCTCTCCGCCTGGCCCTGGGCAAACGCCACTCCGGCGCCGGCCGCCGGCGCCGACAGCGAGGCCGTGCTTGCCGCGGCGGGCTTTGCCGCAACGGAAATTGCCGCGCTGCGCGACTCAAGGGTCATTTAAACCCAGAACCTCATTTGACGCAGAGAACACCGAGAAAGGCACAGCCACAGAGGGCTCGATCGCACTGAGGATCCACCAATCGGGTGGGCCAAGGCATTTTCCTCTGTGCCCTGTGGCTCTATGTTCTCTGTGTTTGAAGCGGTTGCCGCCGCGGTTGCGAGGTTAAGGTCGGGAAACGCAAATGCTGGAACCAGCGTTTCAGGTCAGTGCATTTCAATCCGCCGGTGCCATTGCGCTCGCTCCAGGCTTTGCCGCCCAACTACGGCGGCGACTTGTCAGGCGCTGAGGAAGTGCCTGCGGCGCCGGCGCCCTGCATCAGATTCCATGGCCAAAGCGCCAGGTTGCCAAAGGGGTTGGCGCCGGGGCTGAGGCTGGGGCTGGGGTTGCTCGCCGTCTGGCTGATGGCCTGTATCGCCGACAGCGTCGCGCGCTGCATCTCAAGGCCCTGGATGGTCATTTGCAGCATGCCGAGATTGGTCTTGAGCCAGCCCTCGACTGCCTTCAGATCGGCAACGCGTTTTTCAAGTTCGTTGGTGTCCAGCGTGGGCGTTACCAGGCCCGGCAGGGGCATTCCGGTATTTCCCCAAAGGGATTTCAGGAATTCCATCGGATCGGACGGCGTTGTGCTCATGGCGGTTGCTCCTCGGTAATTCCTTCATCTTACCGCACTGCCGCCTTCCCCGCTCAATAGTCTATTGTCATTGCGGGATGCGGCCAGCCAGTGGAGGCAGTGCGTACGCCGCTGGCGGTGGCAGACCGTACACGATGCTTGTTCGTTCAGTTCGCCGGCCGGTAGCAGTAAAGGTGGGTTTGCCGGCCATCGGCAACTTCGACGGTACGCTGCGGCTCGATGTCGGTCAGGGCGAAGCTGTTGCTCACCAGCAGTGCATTCGACGTCATCTGCGCCCTGGCCTTCGCCCATAGTTGCGGCATCGGCGCGGGCGAGAGAAAGGCATGGACCAGTGCATAGCCACCCAGCGGATGTGTCCAGAAGTCGCCGAAGCGAATCTCGACGTTGGGCAGATTGCGACACGAAAGCCATGCCCAGGCCCAGGGTAGCGGCGCATGCTCGAAGCCGACGAAGCGGCAATCGGGACGCGCCCGTGCCAGACGACGCAGCAGGCCGCCATCGCCGCAGCCGAGGTCGATCATCGCAATCGGTTCCGCCGGCAGCAGTCCAGCCAGGGCCTCGCTGGCCGCGACGCTGCTCAGGTAAAGCGGTACCCGGCTGCGATCGGTGCGCCAGAAGATCAACAACAGGATCGTGAAGCCGGCGAGCCAGATCCAGGATGGCAGGCCCAGTCCGAGTGCGAGCATCGCCAGCGGCATGAAGCCGAGGTGAATTGGCAGCCACCAGACCGGGCCGCGCAGCAGATGACTCACCAGTGCGGCACAAAGACCCTGCACGCCAGCCATCCCCAGCGGTTGCGCCAGCAGGCCGGGGAGGAACGGCAGGATGAGTCCGCCCGCAAGCAATGCGCCGAGCACCTGCGCGAGCAGCGCAGGGCGCAATGGCGACTCTGCCAGGATCAAACCAGCCCGAGCCGGGCGCGCAAGGCCGCGCGTTCCGGCAAGGCGGCATCGATGTTGCGCCGCTTGACATGGCCAAAGCCGCGAATCTTCTCTGGCAGGCTGACCAGTGCAATGGCGTCGCCCAGCGTGGTCCGCTCCAGCGTGGCCGGCAGCGCGGCGAGATCGGCTTCGTAGTCCGCCAGCAAGGCGCGCTCCAGTCGGCGCTCCTTGCTGTGCCCGAAAATGTCCCAGCGCGATCCGCGCAAACCACGAACTTTCGCCAGCCATTTGAAGGCGCTCAGCATCCACGGGCCGAAGGCGATTTTTTTCACCATCCCGGTCGTCGGATCTGGGCGGGCGAGCAGCGGCGGCGCAAGGTGGAATCTCAGTGTAGTCGCCTTCGAAGCGCTCGCGAATCTGCTGCAGGAAGTCGGTTTCGGCATACAGCCGTGCGACTTCGTATTCATCCTTGATCGCCATCAGCTTGAACAGGTTGTGCGCGACAGCCTCGGTGAGTTGCGATGAATTGATCACCGCTTCAGCGGCGCGGACCTTCTCGACCTGCGCCCGGTAACGGGCGGCGTAGGCGGCATCCTGATAGTCAGTGAGAAAGCGCACGCGCCTGTCAATCAGATCGTCAAGCGTTCCGCTGGACGTTGAGCGCAGCGCTGAAGGCATCCTGTCGGACGGCGCCCCATCCGCGTCTGGTCGCGCATGCGCCGCAACCGCCGCCGGATCGTGTGCCGCGCGCCGGCCCCAGAGAAACGCGGCGCGACTCATCTGCACGGCCGTGCCGTTGAGCTCGATGGCGCGGTCGATAGCCTCCGCGGATACCGGCACCAGGCCCTGCTGCCAGGCGCAACCGAGCAGGAACAGGTTGCTGGCGATCGAATCCCCCAGCAGCCGCAGGGCGAGGTCCGAGGCGTCGACGAAATGCGCGGCGCCGGCGCCAACGGTTTCCTTGACCACCGCCTGCATCCGCGCCAGAGGGAACTGCCAATCCGGATTGCGCGTGAAGTCGGCCGTCGGGGTCTCCGCACAATTCACCACCACGCGCGTGCGGCCGGCCTGCATGCGCGTCAGGGCGTCCGGCGAGGCGGTGACGATCATGTCGCCGCCGATCACCGCATCCGCTTCGCCGGTGGCAATGCGCACGGCATGAATGGCATCGGGATCGTCGCAGATGCGTACATGGCAAAGGACGGCCCCACCCTTTTGCGCCAGTCCGGTCATGTCGAGCACGGTGACGCCCTTGCCGTCGATGTGCGCGGCCATGCCGATCAGGGCGCCGATGGTGACCACGCCGGTGCCGCCGACACCGGTGATCAGAATGCCATAGGGCGCGGTGGTCGCGGCGAGAGTCGGCGCCGGCGGGACGCCGAATGCATCATCGCCTGAGTCCGCCAGGCCGCGGCCCTTCTTCATGCTGCCGCCGAGGACCGAAACGAAGCTCGGGCAGAAGCCCTTCTCGCAGGAATAGTCCTTGTTGCAGGCCGACTGGTCGATCGCGCGCTTGCGGCCGAATTCCGTTTCCACCGGCACCAGGGCGAGGCAGTTCGACTGTACCCCGCAATCGCCGCAGCCCTCGCACACCGCTTCGTTGATGAACAGGCGGCGCGGCGGATCGACCATCTTGCCGCGCTTCCTGCGGCGGCGCTTTTCCGCGGCGCAGGTCTGGTCGTAGATGATCGCCGAAACGCCGGGGCATTCGCGCATCTCGCGCTGGATGGCATCGAGCTCATCGCGATGCCGGATCGACACGCCGTGCGGCAGGTCGGCGGGGCCCCAGGCGCGCGATGTGCCGTCGGTGACCACCACCAGGTGATGCACGCCTTCCGCCTGGAGTTGCGCGGCGAGCTGCGGCACCGTCAGGCTGCCATCCACCGGCTGGCCGCCGGTCATCGCCACGGCATCGTTGTAGAGGACCTTGAAAGTAAGCCCCTTGCGCTCGGCTTTCGAGCCAGGCGAGCCGCCATCATCCCCGCCCACGGTGAGGGGGATCGGGCCGTTGAATGCCGCCACGGCGGCTCGTACGGCAAGCACGCCGGAATGAAAGTAGGTGCCGTCGCCGAGGTTGGCGAAGACATGTCGCTGTTCGGTAAACGGCGCCTGTCCCATCCAGGCCGCGCCTTCCCCGCCCATATGGCAAAACGTGGTGGTGTCCCGGTTCATCCACAGCACCATGTAATGGCAGCCTATCCCGGCCAGCGCGCGCGAGCCTGCGGGCACGCGGGTCGAGGTGTTGTGCGGACAGCCAGGGCAGAAGTAGGGTGTCCGCGCAATCGGGATCACCGGCGCGGCCGAGCGCTCCTTCGCGTCAATAACTGCCAGCCGTTCGCGTATGCGCGGCGAGGTGAAATGACGGCCGATGCGTTCCGCGATGACGCGGGCGATCTGCGCCGGTGACAGCTCCCCCGCGGCTGGCAGCAGCCAGCGGCCATGTGGCAGCGCCCACTCGCCTTTTTCGTCGAACTTGCCGATCACGCGCGGGCGCACGTCCTCGCGCCAGTTGTAGAGCTCTTCCTTCAACTGGTACTCGATCAACTGGCGTTTCTCTTCGACCACCAGGATTTCTTCCAGCCCTTCGGCGAAGCGGCGCACGCCAGCCGACTCGAGTGGCCAGACCATGCCGATCTTGTAGAGCCGGATGCCGATCTCCGCGGCGAGCGCATCGTCGATGCCAAGATCGTCGAAAGCCTGGCGCACATCGAGGTAGGACTTGCCGGTGGTGATGATGCCCAGCCGCGCGGGTTTGCCGGATGAGGGTGCATCGATGACTATCTGGTTCAGTCGGTTGGCGCGGCAATAGGCCAGTGCGGCATACAGTTTGTGGTCCAGCAGCCGCGCTTCCTGCGACACGCGGTCGTCGGGCCAGCGGATGTTGAGGCCTTCCGCCGGCAGGGCGTAATCGTCGGGCAGCACGATCTGCACGCGGTCCGGCGAAACATCCACCGACGCCGAGGATTCAATGGTATCGGCCACCGCCTTGAAGCCGACCCAGCACCCGGAATAGCGGCTCATCGCCCAGCCGTGCAGGCCGAGGTCGAGGTAGTCCTGCACCCCCGCCGGTACCAGCACGGGGATCATCGCCGCCTTGAAGGCGTGCTCGGACTGATGCGCCACCGTGGACGAGCGCGCGGCGTGATCGTCGCCGGCCACCACCAGCACGCCGCCGTGTTTCGCGGTGCCGGCGGAATTGGCGTGCTTGAAGACATCGCCGCAACGATCCACCCCCGGCCCCTTGCCGTACCACATGCCAAAGACGCCGTCATGGCGGGCGCCGGGTGAAAGATTGACTTGCTGCGTGCCCCACAGTGCCGTGGCCGCGAGATCTTCATTGACGCCCGGCTGGAACACGATCTGGTTTCGCTGCAGATGCGTCTTGGCCTTCCACAAGGCCTGATCCAGTCCGCCCACGGGCGAGCCGCGGTAGCCTGACACATAGCCGGCGGTGTTCAGTCCGGCCAGCGCATCGCGCTGATGCTGCAGCAACAGCAGTCGGACCAGGGCCTGGGTGCCGGTGAGAAACACCCGCCCCCGGCTCAGCGCGTATTTGTCCTCAAGGGTGAGGTTGCGCAGCGGCGCGTTCATGGTGCGGGCAGGATCTTGCCCGGATTGAAAATGTTGTCGGGATCGATCGCGCGCTTCAACGCGCGCATCAAATCGATGGCCACATCCCCGTGCTCGAGTGCCATGTAGCCCTGCTTGCCGATCCCAATGCCGTGCTCGCCGGTGCAGGTGCCGTCCATGCCGATGGCGCGCTGCGCCAGGCGCGAGGCGAAGCCCTTGGCGCGCGCGAGTTCCTCGTCGTCGTCCGGATCGACCAGCAACAGCAGGTGGAAGTTGCCGTCACCGACATGGCCCACCAGCGGGGCGGTGAGTCCGGTCGCTTCGAGGTCCAGATAGGTCTCGGCGATGCAATCTGCCAGCCGCGAGATCGGTACGCAGACATCGGTCGTCAGGGTGCGGCAGCCGGGCCTGAGGCCGAGACCGGCGTAGTAGGCGTCGTGCCGCGCCTGCCACAGCCGGCTGCGATCCTCGGGGCGCGTCGCCCACTCGAAATCCTGGCCGCCATGCTCGGAGGCAATGCCCTGCACCGTCTCCGCCTGCTCCTTGACCCCCGCGGGCGAGCCGTGAAACTCGAAGAACAAGGTCGGTGCCTCGCGCAGCGTGGTCTTGCTGTGGCGGTTGATGGCGGTAATTGCCAGAGCGTCGAGCAACTCGATGCGGGCCACCGGGACGCCAAGCTGGATGGTCTCGATCACCGCCTTGACCGCCGCCGCCAGGCTCGGGAATGCGCAAACGGCGCTGGAAATCGCCTCCGGAATCGGATACAGCCGCACCGTCAGTTCAGTGATGATGCCCAGCGTACCTTCGGAGCCGACCATCAGCCGCGTCAGGTCATAGCCGGCGGCGGACTTGCGTGCACGGCCGCCGGTCTTGAGGATGCGGCCGTCGGGCAACACCACCGTCATGCCCAGGACATTCTCGCGCATGGTGCCGTAGCGCACCGCGTTGGTTCCCGAAGCACGGGTTGCGGCCATGCCGCCGAGGCTGGCGTCCGCTCCCGGATCGATCGGGAAGAACAGACCGGTACCGTTCAGGGCGGCGTTGAGCGCCTTGCGCGTGACGCCGCATTGCACCGTGGCGTCAAGGTCTTCCTGGCGTACGGCGACGACCTGGTTGAGCGCCGAGAGGTCGATGCAGACGCCGCCGTGCACCGCCAGCAGGTGACCCTCCAGCGAGGTGCCGGTGCCAAAGGCGATGACTGGCGCGCGATTGCCGTGGCACAGACCGACGATTTCCGCGACTTCCGCAGTGGATTCGGCGAATACCACCGCATCCGGCGGCATCGGTGCGTAGGTGGATTCGTCCTTGCCGTGATGCAGCCTCACCGCGGCGGCGACGGAGAAGCGCGAGCCGAAGCGGGAGGCCAGCGCCACGGCGAGCTTCTGCGGCAGCGGAGGGCGGTCGGCGGGAGCGTTCATGGCGATCTCCGGCATGGGTGGTGGTCGCCGGATTCTACGCCGCCCTTCGGCCGAATCCGTTGCGGCGCCGCGCTCGGGCGCAATCGGATGTGCAGGTCGCGCGCAGCGTCAGCGCAGCCTCCTGCTTGTCTTCAAGGGTCGGGGTGGGGATGGGATAATCGGCCAGGCAATGT
Organism: Sulfuritalea sp.; assembly: GCA_016712985.1. Taxonomy (GTDB): domain Bacteria; phylum Pseudomonadota; class Gammaproteobacteria; order Burkholderiales; family Rhodocyclaceae; genus Sulfuritalea. The sequence continues at coordinate 44,742 of JADJQA010000001.1, read as the reverse complement.
TTCCGATGCAACAGGAACGTCGCCTGTCGCCGAGCAATCCTGCCTTGTCGCTGCTTGCATGGGCAACCGGTCGGGGCGCAAGCGCAAGCGGGTAATTCCATGCTTTTTCCCTGAATCGACCGAGCGAGCCGATCGGTACATTGCGCCAATTCGCGAATTTTCCGAAAGATGGCGGCTGGTATGGCGATGTCAGGCAGGATGTGGATTGTGATGGTCGGTGTCCTCGTGGCCCTTGTTCCGGCTGCAGAGGCGGCCAGGCAAAATGCAGGCAAGGCGGCGAAAGGCAAGCCTGCAGGGGCGAACGCGGGGCTGGTCGTGTTTGCGGATTCGCGAGGCTGCAAGCTGTGGTCATCCGAGTCGGCGGCAAAGCGGATGAAAGAGATTGCATCGCGAGGCACCGTGACGTGGCAAGGCGTCTGCAAGAACGGGTTTATTTCCGGTCTTGGCGTATTGCGCGAAGAAGGCCAATCAGTGATTGGCGGGCGGACAAGGAAGTTTGCCCACTTCCTGTCGGGAACCGCGAACAAGGGCGTTCGCACCGGCCAATGGAAGCGGGAAAGTTTCGAAAAGTTCAGCGACAGCCCGAATTTCACGTCGGGCATTGCCACTTTGGAGTTCGTGCATGGCTCTGCGGTGGGCGCGCCGAGGCCGGTCGCCGTGACCTCCTGGAGCCAATACAGCGTAAATTTCAGCACCCGTATTCTGACTCCTGCATTGAAAGAGCAGTCTCTGACGGCGCTGGCACGGGACACCCGGCCTACTGAGGTCCTTGCCGATTCCCCGCCTTCGAAACGGGTGGAACCGGTCGCTTCGCCTGAAACTCCAGTCTCGCCTCCGGCGGCGCCACCGATGGCGCAGCAGCAGGCTGCATCTTTGCCGGTTCCACCCGTGACGCCGCCACCAGTGAAACCGGCCGAGTCGGCACCCGTGGCCACGGTAGCAACAGCTCCGGCCACGGCGCCGGCACCGAACCCGGCGCCGCCACCGGCCAAAGCGCCCGCATCCGAATCCGCAACATCATCGGTTTTCTCTCTGGCATCGGCGTTGAAGTCGGCACTGGCGTCCGCGCTGGGGCAGGCACCGGCACCTGCGCCGACCCCCGCACCCGCTGGCACGACTTTGTCTGCAAAGCCTGTACCGGCGGTTGTCGCCGCGAAACTTCCCGCGGCGCCGGGTGCTGCTCCCGCTGCGAACCAGGCAAGGGAGCTGCCGGTCAAGTTGGCCGCGGAGATTCCTTCCTTCGTGGAAGGGCAGTCTTTCAGTTTCGGCTCAGGCTGCTATATGGACACCCTGGATGGCCAGCTCTGGGAAACCAGGTGCTGGCTGTCAAGGACCAAAAATCGATCCGGATCAATGGCTGGGCAGTGGATGACGAAGCGAAGATGTTGCCCGAGGCTACCTATTTGCGCCTGGAGAACTCCAGTGGTCGCCGCTTCTATGCCGCCACGATCCCGGAAGATCGCCCCGACGTGGCCAAATATCTCGGGCAGGCAGCATTCGTCAAGTCCGGCTATCGGGCATTGGTCTCCGCCGAGAATCTGCCGGCAGGAGAGTATGAGGCGATGATCTTGATGAACGTCGGTGGGCGCAACCTGTTGTGCGGCAATGGGCGCAAGTTGAGGCTGTAGGGAGGATTTGCCGCGGCGGTCCGGCGGACCGGGCCGCTACGCCGATCTGTTGGATTAAGGATGGTTCGTGAATCATGATCCGCTCTTGATATCGGAGGGCATGGCGCCGGGGCGCCGGACAGTAGATGGCATTCATTCTTGTAGCGCTGGTGGCGGCTTTGCTGGTGACCTTGTTCATCGTGCGGCGCACGCTGGCCGGCGCGCGGGCGGGCAGGGCTGTGCCGGGCGGGGCCAGGCTGACGGCCTGGACGCGGGCATCCAACTTGAAAGGATGGGGCCGCGCCGGCGGCTTGGGCGTGGCGGCGGGCCTGCTGCTCAGCCTTGCGCTCAGGCTGTTCGATGATGCAGCCATTGCCGGCGCCGGCTTGCTGCTGCTGCTGGCGGCCATGCCGGTGTTCGTAGCCGGCGTGGTCGATGATTTCACGCAGAACGTGCGGCCGGCGATACGCCTGGCGGCGGCCTTCGTATCGGCGGCCCTGGGCGGATACCTCCTGAACACCTGGGTGGTCCGCCTTGATGTGCCGCTGGTCGATGCCGCGTTCGCCGTGCCGGCTGTGGCCATCGTGTTTTCGCTGGTGCTGGTGGCCGGCCTGATCAATGCGTTCAACATCATCGACGGTTTCAACGGCCTGGCCGGCGGGGTCGCCAGCCTGATTCTGCTTGGCATCGCCTATGTCGCCTTCAAGGCGGGAGATCTGCTGGTGCTGACGGCCTCCCTCACGGCGATCGGCGCCATCGCCGGCTTCATGCTATTCAATTTTCCGCGCGGTCTGATTTATCTCGGCGACGGCGGCGCCTATCTCCTGGGCTTCTGGATCGGCGAGCTGCTGATCCTGCTGGTGGCGCGCAATCCGCAGGTGTCGCCGTGGTTCCCGCTGCTCGTATGTTGCTACCCCGTGTGCGAAATGCTGTTCTCGATCTACCGCCGCGTCTTTTTCCGTCGATCCCGTCCGCATACGCCCGACATGGCGCATCTGCACCACCTGATCTACAAGCGCCTGGTGCGCTGGCTGGTCGGCTCCGGCTTGTCGGCCCGGCACGAACAGGGCAATGCGCTGACGTCGCCTTATCTGTGGATCATCACTTCGGTGGGTGTTGCACCCGCCGTCATGTTCTGGCAAAACACGCTGGTGCTGCAGATCGGCTGCGTGGTGTTTGCCGCTGCCTATGTGTATGCCTATATGCGCATCGTGCGCTTTCGCTCGCCGCGCTGGCTGTCGTTGCGACGCGGGCCGCGCCGTTTTCAGGACCGTACATGATGCCCTTGCACAAGAACACTTTCTGGGTGAATTTCGCCGAGGCCCTGCTGCTGGCCATTCTCGGCACCGTGCCGATCCTGATGAGCTCGCTGATGGACCGTGGCTTTGAAATCGCCAAGCACTCGCTGGCGGAACCCTTCGCCTTCCTCGCTCTGGCCTCCGTCGTGCTGACCGGCGGTTGGCGCTGGCTCGGCCAGACGCCGTCGGCGGCGACAAGGATCGCCGTCGCCTGCCTGTCGACTTTCTGGTGCTGGGCGGAATTTCAACCGTGCTTTCGGAGAATCCTGCGGTGGCTGTTTTCGGCGGCTACTACCGGCGCGAGGACTGCTCGCCTGGGGCAGCTACGTCGCCTTCTTCTTCGCCGTGCTGGGTTGGGCCTCCGCGCAGGGTACGGCGCGGCTGACCGACATGATCGATCTGATGCTGCTCGCCAGCGTGATACCCGCGGGCCACGCAATTCAGCAGCGTCTGGGCCTGGACTTTTTCTTCGTCGTGAACCTGGACCTGACCCGCCCGCAAGCCACCCTGGGCAATCCGATATTTCTCGGCGCCTACCTGGCGGTGCTTCTGCCGCTGACGATGGTGCGTGGCTGGCAGGAGCGCCGCGGACCGGCGCTGCTGTTCTGGCTGGCCGTGGGCGGCTTTAGCTCGTCGCCCTGCTGCTGACGCAAAGCCGCGGCCCGCTAATTGCCTTCCTGCTCGGGACTCTGCTGCTGGCGGCATTGGCGGCGGGCTTCAATCGATCGCAGAAGGTCTTCGTCGCCATCGGCACGCTGCTGGCTACGGTGATCGCAATCCTGGCATTGATCAACACCCAGTCGGCCGCCCAGCGCTGGGCGCAGGATGTCCCGGTCCTCAGCCGGCTCGTCTACAACCTCGAAAGCGGCGGTTCGAGCGCCGCCACCTCGCTGGCATCGCGCAGCACGGCGGCGCGGCTGGGAATCTGGGAGGCGGCCACCGAGACCTTCGTCGAGGCCCCGGCGAAGGTCCGCTTGATCGGCTTCGGCCCGGAGTCGAGCTATACGCATTACTACCCTCACCTTCCCGACAGGGTGATGCAGGTCGACGGCTACTGGCAATCGAATTCCTACGACCGTTTCCATGCTGACACGCTCGATATCGCCCTCAACTACGGGCTCCTCGGCTGGCTGGTGTATTGCGGCTTCTTCGCCGTCGTCGTGCTGGCGGCGGCGCGGGCGCTGTTCGGCTTGACCGGGGCAGGGGTGAATTGGCTGTTTTTCGCCATGTCGGTGGCGGGCGCCGGCGCGGGCACCGGGCTTGCGCGCTACGCGGGACTGTCGTCCGCCATGGCGCCCGCTGCCGGTCTAGGCATCGGCGGCGCCTGGCTTCTGTTTCTCATGGCATGTTCATGGCGCGCCGCGCGCCGCGGGCTTCCCGACGGCATTCGTTCGAAAGCGCGCCCTGGGTCCTGCTGGCCGGCCTGATCGCGTCCCTGCTGGTGTTCTGGCTGGATGCGCAGGTGAATATTCCTGTATTGACCACGCGCCTGATTTCGTTCGGGGTGGCCGCGCTCATCCTCACGGTCGCGGCGATGCTGTCGCAGCGGCGACGGCGGAGCTGGACACGCGCGCGCGATACGGGCGCGGACGGTTCATGGGCGCCGGTTCTGCCGCTCGTCGCCGCCTGCGCCAGCTTCCTGCCGGCGATGTTGCTCGATTCGAGCCTGCGGCCCGACGGTCTGGGACGCTGGTGGCTTTGCGGGGTTCCGATCGGGGTGCTGCTGTTCTTCGGGGCGTGGCGAGCCTGGGTTCTGCGTGCCCCCGGCGCAGGCGGCATTCGCAGGCTGGCCCCAACGATTGTTGCCGTTCTCGCCCCCGCAGCCGTGTATGCACTTTGCCACTGGCCTTTGTTAAGCTGGATCGGCCCGGTCATCGTCGAAAGCGACGGTGGCCGGTTGGCATTGCTCGGTGGCTTCGGCGCCCTGTTCCTGCTCGGGCTTTGCCTGATGCGGGCGCGCAAAACCGCGCTTGCCGGGGCAACGCCCGGCATGCGCGGCCGCTGGTTGGCAGCGTCACCCCTGCTGGCTCTGGCCCTTCTGGCAGGCTGGTTCTCCTGGATCGCGATCCGGGCCGACGTTGCCTCCGGCCTCGCCAACTGGGCCGCACGGGGCCAACCGGAAGTCGGCGAGCGAATCCTGCTGAGCGCAATCGAGGCCATGCCCCACGAACGCCAGTACCAGCGGCAGCGGACCTTCGAACATCTTGGCCGCGCCATGACTGAAATCAACAGCCGCGGCGCATCCGCCGAGAGCTTTGCCGCAATCCAGCGCGAACTGGCACTTGCGGAACAGCAGGCGCGAGCCAGTGCGGCGATGTTCCCCAATGATCCGTGGATTATCCTGGCGCTGGCCAATACCTTGCAGATTCGTGGGCTGGCCGTCTTGCGGCCTCTTTCCCCGGCCGAGAGCGTTGACGCGGCGCAGGAGGCCGACCAACTCTTTGCCCGCGCCTACGAGATATCTCCGAATCAGCCGCTCCTTCTGCGCAACTGGGCGCAGTTGAGGTTCAATGCAGGGGACTTTTGGGGTGCCTTTCGATTGATCGACCGTATGGAAGACGCCATTCCCAACGAGGTCGAACCCTATTCGGAGAGAATAGGGTTCTTGAAGCGCATGAATGAGTTGGATGCCGTGCACCGAACCCTGGCGCGCGCCGAAAGCCGGCTCGATCCAGCCAGGATGGCGGAACTGCGCGGTGTTGCGGGAATGCAACAGAAATAGTCACATCCGCATGATTGTATTTATATCCGTAGCGTGTGTGATAGCATCGCAGCCATTCGAGGTAGAAGACTAAAAGACTATTTTTTTGAACAAGGGGCCCTGCAATCATGCGCATTTCAACTTCCAAAAACAGTGTTTCGATCAAGGTGCTGGTTGCTCTGAGCGCGATGGGCGCTACGGGTATCGCGTCTGCAACTTCGTCTGCCTCCCAGGCAGCTGCCGCGCAGCCAAATGCCAACCCTGACTTCGTCAAGGGAGTCATCACCACGACCGGTGTGAACACGGCTGTCACCATCGGCAATACGGTGAGCGGGATTATCGGCGGCGGTGTTGGCGGTCCCAGCTTCGCGGCGTTGCCCGCGGGCGTCACGCGCTTCGCCCTGCCGGGCCAGGGCGGGACTGGTGCTGCGGCGGCCCCCGGAGGCAAGGCCTTCAATGCATGGTTCGGCTATTCGCGTAGCGACATCGCATACGAATACAGTCCCTGGCAGTCTGACGGGAACGTGGGATGTTTACCTCGCCGGTGTGGACTACACCTTGAAGAACGATATCGTGATCGGCTTGGCGATTGCTTGGGACAGATCCGACATCAACCTCACGGGCACCAATTTCGGCGCGGCTGGCGGCACGATGACGGGCAGGGGGACCACCTATACGCCCTATGTCGGCATACCGATCAACAAGAACTGGTCGGCCGACATGTCCGCGGGTTGGGGCCAGACCGATGTTGATACCAACGTTCTCCGGCACGTCGGCGACCAATGGAAGACGACCGCACTACGTTCGCTGCGGGCCTGTCCTATCGTCAGTTGTTCGGCGCCGACAGCAAGTGGTTGCTGACCGGGCGTGGCGGCTATATCTACGTCAAGGACAAGCTTGGCTCCTACACCATGTCGAACGGCACATTTGTCCCGAGCGGCGAGGTTAAAGTTTCCCAGGTTCGTTTCGGCGGTCAGGCCGCCTACAATCTGGGGACCTTCGTTCCGTACGCAGGCTTGAGCTACATTTACGACTTCAAGGAACCTAACCAGCTTGGCGCGGACAACGACCGCGACGGTATGCAGGGCACCCTCGGTATCAGGTTCAGCGTTCCCAACGGCTTCTATGGCGGTCTTCAGTACTCCAGTGAATTCAGTCGCAGCCAGATCAAGAACGATCAGCTCATGCTGAACGTCGGAGCGCGGTTCTAAGGTCAGCGCAAGAGTCTGCCGGCGGTTATTCGCCGACGACCCGCAGCACATGAAACTGCCGAATTGGGTCCTTCCCGGTTCGGCAGTTTTCCTTTTGGCGGCATGCGCGCTGCTCCAGTCACCGGCTGAACGAATCCGTACGCTTGCCGCCAGCGGCGGATTTTCCCCGGCTGAGCTTTCCGACAAGCGGCTGCGGGCATTCCTCAGGAATGCCGCCGGCAACGCCGGGCCGAATTCAAGACTGACCGTCTACCTTGAAAGCGACGGGGCGCCCTGGCGGATGCCGGACGAGCCTCCGGCCGATCCGACACCCCACAAACCCATGGTTCTGAACATGGCGATCACCGATGTTTCCGGGGCGGTTGCCTATCTGGGACGGCCCTGCCAGTACCTGGAGCCCGAGGCGCTGGCCGGGTGCGATCCGGCCCTGTGGATGCGCGGCCGCTTCAGCGAAGATGCCGTCGCCGCCATCGACCTTGCCGTAAGCCGCCTCAAGAAAAGCTCCGGCGCCGCCGCAGTCAATCTTGTCGGGTATTCCGGTGGCGGGGCGATGGCAGCGTTGGTCGCCGCCCGACGCAGCGATGTCAGTTGCCTGGTGACCATTGCGGCGCCGCTCGACACCGGAGCCTGGACCCATGCCTTGAAAGTGTCGCCGCTCGACTACTCGTTGAATCCGGCCGACTTCGCGAAAAAGCTTGCTTCCGTGCGCCAGACGCATTTCCGCGGCAGCAAGGACACTCTGGTGCCGCCGTTAACTTCGCAAGGGTTCCTGTCCCAGGTGCCGCGCGCCCTGGTGATCGACAAACAGTGGTACGACCACCAGTGCTGCTGGGCCGACGATTGGCCGGAACTGCGCCGCGAATCCTGCCTCGGCCGCTGACTGCCGCCTCAGGAATCAGCGGAACATCGGCATCTGCTGAATGACGTTGATCGGCTGCATCGTCAACGACTGCATCAGGGCATCGAAACCGCCGCCCTGCTGCAGGAAGATCGGTGTCGTGTCAAGGATGTACAAAGCCGGTTCGCCTGGCTTCGGCTTGTCCGGAGCAAAGGCGGTTTGCGACTTATTTACGTCCACGCTGGGGCCCGAGGCGAGCTGGATGTTGGTCGCGCCGTCGTGGACATAGTCATAGACTCCGGCACGCTTGTCAGGCTCATCCACGGGAACAACGACGACTTCAAAGTCCGTGCCGCGAATGCCGACTGTGGCCGTCACCGCCGTTACCCGGACCCGGTTGGGAGAAGCCCGCCCGACCAGGCCGGTCAGGAAGCGCGCAGCGCCCTTCAGCAGCGAAAACTGGGTGGTATCCGTCGGTTGCTTTTCGTACTTGAATTCGGTGACGGTGAACTGCGTATTCGGACGCAATGCAATCACGGAATCATCCGCAAGCTTGATCACTACCTCGCTCTTCGCCTGTGTCGTGATCAGGTCTCCTGACTGAATCTTTTCCTTTGCTCCGGCTTTTCGCGACGGCTTGTCGGGACTGGTGACAGTGACATCCCCCGAAATCTGGTCGATGGACCCCGAGTCGGCTGCGTACACCGCACCCGCAAGAACGCTAAGGAATGAGAGCGCAACAATTCTTGCCGTTTCGCCTGGCTTCATGATCTTTTTTCCCTTCAGTTAGAGTTCGCAACCGACGCTTGGTGCCGTGCCCATGCTGCCCTGGATACTCCGGCTAAGAATACACGCCGAAAAGCATCATACATGGACTTGACTTGGGGAGCCTATGCAACGCTTGTTTCTGCAGGGCCAGGCGATTCCATTGGGATGGCGAGATCAGTCTTTCACGTCGGGTTGGACCTTGTCGCTCATCCAGTCGTTTGCCCTGCTGCCACTCTCGGATGTCCGGCTCTTGTTCGGTTATCCTTGTTTCCCGGCATTTTCATGGAATTGAAGCTCAACGCGTCGTGTTACGGTTACCTTGTGATTTCTCCAGTGAGGCCGCAATATGCCATACGAACCATGCTGATCGCGCAACTGCTTGCGGGACTTCAATGACTGCAAGCCCAGCAACCTGTTCGGGACGCAGAAGCTGGAGCTTCAAACCCTCTCGTCCCGACCAGCTTCTGCTTGCTGCCGGGGTCTGAGGGTCATGGCAAAGTTTCTCCTGTTCATCGCCCTGCTTGCCGTGGTCTATGCGCTGGTGCGGGCGTCAAGGCGGCGCGGCAAGCCGCCACCGCAGGCGCACAAGCCCGAGGCGATGACGCAATGTGCGCATTGCGGGGTGCATTTCCCCAGTGCCGAGTCGCTAAGCGAAGGCGAGCGCGACTACTGTTGCGAAGATCACCGGCGCCTCGGGGTGCGGTCTTGAGCGTGCAGACCATTGCCCAGCGGACACCCGACGCAATCGAATCCTTCTGGCGTTCATTGCGCTTCTTCTCGGTTTACCGCCTGTCGATAGCCTTGTTGTTTCTTGTCGCGGCGCGGGTTTTCGGCGACACGGTGAGTCTCGGTACGCAGGATTCCAGGCTGTTTGGTAGAGTCGCCGCGATCTATCTGGTGCTGGCCGTTGTGTTTCTTGTGGCCTTGCTGCGCAGACCGCGGCTGTTCAATCTTCAGCTTTCCGTGCAGGTGGCGGTCGACATTGCCGCCTTGACCCTGATGATGTTTGCCAGCGGCGGACAGAAGAGTGGAATTGCCGCGCTGTTGTTCGTGGTCGTTGCCGGCGCCGGTCTGGTCGGGCAGGGGCGCATGACCTTGTTTTACGCTGCACTAGCCTCGGTGGCGATGCTGCTGGAGGAGAGTTGGCGCGCACTGACCCTCGAGGCCGACCCGGCGGACTTCGTGCGTACCGGGATCATCAGCATTGCCTGCTTCGGTACGGCGATCATCGCCCGACTGCTGGCGCGGAGGGTGGTCAGGACCGAAATTCTGGCGCGGGAGCGTGGGCGGCAACTTGACGATCAACTGCGGATCAGCGAGCGGATCATTCGGGACATGTACGACGGCGTGCTGGTGGTCGATGGTGACGGGCGTGTGCGGTTGCTCAACCCGCGCGCGGAAGCGCTGCTGAATGTGCGGGCGTCGGACGAGGCCAGGCTGGAAGCGCTTTCTCCCGGACTGGCGGATCGCTACCGGGTGTGGAGCGCACAGCCTGTCGAAGCAGTGGAGATGCTGCGTCAGGCAAGCGGGCGCCTGTTGCGCGTACGCTATCTGCCTGCGGCCGGGCCTGGCGGGCACGCCCTCATTTATCTGGAGGACATGGAGCGGGTACAGTCCCAGGCGCAGCAGCTCAAACTTGCAGCCCTTGGCAGGCTCACCGCCAACATGGCGCACGAGATTCGCAATCCGCTGGCCGCCATCAGTCATGCCGCCGAGTTGCTGGGGGAAGAGGACGCCGATCCCCTGCGCCTGCGCCTGGTGCACATCATTCATGACAACGCCCTGCGCCTCAATCGGCTCGTTACAGAGGTGCTGGAACTCGGTCGCCGCGACCGCGCGCAGCCGGAAACCTTGCGCTGGCAGGAGTTTCTTGCCGGGTTCCTCGAGGAACTGGTCTTGCACGATGCCTCAGCCAGCCGGCGTGTCCATGTTGCCGAGGGCGATGTCGAACTGCTGTTTGACCGGAGCCATCTCTATCGGGTTTTGTGGAACCTGCTGGAGAATGCACTGCGCCACGCCAGCGCCGCGGACGGCGCGGTGCGACTGCGGGCGAGGCCGGCCAACACGGCGAACCGCGTCGAGTTGCACATCATTGATGATGGTCCGGGAATCGATGAGGCGCAACGCAACCAGGTGTTCGAGCCATTCTTCACGACGCACGGCGCGGGCACCGGGCTGGGACTCTACATTGCGCGGGAGCTGTGCGAGGCGAGTGGTGCCCGTCTCGACCTGCTGGACGAGTTGCCCGGCGCCCATTTTTGCATCATCGCCGAGGGACATCCATGTCGCTGAAATATGAACGCCGCAGTCGCAGCCGGGGGGAAACCAAGCGCGTCCTGGTGGTCGACGACGAAGCGGACATCCGCGAGTTGCTCGACTTCACCCTGGCGCGCATGGGGCTGCAGGCGGATTGCGTGGGAACTCTTGCCGAGGCGCGCCGCATGCTCGCCAGTCAGCGCTATCAGCTATGCCTGACCGACATGCGCCTGCCGGATGGCGATGGCCTGGAACTGGTGCGCCTGATTGCCGATGCGGTGGCTGACTTGCCCGTGGCGGTGATCACCGCGCATGGCAGCGCCGAGAATGCGGTGTCTGCGCTCAAGGCCGGGGCATTCGACTACATCGCCAAGCCGGTGTCGCTCGATCAGTTGCGGGGGATGGTCAAGTCGGCGCTGGAGCTGCCTAACTCGGGCGCGACGGGCGACATGGGCGGCGGGTCGGCACTGCTCGGCGAGTCGGCGGCAATCGAGCAGGTGCGCGATCTGATCGACCGGGTGGCGCGAAGCCAGGCCCCGGTTCATATTACGGGTGAGTCGGGGAGCGGCAAGGAACTCGCGGCGCGGCTGATTCATACGCTGGGCGCGCGTCGCGACAAGGCATTTGTGCCGGTTAACTGTGGCGCAATCCCCGAGAATCTGATGGAAAGCGAGTTTTTCGGTTACCGCAAGGGAGCATTTACCGGCGCCAGCGATGATCGCGAAGGCTTCTTTCAGGTGGCTGATCGCGGCACCCTGTTTCTCGACGAGGTGGCGGAACTGCCGCTGACTATGCAGGTCAAGCTGTTGCGGGCGATTCAGGAAAAGCGCGTGCGCAGGGTTGGCGCAACCGGAGAGGAAAGTGTCGATGTCCGCGTCATTTGTGCCACGCATCAGGATCTGAAGCTGCTGGTCGAGCGGGGCCGCTTTCGCCAGGATCTGTTTTATCGACTCAATGTCATCGAGCTGCGGATGCCGGCCCTGCGCGAGTGTCGAGACGATATACCGATGTTGGCGCGGCACATCCTGGACCGGCTGGCGCGGGCTGCCGACTTGATACCACCTCCGCTGACCGCCGCGGCTGTCGAGACTTTGCAGGGCTATCCCTTTCCGGGCAATGTGCGCGAACTCGAAAACGTGCTGGAGCGCTCGCTGGCCATGATGGCCGGCGACCGCATTGATGCGGCTGATCTGAATCTGGCGCCGCCTCAAGCTGCAGGCGTCGCCACTGCTGCAGCCGGTGGCTCCCTGCAGGATCACCTCGATCAGGTGGAGCGCCAGGCGATTCTTGAGGCCCTCAGGCAGTCGAACGACAATCGCACTGCCGCCGCAAGGCTGCTGGGCGTGACTTTCCGTTCGCTGCGCTATCGGATGGCGCGGCTGGGAATGAACGAGTGACGCCGGTACGGGACCCGGGGGCGATGCGGGCTGGCTGTTCGATGCGCGTCGGGTGCCATCGCAGAATTGTGATGAGCGGCCCGCGGATGAACCCATCCAACTGGTCGTCATCCACGCCATCAGCCTGCCGCCCAACGAATTCGGCGGCCCCGGAATAGTCCAGTTGTTTACCAACTGCCTTGATCCGGCGGCGCATCCCTATTTCCGCGAGATCGAGGGTTTGCGGGTTTCGGCGCATTTCCTGGTGCGTCGTGATGGCGAGTTGATCCAGTTCGTTTCCTGCGCCCGGCGGGCCTGGCATGCCGGCGCTTCAAACTGGCAAGGTCGGGAGAACTGCAACAACTTTTCCATCGGCATCGAGCTCGAGGGCTGCGACCAGCTTCCGTTCGAGGATGTCCAGTACCTGACCCTCAACCGTGTGCTTGCCGAGCTGCGCCATCGCTATCCGATCGCGGCGGTGGTTGGCCACAGCGATATCGCGCCGGGGCGCAAGACCGATCCCGGTCCGTGCTTTGATTGGCGTCGACTGCGCGGCGCGGGTTGATGACGGTCGCAAGCTTGCAACAGCGGTTTGCGTTTGGCATCGACCAAATCTTGCGGCGCCAAAGATCAGCTACTAGATTTAGTGCCGAATCGACTATGGACTACCAGATATAGTAGGTCGGGGTGCAGCAGGGACGGAGCAGGTCGATTGCCGCAGAGTCCCGATTGTCAGCGGCCGCATCGCGACGGGCCAGTGATATCTGTTTCGCATGTCTGCAGACATCGCCGCAAGCGGGTATTGATCCGGCTCTCGACGAAGCGGTCTGTCGCAATCGGGCAAGACCTGCATCGACGTGGCTGCCGCGGCAGGCGGGATGCTTCGAGGGCTGCGCGGCCCAGTGCCAGTCTGGACTAGCGCCGCATGGTGCTTGTCAGAGTATGTTAAATGATTGGCAGTGCGTTTGTCATTGGCAGGTTCAAAACGAAGTGATAGGCGGATAAACGTGAGGAATTCGTTGCTTTCGATTGCATCGGAGCGTTGGATAATCCGTACTAGCCCAGACGGGTTGCAGCAAAAAGTGTAGTGGTGGTTCTTTCCTGTTAATTTGTTAAGGAGGTTCAACATGGCTGATACCAAGAAAGCCAAGAAGCCGGCCGCAAAGAAGGCAGCGGCTAAGCCCGCCGCTAAGAAGTCTGCGGCTCCGAAGAAGCCAGCTGCCAAAAAGCCGGCTGTGAAGAAAGCGGCTGCCAAGCCCGCTGCGGAGAAGGCTGCGCCGAAGAAGGCTGCTGCCAAACCCGCCGCGAAGAAGGCTGCGCCGAAGAAGCCCGCTGCCAAATCCGCTGCGAAGAAAGCTGCGCCGAAGAAGGCGGCTGCCAAGCCTGCTGCGAAGAAGGCTGCGCCGAAGAAGGCAGCTGCCAAGCCCGCCGCGAAGAAGGCTGCGCCGAAGAAGGCTGCGCCGAAGAAGGCCGCTGCCAAGCCGGCCGCTGCCAAGCCCGCCGCGAAGAAGGCTGCGCCGAAGAAAGCTGCTGCCAAAAAGCCGGCTGCGGCCGCACCGTCAACGGCTGCTGCTCCCGGCATCAAGTCCTCGCTGAACCCGGCGGCGGCTTGGCCGTTTCCCACCGGCTCCCGTCCCTGACGGTAGCATCGCCCTGCGTTGGTCCCGCGGGACCGGTCGCATCGCAAAGTGGATAGCAAGCGCGTGCTGTTAACTCGGCACGCGCTTTCTTTTTGCTTGCCGTCGGGTTTGCCCGCTTGACTTTGGCCTGATCGCGCCAGCCATCCGAAATCAGGCTGTTAGTCGCGGCCGCCGTGCCTGGCGTCGCCAAGACCGGTGTTGGCTTCCACTGATACTCGTGCTTGCCTGGAACTCAGGAAAGCCGCCATGCGGGCGAGACCTTCCTCGATCCGATCCCGGTCGACCGTGTAGGCAAAGCGCATGTGGCGGTGCGGCGCATTGCTGCCGAAGTCCAGCCCTGGCGTGGCTGCCACGCCTGCTTGCGTGAGCAGTTGTTCGGCAAGGCTGGAACTGTCGTCGGCCAGTGAATTGCTGTCGGCATACACATAGAAGGCGCCTTGCGGCTCAGCCGCGACGGCGAAGCCAAGCTTGCGCAGGCCAGGCAGGAGAATATCCCGGCGCCGGGAGAACTCCTGGCGGCGGGCTTCAAGAATGCCGATCGTTTCAGGCTGGAAGGCTGCCATGGCCGCATGTTGGGCGAGCGTCGATGGCGCGATGTAGATGTTTTGCGCCAGTTTCTCGATTTCGCGCACATAGCCGGGCGGCGCGACCAGCCAGCCCAGACGCCAGCCCGTCATGCCGAAGTACTTGGAAAAGCTGTTGATGACAAATGCATCATCGCTGAGTGCCAGCGCTGATCGGGCTTCGACGCCGTAGGTCAGCCCGTGATAGATCTCGTCAACCAGCAGGGTGCCGCCGCGCGCCGTGACGGCTTCCGCCAGCGTGGCCATGGTGCCGGGATCGAGCAGGGTACCCGTCGGATTGGCCGGGGAGGCCACGAGGAGGCCGCGTGTTCCAGCCGTCCATGACGCGGCAAGTCCCGCTGCCGTGGGCTGGTAGTCGGATGCCGCGTCAACCGGGAGCGCAACGGGTTTGCCCTCGAGCAAACGCACAAGATGTCGGTTGCATGGATAGCCGGGGTCAGGCAGCAGCCATTCGTCGCCGGGACTTACCAGCACGCCGAGCGCGAGCAGCAGCGCACCGGATGCCCCGGCCGTGACCACGATGCGCGCGGGCGAGATGTCGAGCCCGTGGCGCGTGTGATAGAAGTCGCTGATGGCTTCGCGCAACTGGCGCAGTCCCAGTGCCGCCGTGTAATGCACATGGCCGCCGGAGAGGAAACTCCGGGCGGCTTCAAGAATCGGGCCGGCGGTGGCGAAGTCGGGTTCGCCGACCTCCAAATGAATGATCGACCGGCCTTCGACCTCCAATGCCTGGGCGCGCGCCATCAGTTCCATGACGTGGAAGGGTGCAATATCGGCAAGGCGGCTGGCAAGAAGGCGCGGCATGAATTCCCCTGAAAGCTTATTGGCGGGAGGTGCCAAGTCTACTCGCTGGAGCGGCCTGCAAAAGGGAATGCAGTTGCAGTTGGTGACCAGGTCGAGGCCGCGCCGGCAGGAATGAAAAAGGCCGCCCGAAGGCGGCCTCGTGCCGGCAAAAGGCCTTGCTGCCTCAGGCGGCCTTTTCGAAGCTCTGCTCGAACTCGTTGCGGATCGTGGCCAGCTTGGGCGGGAGTTTGTCGCCCATTTTGCCGAACCATTCCTTGACCCCGGTGAGTTCGCTGAGCCATGCCTGCTTGTCGAGGCTGGTGACGCCGGCGAACTGCTCCTTGGAAAAGTCGGCACCGGACCAGTCGATGTCCTCATAGTTGGGCATCCAGCCGAGCACCGATTCCTTGGCCGGAACGCGGCCTTCGCAGCGGTCGATGATCCACTTGAGGACGCGCGCATTGTCGCCGAAGCCGGGCCAGGCGAACTCGCCCTTCTCGTTCATGCGGAACCAGTTGACCACGAAGATCGGCACCGGCTTGTCTGCGACCTTGCCCATCTTCAGCCAATGGTTGTAGTAGTCGGCCATGTTGTAGCCGCAGAAGGGCAGCATGGCGAAGGGGTCACGACGGACGACGCCCTGCTGCCCAAAAGCGGCGGCGGTGGTCTCCGAGCCGAGCGTGGCGGCGGCGAAGACACCGTGATCCCAGTCGCGGGTCTGCAGGACCAGCGGCACGGTCGAGGCGCGGCGGCCACCGAACAGGAAGGCCGAGATGGGCACGCCTTCGGTACTCTCCCACTGGTCATCGATGCAGGGGCACTGCGAAGCCGGCGCGGTGAAGCGCGAGTTCGGGTGTGCCGCCTTGGTGCCCTTCTCCTTGGCGATTGCGGGCGTCCAGTCATTGCCCTGCCAGTCGATCGCGTGAGCGGGCGCCGGGCCCATGCCTTCCCACCAGACATCGCCGTCGTCGGTCAGCGCGACATTGGTGAAGATAGTGTTCTCGGCGAGCGAGGCCATGGCGTTGAAGTTGGTCTTGTCGTTGGTGCCAGGCGCGACGCCGAAAAAGCCGGCCTCCGGGTTGATCGCGTACAGACGGGTGACGCCGTTCTTGTCCTTGCGCGGCTTGATCCAGGCGATGTCGTCGCCGATGGTGGTGACCTTCCAGCCGCTCAGGCTTGCCGGCGGCACCAGCATGGCGAAGTTGGTCTTGCCGCAGGCCGAGGGGAAAGCGGCGGCGACGTAGTGCTTCTCGCCGGCAGGCGATTGGACGCCCAAGATCAGCATGTGCTCGGCCATCCAGCCATCGTCACGCGCCATGTTGGAGGCGATACGCAGGGCCAGGCACTTCTTGCCGAGCAGCGCGTTGCCGCCGTAGCCGGAACCGTAAGACCAGATTTCGCGGGTTTCGGGATAGTGCACGATGTACTTGACGGTCGGGTTGCACGGCCATTTTGGATCCTTCTGGCCGGGTTCCTTCGGTGCACCGATCGAGTGCACGCAAGGGACGTAGGCGCCGTCGGCGCCGAGCACCGGAAACACCGCCTTGCCCATGCGGGTCATGATGCGCATGTTGACCACCACGTAGGCGCTATCAGTGATTTCCACGCCGATCTGGGCGATGGGCGAGCCGACAGGGCCCATCGAGAAGGGTATCACGTACATGGTGCGACCCTTCATGCAGCCCTTGAACACGCCTTTGAGCGTCTCGCGCATCTTCGCCGGGTCTTCCCAGTTGTTGGTGGGGCCGGCGTCTTCCTTCTTCTCGGAGCAGATGTAGGTGCGGTCCTCGACGCGGGCAACGTCGGAAGGATCGGAGAAAGCCAGGAAGGAATTCTTGCGCTTTTTCAGCTTGATGAAGGTGCCGGCCTCGACCAGTTGTGCGCACAGGCGGTCGTATTCTTCCTGGGTACCGTCGGCCCAATAGATTTGATCGGGCTGGGTCAGGTTGGCGATTTCGGCTACCCAAGCCTTCAGCTTTTCATGTCGGACATACTCGGGAGCGGAGACGGAGGCAGCGGTATAGGTGCTTTGGCGCATTCAATTTCTCCATTCAAAAGTCGGCGCTGGTGATTCGGCGCGGGAACTTGCGAGTCTAGCGGAAAGCTCCGGTTCTGTCAGACATTTCCCCTTCGCGGGGCGCCGACGGCCGGGATTTGACCTTCCCTTGGAGTCACTCGCTCCGGCGCCGCTGCCACGGCAACGCGGACTTCGGTGATGCGACGAACGGCATCGAGGCCGCCCGGCAAGGCCGCACCAGCCATTCTCCCAAGGAGACCCCGTGCGCGACACCGCGATACAATTGGGACCAATACCAACGAGAGAAGGCTTTTATGGACGAACGTATCCGCGCTGCGGCACTGGAATATCACCGCACCCCCAAACCCGGCAAGATTGCGGTTACTCCCACCAAGGCACTGACCAATCAGGCT
Organism: Sulfuritalea sp.; assembly: GCA_016712985.1. Lineage (GTDB taxonomy): Bacteria > Pseudomonadota > Gammaproteobacteria > Burkholderiales > Rhodocyclaceae > Sulfuritalea. The sequence goes on along the minus strand of JADJQA010000001.1, from coordinate 27,250 downwards.
GACTTGTCACTGGCCTACTCGCCGGGCGTGGCCGCCGCCTGCGACGAAATCGTGCGCGACCCGACGACCGCAGCCTTGTACACTTCGCGCGCCAATCTGGTGGCGGTAATTACCAACGGCACCGCGGTACTCGGCTTGGGCAACATCGGACCGCTGGCCGGCAAGCCGGTCATGGAAGGCAAGGGGGTGTTGTTCAAAAAGTTCGCCGGCATCGACGTGTTCGACATCGAAGTCGCCGAGAACGACCCGGACAAACTGGTTGACATCATCGCTGCGCTGGAGCCGACCTTTGGTGGCATCAATCTTGAAGACATCAAGGCGCCCGAGTGCTTCTATGTCGAGGCCAGGCTGCGCGAACGCATGAAGATCCCGGTTTTCCACGACGACCAGCACGGCACGGCCATTATTGCCAGTGCCGCCGTGCTGAATGGCATGCGCGTTGTCGGCAAGGATATCGCCAAGGCGAAACTGGTTTGCTCGGGCGCGGGGGCTGCGGCGATCGCTTGCCTCGACCTGCTGGTCAGCCTCGGGCTCGATCCGAAGAATGTATTTGCGGTCGATAGCACGGGCGTGATCCATGACGGACGCGAAGGGCTCGATCCGTCCAAAGCCCGCTATGCGCAGGTCACGGATGCGCGCACCCTCGCGGATGTGATGGTCGGTGCGGACATCTTCCTCGGCTTGTCCGCGGCGGGTGTATTGAAGCCGGAAATGGTCGCGAGCATGGCGACGGACCCTTTGATTCTGGCCATGGCCAATCCCACGCCCGAGATCCTTCCGGAGGAGGCCATGGCCGTGCGCCCCGACGCCATCATCGGCACCGGCCGTTCGGACTATCCGAATCAAGTCAACAACGTCCTGTGTTTCCCGTTCATGTTCAGAGGCGCTCTCGACGTTGGCGCGACGACCATCAATGAGGCAATGAAACTCGCTGCCGTGAAGGCCATTGCGGAACTGGCGCACGCTGAGCAGTCGGAGGTGGTGACCGCCGCCTACGGCAGGGAGGACTTGTCATTCGGCCGGGAATACCTGATTCCCAAACCCTTCGATCCCCGCCTCATCATCAAGATCGCCCCGGCGGTGGCCCAGGCCGCGATGGATTCCGGCGTCGCCACGAGGCCGATTGTCGACATGGTGGCCTATGTCCGGCAATTGAATGACTTTGTCTATTCCACTGGCCTCCTGATGCGCAAGGTGTTCGCCGCCGCCCACAAGAATCCGGCACGCGTGGTGTTTTGTGAAGGCGAGGATGAGCGCGTCCTGCGCGCCGTGCAAACGGTCTGCGACGAGAATCTGGCGCTGCCAACCCTGATCGGCCGCCCCGAGGTAATCCAGAAGACCATCGAGCGTCATGGCCTGCGGATCCGTGCCGGTGAGCATTTCGAGCTGGTCAGCCTGGATTCCGATCCGCGCTACAAGGAGTTCTGGCAGGACTATTATGAGCTGACCTCGCGCAAGGGCATCAGTGTCGAGTATGCCAAGCGGGAGATGAGGCGGCGCACCACGCTGATCGGCGCCATGCTGGTTCGACGCAATTTTGCCGACGCGATGCTTTGCGGCACCTTCGGCCCGCATTCGCTGCATCTCGGCTACATCGAACATGTCATCGGCAGGAAGCCCGGGATCGAGCATTTCTACGCCATGAACATGTTGATCCTGCCGCATCGAACCCTGTTCATCGGCGACACCTATGTCAATTACGATCCGAGCGCGGAGCAAGTTGCGGAGATGACCCTGCTGGCCGCCGCCGAAGTCGCGCGCTTTGGCCTTGCGCCCAAGGTCGCGCTGCTGTCGCATTCGAGTTTCGGCACCGAGAACACGCCGACGGCGATCAAGATGCGCGGTGCGCTGGAGATCCTGCGGCAAATCGCCCCGCAACTCGAAGTGGATGGCGAGATGCACGGCGATGCCGCGCTGTCGGAAGACATCCGGCGCCAGGTGTTTCCCGGGTCGACGCTGAAGGGCCAGGTCAACCTCTTGATCATGCCGACGCTCGATGCCGCCAACATCGCCTTCAATCTGGTAAAGACCGCAGTGGGTGACGGGCTGACGGTAGGGCCGCTGCTGCTTGGCGCGGCGCGTCCGGCGCATATCCTGACGCCTACCGCCACGGTCAGGCGCATCGTCAATGTTGCCGCCCTGTTGTCGGTGGAGGCCCAGCAGAAGATCACGACGGGTGCCTGAACGCAACTATGCCCGCAGGTGCTCTTAATGTTATTGTTGAGCGCCAAGGTCCAACTCTTTTATTTCTAAAGAGAACTGCTGATAGAAATTGTTGCAGAGGTGAACTGCTCTGCTAGAATGAAATCATTGCAGGAGGGCATCTCGATGAAGAAAGCACTACTGATGTTGTTGGCGGCCGCGATGGTTGGCGCCGGCGTTACGCCAACGGATGTCGAGGCAGCCACCAAGAAGAAGAAGGCGGTCGCCACGAAAAAACAGGCGCCACGCGCAGCAGCAAAGCCACAGAGGGTCAAGATGGCGACGCGCGCAAAATCCATGCAGCGGGCCGCGTAGCTGGATGATTCTCAGCACCTCGCCGTGCAGTCGTCGGCTGCCTTGGTGCTGGATCAGACAAGCGGGGCGGTTCTTTTTGAAAAGAATCCCAACACTGTTTTGCCGATTGCGTCGATTACCAAGCTGATGACAGCCATGGTGGTGCTTGATGCCAAGCTGAGGCTTGACGAGACACTGGCGATAGGCGAAGAGGATGTCGATATCATCAAGGGAACGCGATCGCGTCTCAAGGTCGGCACCCATCTGGCGCGCGAGGAAATGCTGCGCCTGGCCTTGATGTCCTCGGAAAACCGCGCTGCCGCGGCCTTGTCACGCAACTATCCGGGCGGTCGAGAGGCTTTCATTGCCGCGATGAACCGCAAGGCGCAGGTTCTGGGTCTGGTCGATACGCGGTTCCAGGACCCGACGGGTCTGACCGCAGCCAATGTATCCAGCCCGCACGACCTGGCGAAAATGGTCGACGCCGCGCATCAGTATCCGCTGATTCGCGAGTTTTCGACGACCTCTGACGGCGAATTCACCATCGCCGGCCGGTCGCAGCAGTTCCGCAACACGAACACGCTGGTCAACAGTCCGACATGGGAGATCGGCCTGTCCAAGACCGGTTACATCAATGAAGCAGGGAAATGCCTGGTGATGCAGGCTTGGCTTAACAACAAGCCGACCATCATCGTGCTGCTTGACTCCTGGGGCAAGATGACCCGCATCGGCGACGCCAACCGCATCAAACGCTGGGTCGAGAGCGCAGCGTTGGCGCCGCGTCAGAGCGCCGGCTGATTCTTGTTGCCGCAGAGGCCGCGGTGCAGGCCTACTTGTTGAGCATGTCGCTTTTCGCGGATCGGTCGTCCAGTGAGTCCCGTACCTGCCTCCGCGCCTGAACGCATCGTCATCGCCACGCGCGAATCCAGGCTGGCTCTCTGGCAGGCAGGGCACGTACGCAATCTGCTGCTGCAACTCTATCCGGCGTGTCATGTCGAGCTGCTCGGCATGACCACGCGCGGCGACCAGATCCTTGATCGGCCGTTGTCCAAGGTCGGCGGCAAGGGGCTGTTTGTCAAGGAACTGGAGGCCGCCCTGCTCGACGGCGCGGCCCATCTCGCCGTGCATTCCATGAAGGACGTGCCGATGCAGATGGAGCCGGAGTTTTCACTGGTTGCCATCGGTCCGCGCGAAGTCCCGCTGGACGCCCTGGTGTCTAGCAAGTACGCCAGTCTGGAGGACATGCCGCCGGGGGCAGTGGTGGGCACCTCCAGCCTTCGGCGCGAAGCCCAGTTGCATGCGCGCTATCCTTCTCTCGCCGTGACACCCTTGCGCGGCAATCTGGACACTCGATTGCGCAAGCTCGACGAAGGCCGGTTTGATGCCATCATTCTTGCCGCGGCTGGTTTGACGCGGCTTGGTCTGGGCGAACGCATCCGCGCCGTGCTGCCCGCCGAGGATTCGCTGCCCGCCGCCGGTCAGGGCGCGCTGGGGATCGAAGCGCTGGCCTTGCGAGTCGACGTGGCAGCCTGGGTCGCGCCCCTGAATGACCCGGATACGGCCGCCTGCGTGCGTGCCGAACGTGCCGTGTCGCGGGCGCTGGCCGGCAGTTGCGAAGTCCCGCTGGGAGCCTTTGCCGAAATGTGCGGGGGCAATCTCTATCTGCGCGGCTTCGTCGCCTCACCCGATGGCACGCGCGTGGCGCAAGCCGAACTCAGCGGCGATTGCGGCGACCCCGAAGCACTTGGCACGCAAATGGCAGCCGAACTGCGCGCGCGGGGCGCCACGGAAATCCTCGCTGCACTTGGCGGCTGAGCATGCCTCTGACCGGCTGCCATGTCGTGGTGACGCGCCCGGCGGGCCAGGCAACGCATCTCGCCACCGAACTTGTCAAGCGCGGTGCGATTCCGGTGCTCTACCCGGTACTGGAAATCCGCGATATTGATGACGCTGCCCGCGTGCTCGATGCGGCGATTCGTCTTGACAGCTTTGACCTCGCCGTTTTCGTCAGTCCGAATGCGATAGAAAAGGCGCTGGGCCTGATCCTGCCGCGCCGCTCCTGGCCCGCTGCGCTGCGTGTGGCGGCCATCGGCAAGAGCAGCGAAGGCGAACTGGCGCGGCATGGCATTCATCGCGTCATCTCGCCGCCCTTGCGCTTCGACTCCGAAGCCCTGCTGGAACTTCCCGAACTGACCGACGTACGCGGCAAGCGCGTGATCATCTTTCGCGGCGAGGGCGGCCGCGAGCTGCTTGGCGACACCCTCAGGGCACGCGGCGCCACCATCGAATACCTGACCTGCTACCGCCGCTCCAGGCCATCGATTGACGCTGCTCCCTTGCTCAAGCTGTGGGAGGAGGGGCAACTCGATGCGGTGACCATGACCAGCAGCGAGGGCTTGCGCAACCTTGTTGTCATGGTCGGTCGGCTCGGCCTGGCGTGGTTGAAGAAGACGCCGGTTTTCGTGCCGCATGCGCGCATTGCCGAGCAGGCGCAGGCCCTCGGCTTTGCCAAAGTGATAGCGACCGACCCCGGCGATGACGGTTTGCTGGCCGGACTCATGCAATACTTCGCAACTCATGGAAACTCCCGTTCAAACTGATTCGACTCGTCCTCCCAGCCGGTGGCGGGATGCCTGGCGCAGTCCGGCGCTGCGTGTCCTTGTGGTCGCGATTGCCGTGGTCGTGGCGCAATGGGCCGACACTCGCATGCAGGTCACGGGCCTGCAGCAGGAACTCGCACGCCGCCTCGCTGATGGTGACGCCGTGGCCAGGGAGGGGCGGGCACTGGCCCGGCAAAGCCACGAAGCGCTGGCGACCGTGCAGGCGAAGCTGGGTGTGCTCGAAGCCAGGCTGGCCGAAACGCAAAGCCAGGCCGTGGCGCTGGAAGCCATGTACCAGGAGCTTTCCAGTACCCGCGACGAGCGCGTGCTGGCCGAAGTCGAGCAAGCCGTGGTGATCGCCGTGCAGCAGTTGCAGTTTGCCGGCAATGTCGAGGCTGCGCTGATCGCCTTGCAGGGCGCCGAGGTCCGTCTTGCCCGCTCCGCCCAGCCACGGTTTCTGCCCGCGAGAAAACTCATTGCCCGCGACATTGAGCGCCTCAAGGCAACGCCGGGAGCCAATATCACCGGCCTGTCGCTGAGGATCGAAAGCGTGGTGGCTGTTGTCGATAACCTGCCGCTGGCCTATGAACAGCGGCCGAAAGCCGACACCGCCAAGCCGGCATCCGATTCGACGCCGGCGAGCGCTGATTACTGGCGTGAACTGGGTGCGGATGTGTGGCGCGAGTTGAGGCAACTGGTGCGCATCGAGCGCATCGACCACGGCGATCCGGCTCTGTTGTCACCCAACCAGAGTTTCTTCCTGCGCGAGAACCTGAAGCTGCGCCTGCTCAATGCGCGACTCGCGCTGCTGCAACGTGATGGCGCCACTTTCCGCGAAGAGATCCGCCAGTCGCGCGAGCAGCTCGATCGCTACTTCGACAATCGCGCCAAGCCCGTGCAGGCGGCGCAGTCGACCTTGAAGGCACTGGCGACCACCGATGTCAGCTTCGACCTGCCGGGACTGGCGGAAACACTGACTGCGCTGCGCAATCTGAAGTTTGCCCGCGAACGCAACATCGGCGGGGCGGGCGGCGCCGGCGTTTTGGGCAAGTAAGGATCGCCATGCGCGCGCTGTTCTGGCTGCTGATACTCGCTGCGCTGGCAGTCGGCCTGGCACTGGCTGCCCGCTACAACGACGGCTACGTGCTGCTGGTGCTGCCGCCGTGGCGCGCGGAAGTCTCGCTCAATCTGTTTGTCCTCGCCAGCATTGCCGGCTTTTTCGCAATCTACCTGCTGGCGCGCGCTGTCGGCCATACCCTGGCTCTGCCGCGCGCGGTGGCGGAGTTTCGCCAGCGCCGCCAACAGGAAAAGGCCGCGCTGGCCCTGCGGGACGCCTGGCGGCTGTTGCAGGAAGGTCGTTACGGACACGCCATGCGTTGTGCCGAAAAGGCTCTGCCGGATCGTGCCACATCCGGCATGCTCGCGCTGGCCGGCTGGCGTGCCGCACACGCCTTGCGCGATGCGGGGCGCACGGCGGAATGGGCGACGCGGGTGCGCGGCCACGACAGCGCCGGCCTGCAGTCGGCGCGCTTGATGACCGAAGCCGAGTTCGCACTCGAAGACCGTCGCTTCGAGGATGCCCGTGACGCCCTGCAAGAACTCGGCGCGCGCGAAGGCCGGCATATCGCTGCCCTGCGTCTGAGCCTGCGCGCCGAGCAGGGGCTCGGCAACTGGCGCGAAGTGGCGCGCCTGGTGCGCCAGCTCGAGAAGCACCAGGCCCTTACCGCCGAACAGGCGGCCCCGATCCGCAGCCGCGCCGTGCGCGAAGCCCTGCGCGGCTTGCGAGAAGATTCCGCCGGGTTGATGCGCTACTGGCGTGAGCTGGACGACAGCGACCGCGCCGAAGCCTCTCTGGCGCTGGAGACGGCGCGCGCGCTGGCGGCATCCGGCGATTGTCGCGAAGCCCAGCGCGTGATCGAGGATGCACTCGATGAGCGCTGGGATGCGGCGCTGGTGCTGGCCTACGGCGAGTGCGGCCCGGCCGGAGAGCCCGCCGGGGATGTCCTTGGCCGCATCGCGCAGGCCGAGAAGTGGCTGCAACGCATGCCGCGCGACGGTGCCCTGCTGCTTACGCTCGGCAGGCTATGCCGTCAGCAGCAACTATGGGGCAAGGCCAGGAGCTACCTGGAAGCCGCGCTCGCCATCGCGCCCACGCGCGCCACCCATGTCGAACTGGCGCAATTGCTCGATCAACTCGAAGAGTCGGCGCAGGCGGTACGGCACTATCGCGCGGCGGCTGTTCTTTAGCGCGCTTTCTACACCCACTCCCGCCGCGGCAGGAAGTCGGTGTAGAGCCTGGCTTCATCGCTGCCTGGCTCGGGTCGCCAGTCGTAACGCCACTTGACGATGGGTGGCAGCGACATCAGGATGGATTCGGTGCGGCCGCCGGATTGCAGGCCGAACAGCGTGCCGCGATCCCAGACCAGGTTGAATTCGACGTAGCGGCCACGCCGGTAGGCCTGGAAGTCTCGCTCGCGCTCGCCATACGGTATTTCGCAGCGGCGTTCGATGATCGGCAGGTAGGCGGCGGTGAAATGGTTGCCGACGCTTTGCATCAGGGCGAAGCAGCGCTCAAAACCTTGCTGGTTGAGGTCGTCGAAGAAGATGCCACCTATGCCGCGTGCTTCGTTGCGATGCTTGAGGAAGAAGTAGTCGTCGCACCATTGCTTGTAGCGCGGATGGACCTCTGGTCCGAAAGGCGCCAGCGCGTCCTTGCAGGCCTGGTGAAAGTGTCGGGCATCCTGCTCGAAGCCGTAGTAGGGCGTCAGATCCATGCCGCCGCCGAACCACCACACCGCATCCTCCCCCTCCTTCTCGGCGACAAAAAACCGCACGTTCATGTGCGAGGTCGGGCAATAAGGGTTGCGCGGATGCATTACCAGCGAGACGCCCATCGCCTGCCAGCGGCGACCCGCCAGTTCGGGCCGATGCGCGGTCGCCGAGGCGGGCATCTGTTCGCCCATGACATGCGAGAAATTGACGCCGCCGCGCTCGAAGACCTTGCCGTCTTCGATCAGGCGGGAGATGCCACCGCCGCTGGGCCGCCCCGAGGCGGTGGCAGCGTTCAACCCGGAGCGTAGCGAACCAGTGTCACCCTCGTCCCTGGGGTGCAGGGGGGAATTCGCGGAGCACTGCTCCGCGCCGCCGGAACCGACCGGCTTTGCAACGCCAGTCGTGGGGCTGGGGACGGGGGGAAGCTTGTCTTGTTGGCCGCCCCGGGGGCGATCCCAGGCATCGCGCAGGAAAGGCGCGCCTTCAATGCCTTCGAGTTCGCCGACGATGCGATCCTGCAGTCCGGTGAAGTAGTCCCGGACCGGGGCGATGTCCATCAAACTTCCGGTAACTTCATCGCCATCACTTTTTCGCACTGGCTGCTGCGGAAATTTTCCAGCTTCATCGCCAGCGCGTGGCCGTAGTCGTCGTTGGCCGTGGCGATGATGGCGATCGCGGTCAGCGCCGCATTGGCCGCGCCCGCCTCGCCGATGGCGAAGGTGGCGACAGGGATGCCTTTGGGCATTTGCACGATGGAAAGCAGGGAATCGAGCCCGTTCAGATGCTTCGACGGCACCGGCACGCCCAGCACCGGCACGATGGTCTTGGCCGCCAGCATGCCTGGCAGATGCGCCGCGCCCCCGGCGCCGGCGATGATGGCGCGCAGGTCGCGTTCCTGGGCCACGGCGGCATAGTCGAACAAAAGATCGGGGGTGCGATGCGCGGAGACCACCCTGGCCTCGAAGGGCACATTGAACTCCTTCAGTATCTGGGCCGCCGCCTGCATCACCGGCCAGTCCGAGTCCGAGCCCATGACTATTCCGACCAGTGGCTTCATTTTTTGCCCCTCGCTTGCGTGCGTTCGGCTGCTTCAAGCGTATTGGCCAGCAGCATGGTGATGGTCATCGGACCGACGCCGCCGGGCACCGGGGTGATGAAGCCGGCCACTTCCCTGGCAGATTCGAAATCGACATCGCCGCAAAGCTTGCCCGCATTGGGACCATCGGCCATGCGATTGATGCCGACATCGATCACCGTCGCGCCGGGTTTGATCATGTCGCCGCTGATCATCTTTGCCCGCCCCACGGCGGCCACCAGGATGTCGGCGCGGCGAGTGTGGAAGGCGAGGTCCTTCGACTGCGAATGGCAGATGGTGACAGTGCAGCTCTTGGCCAGCAGCAGCATGGCCATCGGCTTGCCGACGATGTTGCTGCGACCGACAATGACCACTTCGGCGCCCTTCAGCGGCACCTTGGCACTTTCCAGCATTTTCATCACGCCGTAGGGGGTGCAGGGGATGAAGCGCGGATTGCCCTGCATCAGCGCGCCGACGTTCTCGGCATGGAAGCCGTCGACGTCCTTCTCCGGCGAGATCGATTCGAGCACCGCTTCCGAATCGAAATGCTTCGGCAGCGGCAGTTGCACCAGGATGCCATGCACCGAAGGATCGGCATTCAGTTCGGCGATCCGGGCGAATACCAGCGCCGGATCGACATCGATGGCATAGACGTCCCGCAGCGAGCGCATGCCGGCTTTCTCGCAGGCCGCGACCTTGTTGCGCACATAGACTGCTGAAGCAGGGTCTTCGCCAACCAGGATTACCGCCAGGCAGGGGGTGATGCCCTGGGTCTTCAAGGCGGCGGCTCGTTCGGCCAACTGGCTGCGAATTTCCGCCGAGAGGGCGTTGCCGTCAATGATTCTTGCCGTCATGCCGTGTTCCGCCTGCTGATGTCATATGGATCATCTGCCATGGCTTCAGGCGGGCGTGCCCACCGTCGCGCCAAGCTGCCTGGCCACGGCCTCCCGGCCTGCCGCAAACGCGCGGCGATTGGCTGCCACCACGGTTTCTCCCTTGCGCGCGAAGCGCTTGACGATGCACGCCAGCAGGACATCCGGGGCAAACGGCAGGTAGTCGGCGATGGCGCCGAGCATCACGGTATTGCCCAGACGGACTTCGCCCAGCTCACGCGCGATCGACATGGCATCGAAGGAGACCACGCGGCGGCCCGCGGCGCGCATCTGGCCGGCCGGATCCTCCGGGTAATCGAAGAGACCGAGCTCGACCACCGGCGGCACCAGCTTGGCATTATTCACCAGCGCCAGGCCGTCGGGTCGCAGATAGTGCGACCAGCGCAGTGCCTCGGCGCCCTCGAAGCCGAGCAGCACGTTGACCGTGCCCGGCTCGATCTGCGGCGACAGCACCTTGCGCCCGAAGCGCAGGTGCGAGGTGACCACCCCGCCGCGCTGCGCCATGCCGGCGACTTCGGTCTTCTTGACGTCGTGTCCTTCGGCGATGGCGGCTTCGGCGAGAATCTCGGTGGCCGTCATGACGCCCTGGCCGCCGATGCCGCAGACCAGAATGTTGGTGATCTGGTCTCGGCTCATGTCTTGACGATGTGGATCGGGATGTCGCGCCGCGGCACATGCTGGATGGCGTCCGGCGCGCAGGGCTGGACGCACAGGCCGCAACCGGTGCAGGCCTGGTTGTCGATGGTGACGAAGGCCAGTTCGACCTCGCGCCCCGAGGGCTTGATCGCCTTTTCGCGGCGGGTGACGTGGATCGCCGGGCAGCCGACCTCGATGCAGTTGCCGCAGCCGGTGCACTTGTCTTCCTCGACCAGGTAGGGACGGAAGGGCTTGAACTCGTCGATCAGCACGCAGGGCCGGCGCGCAATGATCACCGACGGACCTTCGAACTTGATTTCCTCGCGGATGGTCTTGAACAACACGGGCAGTTCGTAGGGGTCCACCGTCTTGATGTGTTCGTTGGCCACGCCGAGCGCCTCGACCACCTTGGCAAGGTCGACGCGCGGCGCTTCCTTGCCGTGGATATCCTTGCCCGAGGCCGGCGTGGCCTGGCCGCCGGTCATCCCGGTGGTGTTGTTGTCGAGCAGCAGGACGGTGATGTTGCCCTTGTTGTAGGTGATGTCGAGCAGACCCTGCATGCCCATGTGCATGAAGGTCGAATCGCCGATCACGGCCAGGATCCGCTTGTGCTTGTCGACCGCGCCGCGGCCCTTGTCGATGCCCAGCGCGACGCCCATCGTGGCGCCCATGCAGATCGTTGTGTCAAGGGCATTCCAGGGATGGCCGGCGCCGAGGGTATAGCAGCCAATGTCGCCGGTGACGATGAGGTTCTTGATCTGCGACAGGGTGTAGTAGATGCCCATGTGCGGACAGGAGGCGCATAGCGTCGGCGGCCGCGGAAAGACCTTCATCGGCGTTGCTGGCGCCGCCTCCGGCGGCGGAGTCCTGCCGAGCAGGCGATCGACCGCCGGGCTCAGTACCTGTGGCGACAGTTCGCCCATCCTGGGCAGCACATCCTTGCCGTGGCAGGCAATGCCCGCGGCCTTGACTTCGGTTTCGAGCAACTGCTCGGTTTCCTCGACCACCAGCAGTTTGTCGCACATCGCCGCCAGCGCCCGCAGCTTTTCCGGGGGCCACGGGTAGGAGAAGCCCAGCTTTAGCACCGGCGCGTCGGGGAAGGCTTCCTTGACATGCATGTACGCCGGGCCCGAGGCGACAAAGCCGACACGGCGATCGGTGCCTGCCTCAAGGATGTTCAACGGCGATGTTTCGGCGACGCCGCGCAGGGTTTCATCGCGCTGGAACAGGCCGGGGATGCGCGTTTTGGCATGGGCCGGCACCATCACCCAGCGCTGTGGGTTCTTGATGAAGCCCGCCGGTTCGTGGGCCTCGCGCTCGCCCGCGTTGACCAGGCCCTTGACGTGGCAGATGCGCGTGGTGAGGCGCAGCAACACCGGCGTCTCGTACTGCTCCGACAGCGCAAAGGCGTACTTGGTCATCTCGTAGGCTTCCTGCGAGTCCGCCGGTTCCAGCACCGGGATGTGCGCAAAGCGGCCCCAGAAGCGCGAATCCTGTTCATTCTGTGACGAGGACATGCCAACGTCGTCAGCGACGGCGATCACCAGGCCGCCGTAGGCGCCGGTGATGGTCATGGTCATCAGGCAGTCGCTGGCGACGTTGAGGCCGACGTGCTTCATGGCGCAGAAGGCCCGCGCGCCGGTCATCGAGGCGCCGAGTGCGACTTCCATCGAGACCTTCTCATTGACCGACCATTCGGCGTGGAGGTCGGGATAGCGCGCCAGCGATTCGATGATCTCGGTGGCGGGGGTGCCGGGGTAGGCGGCGGCGACGCGCACGCCGGATTCCCAGACGGCACGGGCCACGGCTTCGTTGCCGGACAGCAATAGCCGGCTGGCGGCGGGCGGGGTTGCAAGCTGCTGCATGACGGCGGCCATGGTGTTCTTTCAGACAAGGGAAAGGAGTGACCTGCGCCGGGGGGCGCCCTTGCGCAGGTCATCGTCGAGCGTATCCAGCCGGATTATCCCGATTTGCGGCCCGTGCGTCCAGAGTGGCGTGTCGCGGGCTTCTGATCCGTCCGCTACGGGTCGTGCCGGTCCGGCTCGTCCATCGTCAGCACCGCCGCCCCCTGGAACTCGCCGCGACGCAGTTGTTCCAGCGCCTCGTTGGCCAGCGCCAGCGGAAAGCGGTGCACCTCGGTGCGGATTGGCACCCGAGGGGCGAGTTCGAGGAATTCGAGCCCGTCGCGACGAGTCAGGTTGGCAACCGAGCGGATGCTGCGCTCGCCCCAGAGGATGTCATAGGGAAGGCCGGAATGTCGCTCATGTGAATTCCGGCGCAGACCACGCAACCGCCCTTTTCAAGCTGGCGCAGCGCCGCCGGCACCAGTGGCCCGGCGGGGGCGAAGATCAGCGCGGCATCGAGCTTCGATGGTGGGCCTTCGTCGGCGCTGCCGGCCCAGGCGGCGCCGAGGCTGCGGGCAAACTCCTGACTCGCGGTATCGCCGGGGCGGGTGAAGGCATGGAACTCGCGTCCCTGGAACTTCAGCACCTGGACGACGATATGGGCGGCGGCGCCGAAACCGTAGATGCCGAACCGGTGCGAGTTGCCGGCCAGGCGCAGGGCGCGATAGCCGATCAGGCCGGCGCACAACAGCGGCGCCAGTTGTGCGGCGTCGCCTGCGTCGGACAGCGGGAAGCAGTAGCGTGCATCGGCCACCGTGTATTCGGCATAGCCGCCGTTGATCTGGTAGCCGGTAAAGCGTGCCGCATCGCAGAGGTTTTCACGCTCGTTGACGCAGAAACGGCATTCGCCGCAGGTCCAGCCGAGCCAGGGCACGCCGACGCGCTGGCCGATAAGGAAGCCAGTGACCTCGTCGCCCATGGCGACAACTCGGCCGACAATCTCGTGGCCGGGAATTACCGGAAGCAAGGGATTCGGCAGTTCGCCGTCGATCAGATGCAGATCGGTGCGGCAAACGCCGCAGGCTTCCACCTGGATCAGGACGGTGCCCTTGCCTGGTTGCGGTACCGGTAAATCGACCAGGCGCAGCGGCGTCCCGGGCCTTTCAAGAACCATCGCGCGCATGCCGGTTTTCATGCCATCTGCGCTGCAGAATGAGCAGACCTTAGCAAACAGTGACAATCTGGATATGGCTGCGATTCACGTCGACAAACGGGGCGACCAGAACCTGCCGGCCGGATACTTCCGCTTCGTAGACCTCGGCGTCGGTTACCACGACGAACTCCTTTGACTCATGCATGAAGTCCGTCACGCGTGCTCCGGGTAGCAGATCGATGTAACCCTTGATGCGGTATGACCCGGTCAGAATCGTCACCTTTGTCTTGTTCTCATTTGTCGCCATGGTTCCTCTCCTCTCCTCTCCTCTCCGTGAAGCGAGTTTCAACACATCCTGGCTAAGGCCGTTTCAGATACGCACCCCGCTCTCGCCATCGGCGAGGGAAGTCCAGACAGTTGGTGATGATACAGCGTTGCCTCGGGCGCCTGGTCATGCGGCGCCGTCCAGGGCAGATGGGGAATTCCCCTCTCGCATTCGCGCTTGGTGCCGCTACGCGTTTTTCTCGCTTGTTTTCATGGATATCAGCGGCACACACTGGATTGCGGCTGCCGGAACGACGGATGGGGTGGCGGGTGCCAGTTATTTCACAGGCTCTGCGCCGACTGACGCCAAGCAGATAGTCGCCTCCTCCAGGCGCCGGCACGATGCCGGGCGCAAAAAAAACGGCGTGCGGGTATTCCCGCACGCCGTGCAGTTACTTCGCCGCTTCAGATCTCCTCGGCTTCCATCTTGATCGCGCCACACGGGCACTCGGAGACGCACATGCCGCAACCCTTGCAGTAATCGTAGTTGAACGCGAAGCGCTTGCCGGGGCCGAGCTTGATGACCGCGTTGTCGGGACAGACGCCGTAGCAGTTGTCGCATTCAAAGCAGTTGCCGCAGGACAGACAGCGCCGCGCCTCGAACAGCGCCGTGGATTCGTCGAGTCCGCCCTGCACTTCATCGAAGGTCGACTGGCGGCGGATGATGTCGAGCATCGGCCGCACCGTCTTCGGTGCGTCGGCGTAATACCAGGTATTGAGCCGCTCGAACGTCGCCAATTCATGTTTCGGCGCCGGCACATGGGTGGTGCCCTTGAGCCAGGCATCGATGTTGCGCGCGGCTTTCTTGCCGTGGCCGATGGCGACCGTCACGTTGCGATCGGCCGGCACCATGTCGCCGCCGGCGAAGATTCCGGGGTGCCCGGTCATCATGTTGGCTGCGACCTTGACCACGCCGTCGCTGACCTCCAGGCCGGGGACGCCGTTGAGCAGGCCCAGATCGACGTCCTGGCCCAGCGCCAGCACCACCGAGTCGGCGTCCATGGTCTCGAACTCGCCGGTCGGTTGCGGGAAGCCCTTTTCGTCGAGCGCCATTTTCTCGATAGTGATGGAGCTTTCGCCGGCCTGCTTGATGGTCGACAGCCACTTGACCATGATGCCTTCCTGCAGCGCTTCCTCAATCTCGAAATCGTGTGCCGGTGCCTTTTCGCGATTGCGGCGATAGACGATGATCGGATCGGCGCCCATGCGCTTGGCGGTGCGGGCGACGTCGATCGCGGTATTGCCGCCACCGTAGACCACCACGCGACGACCGAGCATCGGCTTGTCTTCGCCTTCCATGCTGCGCAGCACCGAAATCGCGTCGACGATCTTGGCGGTATCGCCGGCCGGAATGTAGGCCCGCTTGCCGATGTGCGCACCGACAGCGAGAAACGCCGCATCGAACTTGCCCGCCTTCATGCTGTCGAGGATGTTATCGACCTTGGAGTTCAGCTTCACCTCGACACCGATATCGACGACCCGCTGCATTTCGGCATCGAGCACCTCGCGCGGCAGGCGGTACTTGGGAATGCCGAAACGCATCATGCCGCCCATGAAGGGGCCGGCGTCGTGCACGGTGACGCGGTGACCCAGTCGGCGCAGGTGATAGGCGGCCGACATGCCGGAGGGACCGGCGCCGACGACCAGCACATGCTTGCCTGACTCGGAAGCGGGCGGCGCCAGCTTCCAGCCCTGCTTGATCGCCTCGTCGCCGAGGAAGCGCTCGACGGAATTGATGCCGACCGGGGCATCCAGCTTGGCGCGATTGCAGACGCCTTCGCAACTGTGATAGCAGACGCGCCCCATGGTTGCGGGGAAAGGATTGTCCTTGGTCAGATGACGCCAGGCTTTTTCGTAATTGCCGGATTCGGCGTGAAACAGCCAACCCTGGATATCTTCACCAGCCGGGCACTGGTTGTTGCACGGTGGCAACCGGTCGAGATAAACCGGCCGCGAAGTGCGCCACGATCCGGTGTGGTTGGCCAGTGAAGAACCAGGGTCGAGCGTGATTGCAAACGGCTTGTCCATTATGCTGCCTCCGTCGGGCCGCCCCAAGGGGGCAGCGAGTCAATGACCGGACGCCGCTCTTGCGGCGGAACCATGATCGCCCCCTTTCGCGGAAAGGGGGATGGGGGGAAAGCGCTCATGCGGCCTCCTTCGCCAGCAAACCATACCTGCGGATGTTTTTGTCTGCCTGCGCCTGGATTCGCGCGATCGTTGCCACGGCGGGGGTCTTCCCGAACAGGTGGGCATAGCGCTTCTGTAGCCGCAGGTAGTCTTCTACCGGGAGTGGGCGGCGTATTTGTAGCGCCGACTTTACCTCTCCATACTCAGCCTCGAAGACCGGGAAGATACCGGTTTCCTTGGCCAGCCGGGCCAGCAGGATGGTGTCCTGTGCCGCCGCACCCCAGCCCAGCGGGCAGGGCACCAGGATGTGGATGTAACGTGCACCGCGCATGCCCATGGCCCGGGTAACCTTGTATTCCAGGTCACGCAGGTCGGCGACCGTGGCGGTGGCGACGTAGGGAATCTCGTGAGCCATGGCGATGGCGGGGACGAACTTGCCTTGACCGAACGCGTTGCCTGGTTCCGGGCCGACCGGCATGGTGGTTGCCGTGCGCGCCGCCGGCGGGGTGGCCGAACTGCGTTGCACGCCGGTGTTCATGTAGCCGCCGTTGTCGTAGCAGATGTAGAGCACGTCGTCGTTGCGCTCGAACATGCCCGACAGGCAGCCGAAGCCGATATCGGTGGTGCCGCCATCGCCGCCCTGCGCGACGACGCGGACATCGCCGCCCTGACCCTTGTGTTTCTTCACCTTGATCGCCGCGGCAATGCCGGTGGCGACCGCGGCAGTATTGCCGAACAGCGAGTGAATCCACGGAATCTGCCAGGAAGTTTCCGGGTAGGGCGTGGAGAACACTTCGAGGCAGCCGGTGGCGTTGGCGGCAATCAACTGGCCCTTGCTGGCGATCATCGCCGCATCGATCGCGTAGCGTGCGCCGAGGGCTTCGCCGCAGCCCTGGCAGGCGCGATGCCCCGAGTTGAGCGAGTTGGTGCGCTGCATGTTGGCCTGTACGCTGCGCTCTTCGGCGGCCAGCAGGCGATTGCCGACGGTGAAGGTGCCGGTCTGGTAGAAACTAACGGTTTGCAATGACATGGATGGTCTCCCTCAGGCAATCTTCGACGCGACAGTACCGACGTCGCGCAGCATGCTTTCCGCGGCCGGGCCGGTGCGCCGCTTCTGGCGTTCGCGCTCGAGTTGGCGGTTGACAACATTCCAGTCGAGGTCGAGAAAGGTCACCGATTCGGATTCTTCGTGCTTCAGCTTCTGGAACAGGGCATGCAGGGACTTCATCGTGATGGCACGCCCGCCCAAACCGGCAATCACGGTATAGACATCGATCGACAGCTTGCGCAGGGCCTTGCGAACGTCGGACGCCAGGATGCCGCCGATGCCTATTGCCAGGCTCTTTTCCAGCACCACCACGCGCTTGGAATTCTTCAGCGCTTCGCGCACGGCTTCCAGAGGGAAGGGTCGGAAGGAGGTGATGCACAGCACACCGATTTTTTCGCCGGCGTCGCGCATTTCATCCACCACGTCCTTTATCGTGCCGAGGATGGAACCCATCGCCACCACAATCGTTTCGGCATCGTCGGTACGGTAGGTGCGCGTCAGGCCGCCGGTGTCGCGACCAAACACCGCCTTGAACTCCTTGGCCATTTCGGGTATCAGCTCCAGCGCCTGCATCTGCTTGGCATGGGCGAGATAACGCACTTCCATGAAGGCTTCCGGCCCGACCATGGCACCCATCGACACGGGTTCGTTCGGGTCGAGCACCTGGCGCGGTTCATAGGGCGGCAGAAAGGCGTCGACCTGGGCCTGGGTGGGCATATCGACCCGCTCGTAAGCATGGGTGAGGATGAAGCCGTCCATGCACACCATCACCGGCAACGACAACGCTTCCGCCAGCTTGAAGGCCTGGATGTGCAGGTCGAGCGCCTCCTGGTTGGTCTCGGCAAACAGCTGTATCCAGCCGCAGTCGCGTTGCGAGATCGAATCGGAATGATCGTTCCAGATGTTGATCGGCGCGCCGATCGCCCTATTGGCAACCGTCATCACGATCGGCAGGCCCAGGCCAGAGGCGTTGAACACGGCCTCGACCATGAACAGCAGGCCCTGCGAGGCGGTGGCTGTGTAGGTGCGGGCGCCGGCGGCCGAGGAGCCGATGGCGACGCTCATCGCGGCGAATTCGGATTCGACATTGATGAACTCGCAGTCCGCCAGCTCGCCGGACTTTACCATTTCGCCGATGCCCTCGACGATGTGGGTTTGCGGTGAAATCGGATAGGCGCAGATGACTTCTGGCCGGCAAAGCGCGACGGCCTCGGCTACGGCGTGGGAACCTTCAGTCTGCTTAAGCATGGGCAGCCTCCTGGCGGCGGGCTTTCTCGATCCCGGCGCGAACGGTGTTGTAAGCCTCGGTCGCGGCGGCGATGTTGCCAGCAGCCACCTTCCCCGAAAACTTGTCATTGATGGCCATGATCACGGATTCGAGGCGGATGGTTCCCGACACGGCCGCAAAGCCTCCCAACAGCGGTACATTCGGCATCGGCCGGCCGACATGCTTCTTGCTGAGATCGGTGGCGGCCACGGTGCACAGGCGATCGTGGGGCCAGTCGCGTACGAAGTCGCCGAGGCCGAGTTCCTCGAAGGTCTTGTTGGTGTTGATCAGGATGTAGCCGTCCTTCTTCAGCCCGGCGAAGACATCAACCTGATGCAGCAAGGTCGGATCCTGAATGATCAGCGCATCGGGCGCCATGATCGGCTCGCGCAAGCGGATCTCCTTGTCGGCAATGCGGCAGAAGGCCACCACCGGCGCGCCCGTGCGCTCCGAGCCAAAACTGGGGAAAGCCTGCGCGTGCCGGCCTTCCTGAAAAGCGGCAATCGAAAGCATCTCTGCCGCGGTTACCACGCCCTGGCCGCCACGGCCATGAATCCGAACCTGGAACATGATTCATTCTCCTTATCGTCGTGGGGGCGAAGCATACCCCAGTCAAATCGAACTTTGAACGCTTTTCCGTCAAGAAGATGAGATTGATCACTTGGCGCGGGGAAAGCGGAAACCCATGCTTACTGTGCGGTCTGGATTGCTTCGGCGTCCGGCGGGCTGCCACCGGACCGTCCGGTACAATCTTACACACTTTGCGCTTAAAGGTTGAGGCATGAAGCACATTACCGACGATATCCGCATTCGTGAGATCAAGGAACTCTCGCCCCCGGCGCAGATTTTGCGAGAGTTTCCTCCCACCGACGCGGCCGCCGAGACGACCTTTCAGGCGCGTCAGGCCGTGCATCGCGTGCTGCACGGCGCCGACGATCGCCTGGTGGTGGTGGCCGGTCCCTGCTCGATCCACGACAACGCCGCGGCGATGGAGTATGCGCGCAAGCTGCATCACGAAGCAGCGCGCTTTGCCGACGACCTGCTGATCCTGATGCGGGTGTATTTCGAGAAGCCGCGGACCACGGTGGGCTGGAAAGGGCTGATCAACGACCCGCGGATGGATGGCAGCTTCAGGATCAACGAGGGCTTGAGGCTGGCGCGGAAGCTCCTGTGGGAAGTCAATGAGCTCGGCCTGCCGGCGGCAACGGAATTTCTCGATACCATCTCGCCGCAATACACTGCGGACCTGATCAGTTGGGGGGCGATCGGCGCGCGCACGACCGAATCGCAAGTGCATCGCGAACTGGCTTCCGGCCTGTCCTGTCCGGTCGGCTTCAAGAACGGGACCGACGGCAACATGCGGATTGCCGTGGATGCGATCAAGGCCGCCGCCAGTCCCCATCATTTTCTTTCGGTGACCAAGGCGGGCCACTCCGCGATCGTGTCGACCAACGGCAACGAGGATTCCCATGTCATCCTGCGCGGCGGAACGGCGCCGAACTACCAGGCCGTCGCGGTCGATGCCGCTTGCGCCGAGTTGGGCAGGGCCGGCGTTGCGGCGCGCGTCATGATCGACTTTTCGCATGCCAACAGCAGCAAGCAGTTCAAGCGCCAGCTTGAAGTGGCCCGGGATGTCGCAGCCCAACTGGCGGCCGGCGACGACCGTATCTTCGGCGTGATGATCGAGTCGCACCTCAAGGAAGGCAGGCAGGATCTGACGCCCGGCAAGCCCCTCGAATACGGCGTGTCGGTGACCGATGCCTGTCTCGGCTGGGATGACACGCTGGTTGCGCTCGACATACTCGCCAACGCGGTGAAGGCTCGCCGCGTGGTGCTCGCGGAGCGTTAGTCGACGACACCCGATTGCTTGCTGTTGCTGCTTGCCTCGCCTGGCGGAGCTATACTGCCGACATGATGACAAAGATTGCCCAGATCCCCAACGTCGAGTTTCTTGGAGATGCGCTGCCTTTTGTCGGCCGGATCCGCGAGATCATCGAGGCCATCCATCTGTTCGAGGACTTCGAAGCGGATGAGCTCGAAGGGCTTGCCCGCTACATGCGCTGCTACCGCGCGCCGCCGGGCAGCGAAGTCATTTGCGAGGGCGAAGATGGCGATTTCATGCTGCTGCTGCTGGATGGCAACGCCGAAATCGTCAAGAAGGACGTGCGCGGGTTGCCGCAGATCATGGCCAGGGCCGGTCCGGGGAAGACGCTGGGCGAGATGTCGCTGATCGATGGCGCGCCACGTTTTGCCAGTTGCATTGCGCTGGATGCGATCGAATTTGCCGTCCTTGATCGTGAAACGCTCTCGCGCATCATTGCCGAAGAACCGCGCATCGGCGTCAAGCTGATGACCGAGTTGTTGATGCTGCTCAACCAGCGGCTGCGCAGCGTCACCGCGCGGCTTCTGGACTGCATGGAAGCCCGGCGCTCGCGTATTCGGTAGAACGCTTTCCGGTCAGGCGTTCTTGCCCTTTTGCCACAGCACGTCACCGCCACCCGCGGCCTTGTTGAGCCAGCGGCCGAGGACGAACAGCAGATCCGATAGGCGATTCAGGTATTGGCGCCCCGCGTCCGACACGGTTTCGTCGGCGGCCAGCGCAACCGTCACGCGTTCGGCGCGGCGGCAGACGGTGCGCGCCAGGTGCGTGAGGGCAGCGGCGCGTCCGGCACTGCCCTGCCCTGAGCCGGGCAGGATGAATTCCTTGAGAGGCCCCAGATCGGCGTTGTAGCGGTCGATGGCGGCTTCCAGCCGGGCCGGCTGCGTGTCTTTCAGCAGCACGGCGCCAGGGATCGACATTTCGCCGCCGAGGTCGAACAGGTCATGCTGGATGCCGGTGTACAGCTCGCGCACGTCAGCGGGCAGTTCCTCGCAGAGAATCACGCCGATCAGCGAATTTAGCTCATCGACGTCGCCCATGGCCGCGACGCGGGCGGAGTTCTTTGGCGTGCGGCTACCGTCCCCGAGGCCCGTGGTACCGGCGTCACCGGTGCGTGTGTAGATTTTTGAAAGTCGATGTCCCATGGACCGATTGTAGCCGGACTCCGCGGCGGCGGCGTGCAGAAAAACTTTGTTTCAGGTGGAAAACGCCAGACGCGGGGAGGCTACCCGGTCAGGTCGCTCTCGCGGCGCGGGCTGCGGTCGAGGTGGTAGAGCACCCAGACCAGCAGCGCCGTCGCCATGGCCAGGAAGTGCGGGCCGAAGAGCCAGAACAGCAGGGGCACCAGCAGGTAGTAGGCACGCATGCCGATGCTGTAGAAGCGCCCGGCCCGGTTCAACTGCGCGGCGACAAAATGCGGCTGCGCGAAGTCCTGGCTGCCGACCGGAACGTTGATCAGGTAACCGGTGTGGTGGAAGTACCTGATCGCCATGGCGAAGCTGAAGAACGCCACCAGCAGGTCGAGCAGCATGGCCAGCAGCTTGACCAGCCAGATCTGCTGTGCGACCTGGCCGATGAAATTGAGCGAGTGCCATGCACTCGAGAGCTTGTCCCCCTGTTCGGAAAGGGTCAGCACGCCAATGATCAGCAGGATTCCCGTGGAGGCGAGAAACGTCGCCGCCATGATCGAATTGCGCAGCGTCTGGATCGCCAGGATGTCGCGGCGTTCGCGCATGATAGTCTCGACCCAGGCGACGCGTGCGGCACTGATCATCTGCTGGATGCTGTAGTGCGGGTCGCCGCGGCCCTTGCGATTGACGTAGATCTGGTAGCCGGCGAATGCGGCGATGCTGAAGATCAGGGCGGAGAAGTCGGCGGCGTAGGTTTTCATGGGGTGGCCTTGCTTGGCGGTCCCGGCAGGCTAGCGCATTCGATGAACACCCTGGCGGTGCAGCGACGGCAGATTTCGTGATCGAGTCTTGCCACGCATGACGCTATGGCGGCGTGCTTGGTCGCGAACAGCGCGTCGCGACCGATGTCGACCGCATAGTCCGGCTTCATCAGCATTTCCTCGGCGCGCGCCCGCAGGCTGTAAAAGGACAGGCTGCCGCCGCCTTTCCGGCGAGACCGCGCTTCATGCGCCAGCAGCTCGGCGCCGGCGATGTCGACGAAGTTGATGCTCTTCGACATCAGCAGCAGGTGCTTCTGTTCGGCAAACTGTTCGGCGTAGCCCTGCAGCGTTTCGCCGACATGATTGACGGCGCCGAAGTAAAGCGAGCCCTCGATGCGGACAATCTTGAGTTGCGGACATTCCCGCCCGTTTTCCGGTTTGGGGCCGAACTTGCGTTGTGGATGGGCGGGATCGGGAACCACAATCCGGATCAGCGGCTGCGAGGTGCGGTTCAGGTAGAACATCATCGACAGCACGATGCCGATCAGGATGGCTTCTTCGAGGTGGATCACCAGTGTGGCGATGAAGGTGACGATGAGCACCGCCAGTTCGGCGCTACTGCTGCGGGCGATGACCCCGAAGTGATGGAAGTCGAACAGGCCCCAGGCGACGAGGAACAGGATGGCCGCCATCGAGGCGATCGGCAGGTAGGCCGCTAGGGGCGCCACGGCGAGCAGCACAATGACCAGGAAGCCGGCTGAGAACGCGGCTGCCAGCGGGGTTTTCGCGCCTGCCTCGAAGTTGAGGCCGGAGCGGTTGAAGGAACCCGACGACGGATAAGCGGAAAAGAACGCGCCGGCGATGTTCGACAGCCCCTGGCCGATGAACTCCTGATTGCCGTCGATGCGCTGTCCGGACTTGACGCCGATCGAGCGCGCTATCGAAACCGCCTCGGTCAGTGCCAGCGCCGTCACCGCGACGGCGATGGTCAGCAGGTCGCGCATGGTTTCGAGGTGGAAGTGCGGAGCCGACAGCGGCGGCAGCGCGCCCGGCAGTGCGCCCAGGGTGCGGATTCCGGTGACCTCCTGTCCCAGCCACTGG
The DNA here is from genome assembly GCA_016712985.1 of Sulfuritalea sp. Taxonomy (GTDB): domain Bacteria; phylum Pseudomonadota; class Gammaproteobacteria; order Burkholderiales; family Rhodocyclaceae; genus Sulfuritalea. Next base: position 4,144 of record JADJQA010000001.1, on the reverse strand, counting down.
TTGAGGCCCAGCGCGGTGAAGCTGCCGACCAGCATGGCGGCGATCATGTAGGGGATTGCGGGCAACAGTTTCCGTACCAGGATTCCGGAGGCCAGTGTCGCCATACCAACAGCAACGACCCAGGGCTTGATGTCGGCCGGGTGCGTGAAGAAAAATTCGATCGTGCGGAAGAACACGGCACCGCGCGGGATGTCGAGGCCGAAGAAGTTCTTCACCTGGCTGGCAATGATCAGCATCGCCGCGCCGGCGGTGAAACCGATCACCACCGTATGGGAAATGAAATTGACCAGGGTGCCGAGACGCGCGAAGCCCATCAGCAATTGCAAGGCGCCGACCATGAAGGTGAGTGTCAGCACCAGCGAGATGTAGTTCGCGGAGCCAGGCTCGGCGAGGTGGCTCATGGTGGCGAATACCACCAGCGAGATGGCGTTGGTCGGCCCCGACACCAGGTGAAAAAGACGGACGCCACAGCGCGGGGACCGCCGCCGGAACCATCGCGGCATACAAGCCGTATGCGGGAGGCATGCCCGCCAGGGTGGCGAAGGCGACGCCCTGCGGCAGGACGATCAGGGCGCCGACCAGACCCGCAGTCAGGTCGGTGCGGAGGTTTCGCGGGGTGATGGCGGAACTCCAGCGCAGGAACGGGAAAACGCGCAACAGCCAGCCGGAGGGTGCGGACATCGAGGCAGGGAAGAGATCGGTGGAGGCCGAAATGGTAGCAGGACGCTTCTGGCGGAACGATAAATTATTGGAATGGCCGCTTACCGACTTGCGCGCGACGATTGCCGGCCGAATCGTTCGCGACTTGGCGCGCCGAAAGCCCAAGAGCCCGACATTCGCTATTCGCAGCCGTATGTTGAGTTTCTGTTCAGCCAATCACCGACGGGCCACGGAACCGTAGATTTCTTTTCAATATCGTTGCTTTTGTCCCGTCGACCACCACTGGCCGGCCTACCTGATCCCACCGGCGCTGCTGCCATCCAGGGAGCCAGTTCAGCCTGGTCGGAAACGGGACAGCGAAAACTGCAATCTAGATCGCCGTGGCAGGTCGGCAAGCTTTCAGGCAGCCGAGCTCGCAATCACCGCCCGTTCTTTCAAGACTAGCCTCTTGGAGGTTATTTTCCCTGGATGCGATAGAGATATTCGGGAGTGCCAGGATGCAGACTCCGGGCAGCGGATTCGCTGTCGTGTGGGGATAGTTTTCGAAGAAAGCGGAGCTCTGGCGATTGAATGCGCGGCCCCAGACCGGCATGTCGCGCGGGCCGTGAGCCTTTACCTCCTGCCGGCCATCGATCACCTGGAACACGCGATCAAATGGAAAAACGCCGTTGTTTGCCTTGGCCAAACCCGTCAAATCAGGCGTGCGAATGGACATCTGCATCGCCAATGGACCGTTACCCTTGCCGGTCAGGCCATGACAGGAGGCGCAGGCGCCTTCGTATTCGAACTTGCCCACATCAACGGGCTTGTCCGCGGCAATTGCGGCGCTGACGGTGGCGCTGGCGGCCATGATGAGAAAGAGGCGGGTGATACGCTTGGGGTGGTTCTTCATGAATGTCTCCTTGGGTGAGAAAATCCTGGCGCCAGGAAGTTGCCGCGGGTCGCCGAACGCTATTGGCCAAGGCCAGCCATTCAAGCCGTAGATCCAGCACCAACTTCACCAAACGCCCCAAACCATTGTAGATCATCCATAGGCTACGCGAATTTCGGCAATCGCCTTTCCGTGGCTGTTTTCACAACGATAATTCAGCATCGCGAATTCGACGACCCGAGCCCGAGCAAGCAACGCCAGGTCCAGCTCTCTGCGCTACCATGCTTGGCACATCGATTATCGAACACGCTTTGACCCGGACCGGCCAACCAAGAAATGATCGGCGCCATTACCTTGCTTCTTGTGTTTCAACTTGCCGGCGAGGTCATCTCCGGAGTCTTGGTCTTCCCATTCCGGGACCGGTGATCGGGATGGCATTGCTCTTCCTCGGCCTCGCCATGCGTGGCGCCCGTCGACGAATTTGCGCAATACAGCGCAAGGACTGTGCAGCATCTCTCCCTGCTCTTCGTACCCGCGGGCACCGGGGTCATGCTGCACTTTCAGCGCATGTCCGACGAATGGGGTGCCCCTGTTGGCTTCGCTGCTTGTCAGCACGGCCGTTACCATTGGGGTGACCGCCGTGGTCCGCCCTGATCCGTCGAACCCGAACTCCGAAAGGCCTCCCGTGACGTCACGTCTCGGCGAAATCTGGGTCTACCTGGCGGCCTCGCCACTGCTTGGCCTCACGCTTACCCTGCTTGCCTATCAGGGCGCTTGCCACCTGCACCGGCGCTGCGGGGGTCATCCGCTGGCCAATCCGGTATTGCTGGCGGTCAGCGCACTGGTGGCCCTGTTATGGCTCACCGATACGCCTACCGCACCTACTTCGATGGCGCGCAGTTCGTGCACTTTGCTGGGCCCCGCCACGGTCGCACTTGCGATTCCGCTGCATGCGCAACTTCCCCGTTTGAAACGCATGGCCCTGCCGCTACTTGCTTCGCTGGTAATTGGCTCGCTGACCGCCGCGCTTTCCGCCGTGGCGGTTGCCAGCCTGCTGGGCGCCAGCAAGGCAACGCAGCTCTCCCTGGCGCCGAAGTCCGTGACGACCTTTGTTGCTATGGGAATCGCCGAGCGCATCGGTGGTCTGCCTTCACTGACGGCAGGTGCTGGTGATCGCAACAGGAATTCTTGGCGCCATCGGGAGCGCGATATCTCTACCGTGCCCTGAAAATCGAAGACGACGCTGTGCGCGGCTTCGCGCTGGGCATTGCCTCCCACGGCATCGGTACGGCGCGTGCCTTTCAGGAAAGCGAGCAAATGGGAGCCTTTGCAGCCTTGGCAATGGGCCTCAACGGACTGATGACCGCATTGCTGCTGCCCGTCGTAATGCCTTTGGTGATGGGGTAGTTTCGCGCACTCAACAGAAACAACGTGTCCGCTGGCATTGCGTGATTCGCCACGCGCGATTCGATGGCCTTGTCGTTGCAGGGCTTGTAACATACCCGCTTGAAAAGTGCCGGCATGGCGCCCGACAGGAGACCAACGCATGAAAGCCTTTCAGGATTACTACCCGGATGACCTGTCGCACTGCTACGGATGCGGCCGTCAGAACGAACATGGGTACCGGATCAAGACCTTCTGGGATGGCGAGGAAAGCGTAACGCGCTTTTCCCCGGAGCCTTTCCATTGCGCGATTCCGGGCTTCGTATACGGCGGCTTGCTGGCTTCGCTGATAGATTGCCACAGCACGGGGACTGCATCCGCCGCGATGTATCGCGCCAACGGCCGAGATGGACAGCTTGCCGGGTTTCCGTTTCGTCACCGGATCGCTGCAGGTCAGCTACCTGGGAGCCCACGCCGCTGCGCCGGAACTGGAAATTCGAGGACAGGTGCGGGAAATCAAGGGGCGCAAGGTGGTCGTCGCCTCAACCGTGTTCGTTGAGGGCGTGGCCACCGCCCGCGGCGAGGTGGTGGCCGTTCAGATGCCGGACAATTTCGGCGCGTGAGAGTTGCTTGCCAAACCGTATGTGGAGTTTGCCGATGTTTGCCGATCCTGTTGCCAGGCCACGCATGGAGCGCAACGAAAAAGGACGCTTGCGCATCGGCGCCGTCAGCGTTGACATCCGGATCGAGTCACCGGCAGAGATGCTCGTTCACCTCGATCGCGTGCTCGCGCAGTTCGAGGATTTCTGCATCGTCACGCAAAGCGTGCGTTCCGGATTTCCAGTCGAAGTCACGGTACGGGACAGCACCGGAACGATCCTGAAATGAGGATTCAGCGGGCGGGCTTCGGCAAATACTTCTGCCAGTCATTTGGCATGACGGTGCGCCGACGATCCGCCAGCGGATCGCACCAAAGTGTCGGTTGCCGGAAGAATAGCCGCCGCTGGGCCTCCGCCCGCCGCGACCCCAGGCGTCGACGGCTTGTCGCGGTGATCGAATGCGCCCTCAATCAAAATGCCCGCGATTCCGGGGCCGCGAGCTATCCGGCGCTCAACAAGGCGATTATCGCGCTCTGCATGCAATACGATGTCGGCATCGTGCAGATTCCGTGTCCGGAGATGCGTTTCATGGGGCTTGGCCGGGAGAGATCGCCGGGAACGACCATCCGCA